>NZ_JBHVSZ010000001.1:0-822819 GCF_042884885.1 Arthrobacter sp. NPDC058097
CCGACCCGGCCATCCTGGCCGTCGCCAACCTGGGCAAGATGTACCCAGCGGCCCGGCGCGGGCTGAGCCTGTCTGCCCCAAAACCGGACGACGCCGGCCGGACACCTTAGGTGACCGGCCGGCGTCGTCCGTTTTTGGTGCAGACAGGCTCAGCCAGCGCCGGGCAGCTGGTTACTTCTTGCCCTGGTTGGCGACGGCCAGGATGGCCTGTTCGGCGGCTTCGGGATCGAGGTAGGTTCCGCCGCGGGTGATCGGCTGGAAGTTCTCGTCCAGGTCGTAGACCAGCGGGATGCCGGTGGGGATGTTGAGGCTGGCGATGTCGTCGTCGCTGATCCCGTCCAGGTGCTTGACCAGGGCGCGCAGCGAGTTGCCGTGGGCGGTGACCAGGACGGTCTTGCCGGCCTTCAGGTCTTCCTTAATGTCCGATTCCCAGTACGGGAGCAGGCGGATGAGGACGTCCTTGAGGCACTCGGTGCGGGGCAGGGCGTCGCCGAGGTCCGCGTAGCGCGGATCGCGGGACTGGGAGAACTCGCTGCTGTCGTCCAGGGGCGGCGGCGGGGTGTCGTAGGAACGGCGCCACAGCATGAACTGGTCCTCGCCGAATTCGGCGAGGGTCTGGGCCTTGTCCTTGCCCTGCAGCGCACCGTAGTGGCGCTCGTTCAGGCGCCAGTCGCGCTTGACGGGGATCCAGCCGCGGTCAGCCTTGTCCAGCGAGATGTTGGCCGTGTTGATGGCCCGCTTCAGGAGCGACGTGTAGAGGATGTCCGGGAGAACGTTGTTCTCAACCAGCAGTTCCCCACCGCGTGCTGCTTCCTCGCGGCCCTGGTCGTTCAGGTCAACGTCCACCCAGCCGGTGAACAGGTTCTTGGCGTTCCATTCGCTGTGGCCGTGGCGCAGCAGAATCAACTTGTAAGTCATGATTTTCATCCTAGCCGAGCACGGCCCGCGGGCGCCGAGAGTTACATCACGCGGCGGCGCCGCCCGACGGGGCCGCATCCCAGCGCCGCCCGATAGGCTGGGGCCGTGGTGCAGAAAGCAGAACGGGTGGTGACCAGCCGGAGCAGCCGTGGCAAGCCGGTGGGGAATGTGACCCGCGGCACCACCAACCCGAACCGCATGCGCCGGCTGGACCGGTGGCTGGCCGGTCCGCAGGCCTGGCGGTTGCGGAGGGCGGCTGACCCGCTCGTGGTGGACCTGGGCTACGGCGCCTCGCCGGCCACCGCCGTCGAACTCTTTGAGCGGCTCCGGGCCGTACGGTCGGATGTGCGCGTCTGCGGGATCGAAATCGAACCGGAACGGGTCCTCGCGGCGAAGGCCCTGGAGCGCCCTGGCCTGAGTTTCCACAACGGCGGATTCGAACTTCCGGTGCCCGGGAACCCGGTGTTTGTGCGCGCGTTCAACGTGCTGCGGCAGTACGAGGAAGCGGATGTCCGCGGCATCTGGGAACTGGTGCAGGGCCGGTTGGCTCCGGAAGGCCTGTTCATCGACGGGACGTGCGACGAGATCGGCCGCCGCTCCGCATGGGTTGCCCTGGATGCCGGGCGTCCCCTAAGCCTCAGCATGTCGGTCCGGTTCGGGAGTTTCGTGCTGCCGTCCGAGGTCGCCGAACGGCTGCCCAAGGCCCTCATCCACCGCAATGTCCAGGGCGAACGCATCAACACGCTGCTGCAGGCGATGGACCAAGCGTGGCTGGAGGCGGCTCCGCTGGCGCCGTTCGGGAACCGGCAACGGTGGACTGCCATGTGCCGGGCACTGCTCGACGGCGGGTGGCCGGTACATGATGGCCCCTCGCGCTGGCGGCTCGGGGAACTTACGGTCGGCTGGGAAGCCGTGGCACCCGGCTAGGTCACCAGGGGCCGTACGGCCCCATGTTCCGGCTGCCGCCGCGGCCTGCGTCCTTCACGGCCGGCCGGACGTCGGCGAGGTAAACGGAGGCCGCCACCACGGCTGCGAGGCCGAACAGACCCAGCGGTCCGAGGAGGCCGCCCGACCCGCCGCCGAGCACGGACAGCGCCCCGACGGCCAGGCTGCCGCCGGTCAATGCCAGCCAGAACGTCTTGGTGCGCTTGCCTACAGCTTCGAAGGCGTTGGGCCGGTGGCGGACGCAGTCAAAGAAGGCCCACACCTCAAGGGCCAAAGCAATCAGCCCCAGGATGTAGTAGACCGTGCTCTCAACGTAAAAAATCAGTAGTCGTCCGTCCACCAGCCCAGCCTATCGGTCCAGCGCGTCCAGCGCCTGCTTCAAATCGGCCCAGAGGTCCTC
Source organism: Arthrobacter sp. NPDC058097 (assembly GCF_042884885.1). NCBI lineage: Bacteria > Bacillati > Actinomycetota > Actinomycetes > Micrococcales > Micrococcaceae > Arthrobacter > Arthrobacter sp. NPDC058097. The sequence goes on from NZ_JBHVSZ010000001.1 coordinate 2,264, forward strand.
GACGTTTTCGATCCCGACGCTCAGCCGGACCAGGTTCTCGGGAACGCTGACGGGTTCGGCGGCGTGCCGGCGCCGCCGTTCGATGAGCGACTCCACCCCGCCAAGGGACGTGGCGGGCAGCCACAGGTTCAGGGCACGGACCAGCTCGTCCGCGGTTTCGGAGGCGCTGAGCCCGCCGGCCGCGGCGACCTGGACGCAGAGGATGGAACCGAAGCCCGTCATCTGCGACTTGGCCAAATCGTGGCCCGGGTCGGTCACCAGGCCCGGGAAGCGCACGCTCTCCAGGGCCGGATGGGCGCTCAGCCGCTCGGCGAGCACCGCTGCCGAGGCCTGGGAACGCTCGATCCGCAGGGCCAGGGTCCGCAGCCCCCGCAGCGCCAGCCACGCTTCGAAGGGCCCGGCGATGCCGCCGTGGATGATGCGGTGGTGAAGAAGGGTTTCTCGCAGCTTCGCATCCGAGGTCACCAGGGCGCCCAGCACCACGTCGCTGTGGCCGGCCAGGTACTTGGTCACCGAGTGAAGAACGACGTCGGATCCCAGGCTGAGCGGCTGCTGCACCAGAGGCGTGGAGAAGGTGTTGTCCGTGACGACGACGGCGCCGGCGTCGTGCGCGGCCTGCGTGAGAGCGCGGATGTCCGCGATGCCGAGCATCGGGTTGGTGGGGCTTTCCAGCCACAGCATGTCCGCCGCTTTGCCGCCCTGCGGGGCTATCTGCGCGCGGACGGCGTCAGTGTCCGCGATGTCCACGGTGCGGAGCTCCAGGAGTCCCTTCTCAGCCAGCTCGGCGGCCATGACGAGCGAACCCGAGTAGCTGTGGGACGGCATCACCAGGACGCCCCCGTTGGGGATCAGGGAGAGTGCGGAACTGACGGCGGCCAGGCCGGAGGAGTAAAGGAGTCCGGGCAGCGACGCGCCCTCGAGTTGGCCGAGGGCCTCTTCGAACGGGTCCCACGTGGGGTTGGAGTAGCGGCCGTAGCCACGGTCGCCGTCGTCCAGCGCGCCGGTGCCGAAGTACGTGGACGAGAGCACGATGGGCGGGTTGACGGGCGCATCGTGTTCGCGGGGCGGACGGCCGGCGGCCACGACCACCGTTTCGGCAGACAGGGAGGCGGCGTGCTGATCGGAAAGACTCATGGTCACAGGGTACGTTGGCTGCCTGCCTGCGCGGAAAGTAGCCGCTTCCGGCGACATACAGAACGGGGCACCGGGCATTTTCGTCTGTGGAAATCGGTAGGCTGGATAGGTGAATATGCAGAGCCCCGGACTTTTCATCGCCTTCGAGGGCGGTGACGGTGCCGGCAAGTCAACGCAGGCGGCCCGGCTGGCTGGCGCGCTGGAATCGCGCGGCCTCACCGTGCTGCGCACCCGGGAACCCGGCGGGACGCCCATCGGCGAGAAGCTCCGTTCCCTGGTGCTGGACCACGGCCACGGCCACATTGATGCCCATACCGAGGCCCTGATCTTCGCCGCCTCCCGGGCCGCGCACGCCAGCCAGGTCATCCGGCCGGCATTGGCCCGCGGCGACGTGGTGCTCACGGACCGTTACATCGATTCCTCGGTGGCGTACCAGGGTGCAGGCCGCGGCCTCGGCACGGACGCCGTCCGCAGTGTTAACGAATGGGCCACGTCCGGGCTGCAGCCGGACCTGACGGTACTCCTTGATGTCCACCCGGCGGAGGGGCGGAGCCGCCGCACCGCCGGGGACGCTGCCGAGGACCGGCTGGAATCGGAAGCAGACGAGTTCCACGCCCGGATCCGGCAGGCCTTCCTGGCCCTCGCGGAGGACCGGCCGGAGAGCTACCTCGTCCTCGAGGCGGGACGGCCCGTCGAGGAAATTGCGGGACTGATCCTGGAACGTGTCGAAAAGCTCCTTGCAACTACGGAAACGCAGCCATGACCGTCTGGGATGACCTGCAGGGGCAGCCAGCCGTCGTCGCCCAGCTGCGGCAGGCATCCATGGGTGAGGGGCTCACCCACGCGTGGCTGTTCACCGGGCCTCCGGGTTCGGGCCGTTCCAATGCGGCCAAGGCCTTCGCGGCAGCTTTGAACTGCGACCAGGACGACGTCGCCATGCGCGGCTGCGGCGCCTGCCCGGCGTGCCTGACCATCCTGGGTGAAACCCACGCCGACGTCTCCTTTGTCCGCACCGAAAAGGTGACCATCACCATTGAAGAGGCCCGCGAACTCGTGGCCACCGCCGGCAACCGGCCCTCCTCGGCGCGCTGGCGGATCATCGTGGTGGAGGACGCCGACCGCATGGCGGAGCGCACCACCAATGTGCTGCTTAAAGCCATCGAGGAGCCCACCCCGCGCACCATCTGGATGCTGTGTGCCCCCTCCCCCGCGGACGTCCTGGTGACCATCCGCTCGAGATGCCGGGCAGTGGCGCTGCGCCTGCCGCCGGCCGCCGATGTCGCCGCCCTGCTGGTAAAGCGCGACGGCGTGGATCCGGCCCTTGCCGAGCGCGCCGCACGGGCGGCGCAGAGCCATGTGGGCATCGCACGGCGCCTGGCCCGCGACGCCGAGGCCCGGGAGCGGCGCCTGGAGACAGTACGGTTCCCGCTGGGCCTGCGGGGAATCACGGCCGCCGTGATGATGGCCGACAAACTCGTCAAGATCGCCACTGAAGAGGCCACGAGCTCCAACGAGGAGCGTGACGCCGCCGAAAAGGCCGCGCTGCTGGCCACCCTCGGCGCCCCCGAGACCGGCACCCTTCCGCCGGCCATGCGGAGCCAGGTGAAGCAGTTGGAGGACGATCAGAAGCGGCGCGCCAAGCGCTCCGTCACCGATTCCTTGGACCGGACGCTGACGGACCTCCTCTCGTTCTACCGGGATGTCCTTATCATCCAGCTGGGGAACGCCGTGGAACTGGTGAACGTTGAGCTGAGGAGTGAGCTGGAAGAGTTTGCCCAAAGGTCCGGGCCGGATGTCACCCTCGCCCGGATGGACGCCATCAACAACGCCCGCAAGCGGATCACCACCACCAACGTCGCACCGCTGCTGGCCGTAGAGTCAATGGCCGCAAGCCTGATCCAGTAGCCACGCCACCGCCCGCCACTTGCCTGACCCAGCTGACACCGCCCCACAAGGAGAACCCGCATGATGTCTGCACCGCCTCTGTCCTCGCGACCCCGGACCCTCGCGGCCGGGATGCGGGCGGCCGGCGCCATGGCGCTGGCCGTACTGCTGGCATCGTGCAGTGCCCTGGGCCCGTCGAAGGACGAGTCCTCGCAGAACGGCTCCACGGCACAGGCCGACCCCTCCATAGCGGCGGCCGCCCCGGCGGGGCTCAAGTCCTATTACTCGCAGAAGATCATCTGGGAGCCCTGCGAGGACAAGCTGCAGTGCGCAAAGGTCAAGGTGCCCGTCGACTACGCAAAGCCGGACGGCGACACCATCGAACTGGCCGCGGTGAAGATCGCCAGCACCGGGGACAAGAAGGGCAGCCTGCTGGTCAACCCCGGCGGTCCGGGCGCGTCCGGCTACGACTTCGTCAGGGACGCCGGCAACAGCCATTTCTCCGAGACCGTGCGCGCCAACTATGACCTCGTCGGCTTCGATCCGCGCGGCGTCAAGCGTTCGGCGCCTGTCACCTGCCTCACCGACAAAGAACGGGACGAGGCCCGGACGAAGGTCTACACTCCGGAAACCGACGCCGGACTGGCGGTGCTGCGCGCCGACAACAAGGCCATCGCCGCAAAGTGCGCGGAGCAAACCGGGCCGGTGCTTGGGCACATCGACACCGTCAGTGCGGCCAAGGACCTCGACGTCCTGCGCGCCGTGCTCAACGATTCCAAGCTGAACTACATGGGCTTTTCGTACGGGACCTTCCTCGGCTCCACGTACGCGTCGCTGTTCCCGGACAACGTGGGTCGCATGGTCCTCGACGGCGCCATCGACCCCTCGCTCAGCGCCGAGGACCTGACGCTGGGCCAGGCCCGGGCCTTCGAGAAGGCCCTGCGCGCCTACGTTGAACACTGCCTCGGCGAGGAAGGGTGCCCACTCAGCGGCACCGTCGACGACGGCGTGCAGCAGATCCGCGACCTCATCACCTCCGTGGTCCAGACCCCGCGCACCGCCAAGGACGGCAGGCTGGTGGGCGGCAACCTCTTCGTCAGCGGCATCGTCGTTCCGCTGTACGCCAACGAAAGCTGGCCGGCCCTGACCCAGGCACTGGACCTGGCCATGCAGGGTGATGTCAGCGCCATGCTCCGCCTGGCCGACCTGGGCGCGGACCGCTCCCCCAACGGCAAGTACACGTCCAACACGGCACTGGCCTTCGGCGCCATCAACTGCCTGGACTATCCAACGAACAGCGATCCGGCGGCCATGCGTGCCGAAGAGCAGCGGCTCCGCGAGGCGTCCCCCACCCTGGGCTACTTCTTCGCCTATGGCGGTGCGAACTGCGCCGACTGGCCTTACAAGAACGTCCGCACACCGGCCCCCGTGAAGTACAGCGGCTCCGCACCTATCCTCGTCGTCGGCACCACCGGTGACCCGGCAACGCCGGTGGAATGGGCCAGCGAACTCCGGAAGCAGCTGGGTAATGCGTCCCTGCTGACCTTCAAGGGCGAAGGCCACACCGCCTACGGCCGGTCCAACACCTGCATCAGCAACGCCGTGGACAAGTACCTGGTGGACGGCAAGGAGCCGGCCGACAACACCGTCTGCTGACCCCAGGCCCGACGGCGGCCGGTGCAGCACTTGCCGCACCGGCCGCCGTCGGGCGTTTAAGTATGCGGGCGCTTCGGTGCGCCGGCGCCCTCAGAGCCGGGAAGCGCGGCGCTCCAGGAGCGCCGGAAAGTCCTTGATGGAGGGCAGGACGTCGGTGGCACCGGCGTTGCGGAGCGACGCCTCGGCGTTGGACCCGGTCAGTACCCCGGCAGCCACCGATGCCCCGGCGCGGAGGCCGGAATGGATGTCCGCGGCGGAGTCCCCCACCACGGCCACCTTCCGGACGTCGTCGATGTCGAGGGCCAGGACCGCCGTCAGCACCATGTCCGGGAACGGCCTGCCCCGGCCGGCGTCCGCGGGGCAGAGGCTGAGGTCCGCCAGGCCCATCCAGCCCAGTGATTCCAGCACCATGTTCTGCGTGTGGCGCCCGAAGCCTGTGGCCAGGCAGACCTTGACGCCGGCGTCCCGGAGCCAGCCGATGGTGTCCTCCGCCCCGGGGACAGCCCGGACTCCGCCGTCGGCGATGAGTTCATCGCAGTTCAGTTCGAACCTCTTGTTGGCGCTGGCCGCCGCCTGGGGGTCGTCGAACAGTTCGCCGAAAACCGTCATCCGGGAGATGCCGGAACGCTCCCGCGCGTAACGCAGCATCCCTTCAAAGCGCGCCGAGCCGGCCGCCACTCCCTGTTCCGCCAGCGTGCGGGACATCGCGCGGTCCATGAGGCCGCCGTCGTACACGGTTGTACCCACCATGGCGAGCACAGCGAGCCGCACGGGCAGTAGGTGCTCTGCCGCATCCGCACCCGGGGAGACGGCAGTGCGGACTGCGCCGCCGGTTGAGATTGCGCTGTCTGGTGTCATGGTTGAGCTCCTTTGCCGCTGGTGCGCAGGCATGCTGCGCCACGCTTTTCATCCCAGCATCGCGGCTGTTGCTGTTGCGGGCCTGAACCGGACCCGACGGCGGAATGAACGTCCTGCCAACGTCAATCGCAGCCTGCGGGGCGCTCATTTTGACCCGGACGCGGGGACTCTATTACAGTTGTCTCTTGCATGAACCGGCCGGTTTCCCGGCCGATCGGTGCGGTGCTTCCTTAGCTCAGTCGGTAGAGCGTTTCACTCGTAATGAAAAGGTCATCAGTTCGATTCTGATAGGAAGCTCGGGATAAACCCCGGACAGCCCCTGGATCCAGGGGTTTCCGGGGTTTTTCGCTGGTTAAGCCCGAAAGCCTCAACCGGGCCGGGAGGAAGCGGGAAGATCATCCCGTGGCGCCGCAACAAGCCACCAGGGCGCGCGGATCTCGGCCGACACGGGCCACCCGCAAGCGCGGTTCGCACTTTCTTGATCCCATGCTGCGCCCTTGCTGCGCCATCCTTGATGGCCACGTTCCATGCTGGCCTGCAAGGAAGCAGGCCATCGCACCGTCAGCAGCCGACACAGCACGGCCGCCCGGTGGTTCGGGCCGCGGTGCACCCAGTAAGGGTGCGGAGGGAGTCGGGCAATGCGCAGAGGGAAACGGCTGAATGAGAGAGCAAAGACGCTGGATGCACAGCGCCTCCAGAAACTCGCAGACGAGACATCCTTGGAGGCGGCAGAGTCCATTACCGCCGAATACGTCACTCTCGTCCCCCGCTTCGTTGAACGGATCATGCGCACCGTTGGCGCCCAGGACCCGGATCTGATGCTGGATGCGTCTCGGAGCCTGAAGGCGAAATCGTGGCTGGTCGGGGCGCTAAGAATGAACCAGCTGTGCGGTGAACTCGAGTTGGCCGTGGCACTGGCTGACTGGGACGCCACAGCAGCCGTCGCACGGGACATCGAGCTCCACCTTCCGCACCTGCAAAAGGCCCTCGGGGACGTCCCGGAACTTACGCGCCGCTCCCGGCAGCCAAGGCCGCTTCAGACCGCCATGGCGTCGTGATCCCCGCATCACGTCACGGTTCTGACCACCCCGGAGGCAGCCAGGGGACTCGGCGCCCGCAGACTGTCCAACTTCGGACCCCGTCAGTCTTCCCGCAATTGCGACTGTCCCTTCCGTTCCTAGCGATCCTGCCAATCATTTAGGTGCGCCAGCAGTGCACCTTCGGGGTTCCCGGGATGCTCCGCGAGATGCCGGAGCAGTCCGAGCCGGGCTTCCTCGTCAACGCCCGTGTCGCCCAGAACCTCGCTTATGAGGCACTGAACCTGCCGTCGGATAATCCATCCGCCAGACTGCGACGTCACCGCATCAGCTTTCGCCAAAAGCCGATGCCCCGCCTGATGCCCTGGTAGACCGGAACCGTTCCCGGCTGTCCATGATCCAGCATGTCCATCATTGCTCCCTTACGCTGCTGCAATGCTCCCAGACGGTGTTTGGAGTCAGCAGGGACAGACCCGGACCGGCGCCCGTGCGGGCACCCAATTTGAGGGGACGGGTCGAGCGGTGTTGGAAACCACATAGGCGGAAGGCCAGCCGAGAACGGACAAAGCGAAGGCTGCCCAGAGAGGCTCATCCGGCGCACCGCGACCTCGCGGTGGCAAGTGCGCCGGACCGCGCCCTCACATTAGCGTGCCGGTGTGCAGTCCCTGGTCTCCGGGGCAAACTGGAACCAATCGGGCAGCTCAGCAGTGTAGGCCCTGGCGATGGCCGGGGTACCGGCCGAGCGCCAGTCCACAACTGCCTTGACCTCCACCTCGTTCTTGTTCCATTCGAACCAGTTGATCATCTTCAGTTGCGGGTAGTCCTTCGGGATCCGCGCGTCGAACAGCTGCCGCCACCACGCCTGTTTGATGGCCAGCTCCGTCGCGCCCTTGCGGGCGGGGACGCTCAGCGCGGCGGTTTCCGGGATCGCCACCGGCTTGCCATGCCGTTGGCCGTACTCGCCGTAGAAGTCCGGGACGGTGAGGTCGTTACCGCCCGCGCCGTTGTAGGTTCCAGTCAGCTGCTGCAGGAACTTGCCCGGCTCGGGCACCACGTTGGCGCCCCACGGGTAGGTGTTGCCCCAGTGGTACAGCGACATCCCCACCCAGTCCACCGCGTCATCGCCCGGGTAATACGGGGCGTAGGGGTCGTCCGCGCCGGTCACCTCACCGTTCCGGTCTGTGTCCAGTGCCGTGTACGCAACTGTGCCTGGCTTCGCCTGGTGTGCGCCCCCGGTGAAAGGGTAGCCGCCGCCGTAGTTCGGCGCCCACATGGTGGCACTGCCGGGCGCGAGCCGGTGAACGGAGCCGGCCACCCGCCGGAACGCTGCCCTGTACTCGGCCGGCCTCTGGCCCCACTCGTACCAGGAGCCGTTCATCTCGTGGGCGAACCTGACGATCACCGGAACCCCGGCCTTGTTGAACCGGGCCAGGGTGCCGGCCAGTTTATCTGTCTCCGCTTGCGTCACGGCGGCGAGCCCCTTCCGCGGCTCCAGCGTCAACAGCAGGATCCCACCCCCGGTACGCACCTGCTCGTACGCGGCCTCAACGTTCGTCTCGTCAGTGGCTGTGAAGGGGAACTGCGTGAAGCTGACCACCACGGCCGGCCTGCGGTCCAGCCCGTCGGTGTACTGCTGCAGCGTCTCGTGCTCCCAGTCCAGGTTCACGCCGGACAGAATGCCCGACGGCGGCGCCAGCTCGGTCCCGCGGGCCACCGTGCACTGGGCTGCGGTCGGGGTTGACGGCTCTTGCGACGGTGGCGCCGGTGAGCACCCCGCCAGTACCAGACCCGCCACTGCCGTTACCGTCACCCGTCCCCAGTTGATGTTCACCGCACCAATCTACGACAATCAGCAATGGCGGCCGCCGCAGCCTGGACAGTACAGCTGGCCGGCTCCGCCCCGAGCGGGGTGTGACTGCGCAAATGCGTACCCGAACGCGCAGAAAGACAGGTACCCGCCACCGATGCTGTGACTCAGGGCCAGGTGTTAACTGTGAGCAGGGCGGATAACAATGTTGAAGCCCTCCGGGCCGGTTCTGGAAGCACCCGTCCTGGACAGTGCAGCCGGGCCTGACGCAACTCCCCCCAAGCGTCCGGCCCGGCTGGACCCCGTTCTGGGCTGCGTTCCGTCTCGCCGTCCGGACAGCCGCGCAAAGGCAACGCCGTCCGCAACACGGGCGCCAGCGGAACAGCCGCTGAATATTCCCCCGGCCCGGTCCGTGCCGGTCATCGCTCACTGCTACGGTCCCGTCGGCGTCGAACGGCATGTCGCTCAGTCTGCCTGTCGTGAACCGGATTCGACGGCGTCTGTGTCCCGGGCCAGCCCTGCACAGCCAGCCCGCTGGCAGGTTTTCTTGAGCCAGTATTGATCGGCCCCCGATGGGTCCTTGAGTCAGTGCGGGCAGAGTGTTCGTTACCGGCACGGAAGACCGGTTATCCGAAGTCCGCTCGCCGGACTCCTGGAAGAACGGACGTTCACCGTCATGGGTCGCAACCTGAAGTCCCGCACCGGCAGGGCTGCCGCCTCAGCGGTCTTCACCGGCACCCAGCCCTCCCGTGCCAAGAAATAACCCACACACGTCCCCTCCGTCGTCTGGCCCCAGAACCGCGGCGGAGGGGACCCATCCGTAAGGCAGCACGCCATGACAGCAGCAGCAGCGCCGGCGGCCGAAGTACCCGGCCCGGAGGTCCCCGCCGGCGGCCGGCTGCTGCTGAAGGCCGGCCGCATAGTGGCGCGCACGGCTGCATCTGTAATGCTGGCCGCCGCCGTCGCCACCTTCCTTTTCCTGGCCGTTGGCCCCAGTTTCCTCGGCTACCAGACCAGCATTGTGCTGACCGGTTCCATGGCTCCAACGATCAGCCCCGGGGACGTCGTTGTCACCGTACCGTCGCCGGTGAGCTCCCTGAAGACCGGTGACGTCATCACGTACCGGATCCCGGTACAGGACCGGCGCGTCGAGACGCACCGGATCGTCGAGCTCACCCGTGACGGCGACGGCAGTACCACCGTGCGGACCAAGGGCGACGCAAACAATGACGCCGACCCCTGGCTGGCGACCTTCGAAGGCAGCACCGTGGACGTCCACGCCGCGACGGTTCCCTACCTTGGCACCGCGGTCCAGGCTCTGCGCGAACCTGCCGTGCTGATGGCCCTGACTTACGGCGTTCCCGGGATGCTGGTCTTCGTGATGCTTGCCAGGATCTGGCGGAAGGGCCCAGACGCTGCCGACGAGTCGAGGAACGGGGCCGATGGTGCAAAAACACCGGCCGCAGGCTGACGCACCCCAGCCGACCCTGGACGGGCAGCGGCTCCGGGATCTGGCGGCAGATTGTTCGACGGCGGCGGCCGAGGCCTTCGCGGCCAACTACTCAGCCCTCCTCGCACAGCGTGTTGACCGCATCATCCGGAGTGTCGGCGTCGGGCACCGGGAGATGGCGATGGATGCCGCTCTCAGCCTGCGAACGGCGTCGTCAATGGCTGGTGCCCTGCGGATGAGCCACCTGTGTATCCGGCTGGAGAAGGCGCTTGTGGCCGCCGACCTGGCCGCTGCTGCAGGCGTTGCGCGGGACATCGACCTGCACATGCCGGAACTGCAGGAGGCCCTCGCGAGCCGGCACCGGCCGGACCAGTAGGCTTGTCGCCGGTTGATTCAGCCCCGGGCGCACGCCGCCGCCACAAAGTCGTAGATCTGCCCGCGCAGGGCCGTGCCGGCCGCGGCCTTCACCTGCCCCTCGCGTCCTCCCACGTTCACATGCAGGGGCAGCAGGGTGCCCACTTTGTCCTCGGCGATGGCGTGCGCATCGCAGCGGGCAGGGCGGATCCGCAAATGCAGTTCAGAGCGTGGCGCACCCTGCGTGACGCGAACGTTCCGCGGCCACGGATCATCGGCCGGTTCGGCAATCAGGGTGGTCCCGGCGATGCTCGCGATGGTCATCGATCTTACGTCCGGGCCAGCGCCGTCCGTTCCCTTCGGGGTGATGACCAGGCTGACGACGGCGGTGCGGGAGTCGGGTGCAACCTCAAGTCTGGGGTCGAGGGCGATGTCCGCCACGGCGGCCGCGTCCGCCGCAAGGCACAGCTCCAGGTTGTTCCGTTCGAGGACCCCGAAGGGGTCTGCGGCGACGGGCGCCACCTCCCGCAGTCCGGCCTGCCCTGCCGCCGAATATTTCACGGTGGCGACGGGCTGCTGCGTGGTTGATCCCGGTGGGGGTGACTGCTGCGTACTCGACTGGCCCGGGCCACAGACCGGGGCCGGAAGCCGGGCGGGAAGACTCTTGGGCTGACCGGGCGGCAGTTCGAGGCCGCCGCCGCTTGGCTCCCATTGGATGTCCCCCTGAAAAAGCGGCGACGCGAGCTGCGCCGCAGCAACGGTCAGGGAACTGCCGGACACATTGGTGAGCAGGAGCTGGATGGCCTGTTTTCCGTACTGGTCGCGCGGCTGGCCCACCTCCACCGTTACCGGCGGCGGTTCAGCAGAATCCTGCGGCCCCGGCTCCCGTGATTCCGGCGCCGTGCAGGCCGCAAGCACAGGAACCGCCGCCAAGGCAGTCGCCGCTACGACGGCGGGCCACCGGTTCGCAGGTGACCAATGCGCATGCGCGCGCGGGCCGTGGACCTGTTGTTGAGGCAACAGGTCCACGGCCAGGGCCACTCTAGAACTGCCCGGTGGGGCCGCTGTCCTCGACTTCACCGCGCCAGCCGCCGGTTTCGGTGCCGCGTGATTCGATGAAGTCCTTGAATTTGCGCATGTCGGACTTGACCTGCATCTTGTCGATCTTGAGGGCCGCGCCCGCCTTCTCGGTGACGGTTTCCGGCGCCCATTCGAAATGGACCTTCACTTTGGTGTGGGTGGCGTCCAGAGGCGTGAACCTGATGATGCCGGCATGGGACTTGCCGTCGGTGCTGCGCCAGGCGATCCGGTCATCAGGCTCCTGGTCCACGATTTCGGTATCGAATTCCCGCTTCACGCCGCCGACTTTCGTAACCCAGTGATTGGTGGTGTTGCTCAGCTGGGTTACGGATTCCACGCCGGACATGAACTGCGGAAATGATTCGAACTGCGTCCACTGGTTGTAGGCCGTATGGACGGGAACTGCGACATCAACGGTCTCTTCAACAGTTTCCATCTGCTTCCTCCTGTCATTACGGGCGGCCCGATGACGGGCCCTCGGCGGTCGCCGTCGTTCCCAACTGCAACCGCCACCTGAACGGTAGGTCCGGCGGCTTGCTGTGTCCAGACCCTACAGCTGATTCGGCTCAGGAAATGCCAGCGGTGCCGCCCGAGGTGACCAGGAGGTCCCCGACCTGGCACTCCAAGGCCTCACAGATAGCAGTCAAGGTGGAAAATCTGATTGCATTGGCCCTGTCGTTTTTCAGCACCGACAGGTTCACCAGGTTGACGCCGACCCGCCTGCTCAGTTCGGTCAGTGTCATCCCCCGGCCTGCCAGCAGCTCGTCAAGCCGGCAATGAATTCCTGAGGTTTCCTCCGCCGGCATCAGATCAGACCCTCGGTGTCCTTCTGCAGCCTGCGGCCAAACCGGAAGACCCCGGCCACAAGAAGCAGGGCGATGCCCAGCACCAGCGGGGCCGCATTGAAGTTCAAGGAGAAGAGGTAGGACTCCCCCTGCACGCGCCCGTTGACTCCGATCAGGTCTGCCAGCCGGCTCCGGGCAATGGAGTCGAGGATCTGCCCCACCGTGCCGGCCAGGGCAAGGACAACTCCCCCGGCACCGACAAGCCAATCAGACCCGGGTGTGAAGAAAATTTCACTCCGGAGCCGGTGTGCCAGCAGAAAGACCAGCGCCAGAACGGCGAGAATGCCTAGCTGGTTCAGCATTTTCCGCGCTGAAGCCGGAACGGCATGTTTGGTAGCTTTCATCATTTCCCCCAGTTATCGAAACTCGTTAATAACGACAGTCGATAACATAGGGATTTCCGAAGTCGGCGTCAATGCAGCGCAGGCCAGCCTGCCCGTCATGGCAAAAGGAACCCGCCGGGACGGCCAAGTGGCGGTCGTCGGCGGGCTCCTTACAGCAAGGCCTTCTGCGTTCAGGCAGTTGGCACGTCGAACCGCTGCCCTTCGGGCTTGGACGGCAGGATCGTCAGGACCAGCAGGGCGATCGCCCCAAGGAACGGGACGAGACCCAGCAGCACAAGCCAGCCGCTCAGGTTCACATCGTGCAGGCGCCGCACAGTCAAGGCCAGGGAAGGCACGATGGTCGCCAGGCCCCAGACAATGGCAAGGATCAGGCCTACCGTGGCGCCCGGACCGGGCACGGGCGTGCCGTCCGCGGTCACGGTTGTTCCCCCTGCGCCCGTGATGATGTTGATGATGATGCCGACCACTACCGCGACGAGCACCCACCACCAGTACTCACTCCTGCTGGCACGGCCCGTGAATGTGGCGTACTTCTTGAAGAACCGGCGGACGGCTGCGGGAAGGGGCGCGCCGTAGTACGGTGCCCAAAGCGGCGGTTCGCCGGTTCCCGTCTGGTAGCCCTGCTGCTGCTGCGGATATTGCTGATAGCTCATGGATTCCCCCCATGGGTTCTGAGTTATGAGACGAGCCCATCGTAGGGGCCAAACTGCCGCAGCGACCGTTCAATGGAGAAAATTTACTGCGATTTTCACTGCGTGAATTCATAAGTGCGGAAGTTTCGGACTCAGCGGAGCCGCTGGTGCACGCGCAACGCAGGCGGCGATCCGGTGGGCGCCGGCTCCGGCGGCGGGTACGTGCCGTCGGGTTTGCACTGCGCGGCGCACTCTGGGCGCGCCGGTAGCGCCCCGCTTTTCGGCCGGAAGTCTCTCTTCGAGCGGAAGTCGCTTTTCGAGCGGAAGTCGCTTTTCGAGCGGAAGTCGCTACGCGACGTCGTCGGCGATGTTCCGGTCGGTCAGGTGGGCCAGCAGGGCCTTTTCCGGATTGCCAGGGTTTTCCTCGAGGTGGCGCAGCAGGCTGACGCGCACGTCAGGTCCTGTGGCAACCGCAGAAAGCACATCGATGATGACGTCCATTACCTGACGGCGTATCGTCCAATCCTCTGAAGCGTAGGTCACGTGCACCTCCTGTCCGGCCGCGAACCCTTTCCCCCGAGTGTTCTTTCGATTGGCGCTGTTCCCTCTGTCAGTACCGTCGCTTCCGGCCCCTGCATGGCTGCGGGGGCCGGAACCAGTGGGGCTGGCCCTTGGTTGGGCCAGCCCCACTGACAGATCCCTTTGTTATGAAATCAGGTCAGACCCGACTTCTGCGTGTGACGGCGCCGTAGATCAGCAACACAATGACAGCTCCGAGGATGGACAACAGCCAGGTCCTGAGGTCGAAGAAGTCACCCAGGCCACCACCGAAGATCAGCGAACCGATCCAGCCGCCGAGGATGGCCCCGACGACGCCCAAGACCAGGGTGACTATCCAACCGCCGCCCTGCCTCCCGGGAAGAATGGCTTTTGCAATGGCCCCCGCAATCAGACCGAGCAGGAGAAATCCAAGAATTCCCATGACGCACTTTCCTTTCCACCAGACAGGTACCGCGGGTGTGGCACCAGCTATAGAGATGAGTTAATCAGCATGCTTAGTAGCTGGCAAGCGTCCGAGTGCGCGTTCCCCGAAAATTCTCTTGTCAGTCCTGTGGGGCGGTGCTATAAAAATCGGTATCAGCCAATATCGGAAACTGAGGTCAAGGAGGGGTCCCCGGCAGCCAATTAACGCCTCATGGACCGGGACGGGATACCGGTAAACGCCAAAGCTGCTTGTTGGGCGGAGAGCTTTCAGAGAACGCCACAGCGCATAGTGTGCAGGTGCAGCATCATCAGCGTGCGGATCCCATTCCCGCTAAGTGGTCCCCGGCTGCAGGAGCAGCCGGGGACCACATCACCCTAGCTGCGGAGGGGATCGCAGCATCCGGAGTTCTTGAGCTGGTTGTGGTGGGTTTCAGTGGACCAGGCGACAATCGTCAGCTACGCCCTCGGCTATATCGCCGTTGGTATCGCCGTTTTTGTCATGTTTCTGCCGGCGCTCGCTATTCTTGGCCTGCTTCTGCTCGGCGCCGGCGCCATGCAGGTGATTGTTCTGCTCATCAATGTCACGGCCGTTGGCCTCTACAAAGCTGTCCTCAGGATGTATCACTCCCTGCTGGACAGGTGGCAGAACCGCCCGCGCGGCAGGCTGGCCGCCCACTAGGGCGAAACACCCCCCGGCCGACGCGCTGCACGCGTGTTGCCCGGCGTGAATGCATGCTCAAACCCGCGTGACGGTACATATGATGGCTGTCATGGACGAGGAACTGGAGCGCGCCGCCCAGGCCTTGTACGCGCTTCCGTTCGACGAGTTCATCGCTGCCCGCACTGCTGCCGCCAAGGACGCCGCGGCATCGGACAAGCCCCTTGCCCAGGCGATCCGGTCCCTGCCGAAGCCTTCAGTGGCCGCCTGGACCGTCAACATGCTGGCCCACCACAGCCCCGATGCCGTGGAGCAGCTCAGGACACTCGGTCAGACCATGCAGGAAGCCCAGGCATCACTTGATGCCGCGGCTTTGAGGGAGCTTGCCAAGGAACGGCGGAAGCTCCTTGGCACCGCCGTGGGTGAGGCCCGGCTCGCCGCCGAAAAGCAGGGGCGGAAGGTGAGCGGCGCAGTTGCCACCGAGGTCGAAGAGACACTGCGGGCCGCCACCGCGGACCTCGCGGCTGCCGCCGCCGTCGAAAGCGGTCTGTTGCTCCGCGGGCTGTCCGCCGACGGCGTTGACCAGGTGGATCTCAGTGCCGCCGTGGCGGTTCCGTCGGCCCTGGGCAAGCTGCCGCCGCGGCCGGTCCCACCGAAGCGTACGGGCGAAGCACAGCGTCCGGCAGGCGCCGCGTTGCGCCCGGCTGGTGCTTCACCGAAAGGCCGCCAGCAGGAACCTCCCGCCACCACGGCCCCGTCCAGCCGGTGCGCACGGACCCAGCCACCCAAAGCCGCGGCCCGGGCGGACACCGACGCCGTAGAGCAGGAAAAGCCGCGCCTCCAGGCCGTCCGCACCGCGCCCCGTCCAGTCACGCCGTCCCTCCTGGAGAAGGCCGAGGCAGCGCTGGCGGAGGCGGAGGAGGCGGCAGCCGATGCCGCAGACGAGGCTGCACGCCGCGCCCGGGCCCAGGAGGAAGCCGCCGCAGACTTCGTCCGGCTCACAGCCGAAGTCAATGAGGCCCGGCTGCGGCTCCGCACCTTGGAACATTCACTCGATGCCGCGCGCAAGGAGCGCGAGACCGCCGCCGCTGAGGCGAAGCAGTACGCCCGGGCGGCGGAGAAAAGCGAGCGGTCTGCGGTGCTGGCGAAGGAACGTGTGCTCCGGCTCCGCAACACGCCGGACTGAACTGCCAAAAATGTCAGACCCCGGTTGCACGATGGAGCCATGGAAAATAATCAGGAATTCCACGTGACGTACTTCGACGCCGACTGCGGCCGGATCCGCACCGAGGTCTTCGATACCGTGGCGGCAGCAGAGCGCTTCGCCAGCCGCAGCATTACCGGCGAGGACAGCTGGGCCATCATCGACGCCGTTGCGATCCAGCAGGAACAGCTCGCGGCCTGACCCTGCAAAGGCTGCCCATGCAGTCCGATTAACGCGGAAAGGCCCCGCCCATCCGCGTGGGCGGACGAGCGGGGCCTCTCAGCCGGTATCTGCCTATCAGGCGAAGTCGGAGACGGCCGGGTCCGGGCCGATCCTGCCGCTTCCTTCCGCGGTGCGGTCCAGTCCGTTGATGGCTTCGATGTCCCCGGCGTCCAGTGTGACGGTCAGGGCGTCAAAGTTCTCACGGATCCTGGACTCGGTGACGGACTTGGGGATGACGACATTTCCGATGGCGAGGTGCCATGCAATGACCACCTGCGCCGGAGTGGCGCCGTGCTTCTGTGCGATACCCGCAATAACCGGGTCCTCCAGGAGCTCCCCGCCCTGGCCCAGCGGAGACCAGGCCTGCGTCAGAATCCCCTGGGAAGCATTGAAGTCGCGCAGTTCCGACTGGTTGAAGTAGGGGTGCAGTTCCACCTGGTTGATGGCAGGAACCACGCCGGTCTCGTCGATGATCCGCTGCAGACCCTCGACGGTGAAGTTGGAGACGCCGATGGACTTGACCTTGCCGCGCTTCTGAAGCTCGATCAGCGCCTTCCAGGTGTCAACGTACTTGTCCTGCTTCGGCTGCAGCCAGTGGATCAGGTAGAGGTCCAGGGTTTCAAGGCCCAGGCGCTCCAGGGACTCCTCGAACGCGGCAAGCGTTGATTCGTAGCCCTGGTCGGCGTTCCACAGCTTGGTGGTGATGAAGATTTCCTCCGGCGACAGCCCGGAGCTGGCAATCGCCCGGCCGACGCCGGATTCGTTGCCGTAGATCTTGGCGGTGTCGATGTGGCGGAACCCGGCCTGAAACGCTTGGAAGACAACCTTTTCGGCTACGTCGTCTTCTACCTGCCACACCCCGTAGCCCAGCTGGGGAATGGTGTTGCCGTCATTGAATGTCAGTGTTGGTGAAGAAGTCATTTGTCCATCCTGCCAACAATCAAACGTGAACCGCACCGAATATGACGAAGCTAAGCTAGCCGCGTAACGGACCGTTCCGGGGAATATTTCGGCGGCGGGAGGACGCCGCCGTTCAGGACTCCGACAGGTGCCGCTCGGCGTCGGCCACCTGCTCAAATACAGTCTCTGCCCGCCGCCAGACCGAAGCCGCGCCAACGGGCACTGGCCCCACGGCCAGCCGCAGCATCGCGGCCGCCTCGGCGGTGGCGGCCAGCGAGTTGCCGGCCTTGGAGAGCGAGCGGTGGACGCCGGACAGGCTGTGCGGAATATCCAGCCCGTCGCTGGGCGAGCGGCGCTGCGCCTCAACGCAGATCTCCCGGACGCGTCCGGAAAGGGCGGCCAGCTGGTTGGCTATCTCCACCAGCTCCGCATAGAGCTGGTCATCCTCCACGCCTTCGAGCACCTGGTGGTACCGGTCCAGGCCGCGGTGGAACCGGTCGTGAGCGCGGCGCCATAAGCCCTTGCCAAGTTCGGCGTCGTCTTTCCGCCCTTGCCGGGCGGCCGTGAAAAATCCCAAAGGGGCCTACAGATACTGGCCGGGGCCGTGGTCAGTGTCTTCCTTGCGGCCCGGGTGCAGCGGGTCAGCGC
Source organism: Arthrobacter sp. NPDC058097 (assembly GCF_042884885.1). Taxonomy (NCBI): domain Bacteria; kingdom Bacillati; phylum Actinomycetota; class Actinomycetes; order Micrococcales; family Micrococcaceae; genus Arthrobacter; species Arthrobacter sp. NPDC058097. Next base: position 19,961 of record NZ_JBHVSZ010000001.1, read on the forward strand.
CGGGCTGGGGTGCCTTGGCACGCTGCGGCTCGCCGTTTTCACCGATGACGACGCCGGGCGCGATGACTGTGCCCGGCGGGAGCTGCCGGACCTGCATCTGGGCCAGGGTGTGTTCGCGGGCTGCGTGCTGAGCGGCAATTGCGGTCTGGATGCCGTGGAAGAGGCCCTCCAGCCAGCCCACCAGCTGGGCCTGGGCGATCCGCAGTTCGGCGTCCGAGGGCGTGGCGTCGTCCGGGAAGGGCAGGCTGAGCCGTTCCAGCTCCTGCACCAGTTCCGGCGCCAGGCCGTCCTCAAGCTCCTTGATGGAGCGCTCGTGGATGCCCGCCAGGCGGCCCCGCGCGGCGTCGTCCAGGGGCGCGGACTTCACCTCTTCCAGCAGTTGCCGGATCATGGTGCCGATCCGCATCACCTTGGCCGGCTCATCCACGAGATCGTGCAGGTTCGTCTTGGGCTTTTCCGCCTCGGCGGGGCGGTCTGCGGACGCATCCTGGGCAGGCCCGGCATCCAGGGTGGTGCCCTCCACAGGTACCTCGTCCTCGGCCGACCGGGTGGGTTGAGTGTCTTCGGGATCGCTCATGCGTTCATACTCTCACGGGCCCGGAATGCGGAGTCCAGTCAATGAAGCTCCTTGACCAGGATTTCGCCTTCGTCCGTAGCGAAACCGCATTTGCGGTAGAAGCCGACGGCGTACGTGTTGGCCGGAACCCACACTTCCGCGACTCCGTTGCCCCGCATCCAGGCCTCCATCTCGGCAATAAGCGCCCGGCCGATGCCCCGGCGGCGCCATTCGGCGTGCGTGCCCATCTCCATCAGCAGGAGTTCCGCCCAGGGGCCGGGCGTCCGGCGCCGCTGGACGCAGCAGTGCAGGAATCCCAAGGCCTCTCCCCCGGCCTCCGCCAGCCAGAAGAGAACCGAGGGGTCCGCGAGGAAGTCCCGCGCGCCGTCGGGGTTTAATTCCCCCGACGGCGCGGTGCCCGGGTCCTCGTCAAAGAGATTGTCCGCGGCCGCCAGCGCGACGAGTGCGCCGGCATCCGCCGGTCCGATCCTGCGGACGGCGAATCCGGCCGGCAAGACAGCCATGGTCAGCAGCACCTTCCCTGCGGGTTGGTGTCCTGGCGGTCCGTCCGGTCCCGCCAGAACGCTCGCTCGTCCATGGGCGGCGTGCCGTGGCCTGCCGCCGCATGGTGTTCCAGGTACTTCGAGTAGGCGTCAGCCCCCATGACGCCCTGAAGATACCGCGCGAAGCCGCGGAAGGCCTGCGCCACCGGATGCAGGAGGCCGGCCGGTCCGGGTGCGGCAGACATCAGTGGTGTCCCGCCCGCTCCATGCGCGTGTCAGCGGGCAGGTTGTTCCACTCGGCCAGGAGCTCGCGCTCGGCGGCGGTGGGGATCAGTCCGGCGGGGGCGTAGACACGGGAGGGACGGGGCCTGTCCTCGTTGTTGACATTGGGGATCCCCGCTGTCGTGTTCCGGAAGGCCTTCACGGTGGCCACCACGGCCGTGACGATGACGATGATGCTCAGGACCACGAAGATGACGGACAGCCAGCCCTGGATCATGGTGTTGCGGACCACCGCTTCCATGGCCGTGGTGGTCTTGGCCGTGCCGAAGGAGGTCTTTCCGTCGGCCAGGGCCTTGCTGAACGCCGCGTTGTTGGCGAAGTACCCCACCGCCGGAACGGAGGAGAAAATCTTATGGATGCTCGCCGTGATGGTGACGACGGCGGTGAAGGCCAGCGGCACGGCAACGATCCACAGGTACTTGAAGGAACCGCGCTTCGCCGCGATTGCCATGCAGACAGCCAGTGCGATCGCCGCCAGCAGCTGGTTCGCGATGCCAAACAGCGGGAACAGGGTGTTGATGCCGCCCAGCGGGTCGGTGACGCCCATCAGCAGCACCGCGCCCCAGGCGCCCACCATGACGGCCGTGCAAAGCCACGCGCCCGGCCGCCAGGACGCCTCCTTGAACTTCGGGGCAAAGTTCCCGATCGAGTCCTGCAGCATGAACCGCGCAACCCGCGTCCCGGCGTCGACCGCAGTGAGGATGAACAGCGCTTCGAACATGATGGCAAAGTGGTACCAGAAAGCCATCATTCCGGTCCCGCCGATGAACTGCTGCATGATGTGGGCCAGGCCCACGGCCAGGGTGGGCGCGCCGCCGGAGCGCGAGACAATGCTTTCCTCGCCCACGTTCGAGGCGGTCTGGGCCAGGACGTCGGGGGTGATGTTTACACCGGCCAGGCCGAGGCTGTTGACCCACTGGGCCGCCGTCTCCACGGTTCCGCCGGTCAGCGCCGCTGGGGCGTTCATGGCGAAATAAATCCCGCGGTCGATCGAAATGGCCGCGACGAGGGCCATGATGGCGACGAAGGATTCCATCAGCATGCCGCCGTAGCCGATGAAGCGGGTCTGCCGCTCCTTCTCGATGAGCTTCGGCGTGGTGCCGGAGGAAATCAGGGCGTGGAAGCCGGACAGCGCGCCGCAGGCGATGGTGACGAACAGGAACGGGAACAGGGCGCCGGAGAAGACCGGACCGTTCTCGCGGCCGGCGAACTCGCTGAACGCGGGAACGGTGATTTCGGGCCGCACCACGATGATGGCCACGGCCAGCATCGCGATCACGCCGATCTTCATGAACGTTGAGAGGTAGTCGCGCGGAGCGAGCAGGAGCCACACGGGCAGGATGGCGGCGATGAACCCGTACACGATGAGGCCCCACGCGATGGTGACCTTGTCCAGGTGGAAGAACGCTGCGCCCCATTCGGTGCCGGCCACGGCGCCGCCGCCGACGATCGCCGCCATGAGCAGCACGAACCCGATGATGGACACCTCCATGACCTTGCCCGGACGCAGGTACCGCAGGTACACACCCATGAACAACGCGATCGGGATGGTCATACCCACCGAGAAGACGCCCCACGGGCTCTCCCCCAGGGCGTTCACGACGACGAGCGCCAGGATCGCGACGATGATCACCATGATCAGCAGGGTTGCCACCAGGGCGGCGGTGCCGCCGATGACCCCGAGTTCCTCGCGCGCCATTTGGCCGAGGGAACGGCCGCCGCGGCGCATGGAGAAGAACATGACCAGGTAGTCCTGGACGGCACCGGCAAGGACGACGCCGATAATGATCCAGATGGTGCCGGGGAGGTACCCCATCTGGGCGGCGATGACGGGGCCGACGAGCGGGCCGGCGCCGGCGATGGCGGCGAAGTGGTGGCCGAAGAGGACGTTGCGGTCCGTGCGGACGTAGTCCTTGCCGTCAGCCTTGTACTCAGCCGGTGTGGCGCGGCGGTCATCCGGCTTGAGCAGATAGCGCTCGATGACCTTCGAGTAGAAGCGGTAGCCGATCAGGTAGGTGCACACCGAGGCAAACACGAACCAGATCGCGTTGACCGTTTCGCCCCTGACGATGGCCAGCATGAACCAGGCCACGCCGCCCAGGAGCGCGATGGCTACCCAGAGGGCGATCTTCGCAGGGGTCCATCTGCGCTCCTCGGCGTCGCGGACTGCGTCATCGACGGACGCCGGCGGCAGCGCTTCGTCGGCGGCGGGAATCAGTTCCCCGCCCGCCGTTCGGGTCCCGTCCTCAGGCATGGTGCCCATGTCTCCTCCTTGAGATTCCCAGTTGGCACGGACTGTGCCACGGGCACCCTACCAACCGGTAGCGCTGCATCCGCGGCCATTTGCGCGGGGCTGCCCGAGGAATCGGCGAGCGGTCCCGATGCCGCGGTAAGCGGCGCGTTCTTAGGTGCCGGGACTCCGCCGGGACACCGGCAGCCGGGCACGTGCGAAGGCCCAGGCCAGGCCGCTGCCGGTCAGCGGGACTGCAACGAGCAGTGCCAAAAGCGGCATCCACGGGATGACCGGCTCTGCAAACATCCGGGTGGCCCCGATGAGCAGGACTGCAGGGACCACGCCGGCGGCAACTCCCAGCGAGGTGCCAAGGGACGCGGTCATCAGCGACTGCGCTCCGGCCAGGGCCTTCCGCAGGCGCGGCGGCGCACCTACCCCCGCCAGCGTCATGTGGTCTGCCCGGGCATCGGCGAGCGCCAGGCCCGTAGTGATGCCGGCCGCGCTGAGCGTGATGAGTGCGCTGGTGCCAACGATCAGCCACAGCAGTTCGGACCCGGTGCGGTCCGCTCCCGGCTCCACGTAGAAGCCCATCGCCTGGATTCGGTAAACCTGCGCCAGTGCCGCGGACGCCCTGTCCTGTTCAGCGGCTTCCGGGTAGGCGGACAGCTGGGCGAGCAGCACGGAGTTGCCGACGTGGATGCCCAGGATGGATGCGGTCTCCGGAGGAAGCACACCATAGAACGCGACCGGCACGTCCGGCGCCTCCACGACTGCCGGCAGCTCTTTGTTGTCCAGGGGCTTGTAGGCAACTGCGGAACCAGGGCCGGGAACGGGCTGGCGCACGTCGTAGGACTGCAGCGTGGTCTTCCCGTCCTTTTCGAAGACCGCGTTGCTGACCACCATTGCCCCGCTGTTCAGTGCGTCCACCGCGGCAGGGCTGGGTTCCCGGCCCAGCAGAGCCCGAAGCTCGTCCACTCCGCCAACCACCAACGGCGGAAGCTGGCCGGTGGAACCGGCGGCAGACATCGATCCGTTGCACCGCCAGTCCTGCCCGTCCAGGACACGGCCCTGCGGTGTGGCCGGGCACTCTTGGCCGGCCGGCACGGCGAGCTTGTATTGCCGGCAGTCCGCTCCGCCGTCGCTGGCGGGACGGGATCCACCGGCGGACGCCTGCATGTCGCACTTGCTCAGCACCGGGCCCTTCAGGAGCTGCGTCCACTGCACGGTGCTGAGCTCCCGCCGCAGCGCCGCGTCTACGGCAGCCGGGTCAATGTCCGGTGCGGGCGCCATCCCCAGTGATTGGACCGGTGCGGTTTCCAGCGGCAGTGAGACCTGGTTTTCCTGAGCAGCCCACATGTGCGTACGCTTGGCCTCCGCCATCTGGCTGGCGGAGAGGACCATCGCTGCACTGGCCAGCGTAGCTGCGGCGAGGACCGCCGCCACGGCGGGCACGGTACGGCTCCGGTTCCTGGCAGAGTCCCGGGCGGCCATCCGCAGCGGCAGCGGCAGCCAGGCGGTGCGAGCCGTCAGGATTTTCACGAACGTCCCGGTTAACAGCACCAGGGCCGCCACCGCCAGGACCGCGCCGCCGGTGAGCAACGCCGCCACCAGCGGGGTCCGGGCCGCGACGGCGTCCAAGTCAGCGGTCATCCCCAGCGTTCGCGCGGCTGCGAGGCAGGTGATGGCCACAACCAGCAGCAGTGCCCCCACTCGCGCCAGCCAGGGCCCCGAAACAGCCGGTGCGCGGCCCGACTTCAACGCCCCAAGCACGGCCTGCCGCGCAACCTGCCGTGCCGGAACCGCCGCGGCCAGGAAGCACGCCAGCAGGCCCATTGCCATGGCTGCAATGGTGGGCAGCATGTCCAGGTGGAAGCCGGGAAAGCGGACCGAGCCGAGGTGCCTGGCTACCGCCACCACCGCGGCGGCCCCGCCGGCACCCAGCACGGCGCCTGCTACGACCGCGATGGTGCCAAGCCACAGTCCCGCGGCCGTCACCACCGCCCGGACGGTGGGCGCTTCGGCGCCGCTGGCGGCCAGCAGGGCGAGCTCGCGGACCTGCCGCTTGGCGCCCACGGCAAAGGCCGCGCCGGCCAGGAGGCCCACTTCGAGCAGGGCAAGTGTCCCGATCAGCACGCCGGCGACGTAGCCGGCGGCGGGCATGGCTTCGGAGCCGGTGGCTGCGCCCGACGGGACCGGCGGGTCAAGTGCCACGGCGCGGGACAATACCGCGATGCCGTACCTGTTCAGGGCACGGATCTGGTCCCACTGGACGGGTTTTGAGCCCACGAGGTAGTACATCGTTTCACCGAGCGGATACCCCGGAGCGGCCGGGCTGCCCATCTCAGCCTGGCCGGGCCTGAGGAACAGGATGGGGTTGCCGTCCGAGTAGGTGGCATCCCGAAGTGTGCCGACGACGGCGAAGGTGCCGTCCGCCGTCGTGAGCCTGTCCCCGAGGCGGATCCCGAAGCGTTCCAGCGCACCGGGCGAGACGAGGATCTCGTCATCAGCGGCGGCGGGCCTGCCGTCCAGAAGCGTGTACTTACCGGTGAAGGCGGGGTCCAAGGCGTCGACGGCCTTGGCCATCACCGGGACGTCGGACGCCCCGCCCCGGGGCGTGCCGGCCCGGGACAATCCGGCCCGGACGGTGAGCGTCAGCTGCGTTTCGGTGAGGACGTCATAGCCGGCGGGAATGGCATCCTGCGGATTCCGCGGCGTGAAGTCCGGGTCGACGGTGAAGTTCCGCGTCATGGTTGCCGTCTCAAGGACAGGGTCCTGCACTGTTTCGGCGTTGGAGGCAGGCATGCTCCGGAACCGCGCCTGCGTGCTGCCCAGCTGGTACTGCACCCGTTCCGCCGGCGACTCCTGCATGCTTTGCGCCAGGGCCGCGGCACCGGTCATGCCGGCAACGGGCAGCAGGATCAGGAGGATGATCAGCAGGGAGCGGCCGCGGTGCCGGCTGATGTCCCGGCGCGCCATCCGGAGGGCAAGGCGGAAACTGTGCCAGCGGCCGTGCGGCACGGGGGCGACGTCAAGGGCCATTTCAGCCGGCCGGTGCCAGGAGAACTGCGGGATCGTGCATGGCCGCTGCCTCGTCCACGATCCGGCCGTCACGGATGAACACCACGCGGTCCGCCCAGGCGGCATGGCGGGCCTCATGCGTGACCAGCATGACGGCCGCGCCGGCGTCGGCCCGGGAGCGGAGCACATCCATCACGCCGTGGCCCGTCGTGGAATCCAGCGCGCCGGTGGGTTCGTCGGCAAGGATCAGCCGGCGGCTTCCCACGATGGCGCGTGCGATGGCCACGCGCTGCTGCTGCCCGCCGGACATCTCATCCATAAACCGGTGCCCCAGCCCGGGAATCCCCACCTGCCGCAGGGCGTCGAGTGCCTGGCGGTGCGCTTTCCGCGCCGGCACGCCGTCGAGCTCGAGCGGCAGGGCCACATTTTCCGCCGCGGACAGCGTCGGAACCAGGTTGAAGTCCTGGAAGACGTAGCCCACGGCACGGCGGCGGAGCCGGGCCAGTGCGTTCAGTCCCAGCCCCGCAAGCGGGGTTGACTCCACAAAGACACCGCCCGACGTCGGCCGGTCCAGTCCGCCGGCCAGCGCCAGCAGGGATGATTTTCCGGATCCGGACGGCCCCATCACCGCGACGAACTCCCCCGCGTTGACGGTCAGGTCCACATCCCGCAGGGCGGCGACCGCCGTCGCCCCGTGCCCGAAGGTCCTGCTGACCTTGGCAAGTTCGAGGACCTGCTGCGGCCCCTGCACGCTCACCGGCGGTTCTCCGGGGTGACCCGGGCGGCCTCTTCCGCGGTGACCCCGTTTTTGCGTGCCTGGCTGCGGGTCCCGGAGGCCTGCGCAAGCTGCACCATCCTGGCCTCGCACAGGTCCAGCCAGCGAATCTCGGCTTCCGTCTGGAAGATCAGCGAATCCAGTACCAGCAGCCAGGCCGTGTCCGCCGCCCGCTGGTTGGCCGCGGTGTCCCGCCGGGACTTCGTGTAGTCCTGCAGGGCGCGCATGGACGCGGCGCGCTGGGCCTGGATGATGGCTGCCACGTCCACCCCGGGCAGGGTGACGGCGAGCGCCAGTTTGATGGCGAGCTCATTGCGCGGCGGATTGCTGCGTTCCACCGGCGTCGCAAACCAGCCCTCGACCTCGGCCCGGCCGGCGTCGGTGATGCTGTACACGACGTGGCCTTCGCCGTCGCCGCCGTCGTTGCTGACCAGGCCGTCACGTTCCAGCCGGTCGAGGGTGGTGTAGACCTGCCCGATGTTCAGCGGCCAGGTGGAACCGGTGCGGTCTTCAAATTCGACCCGGAGCTGGTAGCCGTAACGCGGCTGGTCCTGCAGGAGGGCGAGGAGGCTGTGGCGGATGGACATCTGGCTCCTTGGCTGGAAGTCGGCGGCATGCACACGCCCCCAAGACGTGTGCATACCGCGTATGTCCAAAGCCTAGCCCGAGTATCCGCCGATGGCAATACTGAGTATCTACCGGCCGCCCGCGTCACATCACCAGCAGGATCTTGCCCACGTGCTCACCGGAGTCGAAGTACTTGTGGGCCGCCCTGACCTGGTCCAGCGGGAAGGTCTTGGCCACCAGCGGGTGGATCCGCCCGTCAGCGACGAGGGGCCAGACGGAGTCCCGGACCGCCGTCATGATGACGCCCTTCTCCGCAGGCGGGCGCGGCCGGAGGGCCGTGGCCACGACGGCAGCACGCTTGCGCAGCAGCTGACCGAGGTCCAGTTCCCCCTTGGCGCCGCCCTGCAGCCCGATGACGACGAGCCGGCCGTAATCCGCCAGGGCGTCGACGTTCTTCTGCAGGTACTTGGCGCCCACGACGTCCAGGATCACGTCGGCACCCTTGCCCCCGTTCTGGGCGCGAAGGCTCTCGGCGAAGTCTTCCTCGGCATAGTTGATGGCGATGTCGGCGCCAAGGAACGCCTTGGCGGTGCTGACTTTTTCGTCGGTGCCAGCAGTGGTGGCCACGGTGGCGCCCAGGGCCTTGGCCAGCTGGATGGCCATGGTACCGATGCCGCCCGTCGCGCCGTGGATCAGGACCGTCTCCCCCGGCTGCAGCTGCGCCGTCATGACCAGGTTTGAGTAGACGGTGGCCGCAACCTCAGGCAGGGCCGCAGCGGTAACGAGGTCGACGCCGTCGGGAATCCTCAGCACCTGCTCCGAGGGCACCGCGACCTGCTGCGCATAGCCGCCGCCGGCCAGCAGCGCCACCACCTTGTCCCCGATGGAGAACGGTTTGGTGACGCCTGGGCCGAAGCCCGCGATCCGGCCGGAAACCTCCAGCCCGGGAATTTCCGAAGCACCCGGCGGCGGCGGGTAGTAGCCCCTCCGCTGCTGGACGTCGGCGCGGTTCAGGCCCGCTGCCACCACATCGATGAGGACCTCGCCCTGGCCCGGCTCGGGAGCCGGCACCTCGCGGATTTCCAGCACTTCCGGCCCGCCGGGCTCCGAGATAAAGACGGCTTTCATGGCGAACTCCCGATTTCTAGCTGATTCCTGCCCCAAAAATACTGTGCACCGGCGACAACTGCCACGCGGCGGTTTTTGTTGCAGCCAGCTGCCTATGAAACACTACTAGTTAGGGAAGGTTGTCCGAGCGGCCGAAGGAGCTGGTCTTGAAAACCAGTGTGCGGTAACCCCGTACCAAGAGTTCGAATCTCTTACCTTCCGCGCAAGGCCGGCCCCGTGCGAAAGCACCGAAATGGCGGCCATTTTGAAGGCCGGCCGGGCCAATCGAAAGATTGGTCCGGCCGGCCTTTTGCGTGGGCAGGTAGTGTCCGAATTTACGGGCAAGTAGGGGTGCGGACCGTGGCCCGAAAATCAGGTAATCCGAGTACCTGCCCTGCAGAATTCGAGTACGCGCCACTCATGCGCGCGGCTGCCGGATGGCGTTCACTTGAATCAGCGCTTTCCTGCCACCGCGGGATGGAGCTTCCGCATCCACCGTCGCATGTGGGAGTCGAGGTCATGAGCAAAGCTGACAAGCAGAGCCTGAGGTACTCGGACTACTACTGGTGCATGTCGCTGAAGGACTTCACCGAGTGGATCGAGGCCGACGACGACCAGGAGCCGGCCACGTCATTCTCGGACCAGCCCTGAGCACCCACTCCCCATTGAAACTGTCACACCCCCGGAATAGTGTCGGTTCTGTCCGTAGCACCTCCATGATCTGCGGGGACATCCCGCAAACCACACCAGGAGCAGACTATGCCTACGCCTGAACCCACACCCGGCGCCCCCTGCTGGGTCGACCTTATGACCACCGATGCCAACCAGGCGAAACAGTTCTATGGCGAGCTGTTCGGCTGGGACTTCCAGACCGGGGACCAGGAAAAGTACGGCGGCTACATCACCGCACAGAAGAACGGCAAGACCGTCGCCGGCATCATGCAAAAGCAGGAGGACCAGGCAGGCATGCCGGACATGTGGTCCACTTACCTCTGGTCCGACGACGCCGCCGCCACGGCTGCCGCGGTCACCGCAAACGGCGGCCAGGTGTACATGGAACCTATGGACGTCCCGGAGCAGGGCCACATGGCGTTCTTCGGTGATTCCTCCGGCGCCACGGTTGGTGTGTGGCAGCCGCGGGAGATGCGCGGCTACGAGCTTGTTGGCGAGCCGGGCGCCCCGGCCTGGCACGAGCTCCACACCAAGGACTACGGCGCCGCGGTGAAGTTCTACCAGGAAGTGTTCGGCTGGAACACCGACGTCATGAGCGACACCCCGGAGTTCCGCTACACCACCCTCGGCGCCGGCCGGGATGCCAAGGCCGGAATCTACGACGCCTCAAACGACCTTCCCGCTGAAGTCCCCTCCCACTGGGTTGTCTATTTCGCCGTCGAGAACGCAAACGCCGCCATCGACAAGGCCGTCAGCCTGGGCGCGACCCTCGTCGACGGCCCGGACGACACACCCTACGGCCGCATGGCCACGCTGACCGACCCCACCGGGGCCAGGTTCAAGCTCATCACCGACACCGGCCAGGGCAACGCGGCCGACGCCGGGACCGGCGGGCAGGGCGCCCTATAGGGACTCTGCTGAACGGATGCCGGCCGGCAGCTCCTCCGAAGCTGCCGGCCGGCACTCTTTGGGCGCCCAACGGTGGAGTTGCGGCGTGAATTGCGAGAGCGTTTGCGGTCAGGCGGCAGGACGTGAGGACGCGTTTGGGGTCAGGCCGAGGATGGCCCTGGCGATCTCGTCGGCGTCGCGGAGCGTGCGCTGCCCGCTGGGGTAGACAGGACCGGTCTGCTGCGCGGCTTCGGCGGCGATGGCCGTTCCCCACTGCGTAGCCGAGAGCTGAAGCCCCAGCACGTACATCCGCTCGGTGACCTCGCCGTTCGCCGCCACCGGCCGGTACGGATGCGGGCGGACGTCGAGCCCGGAGGACTGCACCGGCGTGCCTTCCACGGTCATCATGGTCCGCGGCCGGACAAGTCCGTCGGCGAGGAGCTGTTCCAGCAGCGGGGACTCGTTGAGGGCCACCCTGTTGGCCGGTGCCAGTGCCTCCACCAGCGTGTGTGCTTCTGCAGCCCCGCCGCGCACCCACGGCGAGGCGGCGGTGAAGGCGCGCTTTCCGCGGGCCACGCCGAACTTGGGGTCCGGGCCCACGAAGCTGACAATTCCGGCGCGCGCCAGTGCAGCCAGCTGCTCGGCCCGCAGCGCGGGAGGACCGCTGGCGAGGCCCTCCACCAGCGACTCAAACCAGCCCCGAAGGCCGGCGACCCACGACTCATCGGTGATGCCGCCGTCGGCCACCACCGATTTCAGCACGGCACGGCCATGGTGCAGGGCACCGATGGCCATCTTGACGGGATCGTCCTCACCGAGCGCGGAGCGGCGCGCATCGTCGTCGAGGTAATCGACGACGGCGGCATCCAGCTCAGAGCGCGACGCAAAGGTCCGCCCCGACAGCGGTGCGGCAAGCCCACGCAAGTCGAGCCTGCTGGCTGGATGGACATGCCGGCCGACAACGGCGTTGAAATCCTCTTCCCAGCGGCCGGTGCTGTGGGCATGCGGGTGCAGCGCCTCCTCGAGCTCCTTGAGGAACGCAGCATGGTCCTGCACCGCGTCCGGCTGCGAGCGCAGCAGGGTCGTGTAATAGGCCCAGAGCGCGTCCCGGTGCAGGAGCGGCCAGAGGTCGTGGTCGAAGGCCGGCACAATCCCGGCCGCGGCGAACCTCTTCAGTGCCTTCCCGGTGAAGTAGCGAAGCGAGACCGACGCCGGATAGTAGCCGGCGAGGGTGGCCTTGGACCGGTACGGGGTTCCGCGCCGGGACGCGGCGAAAATGATGGGCTCCTGGCCCGAGGGCAGGTACTCCAGGCGGTCCCCTGCCTCCACGAACTTCCCGCCACGGCCCTCCGTGAGCTGGCCCATCACGTCGAAGAAGTTCAGGCCCATCCCGCGCACCAGCACCGGCTCCTGGGCCGGAACCACGCCCCAGTCGACGTCGGCCGGAACGGCCGGCGGGAGGTAGCGCAGGCCCAGTTGCGCGGCGGCAGCCTGCAGTTCGCGCTGTTCCGGGCTGAGCCGGGACGCGAGGTGGCCGAGCGCGAGGACAACAGAATCGACGGTGAGGGTCCCGTGGCCGGCCAGTTCGACGTCGAACTTTCCGTCCGGCCGCCGGCGCGCAGCGGTGGCCGTCGCCTGGTGCATCTCGAGGGTGACGCCGTCGGGCAGCGCAGCGAGCAGTTCCTCCAAGGTGGACTGCAGGTAGCGGCCGTAGATGGCACGGCTGGGGAAGTCGCCGGATCCCAGCACGGCGAGCTCTGCCCGCTCGTCGTCGGACAGCTCCGGGAGGGGGCTGTGCTGCTGCGCTCTCCGCCAGCGGTCGAAGGTGGTGCCCGCTACCGGCGCTGCCAGACCTGTGTCTTCGGGAACCAGCGTGGGGTAGAACGACTGTGTGTTCATCAGGTAGAGACGGGACTGGCCGGGCTGCCAGACGTGGCCGGGACCGGCGGGAAACGGATCGATGACGTCGATGTGCAGGCGGGCTCCGGCAGGGCGGGCGGCAGACCAGTTGGCGAGCAGCCGCTCCAGCACACTGGTGCCCCTCGGACCGGCGCCAATCAGCGCCGTCCGGATGCTCTGCGAAATAACCACGCCTTCCAGAGTATCCGCATGTGACTTGCTAGCTGAGCGGCGATGTTGTTTGGATGGGCCCATGACCACCACTGCAGCTGACTCTGCCCCCGCGTCCGGCGCCGTTCCTCCGGGGACTGCGCCCGCGCCCACCGACGAGAACATCTGGCTGGAGGACATCTACGGCGAGGAACAGCTGGCCTGGGTACGCGAGCAGAATGCCCGCACTGAAGACCTGCTGGAGGACGCCGACTACGCGCGGCTCGAGGGCGAAATCCTCGAGGTGCTGGACTCGACGGACAAGATCGCGATGGTGAGCAAGCACGGGGAGTGGTACTACAACTTCTGGAAGGACCGGGAGAACCCCAAGGGTCTGTGGCGCCGGACCAGCTGGGAAAGCTACTGCAGCGACGCCCCGGAGTGGGACGTGCTGCTTGACGTGGATGCCCTGGCGGCCGCCGACGGCGTGGAATGGGTCTTCCACGGCGCAAACCTGCTCCGGCCCGAACCCGGGCAGCCGTACCGGCGCGCGCTGGTGGCGCTCTCCCCCGACGGCGGCGACGCCAACCGCTACCGCGAATTCGACGTCGAGACCCGCGCCTTCGTTGATCCCGCCGCCGGCGGCTTTGACCTTCCGACGGCGAAGGGGAACGTCTCGTGGCTCGATGCGGACACGCTGCTGGTCGCCAGCACCGCGGAGGATCTCCCCCGCACGGCGTCCTCGTACGCCCGCACCGCCGTGCGGCTTCGCCGCAGCCAGGCCTTGGCCGATGCGCCGCGCATCTTCGAGATCCCCGCGGACCACATGATGGCGATCGTGGCCCACGACTCCACGCCCGGCTTCGAGCGGACGTTCGCGGTGGACTGGATCGACTTCTTCAACCGCCGCACGTCGGTACTGCAGGACGGTGACTGGGTGCCGGTGGACGTGCCCACCGACGTGAACACCGGCGTCCACCGGGAATGGCTGCTGTTCAGGCCGCAGCGCGACTGGACGGTGGACGGCACCACCTACGCGGCCGGTTCCCTGATCGCCGCCGACTTCCAGGCGTACCTTGCCGGCGGGCGCGAGCTGACGGTCCTGTTTGCCCCGGACGCGCACACGTCGCTGCAGTCCTGGAGCTGGACCCGTAACTTCCTGCTGCTGAACCTGCTGAAGGACGTGTCCTCGGAAATCCGGGTGCTGGATCCGGCCGACTCGTGGCGGTCCTCACTGCTCGACGCCTGCCCACCGCTGCACGATGTCAATGCGTTCGCGGTGGACGACGAGGATGAGGCGGAAGGTGGGGCCGGTGACGACTTCTGGCTCGTGGCCACCGGCTTCACGACGCCCAGCACTCTGACCCGCGGGACGCTGACGCGCGGCACCAGCGACGGCGGGGCTGACGGCGGGACTGCCGAGGCAGGCGTGGTGAGCAGCCATGCGGAAGTCAAGGCCTCGCCGTCGTTCTTCAACGAAGCGGAGTATGAGGTGCAGCAGCACTTCGCGGTTTCTGCGGACGGCACGAAGGTGCCGTACTTCCAGGTGGGGGCGCGCGGCCTGGTCCTGGACGGGCAGAACCCCACGCAGCTTTCCGGCTACGGGGGCTTCGAGGTCTCGCGCACCCCCGCCTACAGCGGCACCATCGGACGGGCGTGGCTGGAGCGGCGCACTGCCGCTGTTCCAGGCGACGGCCTTCCGGAGGGGCACAGCCGGGGCGGCGTGTACGTGGTGGCCAATATCCGTGGCGGCGGGGAGTACGGCCCCTCCTGGCACCGGGCTGCGCTGCAGGAGAACCGACACCGCGCCTACGAGGATTTTGCGGCGGTGGCCCGGCACCTGATCTCGCGGGGCGTCACCAGCAGGGAGCGGCTCGGCTGCGTCGGCGGCTCCAACGGCGGCCTGCTGGTGGGCAACATGCTGACGCGGTACCCCGAGCTGTTCGGCGCCGTGTCCTGCGGGGTTCCGCTGCTGGATATGCGCCGCTACACGAAGCTGTCGGCCGGCCACTCGTGGATTGCCGAGTACGGCGACCCTGACCTGCCCGAGCACTGGGAATTCATCAAGACGTTCTCGCCGTACCACCAGCTGAAGGACGGCGTGGAGTACCCGGAAACCTTCATCTGGACCGCGACGTCCGATGACCGGGTGGGTCCCGTGCAAGCCCGGAAGATGGCCGCGCGCATGCTGGCCATGGGCATCCCCAACGTCTGGTTCCACGAAGCCCTCGAAGGCGGGCACGCGGGCGCCTCGGACAACCGGCAGGCAGCCGCACTCCAGGGCCGCAGCCAGCACTTCCTGTGGAAGGCGCTGGCAGAAGGCACGGCCTGACGGACCCCACCTGGAGTTTTTGTCCAGATATCGCGAGTTACGGGCGCCTCAAGTCCCATTATCTGGACAAAAACTCCTCAGGTTTGCGGGTGCTGGCGCGTTTTGGACGAGCTGCGCCGGCCGTTTTGCACTGGATGGCCGGTTCTGCGTATCCTTGGTGGGCTAGTAATAGCAATTGGAGACGTGCCAGAGCGGCCGAATGGACTTCACTGCTAATGAAGGGTCGGGGTTAAACTCGACCGGGGGTTCAAATCCCCCCGTCTCCGCGTTTGGCCCCGGTCCTCGGACCGGGGCCTTTTGCGTTCCCGGACACCGAAATCGACCAAGCCCCGCTAAACCCCTTCGCGTGGCCTGAGCCGTCCGCGTACCGGACGCTCAACGCGATAAAGCGCTTTCCGGTGGCAGGATGACTCCATGAACAAGCTTTCCGCCAACGAGGCTTGGAGCCCCCGGCTGGCCCTGCTTGTAGCGGCCACGTTCTTCATGGAGTTCCTCGACGGGACGGTCCTGACCACCGCCATCCCGAGCATCGCGGGGGACTTTGGCGTGCCGTCGGCCAGCGTAAACATCACCATGACCGCCTATCTGATGACGGTGGCCATGGGCATCCCGCTGAGCGGCTGGCTGGCGGAGCGGCTCGGGGCCCGGCGGATTTTCTGCCTGGCCATCGCCGTCTTCACCGTGGCGTCCCTGTTGTGCGCCGCCAGCCAGGACCTCACGGTCCTGACGGTCAGCCGGGTCCTGCAGGGCCTGGGCGGGGCGATGATGGTGCCGGTCGGTACGCTGCTGGTGCTTCGCGGGACGCCAAAGTCGGATCTGCTGCGCGCCACGGCCTATCTCGTCTGGCCCGGCCTGCTGGCTCCGGTCCTGGCACCGCTTGTGGGCGGCGCGCTGACCACCTACCTGTCCTGGCACTGGATCTTCCTGATCAACCTGCCGCTCGGTGCCGCAGCCTTCCTGGCCGCCCTGCGCCTCGTTCCCGCCGTTCCCGGCGACCGGAGCCGCCGGCTGGACTGGCTGGGGCTTGCCCTCACGACGGCGGGCGTGGGGGCGCTGGTGGCAGGCCTGGAACTGGCCAGCGGCCACCCGGGCGGCTTTTGGACCTGGCCGAGCATTCTGGCCGGGGTTCTCGCACTGGCAGCGGCGGTCCTGTGGATGCGCCGCGCCGCCCACCCGTTGTTCGATCTGACAGTCTTTGGAACCCGCACTTTCCGGGCCACCAACTCCGGCGGCTTCATCTACCGGCTGACCATCAGCGCCGTGCCGTTCCTGCTGCCGCTCATGTTCCAGAACGGCTTCGGGTGGACACCCCTGCATGCGGGCATCATGGTGGCCGCCGTCTTTATCGGGAACATCGGCATCAAACCAGCGACCACTCCGCTCATCAGGCGCTTCGGTTTCAAGCCGGTGCTGGTCTTCGCGTCCCTGGCCTCGGCCGCCACCTTCGCCCTCTGCGCGCTGCTGACCCCGGACACACCGGAACCGCTGGTGTTCGCACTCCTCGTGTGCAGCGGAGCGTTCCGGTCCATCGGCTTTTCCGCCTACGCATCTGTGCAGTACGCAGACATCGTGCCGGCCCAGCTGACGTCAGCCAACGCCGTCTCTGCGACACTGGTGCAGCTGGCCACCGGGGCCGGAATCGCGGTGGGCGCCCTGCTGCTGCGCCTCTTCGAGTCGGATTCGCTGCTCTCGTCCTCGCTTGGCGGCATCCTGTCAGCCGGACCGGACGGCAGCGGCCTGGCGGCCTACCGCGGCGCGTTCGTGTCGATTGCGGTGCTGATGCTCCTCAGCACCGCCGACAGCCTGATGCTGCACCGGCACGCGGGAGCCGAGGTCAGCCAGCCTGGGCCAGCGCCAGCGGAAGCACCGCGCCCGCACCGGCCCGCCTAAGGGCGCGTCCAGCGACGGTGACGGTCCACCGGCTGTCCACGAGGTCGTCGATGAGCATCACGCTGCCGCCGCCCATGCCTGCGAGCTCCGTCGCCAGCGACTCCCCCACTACGAGACGGTCCCACACCCCGGCCAGCCGGTAGGCGCTGTTGCCGCCGCGTCCTCCGGTCGGCCCGCCGTGTTCGAGCTGCAGCTGGCCGATGTACGGAATGCGGCCGATCTGGGAGATGCCCCGGGCGAGGGAATCCACGAGCTCGGGCCTGCTGCGCGAGGGCATGCTGACAATCGCCGCCGGCCTGCCCGCGCCGCTCCAGCCCGGAAGCCGGGAGTCTCCGGCGCCCCATTCACGCAGCACCTGGACACAGGCCTGCAGCATGCCGGGATCGACAGCGCGGTCCGCAGCTCCGGCCGCGAAGAGTTCACGCAGCGCCCCGCCCCAGCCCAGGTCCGTCAGCCTGGCAAGGACCCGGCCGTCCGCCGTGTTTTCGTCGGGTTTGATCTTGCCCTTCACCGGCACCCCCAGGCGGTCCATTCCGCTGGGCCACTGGAGCCTGGGCTCCAGCACGATGCCGGCGCGGCTGAGGGTCTGCCCGGCAGCCTCCGTGGCTGTGGCTGCGACCTCTGACGGAAACCACCTGCCTGCGCAGTTGTCGCACCGGCCGCAGGCGGCGGCGGTCTCGTCATCCAGGACTGAGGTGATGTACTCCATCCGGCATCCGGCGGTGTCCTGGTAGATGACCATGGAGTCCTGCTCGTCCACCCGGGCCTCCGCGATGCGGCGGTACCGTTCGGCGTCATACGTCCACGGCATACCGGTGGACCGCCAGCCACCGCCTACGCGTTCCACCGCCCCGTCCACGGCGAGCACCTTCAGGAGTAGTTCCAGGGGCGTCCGGCGCAGGTCCACCCGGGCTTCCAGAGCTACCGTGGACACGGCCGAGCCCGCGTCTGCCAGGGCGGTCAGCACAGCAGTGGCCTTCTCCTCGGAAGGCATGGAAGCGGTGGCAAAGTACTGCCAGATTTCGCGGTCCTCGGACCCGGGCAGCAGCAGGACGTCTGCGTTGGCGGCGCCACGGCCGGCCCTGCCCACCTGCTGGTAGTAGGCCACCGGGGACGACGGGGCGCCCAGGTGCACCACGAAGCCGAGGTCCGGCTTGTCGAAGCCCATCCCCAGCGCGGAGGTGGCCACGAGCGCCTTGACCTGGTTGTCCTTGAGGAGCTGCTCCGCCCGCTCACGGTCGGCGGGGTCGGTGCGGCCCGTATAAGCCAGCACCTCGTGACCCGCCTCCGCGAGCAGCCTGGCGGTGTCCTCGGCGGCGGAGACGGTCAGGGTGTAGATGATCCCGCTGCCCTGCAGATCGGACAGGTGCGTGAGCAGCCAGCCGAGACGCTGCCGCGAATCGGGCAGCGCCAGGACCCCAAGCCGCAGCGATTCCCGGCCGAGCGCGCCCCGGATGGTGAGCACGCCGTCGCCGAGCTGTTCCTCGATGTCATGGACCACCCGCGAATTCGCAGTGGCCGTGGTGGCCAGCACTGGCACGGTGTCCGGCAGTTCCGCGATGAGGTCCGCAATGCGCCGGTAGTCGGGCCGGAAGTCGTGGCCCCAGTCGGAGATGCAGTGCGCCTCGTCGATCACCAGCAGGCCAGTCCGCCGGATGAGTTCGGGCAGCTGGTTCTCCCGGAACGAGGGGTTGGTGAGCCGCTCCGGGGATACCAGCAGGACATCCACCTGATCTGCGGCCAACTGCTCCCGCACCGCGTCCCACTCCAGCTGGTTGGCGGAGTTGATGGCCACGGCCCGGACACCGGCCCGGGCGGCAGCGGCCACCTGGTCCCGCATCAGGGCCAGCAGCGGCGATACGATCAGCGTGGGTCCGGCCCCGCGCCGCCGGAGCAGCAAAGAGGCCACGAAGTAAACGGCGGATTTTCCCCAGCCTGTCCGCTGGACCACGAGCGTCCGGCGGCCGCCGTCGACCAGTGCCTCGATGGCCTCGAACTGGCCGTCGTGGAAGTCGGCCTCCGGCCGGCCCACCAGCTCGCGCAGCACCGACAGGGCCTGGCCGCGCGTCCCGGTGGCCGTTGCCTCTTCCGTTCCGGCGCCGGCACCCGCGGGACCGGGGGCGGAAGCAAGGACAGGAGCGTGCTGGTTATTTGCCATTGATTCAGTATCCCAGCCACCTCTGACACTCCAAACCCCGGGCACCGCCTATGTGGACAACAGCCCGCGCGCGCTTCTGTGACTTCCGCCTTCACAGGCGGCCGCGCGCGTGCCCGTAAGATAAGTGCCGTGACTAGCGACCAGACCCGTATTTTTGACCTGTCGGCCTCGTTCAAGGCGTATGACGTCCGCGGCATCGTGGGCGAATCCATCACCGCCGAAATCGTTGAGGCCGTAGGCGCAGCGTTCGTTGACGTGCTTGGCCTGGAGGGACAGACGGTCCTGGTCGGCGGTGACATGCGCCCCTCCTCCCCCGAGTTCAGCAAGGCATTCGCCAGCGGCGCCGCCACCCGCGGCGCCAACGTCCAGCTGCTGGACCTGATCTCCACGGACGAGCTGTACTACGCTTGCGGTGCCCTGAACGCCGCGGGCGCCACGTTCACGGCAAGTCACAACCCCGCCGAATACAACGGCATCAAGATGGCCAAGGCCGGCGCCGTCCCCATCTCCTCCGAGACGGGCCTCAAGGAGATCCAGGCACTCGCCGAGCAGTACCTGAACACGGGCTCCATCCCCTCCGCCGAGACCCAGGGCCAGATCGGCGTCCGGGACGTGCTGAGGGACTACGCCGAATACCTGCGCACGCTCGTTGACCTTTCCGGCTCGCGCCCCCTCAAGGTCGTGGTGGACGCCGGTAACGGCATGGCCGGCCTGACCACACCTGCCGTTCTGGGCGACACGCTGCTGCCCAAGCTGCCCTTCGACATTGTCCCGCTCTACTTCGAACTGGACGGCTCCTTCCCGAACCACCCCGCCAACCCCCTGGAGCCGGAAAACCTGCGCGACCTGCAGGCCGCCGTCGTCGAGCACGGTGCGGACATCGGACTGGCGTTCGACGGCGACGCCGACCGCTGCTTCGTCATCGACGAAAAGGGCGAGGCGGTCTCGCCGTCGGCCATCACG
Source organism: Arthrobacter sp. NPDC058097 (assembly GCF_042884885.1). NCBI lineage: Bacteria > Bacillati > Actinomycetota > Actinomycetes > Micrococcales > Micrococcaceae > Arthrobacter > Arthrobacter sp. NPDC058097. The sequence goes on from NZ_JBHVSZ010000001.1 coordinate 39,954, forward strand.
GGCATGGTGGCCCGCCGCGAAATCGCCCGCGCGAAGGCGCAGGGCGAGGCGACGCCCACCATCATCCACAACCTCCTGACCTCCCGCGCGGTGCCCGAACTCGTCGCCGAAGACGGCGGACGTGCCGTGCGCACCCGGGTTGGTCACTCCTTTATCAAGGCCGTCATGGCAGAGGAAGGCGCCATCTTCGGCGGTGAGCACTCCGCCCACTTCTACTTCCGCGATTTCTGGAACGCGGACACCGGCATGCTTGCCGCCATGCACGTGCTGGCCGCCCTCGGCGAACAGGACGGTCCGCTTTCCGAGCTCGGCCGGGAGTACGAACCCTACGTTTCCTCCGGCGAAATCAACTCGGAAATCGAGGACAAGGCAGGCGCCGTGGAGCGTGTCCGGGCCGACTTCGAGACCGAGGACGTGGCGGTGGACTACCTGGACGGCAGCACCTTCACGGCCGCCGACGGCAGTTTCTGGTTCAATCTGCGCCCCTCCAACACCGAACCGTACCTGCGCCTGAACGCCGAAGCCACGGACCGGGCCACCATGGAGCGCGTGCGCGACCGCGTGCTGGCCCTGGTCCGCAGCTAGGACCGCCCGGTGGCATCACCCGACCCGACATCGGAACAGCCGTCGTGGCGTGCATCCGTCCCCGAGGCCACGGCCACGGACCTGGAAAACCTCCTGGGCACCGGAATGGCGGCAGCCCAGGAGCAGCTTGAGCGCAGCGGCGGGTTCCTGCCGTTCGCCCTGGTGCTGGAGAACGATGGCGATGTCCGGCTCGTGGCTGTTTCGCCGGCCGATCCGGAGGCCGGCGGGAACAGCGACTTCGACGCCGACGGGATGATCCGCGACATTACGGAACTTCTGCGCCAGCACCGGGACGAGTTCCGCGCCGCCGCGATCGTCTGCGACATCACCCTGGTCGAGGAGGACTCGGACGCTATCCACGTGGCCACCGAACACCGGGACCGCGCAGTTTTCGCGGCCGTCCTGCCGTACTCGCCCAACAACGGGGGCGGCGATTGGGCGTTCGGCGATCTTGCGGCCGACACCAACGAGCCCGTCATCTGGGCTGACTAGACCGGTCCGGAACAGTGCTTTGACCTGGTCGCCGGCAGCGCACGGATCACGCGATGTGCGAAAGGCCGACCGGGGATTTGCACAGACTATTAGGCTAGTACCATGAAAATCAACGCCTTTGCGGACGTCAGCCTGCGCGCCCTCATAGTGCTCGCTGCCGCACCGGAGGGCGGCCTGCTCACCACCCAGAACGTCGCTGACGCCGTCGGAACCCCCTACAACCACGTCAGCAAAGCCGTGGCGAAGCTGCGCATGCTGGGTCTGATTGACGTTGAGCGCGGCCGCAACGGTGGTTCCCGGCTCAGTGCCGCCGGCCGCCGCGTCACCGTTGGCCAGGTCCTTCGGGAGCTGGACACCCGCGAAAATCCCGCCGAGTGCATCGGCCCGGCAGGCAGCTGCCCCCTCATCAATGAATGCCGGCTCCGCGGCGCCCTCGCCCGGGCGCGCGATGCCTTCTACCGCGAACTCGACGACGTCGTGGTGGCCGAGCTCCCCACCTCACGCCAGATGACGCCCGTTTTCGAGGCGATCGGGCTGCGACCCGGCGCCTGAGCCCAGCCCGTCACGGCCTCCGCGAGGCCCCGCTCCGCCACACTCCCCATTTGGAAAATCCCTTCTACAGGTTGTAGAAATGGACCAACAGAAAGTGGCATTTCGAATGCCAGTATCTGCAGCCCCGGTCCGGCCAAAGACCCCGGACCACTAGCTCAGGAGTGTCAATGCTCTCGGACAAAGCCCGTCCTGTCATCGAAGCCACCCTTCCCCTGGTCGGCTCACGAATCGGCGAGATCACCCCCAAGTTCTATGCCCGGCTCTTCGCCGCGCACCCGGAACTCCTGGACGGGCTGTTCAGCCGCTCCAACCAGCGCAACGGCAACCAGCAGCAGGCCCTGGCCGGCAGCATCGCCGCATTTGCCACCCACCTCGTGAACCACCCGGACACCCTGCCGGAGACCGTGCTGTCCCGCATCGCCCACCGCCACGCCTCGCTCGGCATCACCGAGCCGCAGTACCAGGTGGTCTACGAGCACCTGTTCGCAGCGATCGCCGACGACCTTGCCGAGGTCATCACGCGGGAAATCGCCGAAGCCTGGACCGAGGTCTACTGGCTCATGGCGGACGCCCTGATCAAGCTGGAAAAGGACCTGTACGCGGCACAGGCGAACACCGCGATGTGGATGCCGTGGACGGTCGTCGAAAAGGCCCCCGCCGGCACCGGATCAATGACGTTCACCCTGGCGCCTGCCGATGACAGCCCCGTCACCCCCGCGCTGCCGGGCCAGTACATCAGCGTCAAGGTCACCCTGCCCGACGGCATCCGCCAGGTCCGCCAGTACTCCCTGTCCGGCGACGCCGGCACCAGCCGCAGCTTCACCACCAAGCTCGACGACGGCGGCGAGGTCTCCCCCGTGCTGCACAACAGCGTTGAGGTCGGAGACATCATCGCCATCTCCAACCCGTTCGGCGAAATTACGCTGAAGGACGACGACGGCCCGGTGGTCCTTGCCTCCGCGGGCATCGGCTGCACGCCCACCGCCTCGATCCTGCGTTCACTTGCCGAAACCGGCTCCGACCGCCAGGTGCTGGTCCTGCACGCCGAAAGCACCCTGGACAGCTGGGCCCTGCGCTCCCAGATGACGGACGACGTCGAACGCCTCGACGGCGCCGAACTCCAGCTCTGGCTTGAGCGGCCGGAGGCCGGCTCCAAGTCCGGTTTCATGTCCCTGCGTGAGGTGGATCTACCGGCCAACGCGTCGCTGTACCTGTGCGGCCCGCTGCCGTTCATGAAGAACATCCGCAGCGAGGCCATCAACGCCGGCATCCCGGCCACGAAGATCCACTACGAGGTCTTCGGCCCGGACATCTGGCTGGCCTCCTAAGCCCTCCCGCCGGGGGAGTTTTCGTCCACTTGTCGCGACTTTAGAGGCCTTTAGCGGCCATTATCTGGACAATAACTCCAGGACGTACGACGGCGGCCCCGCACCTTTGAAGAAAGGTGCGGGGCCGCCGTCGGACTTTTACCGGTCTAGGCCAGGCGGGCCTTCAGGCCGTCGAGCTCGTTCTGGAGTGCGGCGGGCAGCGAGTCGCCGAAGTTGGCGAACCACTCCTCGATCGAGGCGAGTTCGGTCTTCCACTCCTCGGAGTCGACGCGGACTGCGTCCTCAACCTGGGCAGGGGTCATGTCGAGTCCCTCGAGGTCGATCGCGTCGCCGGTCGGAACGAAGCCGATGGGGGTCTCCGCGGCGTCGGCCTTTCCTTCGAGCCGTTCGATGGCCCACTTCAGGACACGTGCGTTGTCCCCGAAGCCTGGCCAGGCGAAGCCGCCCTCTGCCGCGCGGCGGAACCAGTTGACCAGGAAGATCTTGGGCAGGCGCTCCGGGTTGGCCTTCGCGGAGAGGTTAACCCAGTGGTTCAGGTAGTCGCCGGCGTCGTAGCCGATGAACGGCAGCATGGCCATGGGGTCGCGGCGGACCACGCCGACGGCACCGGCCGCAGCAGCGGTGGTCTCCGACGACAGAGTGGAGCCCATGAAAATGCCGTTGGTCCAGTCGCGGGCCTCGGTGACCAGCGGAATGGTGGTCTTGCGGCGGCCGCCGAACAGGATCGCGGACAGTTCCACACCGTCCGGGTTGTGGTACTCCTCTGCCAGCATGTCGATCTGGTCGATCGGGGTGCAGAAGCGCGAGTTCGGGTGGGCCGCCGGCTTGCCGGACTCAGGCGTCCAGGAGTTGCCCTGCCAGTCGGTCAGGTGGGCAGGGGTTTCCTCCGTCATGCCCTCCCACCAGACGCCGCCGTCGTCAGTCAGCGCAACGTTGGTGAAGATGCTGTTGCCCTTGGCGATGGCGCGCATCGCGTTGGGGTTGGTGCCCCAGCCCGTGCCCGGGGCCACGCCGAACAGGCCGGCCTCGGGGTTGACGGCGCGGAGCTCGCCTTCCTTGCCGAACCGCATCCAGGTGATGTCGTCGCCGAGGGTCTCGACCTTCCAGCCCTTGATGGTGGGGTCCAGGAGAGCAAGATTGGTCTTGCCGCAGGCCGACGGGAAGGCTGCCGAGACGTAGTACGTCTTGTTTTCCGGCGAGGTGAGCTTGAGGATGAGCATGTGCTCGGCAAGCCAGCCCTCGTCGTGGGCCATGACCGACGCGATGCGCAGGGCGTAGCACTTCTTGCCCAGCAGCGCGTTTCCGCCGTAGCCGGAGCCGAAGGACCAGATGGAGCGCTCTTCGGGGAAGTGCACGATCCACTTGTCCGGGTTGCAGGGCCACGGGACGTCTGCCTGGCCGGGCTCCAGCGGAGCGCCCAGGGAGTGCAGGGCCGGAACGAAGAAGGCGTTGGTTTCGGTGATCCGGTTCAGGACGTCCGTGCCGATGCGGGCCATGATGCGCATGGAGGCAACCACGTAGGCGGAGTCGGTGATCTCGACGCCAAATTTGGGGTCCTCAGCATCGAGGTGGCCCATGACGAACGGGATGACGTACATGGTGCGGCCGCGCATGGAACCGGAGAACAGCCCGCGGAGCTTCTCCTTCATCTCCGCCGGGGCCATCCAGTTGTTGGTGAAGCCTGCGTCGTGCTCCTTCTCGGAGCAGATGAAGGTCTGCTCTTCGACACGGGCCACGTCGGCAGGATCCGAAAAGGCTGCGAAGGAGTTGGGGAACAGGTCCTGGTTCAGCCGCTTCAGGGTGCCGGCCGCAACGAGTTCGTCGGTGAGGCGGGTGTTTTCTTCCTCGGAGCCGTCGACCCAATGAATCCGGTCCGGCTGGGTCAGGCCAGCGACCTCTTCAACCCACGCCAGCAGACCAGCATGGGTGGTGGGTGCTTTCTCAAGCAGCGGCAGTCGCGCCAGGTGGGCCATTGCAGTTCCCTTCTTCGGGTTCAGTGGTGTGTGCTAAATGCTATTTCTGTTGATCTGGACCAATTCGCGGTCAGACATCGGATGTCCTGCCCGTCCGAAGGCGAATTCCGCGGAAACTCGCGGAATTTGGATTTAGAAAACTCGAAATTAGTGACGAAGGTCACATAGACCGGTCTAGTTGTGTAGATTACACGGTTCTCGATTTGGAACTGCGGCCGTCCTCGCGTAAAGTTATTCGAGGTTCGGGGCGAGCGAAAAGTTCGAACCGAAACGGAAGATGCGCCCATAGCTCAGCTGGATAGAGCGTCTGTCTACGGAACAGAAGGTCAGGGGTTCGAATCCCTTTGGGCGCACAGAGAGAAGATCCGCACCGGGAAACCGGTGCGGATCTTCTGCGTTAAGCCTGCTTTGCAGGGACCGCTGCGCCCCTGCCCTCCGAAACTGTTTATTCGCCGACGGCTTCCACGATCCTTTGCCGGAAGCCGTCGAAGTGATGGGTCAGCTCGCGGGCAGCCCGCCCCTTGTCCCCGGCAGCCACGGCCGAATAGATGTTCCGGTGCACTGCAGCGAGCGCCGGCAGATCCTCCACCCCGGGTCCAACCTCGGTGTAGATCTTGCGGTACACCTTCCAGAAGACGCCCAGCAGGTTGAGCAGCAGTTCATTCTTAAGGGGTTCAAAGAGCCTGCGGTGGAATTCGGCGTCGGCTTCCACGAAAGCCTCCCCTGTCGCTGCACCCTGTTCCATGCGGATCACGGATTCCTCGATGGAGGCCAGCTGGTCGGCGGTCATCTCGTCCATCGCGCTCCCGATGAGGCCTGCCTCCAGCGCCTGCCGGACGTCCACGAGCTGCCGCGCCTCCAGGCCGTGGTGCCGCAGGGACAGCCGCCCACGGAAAATCAGGCCATCCGCCAGGGACTCGAAATTGCTGGGCGCCACGAACATGCCGAAGCCGTGCCGGATCTCGATGACCCCCAGGGCCTGCAGGACCTTCAGCGACTCCCTGAGGGTATTCCGGCCCACACCGAGTGCGAGGCACAGCTCGTTTTCGGTGGGGAGGGCGTCGCCGGGCTCCAGTTCACGGTCCAGGATCAGTTCCATGATGTCCGACTGCAGGGCACGCAGGCGGGCGTGGGCGCTGAAGCGGGCCGGCGGAACCACGTTGGAGGGCTGCATGAGGGCTCCTTTGCACTGTCCGAACTTTTCTCACCGTAGCGGATGTCCCACGTCCCCGGAACGGAGGGTCCATTGTTACAGCAGCGACTGCCGAAACCCGCAGCAACGGCGGGCGTAGGCTGTTGCCATGCCACGTCTTGTTGAACGGGAATTCGATGTCATTGTGATCGGCGCCGGCGCGGCGGGGGAAAATGCCGCGGACCGCGTGGTGCAGGGAGGCCTGACGGCAGTCCTCGTTGAAGCCGAACTGGTGGGCGGCGAATGCTCCTATTGGGCCTGCATGCCGTCCAAGGCGCTGCTGCGTCCGGGCACCGCGCTGCACGGTGCGCAGGCAGTTCCCGGTGCCAGCGAGGCCGTAACCGGAACGCTCGATGCGGCTGCGGTCCTCAAACAGCGCGACTCCTTCACCTCGCACTGGCAGGACGCCAGCCAGGTGGAATGGGTGGAGGGCGCCGGCATCGAACTGGTTCGCGGCCGGGCCCGGATCAGCGGCGAGCGGAGCGTTAAAGTAGCCGGCCTGGACGGTGACGAATACGCACTCACGGCGCGCCACGCCGTCGTACTTGCCAACGGTTCCACACCGAACCAGCCGCCCGTCGACGGGCTGTCCGAGGTGGAGTACTGGGGCACGCGCGAGGCGACCTCGGCCAAGGAGGTCCCGGAGCGGCTAGGTGTGCTGGGCGGCGGCGTCGCCGGCACGGAGCTTGCCCAGGCCTTCGCCCGCCTCGGATCCACGGTCACGCTGGTGGCCCGCAGCGGACTGCTGCGCAATTTCCCGGCCGAGGCCGCGGAACTGGTGGCTGGCGGCCTGCGGGCCGACGGCGTGGAGCTCCGCCTTGACACCAAGACCCGCAGCGTCCACCGGAATTCCGACGGCTCCCTGACGCTCACGCTAGGCGGTGGTGACACCGTCACCGTGGACAAGCTGCTGGTGTCGACTGGCCGGCGGCCCGCACTGGACGGGCTCGGGCTGGAGAACGTGGGCCTGTCCGCCAGCGACGGCAAGCCCCTGGTCATCCGTACCGACTCCACCGGCCTGGTGGCTGAAGCGTCCGGCAATGGCGACGGTCCCTGGCTGTATGCGGTGGGCGACGCGGCCGGCAAAGTACTGCTGACCCACCAGGGCAAGTACGAGGCGCGGGCCACCGCCGCGGCGATTGCCGCCCGGGCCAAGGGCGAGCTGCGCGGGGAGCCCGAGCCGTGGAGCCGGCATGCGCAGACGGCCGACGAGCACGCCGTTCCCAACGTGGTGTTCACCGACCCCGAACTGGCCAACGTCGGCAGGTCGCTGGAGCAGGCGCGCAAGGACGGCTACAACGCCTCGTCGGTGGAGCTGCCGATCGAAGTGGCCGGTTCCTCGCTCCATGCCCGGAACTACAAGGGCTGGGCGCAGCTCGTGGTGGACGAGGACCGCAAGGTGCTCCTCGGCGCGACCTTCGCCGGACCTGACGTCGCCGAACTCCTGCACGCTGCGACGATCGCCGTCGTCGGGGAGGTGCCGCTCGACCGGCTCTGGCACGCTGTCCCCTCCTACCCCACCATCAGCGAGGTCTGGCTGCGGCTGCTGGAGAAGTACGGCCTCTGATTCTTATTTGAACTGACCAGTCAGTTCAGTTAGCCTTGAGGCAGACAACTTCTGCGAAAGGCTCCCTTTGCTCTGCGCACGACAGCTCAGCGTGAAAGGCCGGCGGCTCGACCTCCTGCCGCCGACTTCCCTTCAGGCGACCCGCGGCGAACTGCTGCTGGTGACCGGCGACCGCCAGGACCAGCGGACGGCGCTGGCGCTTGCCCTCAGCGGCCGGATGAAGCCCGACGCCGGCACCGCCACCTGGGACGGCACGGCAGGGATCAGGCCGCTGCGGCGCGCCAGCGCTCTGGTGGACTCACCCGGCGTCAACGAACCCGAAGAGCACCTGAGCGTCGGGGACCTGGTGACCGAGGATCTGGCCCTGGTGCCCCGCCGGTACCGCGGCGCCCTCCTGAGCAAGCCATGGCTGAAGGTCAACCGCTTCGAGGACGTTGCCGGCATGTGGACGGAGCAGCTCCCGCCGGCGCGCCGCACCGAGCTCCTCACGGCACTGGCCCTCGCCAACCCTGCGACGGACCTCCTTGTCGTGGACTCCCCCGACCGGCACGGCGCCGACCCTGCCGGCTGGTTGCCGCGGCTCAGCGAACTGGCGTACGACGGCGGCCGGCCACTCGCCGTCGTCGCAACCGTTACCGCCCTCCCGGACGGCTGGACCGGACCGGCCGCGGAAATCGGCAACGCCGCCGCCCCTCCCTCCGCGGCGAGTTTTTGTCCAGATAATGGCTCCAAAACGCCCCCGAAGTCCGATTATGTGGACAAAAACTCCAGCGGGACGGGTGGCCCGAGTGTGACGGGTGGGGTGGCCAAGTGACTGTCCTGCGGCTGGCGCGCTCCGAACTCAAGCGCATGACCGGCGGGCTGCTGCCCAAGCTGACCATCCTGGCCCTGGCCCTGGTCCCGCTGCTCTACGGCGCGGTGTACCTCTACGCGAACTGGAATCCGTACGGCAACCTCGACCGGATCGACGCCGCACTCGTGGTGGAGGACGCCGGGGCCGCCACCAGCGCCGGGACGCGGCTGGAGGCCGGGCAGAAGGTGGCGGACAGCCTCCTCGAGGGCCATGTCTTCAACTGGCAGCCCGTCCAGTCCGCGGCAGAGGCGGACCAGGGCGTCAGCGACGGAAAGTACGCCTTCGCGCTGAAGATCCCCAGGGACTTCTCCGCAAACCTCGCCTCGCCCGGCAGCTTCGATTCGGCCACCCAGGCCATGCTCAACGTCACCACCAACGACGCCAACAACTATCTGCTGAGCACCATCGTGGACAAGCTGACGACTGCCGTCCACGCATCCGTGGCCAAGGAGGTCGGCGCCGAGACGGCCAACCAGCTCCTCACCGGATTCGGCACCATCCACACCCAGATGGTCAAGGCCGCCGACGGTGCCGTGCAGCTGGCCGACGGCGTCACCCGCCTGCACGACGGTACAGTCACCCTTCATGAGGGAACCGGAAAGCTGAACAGCGGCGCCGCCGACCTTTACAACGGCCAGGTCAGGCTCCGTGACGGTGCCAACGGGCTTTCGGCCGGCGCAGGGCAGCTGAGCGGAGGGCTTGCAGAGCTGCGGGACAAGACGGCCGGGCTGCCGGCGGATTCGCAGCGCCTCGCTGACGGGGCCGCGCAGGTTGCGGCCGGAAACGCGGCGCTGAACAGCAAGGTGCAGGACGCCGTCGGGCAGCTCGAGGCTGCTGAAACCAGCCTCCGCGGCCGGCTGCAGGAGTCCAACAGCAAGCTGGTGGCCGCCGGTGTCCTGACGCAGGAGCAGGCGGACAGGGTGCTCGCGGAAGTCGATTCCGCAGCCGCCTCCGGCCCGGTCGGCGATGCCAAGGCGAAGATCCAGGCAGACGCCGCACAGATCCAGCAGCTTTCCGACGGATCAGCGGCGGTCAGTGCCGGCGCGGCGCGCTTGGCTGCCGCCGCACCTGCCTTGACCGAGGGCATCTCGACGGCGTCTGCCGGGGCAGACCGGCTGGCAGCCGGGGCCTCGACCCTGGCGTCCGGAGAGCAGACGGCGGTGGACGGTTCCGCCGCCCTCTCGGCAGGGGCCCAAAAGCTCGACGACGGTGCGGGGCAACTGGAGAGCGGTGCGGGCACGGCCGCCGCCGGGGCCGGGAAACTGGCTGACGGGCTGACCCGGGGCGCCGGCAAGGTCCCCCACCCCGACGACTCGCAGAAAAGTGATCTCTCGGCCGTGATGTCCGACCCCGTTGCGGTCAGCAACGTCTCGCAGGCAAAGGCCGGCTCCTATGGTGCAGGGCTCGCCCCGTTCTTCATGACGCTGGCCCTGTGGATCGGCATCTTCATGCTGGTCCAGGCCATGCGGCCCGTCACCCAGCGCGCCATGGCGTCCAACGCGCCGGCATGGAAGATCGCCGTCGGCGGCTGGCTTCCCTTCCTGGCGGTGTCCGCCGTGCAGGCGAGTCTGCTCACCGTCGTCGTCAACGTGGGGCTGGGACTGCACCCTGCCCACCCGTGGCTGATGTGGCTGTTCCTGCTGGCGGCGGCCATGGCGTTCAGCGCCATCATCCAGGGCGTGGTGGCGCTGCTCGGTTCACCGGGGAAGCTCGTGGTCCTGATCCTGCTCGTGCTCCAGCTGGTCTCGTCCGGCGGCACCTTCCCGTGGCAGACCACGCCGGAGCCGCTGCACGCGGTCCACCGGGTCCTGCCCATGGGCTATGTGGTGGACGGCATGCGGCACCTGGTCTACGGCGCGGACCTGTCGCTGATCCCGGCGACCCTGGCGGGGCTGTTTGGCTACACTTTGCTGGGGATAGCCCTTTCGACCCTGGCCGTCCGCAAGAACAAGTTCTGGACCCTGAAGACCCTGAAACCGGAGATCGCCGTATGAGCACGCTGGAGGCGGATCAGGAACCCGCTGCACCAAGGAAGCTCCGCCCCGGCCGGACCAATGCCACGAAGCAGAAGCTGTTCGAGGCATCCATGGACCTGATCGGGGAACGCGGCGCGTCTGGTGTGACTGTGGACGAGATCGCCGCCGCAGCAGGCGTGTCCAAGGGGACCGTCTATTACAACTTCGGCAGCAAGTCGGACCTGATTGCCCAACTGCTGCGGCATGGCGTGGACATCCTGGAGGCCCGGCTGCTCAGCGTGCGTGGCGGAGCGGCGGATCCGCTGGCCGGCATGGAGGCGATGATCGGCCAGGCCATGGACTTCATGGCCGAGTATCCGTCCTTCGCCAGGCTATGGGTGGGCGAACAGTGGCGCACCCCGAGCGAATGGCAGGACACCTTCGTCGAGCTCCGGACCCGGCTGCTGCAGGTGATCGGCACGGCCATCGAAAGCGTGGCTGCCCGGTACCCCGTGGATGCCGGCATTTCCCGGGGAAGCCTGGAGGCGGCCGTGTTTGGCGCCTGCTTCGTGGTGGGGCTGGACCGCCAGACATACAACCCGGAACGGAGCCGTGACCAAAGCGTTGCAGCGATCATGACAATCATGCGCGGCTACGTGCTGAAGAGGCCCGATCCTCAGGGATGATTAGTCCCATGGGCCACATGGGTAACAGCGGGAAGACAGCGATCGGTGCCTTTGCCGCGGCCGCGGGCCTCCTGATTCTGACGGCGTACACCCTGGAAGAAGCCGCCCTGTTCGCCTTCCTCGGCGCCGTTGCCGTGGGGTACGTGGCGTCCGTGGCCGAAGCCTTTGCGCGGCGCCGCTACCTTGCCCTGCTGGCGGGCGGGGCCGGGACCAGCCTGTTTATCGGCTGCAGCATCGCCTTCCTGCGCATGTGGGGGCTGGCGTTCAACCAAAGTCCGGCAGCCCTGGGCCAGGCCGTGACAACCAGGGATTCGGACATTTACTTCTATCTGGCGGCGGTCTCGGGATGCCTGACGCTGCTGGTGCTGTTTTGCGCCGCGGTCTGGCCCTCCCGCCGCCGTCTGCGGCAGGCAGAACGCGGCCGGTCCGCCCGGACCGCCAGGTCCACCGGCACCGCCAGACCCCGGGCCGCCGCAGGCCCGGCACGCACCGCGGCGCCGGTCCGGAGCACAGGGCCGGCGCGCGCGGCCGGAGCACCGGCGCGTCCTGCAACCAGACTTCCGGCGGCGGCCCGGCAACCAGCGCAGGCCCCTGTTCGGCAACAGCAGGCCCAGCGGCCGGCCCCAGCCAAGCCGGCGCAGCAAAAACCGGCGCAGCGAAAGCGCCCCGCCCAACAGAAGCCGGCCCAGCAGAAGCCGGTCCAGCGATCCGACGGACGGACGGCGCGCCGCTAACAGCCCGCCAGCTTCCGGAAGCCGCCGGCTACCGGAAGATGTTGTATGACTGCCAGCCCGGCCCGACAGCCCGGAGACCCGTGAACTGGCTGTTGCCAAGGCTGTAGTACACGAGGCGCCCGTCGGTGGTCTTTGAGGTGAGACCGCGGGTCCCCGGCCCCTGGAACCCGAACGACGCGTGGGACTGGACCAGCGCATTCCAGCCTGTCCCCACCCGGCGGCGGGGTTCGGCAACAAACTTGCCGGCGCCGTCGGACCTGTACAGCAGGAGCTCGCCGGACGCTTTGGTGACCAGCAGATCCTGGCGGCGGTCGTTGTCGAAGTCGGCCATGGTCAGTTTCATGCCCTGGAATCCCTGCCCGAGCCGGAGCCGCGCGCCGAGGGCACCGCCCGTGGCGTTCGGGTAGAAGTACATGGCGCCGTCCGCCGCGGCGCCCACCACGCCCGGGTACCGCTGGCCGTTGTGCCACTTCCCCACCGTGATGTTCATTGATTGCCATCCGGCGCTGCCCACGCGGACAGCGCTGAGGAACCCGCCGGAGAGCTTGCCGCGGTAAACGGAGAGGGTTCCTGTCCTCCACTGGGCCACGATGTCGTTCACGCCGTCGGCATTCCAGTCAGCGACGAAGCCGGCCTTCAGGCCGGACCAGCCCGGTCCGATCCGTACGCGCGTGCCGAAGCCGCCCTTGCCATTGGCTGGATAGGACCACAGCACGCCGCTGGAGTCGGCGGCGAGCACGTCGGCACCGCTCCTGATGGTGGGCTTGGCGGAAAAGTACTGTTCCATGGTGGGAATGCCGCGGCTCTTCATGTCGGTGGCCAGCGGAACGCCCACGAACCTCAGGTGCCAGGGCTCATACGCGTAGCCGGTGATGCCTGAGTAGCCCTGCGGATAGCGCACGACGAAGCCGTAGCGGTGGGCGTTCGCCGCCACCCAGCGGCCGCCGGGAGTGGTCCCGAAGCAATCCGTCAGCCCGCAGGCGCCGCCAGCATTGCCGACGTCCACCGCCAGCCCGGTCTGGTGTTCGCTGTATCCCGGCCTGGCCGAAATCTGGTCGGCGTAAGCCTGCCCATACATCTGCACGTACGAGTTGTACAGGGCACTCTGGGATGCGTACGACCGGTAACCGCTGATGACCTCCAGGGAATAACCCGCAGCACGCGCCCCCGCGAACAGCTGGCCCAGGGCGCCTGCGACCTGGCGCCGGAGCAAATGGCCAGTGCCGCTCCAGCCGACGAGGTCCGACGGCGCGAACTGGCGTGGATTCAGCGGTCGGGATTTGTTCACCAGGACCCACGCATTGGCGGGGTTCGACACCACCTGCGTGGACAGCAGCTCACCGGAGGGCGCCGCAGTTGCCTGCTGCGCCCCGGCGGAAAGCATCAGGAGAACGACGACGGCGGCAGCGCACCGCCGGGCAACGGCCCGCCACCGGGCAGATACAGAGTTGAGCATGGCGGCACTTCCCCACTAGACGACGCTGGGGACAAGCCTACTCGTCCGCGCAAGGGCGCGCGGCTAGTGTGCCCGCGGGACCTTGAAGTGCGTGAGCTTGGCGTCCTGGCCATCCAGTTCAGCCCAGGGCTTTTCCGTCTCCAGCACCGTCAGACCGCTGGTGGGAAAGCGGGTGGCAGCATCCATGTACGCGTCGTGGTTGGAGTCGCGCGATGCCAGATGCATGGCCAGGTCCTGCACGCCGGGCATGTGGGAGATCACCATCAGTGTGGTCACGGTGTCCGGCACGTGGTTGATGACCGCAAGCATGCGCAGCGCGGAGGCGGCGTAGAGGCCGTCCTCAAGTTTCGGCGTCGGGGCTTTCTCGCCGAGTTCGCTACACACCCACGTGCACGTCTGCCGGGTCCGCAGCGAACTGGAGCACAGGATGAAATCCGGGACGATGTTGTGCTTGAGCAGCCATTTACCGGCAAGCGGGGCCTCGCGGTGGCCGCGCTCCTCCAGGGGACGCTCATGGTCCGCCACCCCGCCCGGCCAGTCGGCCTTGGCGTGGCGCATCAGGACCAGCCGCTTCTTATGGTGCGCACTCATGAACTCACCCTACTAGCAGCCGAGGGCACTGCTGGTGAGGTACTAGATCGAGTACTCCGGGGCAGCCCAGACAACGACCTCGGGGTGCTCGTAGAAGCGGTAGCCCTGGCCGCGGACGGTGCGCACGGTGTTGGCGAGGCGGCCCAGCTTGGAGCGGAGGCGGCGGATGTGGACGTCGATGGTGCGCTCATTCGGCACTTCTTCGGCGTTCCGCCACAGGCCCTCGAGCAGTTCGTCGCGGCCCACGGTGCGGGTGCCGTTCTCCACGAGGTAGTTGAGGAGTTCGAATTCCTTGAAGGTCAGGTTCAGGGACTCGCCGTCGAGGTGCACTTCACGGCGGGCAAGATCGATCAGGACACCGGAGGGACGCGGGTCCTGGGCCGGCTGCACGCGGGCGGTCTCGGTGCGCTGCCGGGCATTGACCGTGGGGTCACCGAAGGTGGAACGGACGACGTCGAGCGCCGAGCCGGGCGCACTGGCCGGGGCCACAGCGACGGCGGCGTAGCTCTCGGCACCGGTAACCAGCGACTGGGCGTAGGCCCGGATCTCCTGGGCAAGCTTGGCGATCGAGGTGCCTGCGGCGGCCGCGGTCTCCTCGTCAATGCCCATGTACAGGACGAACCCGCGGGCCACGTTATCGTTCGGAACGGGGCGGACCGGCGCGGTGGCCGCCGGAGCCACAAGAGGAGTGGGCGCGGTAAGCGGCGCGGCTTCCTCAGCCTGCACCGCGCGCAGCTGGCCGTAGGAGTTCGGGTTGTATCCCTGCGGCGCGTAGCCGGGAGCGGCGGGAATGCTGTTGGTCTGGCCTCCGGGAGCGAAAGCGGGGCGGGCGCCGAATCCTTGGCGCAGTCCCTGCGCCTGGCCCGCCTTGTTGGCGTTACGGACGGAGATGTGGACGTATCCGGATGCAACGGTCATGTTTGCTTACCTCAATGTGAATGGCCGTCATCGCGGCTCGAATGCTGGGGTCCCCGCAATGATTCTGGGGAGGGGCGCCCTACGCTGGGCTGGGGGCGAATGCCTAAAAACTTCGTGGGGTGGTGAAAGTTAGGCGTGCATTCGACAACAGCGCATGTCGGCAGCAGCGGGTGTGCTGGGCCAGTATTCTGCGGCTGCAGGTGCTGTTGAGTTCTTGTTCACATTTGAAAGTGTGCAACGTAACAATGAAAACTTGCAAGTAACAATGGACGGAACTGTCCGCATACTGAGACAAACGGCCTGTTTGTGTGATAAATCACAGTTTCGCGAGCGGCCCATATTTTGATTCTTTTTCCCGAACGGACGGTCGGAAAGCTGCTCATGCAGAATCTTCTTCGATTTCCCGGTAAATTCGCGCTGAATATTCAATGACATTTGAAATGCCAGAACCCCGCAGCCGCGATAAGCCAGTTGTCCAGCTATGACGCAGTCCGGAGCAGGAATTTTTGTCCAAGCGCGGGTTTGGGCTGTGGTCAAATCCGAATGAACGACGGCGGCGGCGCCCGGATATCGCGGGCGCTGCGCCTTCCAGTACCAATCAGCCCGGCCAGACAATCAGCCCGGCCAGACAATCAGCTGGTCTGGCCCGTGCCGCTGCTACCGCCCGACTGCGTGCTGCCACTGGATCCCGTGGTGGCGCTCACTTGGACGCTCTCCGCCGGAAACGCCGCGCCGTCCTTGCCGGCCACAATCCGCACGGTGGCTCCGGCCACG
This sequence comes from Arthrobacter sp. NPDC058097, assembly GCF_042884885.1. Taxonomy (NCBI): domain Bacteria; kingdom Bacillati; phylum Actinomycetota; class Actinomycetes; order Micrococcales; family Micrococcaceae; genus Arthrobacter; species Arthrobacter sp. NPDC058097. The sequence goes on from NZ_JBHVSZ010000001.1 coordinate 55,610, forward strand.
ATGTCGGCCACTGTCAGGTCGCCGGTTGCCGACTGCTGGCGCCTCTGCAGCATGCTGCCCACCACCGTGTCTCCGCTGAGCGTGTAGGTGCGTGTGAAACCGTCGGCACTCTTCACCGTGACCGAACCGGAGGAAACGGCGGAGACAGTGCCGAGCTGAGCCACCTTGGTGACGTACTCCCCGTTCTCCTCGACGATGTACTCCGAATGGACAGCAGCAGAGACTCCGCTGCCCATGCCGCCGAGGCCGTTGGGCGCGAAGTCGCCTCCCTGCCCCGGCAGGGTTCCGCTGCCCGGCGCCTGCATGCCGCCCGGGCCACCCATCGACCCGCCATCCTGTGGCAGGCCACCCTGGGCACCGCTTTGGCCCAACCCGCCCTGGGCCAGTCCGCCCTGGGCTCCTGCGGCCGTTCCGCCGGCGGCGGCAGCGTTGCTGCCCAGGCCGTACACGGTGGCTCCTGCGCCAGCGGCCAGCACCGTGGCCGCTCCGGCTACGACCAGCCCGCGCTTCATCGTCCACGGCTTGCCGTTTGCCGCCGGTCCCCCGGTTTTGCCGGCCGACGGCGGTCCTCCCCAACCGGCGCCGCCCGCCGACGCTGGTCCTCCCCAGCCGGCCCCGGCGCCGCTGTCGGCGGGAGGCTGGGCCCCGCCGGCAAAAGCGGAAGATGCCGGGACAGCGTTCGTGGGAGCCGGCGTCGGCCTTCCCCCGCCAAAGCCCCACCCTGGGGAATGCCCTTCCGGCTGCGGCGCCGGAGGCCGTGGTGTGGTTTCTGGAACAGGTGTGTGCTGCTGTCCGCTCATTGCTATCTCCTTAGGGGTGCGGAAGTGTCCGTTCCAGACTGGAAAGCCATCCTGTGATTGGCCTGTGCGGCGCAAGAGCCATGGCTGTGACCTGAAAAACCCGTACTCAGCGCCTTTCAGCTCGCTAGGCTGGGATTCACAGCCGGCGCACAGGGTTGCCAAAGCGGCGGCTAAACACCAGAACGGAGAGTTGTCACATGGCCACTTCGCACTCCATGACCAACAACCTTCCCCAGCTGACCCACCCGGACGGATCCCCCATCCGCGCCCTGGTGGTCGACGACGAGCCGAGCCTCGCCGAGCTCATGAGCATGGGCCTGCGCATGGCTGGCTGGTCGGTCGCCGTCGCCGCCGACGGTCCCGAGGCCGTGAAACTCGCCAAGGAGTTCCGCCCGGACGTGCTGGTGCTTGACGTGATGCTTCCCGGGTTCGACGGCGTCGAGCTCCTGGGCAGGATCCGCGCCTTCGCACCGGAAGTCCCGGCGCTGTTCCTCACTGCCAAGGACGCGGTGCAGGACCGCATTGTGGGCCTCGCCGCGGGCGGCGACGACTACGTCACCAAGCCGTTCAGCATGGAGGAAGTCCTGCTGCGCCTGCACCGGCTGGTCCAGCGCTCCGGCGTGGCCGCCATGGATTCCGCCGAACTCGTAGTGGGCGACCTGGTCCTGAACCTCGACACGCGCGAGGTCACCCGCGCCGGCGACGAGCTGCAGCTGACCGCCACCCAGTTCGAGCTGCTGCGGTACCTCATGGAGAACCCCAAGCGCGTGGTCAGCAAGGCCCAGATCCTGGACCGGGTGTGGAACTACGACTTCGGCGGCCAGGCCAACATCGTGGAGCTGTACATCTCCTACCTGCGCAAGAAGGTGGATGCCGTGCATCCGCCGATGATCCACACGGTCCGCGGCGCGGGTTACGTCATCAAACCGGCAGAGTAGGCCGTGGCAAACCTTTCCGGTGCAGTCCGTACCCAGCGCCGAAGCTGGCTGAAGCCCGGCACCTGGCACCTGCGCACCCGCCTGGTCCTCGTGGCCATGGCTCTCCTGGTGGCCATTTGCGCTGCCATCGGCCTCTTCAGCTACGCCTCGATGGATTCCTTCCTGACCCGCCAGCTCGACGACCAACTCACCGGAGCCGCTGACAGGGCCCGGGACTTTGGCCGGCCACCGCTCGGATCCGCGGGCAACAAGCCTGATCCCCTCGAAGGCCGGGGCCAGCGGGTGGGCACCCTCGTGGCCAGGATCCAGTCGGGGGAAGTCAGCGCCGGGTTCCTCGCTTCCGACGCCACCCGCAAAACACTCTCGGCCGCAGACAACCAGACCCTTCTGGAGCTCCGCCGCGACGGCATCCCCGTCGACCGCACCCTGTCCACCGGGGCCTACCGTCTTGTTGCCGCCCAGACACCCTACGGCGACGTCATGGTCACCGGGCTTCCCCTGGCAGACAAGCAGAGCACCCTGACGTCACTGGTCTGGACCATCACCATCGTCTCGCTGGGCGGACTCGTGCTGATCGGCCTGGCCGGGACGGTGCTCATCCGCCGCACCATGAAGCCGCTGGAGCAGCTCTCCGAGGTGGCCACGCAGGTGTCGCGCCTGCCGCTGGACGCCGGTGAGGTGGCACTCGCCGTCCGCGTCCCGCCGTCGAACGCCCACCCCGGAACCGAAGTGGGCAGCGTCGGGCACGCCCTGAACCAGATGCTGGACAACGTCTCCAACGCGCTGGAGGCCCGTCAGGAAAGCGAAATGAAGGTGCGGCAGTTCGTGGCGGACGCCTCACACGAGCTCCGGACACCGCTCACGGCCATCCGCGGCTACACCGAGCTGATGCGCATGACCGAAAAGTTCACCCCGGACGGCCAGCGCTCGCTGGCCCGCGTGCAGAGCCAGTCGGAGCGCATGACCGCCCTGGTGGAGGACCTCCTGCTGCTTGCCCGGCTCGATGAGGGCCAGCCGCTCAAGCTAAGCGACGTTGACCTCACGCAGCTGGTGATCGAGACCGTCAGCGACGAAAAAGTCATGGCACCGGACCGGGCGTGGCACCTCGACCTTCCCGAGGAACCGGTGTCCCTCCGGGGCGATGCCTCCCAGCTGCACCAGGTCCTCGTGAACCTGCTCTCCAATGCCCGCAAGCACACCCCGCCGGGCACCACGGTGACCACCGGCGTGATGCGCTCGGCCGACGGCAGCGCTGTGATTACTGTCACGGACGACGGCGCCGGCATCCCTCCCGAATTCGTGGACAAGGTCTTCGCGCGCTTCGCCCGCGCAGACGCCTCACGTGCGACGCCGGCGCAGTCGCCCCTGGCGCCGGCGGCCGCGGCAGCGAAAGCCTCTGCGGCCGGTGGCGCAATGGCCCTCCGTACCGCGGATTCGCGGGGAGAATCAGGGGCTTCGCACGGAGAACCGGGCACCGCCTCGGCGGAGGGAACCAGCGGCCTGGGCCTGTCCATCGTGCAGTCCATCGTGCAAGCGCACGGCGGCACGGTGGAGGTCACCTCCCGGCCCGGCCGGACGGAATTTGCCGTCCGCCTGCCCGCGCAAGGCACCGCGCCGTCGTCGTGATTCCCGTTACCTAAATGTGACTTAATCAAAAGCCTCCTGTACCGTCGATATGGTGCGGCCGCCACTAGAGCCGCATGTCCGGATTGACGCCCAGCTCTGCCGCTTCCCGGATTCCGCTAGATCAGGCAGAGGCGGGGGAACCAGAGTCCCGGGCTTTCCGCATCAGCCCTTGGGGTGAAGCCGACACGTGAATTTTCCGTGCGGCCGGATGACCTCATCCGAACCCGACAGCTAACTCCGCAGGTGTTGAGAGGCAATCCACCATGTCTGAATTTATGACTCAGGCGCGCCCTGAACGCGCCTCGCACAAGCCTGGCAGCACGATTTCACGCCACCGCGCAGAGCCGGCCCAGCCCAAGACTGCACTTGGCCGCTTCGCTGCAGGCCTTCCGTCCTTCGGCCGCCGGGCAGCCGTCCTGACCACCGCCGCCGCCGTGCTCGTTGGCGTCGGCGCCGCAGGCCACGCGGCCGACCAGGCTGCGCCTACGGCGGCCCAGACGACCGCAGCCACCGCCGACGCCGGGCAGACGCTGAGCTTTGACAAGACGCTGATCTCCGCCCTGCCGGCCCCGTCCGCAGCGTCCGTCGCTCCGCAGTCCGCCACCAAGCCCACCGCCAAGGCTGCGGCCCCCAAGGCTGCGGCCCCCAAGGCCACCAAGGCTGCTGCCCCGAAGGCGGTCACCAAAGCTGCACCGAAGGCCGCTCCGGTTGCCAAGGCCGCCCCCGCGCCCGCCGTCAAGGTGGCCGCCAAGGTTGCCCCCGCGAAGGCTGCTGCGCCTGTTGCCCTGAACGATCCCGCCGGTGCCCAGGCCTACGCGGCCAGCAAGCTGGGTTCCTTCGGCTGGTCCGCAGACCAGATGCAGTGCCTGAAGCGGCTCTGGACCAAGGAATCGGAATGGCGCACGACGGCCACCAACGCGAGCAGCGGCGCCTACGGCATCGTCCAGTCACTGCCCGCCGAGAAGATGGCGACCGCCGGAGCGGACTACCGCACCAACTACCGCACCCAGATCAACTGGGGCCTGGACTACATCAAGGAGCGCTACGGCTCCCCGTGCGGCGCCCTGGACTGGCACCTCGCCCACAACTGGTACTGACCGGTTGCCGCGGCCGGACCGGCTGACGGCGAGCATTTCTGCACCGCTTTAGGGTGCCCGGCCTAAGCGCCAAGGGCCCCGGATCCGCCAGGATCCGGGGCCCTTTTGCTGTCCACACGCTTCCCGCGGCGGGCAAAGTGGTGCAGAAATGCGGCAATCACCTGCAGAAACACTTCCACAGCCCCCACACAGCTAGGCCCTAAAACCCTCATAACAGCGGCCGCCACTGTTGATGCATGACCATCACTGACCAGGCCTCCGGACCCCAGCCGCACCCACCGCTGCACACCCAGCCACACCCGCTCCATGGCGCCGTCGCGGCCGGACACGCCCCGGTGCAGACCCTCATCAGGCAGACGCGGCGGTCGCCCATCGACACCTCCACCGCGGCACCGGTGCTGGACGTGACCATCCCGGTCTACAACGAGGAGCGCGACCTGGAGGAGTGCCTGCGCCGGCTCCACGCCTACCTGCGCGGCACGTTCCCGCACCCGTTCCGCATCACCGTTGCGGACAACGCGAGCACCGACGGCACGCTCAACGCCGCCGAACGCGTGGCCCGGGAACTCCGCGAGGTCACCGTGGTGCACCTCGAGGAGAAGGGCCGCGGCAACGCCCTGCGGAAAGTCTGGCTGGCTTCACCGTCGCCGGTCCTGGCCTACATGGACGTGGACCTCTCCACCGACCTGGCCGCACTGGGTCCGCTCCTGGCCCCGCTGATCTCCGGCCACTCCGACCTGGCCATCGGCACGCGGCTGACCCGCAGCTCCCGGGTGGTCCGCGGGCCGAAGCGCGAATTCATCTCCCGCAGCTACAACTTCATGCTGCAGTCCCTGATGGGCGCCCACTTCAGCGATGCGCAGTGCGGTTTCAAGGCCATCCGCGCCGACATCGCCCGGCGGATCCTGCCGCACACCGTGGACACCGCCTGGTTCTTCGACACCGAACTCCTGGTCCTCGCCGAACGGTGCGGCCTCCGCGTCCACGAAGTGCCGGTGGACTGGACCGACGACCCGAACTCCAGCGTGGACATCGTCCAGACGGCCCTCGCCGATATGCGGGGCATGGCCCGGCTCAGCAAGGACATGGTCACCGGCCGCATCCCGGTCGCCCAACTCCGCGCTGCGTTGGCCCGCGGCCCCCTTCCCGCCGCCTCACGCAGCCAGGAGCAGAGTCCGGGCGGCAGCCTGTTCGGCCAGCTGGTGCGGTTCGGCACCATCGGCGTGGCCTCCACCCTGGCGTATCTGGTCCTCTTCTATCTCTGCCGCAACCTGGTGGACCCGCAGCTGGCCAATCTGCTGGCCCTGCTCAGCACGGCCGTGGCCAACACCGCCGCGAACCGGCGCTTCACGTTCGGCATCGCCGGCACCACCGGTGTTGCCCGCCACCACTTTGAAGGGCTGCTGGTTTTCGGGATCGGGCTCGCCCTTACCTCCGGCGCGCTCGCCCTGGTCCACAGCGGCGCACTGCCGGGAGGCACGACGCCGGACCGCTGGCTTGAGCTCGCGACCGTCACCGGCTCGAACCTCGCGGCCACGGCCGTGAAGTTCCTGCTGTTCCGGCTGTGGGTCTTCCGGCGGCGGCCAGTCCCCGCAGACCCTGCCCCGTCCACCATCAACGCTCCCGCAGACCCTGCCGCGTCCACCACCAACGCTCCCGCAGATCCTGCCGCGTCCGAGGCATCCCTCCCGCAGGCATTCGACCCGACCACAGAAACGGCACAGTCATGAGCACCACCGCCACTCCCCCAAACCAGACTACGGACCATACCCAGCGGCACGGGTCGGTAGGCGCCGCGCACCCCGTGCCGGCTGGGTCCGACGATCGGGCCAGCCACGAAGCCGTGCCGCAGCGGAGCCGCCGGGCCGGCAGGGCATCCCGGCTGCTGCTGGGAAACCAGCCCCGCTGGATCCGGCCCTCGGCCTCGGCCCTGCTGGCGTTCACCGCGGTGCTCTACCTGTGGAACCTCGAAGCCACCGGATACGCCAACTCCTTTTACGCGGCAGCCATCCAGGCAGGCACCAAGGACTGGACGGCGCTGCTGTTCGGCTCCCTCGACGCCGGCAACGCGATCACCGTGGACAAGCCCCCGGCGGCGCTGTGGATTCCGGCCCTCGTGGGCCGGGTGTTCGGCTTCTCGCCGCTGAGCATGCTGGTGCCGCAGGCACTCATGGGCGTGGCCGCCGTCGGACTCCTCTACCTCACGGTCAAACGAATCTCCGGCCCCGCGGCGGGTCTGCTCTCCGGCGGAGTGCTGGCGCTGACCCCGGTGGCCGCACTCATGTTCCGGTTCAACAACCCGGACGCGCTGCTCACCCTGTGCCTGGTGCTGGCCGCCTACCTGACCACCCGGGCCATTGAAAAGGCCGGCTGGAAGTGGCTGGCGGCGGCGGGCGCGGTGATCGGCCTGGCCTTCCTGACCAAGATGCTCCAGGGCTTCCTGATCGTTCCCGGCCTCGCACTGGCCTACCTCTGGGCAGCCCCCACCACGCTCGGCAGGCGTTTCCTGCACCTGCTCACCGCCGCAGGGGGCATCGTGCTGGTGGCCGGCAGCTACATCGCGCTGTTCCAGCTCACGCCTGCGTCGGCCCGGCCTTACATGGCAGGGTCCGAGACCAACAGCTTTCTGGAACTGACCTTCGGCTACAACGGCCTGGGCCGCATCACCGGATCCGAAGGCGGCATGGGCGGTGGCGGCATGCCCGGTGGTGGTGGCGGCATGGGCGGAAATATCGGCTTTGGCGGCGCCGCAGGGATCACCCGGATGTTCGGGACCAGCTTCGGCGGCGAGGTGTCCTGGCTGCTTCCGTCGGCCCTGATCCTGCTGGTCGCGGGCCTGTGGTTTACCCGCCGCGAGGCACGCACCTCCCGTACCCGCGCGGCCCTGGTCCTCTGGGGCGGCTGGCTGCTGGTCACCGCCGGGATCCTGAGCTTTATGGGCGGCACCGTCCATCCCTACTACGCCGTTGCGCTGGCCCCCGCTATTGCCGCGCTCGTGGGCATGGGCGCCGTGGAACTGTGGCGCGGCCGCGCCCACCTGCCCGCCCGGATTACCCTGGCAGCCGCGGTTCTGGCGGCATCGGCCTGGTCCCCGGTGCTCCTGGGGCGCGATGCCACGTGGCTGCCCTCGATCAGGGTAGCCGTGGTGATCCTCGGTGTGCTGGCCGCAGCCGCGCTGCTGCTCGGGCTCGATTCACTCAAAGCGGTTCCTGCCCGGTTCCGCAAGACGGCAACGGCAACCGTCGTGGCGGTTTCTCTGCTGGCCGGCGGGCTGGGCAGCACTGCCTGGACCTTTGCCACGGCAGCCCAGCCCCACTCCGGATCGATCCCGACGTCGGGCCCCACCGCCTCCGCGATGGGCGGACCGGGCGGACGCGCCGGCTTTGCCGGGCCGGGAACCTCCGACTCAGGGCTGGCTGACGGATCCGGGCCGGCACCCAACGGTTCTACCGACGGCGGCACTGCTTTCGGAGGCAACGCTCCCGATGGTACGGCTCCGGGCGGTACTTTCCCCGGCGGTGCCATGGGTCCCGACGGCGCCGGCACGGCGAACTCCGAACTCACGGCGCTGCTCAAGGAGAGCACCGCAAAGTGGTCCGGGATTGTTTCCGGCGCCAGCCAGGCAGCCAGCCTGGAACTCGCCACGGGCACCAGCGTGATTGCCCTCGGCGGCTGGAACGGCGGCGACCCCTACCCCACCCTCGCGCAGTTCCGGGAGATGGTGGCCAACGGCGAGATCGGCTACTTCATCTCCGGCGGCGGGATGGGCGGAGGCGGCGGACGCGGCGGCAACTCCGAGGTGGCTACCTGGGTTGCGGCCAACTTCCAGGCGCAGACCGTTGGCAACTCCACCGTCTACAAGCTGACCAAATAGGCAACCATGACCGACACCATTCCCCGTTCCCCATCAACAGCCGAAGGCCGGATCCGACGCCTCGGGCTTCTGCGGCGAGGGTTCCTGCGTGCAGGGCCGGAGCGGACCAGGCAGCAACAGACCGGGCAACCCCTGACCGGCCAGCCACAGGCCCCGCTGCGGTCACGGCCGAAGTGGCCGTCCCGGGCGGAGCTGCCGTCCCGGGCGGAGCTGCGCTCCCGGCTGGAACTTGCCGCGCTCCTGCTCGGCACATCAGTCCTCTACCTGTGGAACCTGGGCGCCTCCGGCTGGGCCAACGCCTTCTACTCGGCGGCCGCCCAGGCCGGATCGCAGGACTGGACGGCGTGGTTCTTCGGCTCGTCCGACTCCGCCAACGCGATCACCGTGGACAAACCGCCGGCCGCCTTATGGATCACCGGTCTCTCGGTCCGCCTCTTCGGACTGAACCCGTGGAGCATCCTGGTGCCGCAGGCGCTGATGGGCGTGGCCACGGCGTGGCTGCTCTACCTGGCCGTGCGCCGCGCCGCCAGGCCCGCCACCGGAGACGACCGGCTGGCCCACCTCAGCGGCCTGCTGGCCGGGGCGGTGATGGCCCTGACGCCGGTGGCCACCCTGATGTTCCGCTTCAACAACCCAGACGCGCTGCTGGTGCTGCTCATGACGGCGGCCGCCTATGCCGTGCTGCGCTCCATCCAGGATGTGCGCTTCCGCTGGCTCCTGCTGGCGGGCGTGTTCCTGGGCCTTGGTTTCCTGACCAAGCAACTGCAGGTACTGCTGGTGGTGCCGGGACTGGCGGCAGGCTACCTGCTCGCCGCCCCGGCCAGTCCCGGGAAGCGGCTGCTTCAGCTGGCAGGCGCCGGAGCGGCACTGGCGGTCTCGGCCGGGTGGTGGCTGGCCGCCGTCGAGCTTATCCCCGCGGCAAACCGACCCTACATCGGCGGCTCGCAGACCAACTCCATCCTTGAACTGACTCTTGGGTACAACGGCCTGGGCAGGCTCAACGGCGACGAGACCGGCAGCGTCGGCGGCGGGAGCGGCTGGGGCACGCCCGGGCTGCCGCGGCTCTTCAACAGCGAGTTCGGCGGGCAGATCGCCTGGCTGCTGCCATCCGTCCTTATCCTGACGGGAGCCCTGCTGTGGATCGGCAGGCGGGCGCCGCGGACCGATGCTGTCCGGGCCTCGGTGGCGATCTGGGGCCTGTGGGTGGTGGTCACCGGACTGACGTTCAGCTTCATGGCCGGCATCATCCATCCGTACTACATGGTGGCCCTGGCACCCGGAATCGCAGGCCTCGCGGGTCTGGGCGGCGTCCTGCTCTGGCAGCGCCGTTCCCTGCCGGCCGCCGCGGTACCGCTCGCCGCCGCCGTGGCAGTCGCCGGCGCCCTGGCCTTCCAGCTGCTGGGCCGCTCCCCCGCCTACGTCCCGTGGCTCCGGTGGGTAGTGCTGATCCTGGCGCTGATGGCTGTGGTCCTGCTGCTGCTTCCGCTCGCACCCGCCGGCTCGCCCGGCAAGGCGCTGCGGCGTACGACGGCGGCTGCCGCGGTCGGCGCGGCCCTCGCCGCACCGCTGGCCTACTCAATCACCACGGCGGCTACCGCACATTCCGGCGCGATCGTCAGCGCCGGGCCCGCAGCAACAACGGGAACCCGCGGCAACTTCGCCGGGCTGGGGAACCTTGGCAGGCAGGGAGCGCTCGCCGGCCCGGGCGCGCTCGCGAATCCCGGCACGGCAAATGCCACCCGGGCACCCGGCGGATGCGGCGGCCGAGGCGGCGGCATGGGCGGCCTGCTGGGTACCAGCACGCCGCCGGACATCCTGGTGACCGCGCTGAAGACGGACGCGGCAAACTACACCTGGGCCGCCGCCGTCGTGGGTTCCAACAATGCGGCCGGCTACCAGCTTGCCGCCGAACTGCCGGTCATGGCCGTCGGCGGCTTCAACGGGACCGATCCTGCCCCCACGCTGGAGGAGTTCCAGCAGCTCGTGGCGGACGGCAAGATCCACTACTTCATCGGCGGAAGCATGATGCAGGGTGAAACCGGGTCCGACGCCGCGGCGCGCATCTCGGAGTGGGTGGCGGCCACCTTCCAGGCCGAAACCATCGGTGGCGCCACGGTGTATGACCTGTCCTGACGGGTTCAGCCGGGCGCAGGCTACAGTCGCAGCGAGATCGCCGGGCGCCCGTCCTCGCCGGCTTCAACCGTAGCGGTGACGGCGGTGTAGTCCGGAATGTGCAGCACGCCGTCGGGAAGGACGCCGGTGTTCGGGCCCACCGCGACGGTCCGGATGCCGGCGGCGACTCCTGCGGCGATGCCGGCGGGGGCGTCCTCGAACACCACCGCCTCCGCTGGGTCGGCCCCGAGCAGTGACGCGCCAAGCAGGTAGCCCTCGGGATGCGGCTTGCCGCGGGACACGTCCTCGGAGGTGACCATCGCCGCCGGAAGCTCCACCCCTGCCGCCGCCATCCGGACGGTGGCGAGGTCGCGTGACGCCGACGTCACCAGGGCCACGGCGTCGGCCGGCAGCGACTCCAGCAGCCACAGCGCACCCGGCACCGCGACGATGCCGTCGGTCTCTGTCAGTTCCATGTGTCCCAGCTCGGCAGCCAGGGCGTGGATATCGGCGCCCTCCGGCGCGAAGCGGCGGACAGTGTCCAGCGCCTGAACCCCATGGGAGGTGCGGAGGATTTCCTCGATATCAAGTCCGTAGCGCCCGGCGAACTCTGTCCACACGCGCTCCACGATGGCCGTGGAATCAACGAGCGTGCCGTCCATGTCGAACAGAACGGCACGGGCTGTCAGCGTGATGGTGGCGGACTCGGCAGGTAGGCTCATGGCTTCCATCCTGCCTTATCCGGTCCGCAGGCGCGCCGTTCGGCATTAGCCGTTCGGCCGGTTGGGCAGGTACTGCACTGCCCACTTGTTGCCGTCGGGGTCCGCGAAGTAGACGAAGTGGCCCCAGTCCTGGACGTCCACGTCACTGACGTCCACGCCGTTCGTTTTGAGCTGGTCGTGGGCCTTGTTGATGTCGCTGACCACCAGCTGAAGGCTGGGCGCCGTGCCCGGAGGAGCATCGTTGAGGCCCTCCCCGATGGCTATCGAGCAGCCCGAACCAGGCGGGGTCAGCTGGACGAAGCGGATGCCGTCCATGGGCCGCTCGTCGTAGTCGGCGTTGAAACCGACCTTGTTGACGTAGAAGTCCTTGGCGCGGTCCACATCGGACACGGGGACGAAGACGAGTTCAAGTTTCCAGTCCATGGTGCACAGGCTAGCCGGGGCGCGCTGCCCTGCGGAAGACCTCCGCGGGTGGACTTTGGTGGGGGTCTACCCGGCGATGCCGTAGAGCCGGTCGCCGGCGTCGCCCAGGCCCGGCACAATGTAGGCCTTCTCGTTCAGCTTCTCGTCGATGGAGGCGAGGACGATGGTGACGTTGGCGTCCCTGAGTTCCTCCTCCAGCTTTGCCAAGCCCTCCGGGGCGGCCAGCAGGCAGATGCACGTGACGTCGGCGGCTCCGCGCTTGAACAGGAACTTGATGGCCTCCCGGAGCGTGCCGCCAGTGGCGAGCATCGGGTCGAGGACGAAGATCTGCCGCCCGGAGAGGTCGTCCGGCAGCCGTTCCGCGTAGGTGATGATGTCCAGGGTTTCCTCGTCGCGGGCCATGCCCAGGAAACCAACTTCGGCTGTGGGGACCAGCTTGGTCATGCCCTCGAGCATGCCCAGCCCGGCGCGCAGGATGGGAACCACCAGCGGCGTGGGCTTGGTGAACGCGGTGCCCACCGTCGTGGATACCGGGGTTTCGATGGTGACCGGCTGGGTGCGGACGTCGCGGGTGGCCTCGTAGGCGAGGAGCGTGACCAGTTCCTCGGTGAGCTGGCGGAAGACCGGCGACGGGGTGTTCTTATCCCGCAGGACGGTGAGCTTGTGGGCGACCAGCGGATGGTCCACGACGAGTGTGCGCATGGGTCAAAACTATCACCCGGCGCTTGGCTCCCTGCCCCTGGTTCCGGCTTCTCCCCCGGCATCGGAAGTCCCCTGAAGGCGCTCCGCCCGGTCCGCCTTGCTGCCTTTGATATGGGCGGGATGTTCGAACGTGGGTGCGGGGCCCGCATGCTCCCGACGGCGGAAGTGATGGAACAGCCGGTGGGCCAGGATCACGACGCCCATCCAGGCCGCCCCGATCAGCCAGGCTGCCATCACATCCGTCAGCCAGTGGTGGCCCAGGAATACGCGGCTCAGTCCCATGGCGATGATGAACACCGCGCCGGCGGCGATCACCCATGCCCGTGCCGATGTCTTCCGGAACTCCAGGCACACCAGGTACACCACGATGCCGATCACCACCGTGGTGTTCAGTGTGTGCCCACTGGGGAACGACGGCGAGAATTCGAAGGGGGGAACGGCGTCGATGTGGTCAGGACGGGTACGGCCCAGCAGCGTCTTGCCCACGCTGGTGGCCGTGACGGAGACGGCCGCCGCGCCGCCCACCAGGATGAGCGGCCGCCAGCTCCGGCTGGCGTAGATCAGCCAGGCAACGAGGATGCTCGCCAGGATGGGCATGCCAATGCCGCCGCCGATGTTCGTGAAGGCCGTGACCGCTGAGTCGAGGGCGGGGTTCCGGAACTCCTTGGCCAACTGGAGGGCGGGTTTGTCCAGGCCCGAGACGCCGTCCTGGTCCACGACACTGTTGTACACCTCGGCACTGAGCAGCGTCAGGGTAACCACCATGAAGCCGCCGACGATGAGGGTGATCCACAGGGCCGCGTAGGGCCCCAGCCACCTGCCGTACCGCTCAGTCAGGGACTTCATCGTTACTCCCGGCGCTTGCGTTGTCCGATGCTAAGTATCCTTCGAAACTATCATTGACCCATGGCCCCGGCAGATCCGCAACACCTGGAATGGATGGGCCTTGCCCTCGAAGAAGCCCGGCGGGCCCTGGCCACCGAGGACGTCCCGATCGGCGCCGTCGTGATCGGTCCGGACGGGACGGTCCTGGGCAGCGGACGCAACGAGCGCGAGGCCCTCGGCGACCCCACCGCGCACGCCGAGGTGGTGGCCATCCGCGAGGCCGCCGCGCGGCTGCGGGAACGCGCTGCCCTCGACGGCGGCAGCGGCGACGGGTGGCGGCTGGAGGACTGCACGCTGGTGGTGACCCTGGAACCGTGTGCCATGTGCGCCGGAGCGATCGTCCTGGCCCGGATCCACCGTGTGGTGTTCGGGGCCTGGGATGAGAAGGCCGGGGCGGCGGGCTCCGTGTTCGACATTCTGCGGGAGCGCCGCCTGAACCACTGGGTGGAGGTCTACGCCGGCGTGCAGGAGGACGAATGCGGCGCAATGCTGCGGGAGTTCTTCGCGGCGCACCGCACCGGCAGTCGGCCCAGCTGACTTCGCCGTTTAGCCGGCGCCGTCCAGAGCGTCGATCCGCTCCTTCCGGGACGCGGGCGAATCGAGGCTGAAGGAGCGGAAGTCGCCCAGGTCCTCCCGGATCCAGGTCTCCACCTCGGCGATGCGCTGTTCGACGGCGGGCGTCCGGCCGGCAAAGAGCCAGGCCGCGATCCGTTCGCGGCCGGGATCGTACTGCCAGAGTCCGATGATCCTGCCGCGGTCGAAGATGGGGTGGTCCGGCAGGTCCGCCTGCAGCGCGAGGGTGGTGTTCAGCAGCTTCCGGTCCCTGTCCTCGTCGGCAAAGAGATCACCCGCGTTCCGGCGGTGCAGCACGATCGAATCGGTGCCGGCCAACAGCTGGATCTGTTCCCCTTCCGGGGGGCTGAAGTCGGCGAGGCGCTCGACGTCGGCCGGCAGCATCCAGAGCACGTCGCCGGCGGCGGTGGGAACCTCCACGGCCCCGACGGCGGCGAGCGCCGCCTTGCTGTCGGTGAGGGTGAAGCCGGTGAACCACTGGGATTGCTTGATGGTGGCGCCACCCGTCCAGCCAAGGTAGCGGCGGATCAGCTCCTCGCGGGCACCTTCGGGGCCGAGCCGGCTGGGCGGCAGGCCCCACGGCGTGTAGGCGTAGCGCTGCTGGTCCAGCCGCCCGTTGACCGGCACGCGGCGGATCCGGCCGTCCGCCTGCAGCAGCCCCAACGCGGTGGGCAGCGTGGTGGCGGCTCCCTTCTTCTTGCCTTCCTCGCCCAGGTTCCGGACCGACTCCCCCAGCTCGTCCTTGAGCTGCCGGGGATCCAGCGGACCGTCCGCTTCGCCGAGAACGTGCAGGATCTGTTCCTCCAGCAAGGTTATTTCGCCGCGGTCGACGCCGAGCCTGGCCAGCACCCGGAAGGCCTCCTCAGCGCTTTTGCCCAGGCTCAGCGCCCAGTCGAAGTCCTCCCGGCCCAGCACGTAGGTGCAGCCGCGGGCGGTGGGCAGTTCGTGGATCCTGAGCTCGCGGACGTCCGTGTCCACCTGTCCGCGGCGGATTCCTGCGCGGGCGAAGAGGGTCAGGTACGGGTTGGCGCCGCCTACGGACCTCGCCCAGCCCGCGGCGGCGAGCACCTCCTGGGACGTGCGGCCGTCGAGCGTGCCGTCCAGCCCCTGCCGGTGCCAGGCCCAGGCACGGAGGAACTCCGGGGTAAGGGCGGTGGCAGATTCCACGGTGGCGGCAGACGGGACGTGGCTGGTCATGCCTCATTCTCCATCAGCAGGCGGTTGCGAGGAATGGCGGCATGCGATGCTTCCGGCGCCACGTAGCCGAGCACCTGCCGGGCAGTGGCGTCCCAGCCGGGCAGGAGTTCCCGGCCGGCGAGGGCACGCCGGCGCCATTCGGCACGTAATGCGGGGTCCGTGAGCCAGCTGCGCAGCAGGACGGCCAGCGGCTCCGGGTCCCCGTCGGCAGAGTCTTCGAGTTCGACGGTGGCGCCGGGCAGGGCGGGCGACTCACCGTCCGCTGGCCCGGACGGGGCTTCCGCGCCGAGCCCCAGCGCCTCCACCGCTCCGGTGCCGGCCCGGACGATGACCGGTATCCCGCGGGACACGGATTCGGTGACTGCCATGCCGAAAGCCTCCACCCTGGAGATCAGCAGGCTCAGGTCGGCGGCGTGCCACTGCTGCTCCAGGGCTTCGCCGGTCAGCTCGCCCGGAAGCTGCACCCGCTCACCCAGGCCGTGTTGCTCCACCGCCGCTGCGACCTGGCGGGCATAGTCGGTGTCGGCCGTGTCCGATCCGACGAGGGCCGCCGTCCACTCGAGGTCCAGCAGCCCCGCCAGCGCACGGAGGAGGATCAGCTGGTCCTTGTTGGGGAGCAGTGCCGCCACGGCAAGCAGGCGCGGCGGCCTGGATCCGGCGGCCACCTGGCCGCGTTCGGTTCCGGGCAGCGCCGCGCGGACGCCGGCCAGGCCGTGCCGCCGCGTGATCTCGGCGGCGGCCGAACCGCTGGTGCAGATCACGCCGGCAGCCGCCCGGAGCGCCCGGACTTCCAGGTCCGGGTTTTCGTCCAGCGGCATGTGCAGCAGGACCCATGGCGCGTGGCCGCCGGCGGCGGCCGCCTCCATCGCGTCAGGGGCGCCGGAAGCCACCAGTCCGTCCACGATGGTGACGGTGTTGGTTCCTCCGGTGGTGCCTGCCGTGAGAAAGCCGGCCAGCCGCCGTCGTTCTTCCTTGCTGCCCACCGGCCAGTAGCCGGCGACCGGCTGGATGGTCACCTCGGCGCCCAGATGCTCGAGGCCCTGCGCCAGCGCGGCGTTGTAGACGTTGCCGCCTGAGTTGTGGCGGATGTTTCCGGGAACCAGGAGCCGGATGGCCGGCGGCTGAGGCAGCATGGCGGTCTTAGCGGTGGTCGAACTCGATGGAATAGCTCGCCCAGGCATCGGGGTTTTCCCGCAGGGTGACGTCCAGGCCGGCGAGTTCCCGGCCGTCTTTGTCGTCTCTCAGGCGTTCTGCGACGGCGCCGGCGACGTACTGCGCCAGCGCCTCCGTGGTGCTCAGTTTCCCGGCGAAGTCCGGGTGTTCGTCCAGGTTGCGGTAGTTGAGCCCTGCCAGGACCTCCTCGATCATGCCGCCTGCGGCGCCGATGTCCAGCACGATGGCGTCGTCGTTGAGTGCACGACGGCGGAACGTCACCTCCGCCACGAAGGTTGCGCCGTGCAGGCCCTGGGCGGGCCCGAACGCCTCCCGGGGAAGGCTGTGGGCGATCATGAAGTGGCGTCGTACGGTCAGGCTGAACAATGGTTACCTCGCGTTTTCTGTGGTGTCGTGGTTTTCGGTGACGGGAGCGGCTGCGGCAGAGCCGGCGGCGGGGTATTCGATCACCTGGCAGAGGGCCTCGAGCCGGCCGCCAGCCAGGTCCTGGACCACACCGGGCAGCTCGGCAAACTTGGAGGCGCCCGTGAGGAAGGCGTCGAACACCGGGTCCTGCAGCAGGGACACGGCCAGTTCCAGCCGGTCGGCGGTGGTGCGGCGGTGCCGGCGGGCCCGTGCCACGGCGCCCACCTGGCTGGCCCGGATGGAGAGCCTGCGGGCGTGGAAGTCCTCGCCGAGCGGGATGGTGATTTTCCGGTCGGCGTACCAGGACATTTCGATGATCTCGCCTTCGTCCCCCACCAGCTTCAGGCTGCGTTCCAGGCCGCCTTCGGACGCGGAGCAGTGGAACACGATGTCGCAGTCGCCCAGGGCGTCGTCCGGATGTGCGAAGTCCACGCCCAGCGAGTCGGCGAGGTCCTTGCGGGCGGGGTCAAGGTCAACAAGCTGGAGCCGGCCGAGGGGGAATGTTCGCAGCAGCGTGGCCACCATTCCGCCCACCAGGCCGGCGCCAATCACGGCGACGCGGTCGCCCAGCCGTGGCCCCGCCTCCCAAAGCGCGTTCACGGCCGTTTCCACGGTGCCGGTGAGGACCGCGCGGCGGGGAGGGACGCCGTCGGGAACGCGGGTGAGCGAGGACACCGGGACCACGTAGCGGTCCTGGTGCGGATGGAGGCAGAACACGGTCTGGCCCACCCAGTCCGCCGGGCCCTGCTCCACCACGCCCACGGACAGGTAGCCGAACTTCACCGGCGACGGGAAGGAACCCTCCTGGTGCGGGGCGCGCATCTCCTCGGCGACGCAGGGCGGGACGGCGGCCTGGTGGACCACGAGTTCGGTGCCCTTGCTGATGCCTGAGTACAGCGAGCGCACCAGTGCCTCCTCCGGGCCGGGGGCAGGCAGCTTCTCGCTGCGCAGTTCACCCTGCCCGGGGCCCACGGTCCAATATGCGGTTGCTTCGGCGTGCTGCTGGAAAGTACTCATCTTGCTTATGAATCTAGTGCCCGGCCCCGATGTCCGGGAAGATGCGTCCCGGCGTGACCGCGTGGGACTGCATCCCTGGGGGTGCGAAGCATGCCGTTTTGGGGATGCGGGCCTTGCTCCGGTACCCTATTCAGGTTGGTGACGTGTCCGAGCGGCCGAAGGTGCAACACTCGAAATGTTGTTTGGTGTAAAAGCCAACGTGGGTTCAAATCCCACCGTCACCGCCACGCAGTGAAGACCCCGGTTCCCTTTGAAGAGAGGGAACCGGGGTCTTTTGCTGTGCCCGCAAAATGTAGCCGGCAACCGCCGCCGGGCTTTGTAAGGCGCAATTCGGGCCGGCACCTGCCTGGGAACGGGTCTTGAAGATTCGCTTTTCCGCTGTGTGGAATCCCGCTTCCATTTGTTTACGCCGGCGCCGCTGTTGCGTAGCACGGCTGAAACAAGCCGCACATAACGTCATCTGTGACCTCGGCCATCATTCCTCCTGGCCTCGCACAGTAAGGCGCCACATGAAGATCCCGTCACCTGTATCCCCAGCTGCACTCCCCGCTCCAAGCATGCACCTGCACAAGTCTTTGTTCGTGCAAATCCTGGTTGCTGTCGTGCTCGGAATTGCCATCGGCTACTTCTGGCCCAGTGCAGGCTCCGCCCTGCGGCCGCTCGGTGACGGTTTTATCCAACTCATCAAGATGATCATTGCTCCGCTCATCTTCCTGGTGATCGTCACCGGAATATCGGCTGTAGGCGATGTGAAGGCAGTGGGCCGGGTGGGCGTCAAAGCGCTGGTTTACTTCACCGCGGCCACACTCTTCGCATTGGCGTTCGGGCTGGTTGTGGCCAATGTTGTTCAGCCAGGAGCCGGCCTCAACATCGACCCCGCCAGCCTTTCCCAGGAGGCCCTCAGCGCGAAGACCGCCACGGCACCGCCCAAGGACGCGGGACAATTCCTTCTCGGAATCATCCCCACGAGCGTGGTTGGAGCTTTTGCGTCCAACACGCTGCTTCAGGTGTTGTGCTTCTCCGTATTCTTCGGGGCAGCCATCGTGGTGGTCGGCCGGGAAAAGTGCAAACCCGTCATTGATCTGATGGACACCACCCTCGAACTGTTCTTCAAGATCATGACTTGGGTGATGCGGGTTGCCCCGGTTGGGGCGTTCGGTGCGATGGCCTTCATCATCGGACAGTATGGGCTCAGCTCCTTGAGCACTTACGCCCTCCTGATTGCCGCCTGCTACGGGTCCGCGCTTGTTTTCATCGGCCTCCTGTTCATCGTGGCGTGGGTCTACCCACGGGTCCCTTTGTGGCAGTTCATCAAGTACTCCCGCGAGGAGTTTCTTCTTGCACTCGGGACCGCCTCCACAGAATCAGTGCTTCCGCGCATCATGGCCAAACTGACAAATGCGGGCTGCTCCCGCGCAACCACGGGACTGGTGGTGCCAACGGGCTACTCCTTCAACCTCGACGGTGCAGCGCTGTACTTGTCCATTTCACTGCTGTTCCTCGCCCAGGCATTCGGCCACAGCCTTGACCTGGGGCAGCAACTGGCAGCCTTAGGCATTCTTATGCTGACCTCCAAGGGCATGGCAGGCGTTCCCGGATCTGCTTTTCTTGCCCTCTCGGCAACGGCCGGGGCGCTAGGCATCTTCCCCGTTGCGGGCGTCGCGCTGCTGCTGGGCGCCGACCGGCTGATGGACTCGATGCGTGTAGTGGTCAACCTGCTGGGCAACTGCGTTGCCACGTTCGTGGTGTCGAAATGGGAAGGCCAGTTCGATCGCGATGCCATGCTCGCCGCATTCAACGGGGCCAGCGTGACTGAACGGCCCGATGGATACCCCGCCGAAGCGGAGCTGCAGGAATCACAAACCGAAAAAGCGGGCATCCCCGCTGTTCGATGAGCAAAAAAGGGCGAAAAAGTTGCGCCGATTTGAGACCTAAGCAAGCTTTCCATTAGTTTGGACAGGAGCGCTCCGTGTTCCCCCATATGCGGAGCGGTTGCCTAGAAGAACCCCGCTGCACTCCGGTGCAGCGGGGTTCTTCGCTGTATGGGCCGGCAAAACCGGCGCTCTTACGCCGCGGCTGTTATTCCGTACCGGACCCGGAGCCGGACTTCTGCTCGCGGTCGAGGAGGTTCTTCTTGATCTCGTCCAGCTTCTCCTTGATGACCCGCTCAGCGTCCGAGATGGTCTTCCCCGCGGTGCTGAGCGGGTCCAGCTGCACAAACACCTCGTGCGCAACGGGCAGGTCGTATTCATCCTTCAGGTGCGTGCCGCCGCCGACGCCGTCCAGGGTCAGATACACCTGGGCGTCGGTCCGGGCGATTCCGGCGATCCTGCCGAACACCACGGTGAAGTCGTTCGGCTGAAAGCTGACCGTCTGGCCGACGTGGCTGCGGTCAAGGTCCCCCGCCGTCACGGCCTTCTCATACTGGCTTCCGCTGTAGTTCATCGCTACTCCTCAATTTGGGGGTGGTGACTTACGCCTGCAGTCTATGGCGGACGGGCGTCACGCGCTTGAATGGTTGCAGATCTTTTCGCCGGCGGGAGCGGGCAGGAGCGGCAGGAGGCACAGATGAACGCCAAGGGCACCAGGAGCACGGACTACACCTTCTTCACGGTCTGGCGCGTGGCCGGAACCGCGGACGACGTCGCGCAGATCCTGGGCGACCCCGTCGGGCTGGCCCGGTGGTGGCCGTCCGTGTACCTCCGGGTGGACCCCATTCATCCCGGCAAAGAGAACGGCGTCGGGCGCATGGCCAGGCTGCACACCAAGGGCTGGCTCCCCTACACGCTCCGCTGGACCCTGACCGTCACGGAACCCATCACCAGCACGGGCTTCGCGATCCGCGCCACGGGGGACCTGGACGGGACCGGCCGCTGGACGTTCGAGCAGGACGGCCCGGAGGTCGTGATCACCTACGACTGGCGCGTCAGCGCCACGAAGCCGCTGCTCAGGCGGCTCAGCTGGCTGCTGAAACCCGGCTTCTCCGCCAACCACCGCTGGGCGATGGCCCGCGGCCAGGAGAGCCTGGCGCTGGAGCTGCGGCGCCGGCGGGCGGGAACCGGGACGCATTCCGTCCCCGCACCACCGCCGCCCACGTTCCGCGGGTGGCGGGGCGTGGGCGGCGGATGGACCAGCAGGCTCGCGGCTAGGCGTTAGCCAGGACGGGCTCCGGCGGTGCCTGGTGCCGCTGGGCCTTCGGCTTGGCGAACCGAAGGTACAGCGACGGGACCACGAACAGGTTGAGCAGGGTGGACGTGACCAGCCCGCCGAGGATCACCAGGGCCATGGGATGTTCAATCTCATGCCCGGGGATGTTGCCCAGGACCACCAGCGGCACCAGGGCAAGCCCCGTGGCCAAAGTGGTCATAAGGATCGGCGAGAGGCGTTCCCCGGCGCCCCGCAGCACCAGTTCCGGACCGAACTTTTCACCCTCGTACTTCTCCAGGTGCTGGCAGTGGTTGATGAGCAGGATGCCGTTCCGGGCCGCGATGCCCATGACCGTCAGGAAGCCCACAATGGACCCCAGCGACAGGACACCTCCGCCCATGAAGGCGGCGAACACCCCGCCCACCAGCGCAATCGGGAGGGTGAGGATCACCAGCGTGGCCAGCCGCCAGCTTCCGAAGGCCACCTGCAGGAGCAGGTAGATCACGGCCAGCGCCCCGATGGCGAGTGTCAGCAGGGTGTTGGTCGCCGCCTGGCGCTCCTGGAACTCACCCAGGATCTGGATACGGAATCCCGGAGGCAGCTCCACTTTCTTGAGCCCTTCCTCCATGGCCGCAACCACCGAGGCCAGGGTGCCTTCCTTCACGTTGGCCTGGATGTCGATGCGCCGGGAGTGCGCATCGCGCTGGATGACGTTCGGGGTCGGCTTGACCTGGACACTCGCCACATCGGACAGCAGGATTTTCTGCCCGCTGGGTGTATCGATCGGCAGGTTCCTGATGCTGCTGATATCGGAACGGACCTCCGGCGGGCTCCAGACCTGGACGTCGTAGGCCTTGCCGCCCCGGTAGACGTCGCCGACTTCCTCGCCGGCCACCATGGTTGCCGCGGCCCGGCGCACGTCGCCCGGCTTCAGCCCGTAGCTCTGGGCCTTGGCCAGATCGACTTCGATGTTGACCTGCGGAATGTCCTTCTGCAGCGCCGTCTGGACGTCAATGGCCCCTTCGGTGGCGTCGAAGATGGAGTGGATTTCCGCCGCCTTGGAGCGCAGGAGCGCCAGATCGTCCCCGTAAAGCCGGACGACGACGGCGTTGCTGGCTCCGGTGAGAACCTCACGGATCCTCTCCTTCAGGTAGGTCTGGACGTCCCGGACAATGCCGGGATAGCCGTCCACCACTTCGTGGATTGACTTCAGCGTCTTGTCGTAGTCGACTGCGGGGTCGATGCTGATCCAGTTCTCACCGAAGTACACACCCACGACCTCGTCCGCGTTGAAGGCCTGCCCGATGTGCGAGCCGCAGTTCCGGACACCGGGGATCGTCAGAAGTTCCTCGCAGGCCTTCTGGCTGACGCGGTACTCCTCCGTAACCGACGTGCCCGGCTGGGTCAGCCAGTGCATCAGGAAGTCGCGCTCCTTGAAGTCAGGCAGCAGCGACTGCCCGAGCAGCGGTGCCGTGATGGCACCGATGGCCGCCATGGCGCCGAAGGTCGCGTACCCCGCCACGGGCCGCCTCACCATCCGGCCCAGGACTGCGCGGTAACCCCGCTTGAGCACCCTCACCAGCGGCGGCTCCTGTTCCTTCAGCGGGACTTTCCGCATAAAGATCAGGGCCAGCGCGGGGGTAACGGTCAGCGCCACGAGCATCGACGCCAGCACCGCCAGGGTGTAGGAGATGGCCAGCGGTCTGAAGAAGGCCCCGGTCAGTCCCTGGAGGAAGAAGATCGGCACCGCCGCGGCGATGATGATCAGGGTGGCATAAACGATCGGCCCACGGACCTCCAGTGAGGCCTCCAGGACCACCGATGCCGTGGATCTTGTGCCGCCTTCAGCCCGGTGCTGCCGGAGTCTTCGGATGATGTTCTCGATGTCGATGATCGCATCATCCACCACCACCCCGACGGCAATCACCAGCCCCGCCAGGACCATGGTGTTAACCGATGCTCCTGTGAGGTAGAGGACCGACGCCGCCGTCACCAGCGACAGCGGGATGGCGATCAGGCTGATCAGCGCCGTGCGCCACTGGAAGAGGAACGCGCCCAGCACCAGCACCACGAGGATGCAGCCCAGCATCAGTGCGCGGCTGAGGTTGTCCAGGGACTCCTCGATGAATGTTGCCGGCCGGAAGATCTCCGTATCAACGGTGATGCCGGTGAGTCCCGGCTCCATCTGCTGCAGTGCAGCTTCCACGCCCCTGGTGACTTCCAGGGTGTTGCCCCAGGGAAGTTTCTCGACGATGAGCATCAGGCCTTGGCCCTGGTTGATCACGGCGTCGCCAATGAGCGGCTGGTGGTCTTCCACGACGTTGGCCACATCACCGAGGCGGAGCGGCTTCCCGTTCTTCTCCTCGATGGTGATCTGTGCGAGGTCCTTCGGCGTGGTGATCGGCAGCACGTGCTGGATGCTGAGCCGCTGGTTGGGCGTCTCAATGTGGCCGCCGGTGCCGATGACGGAACCCGGCGAATACTGCAGCAGGCCGGCGTCGAGGGCGTTGGCGGTGACCTCCATGACCTGGTTCAGGCTGACATCGTTGGCCTTCAGCTTGTCCGGAATCGCCTGCACCTGCAGCATCTGCAGGCGCTCGCCCCAGATGGCCACGTTGGCCACGCCGGGGACCCGCAGCAAGTGGGCACGGATCTTCCAGTACGTGATCATGGACATTTCCATCAGCGAGCGCTGGTCCGACGTCAGCCCGATCTTCATGACCCGGCTGGTGGACGACAGCGGCTGCAGGATCACCGGCGGCGCCGCCCAGGTGGGCAGCGACGGAATGACGGTGGCGATCCGCTCCGAGACCAGCTGGCGGGCCTTGAGCAGGTCCGCGCCCGGGGCGAAAATCAGCACGATCGAGGAGAGCTGTTCCACGGACTTGGAGCGGATCTCATCCAGACTCTCGACGCCGTTGAGTGCGTCTTCGAGCGGAACGGAAACCAACTGCTCCACCTCGGCAGCGGTCAGGCCGATGCAGATGGTCTGAATCTCCACCTTCGGCGGCGCAAATTCGGGAAAGACGTCCACAGAGGCCGTGCTGAGCTGGACGCCGCCGAACGCCATCATTGCCACCGCGATGGCCACCACCAAGGCGCGGAATTTCAGGCTGAACCCGACAATCCGGCGCATGTCAGTGACCCTTTGTGCCGAATTCGGCGCCGAACAGCTCCGCGGCACCTACGGTGACAACATCGGTTCCTGCCGGCGGACCGGACCGGAGCTGCACCTTGTTGTCGGCGATCTTGTCCACCGTCACCGCGGCCCGTATGTAGGTCCGCGGCTCGGGATTGGTGTAAACCCAGGTCTTGCCGTTGGCGTCGTAGACCAGGGCACCGTAGGGCACCTGCAGCGGGCTGCCTTCTCCCTTGGTCACCTTGACCGTGGTGATGCCCAGCCTTTCCACTGCCTTGTCCGTCAGGGTCAGCCGGTTCAGGTCCGGACCGGCCTTCTCCATGGTGGATGCTGCCTGCCCGGCGGGCGCCGCCGTCGTTTTCACCGTCGCGCATCCGGAGAGTCCCACCGCCGCTGCGCAGGCCAGCACGAGAACAGGACGCCAGACCCCAAAACCACTATTGCTTTTCATGACAATTCCGACCTCTCTGCCAGAACCGGTCCGTTGTTAATCACCAATGAGCTCCCCCAGTCCGTGTTGGAGCGCGGACCAATGCGGAGGAAGAGGATCGGCAGAATAAAGAGGGTCAGCAGGGCAGAGGTGATAAGCCCGCCCCACACAACCAGTGCCAGCGGAAGGATCATGCCCCCGCCGACCGGGCCGCCGAGCAGCACCAGCGGCACCAGTGCCAGCCCAGTGATCACGGTGGTTAGCACAGTTGGAAGAAGCCGCTCCCCGGCCGCCTGCCGCATGAGATGAGCCGGCGAATCCGACGGGGCGCGGGACTGCAGGGTCTGGTACGTTCCCATCAGCATGACCACGTCCCGGATAGCCAGGGCGAGCACCGCCGCCAGGGCCACCAGCACGTAGACGGAGCCGAAACCGCCGCCCAGGTCGGCGGCGAGGATGCCGCCGGACAGTGCAACCGGCAGCAGCAGGAAGACCAGCCCGGCGAGTCGCCAGTTGCCCAGGACCGTCAGCAGCAGGACCAGGATGCCGGCGGCCGCCGCGAGGGCGAGCCACCAGATAAAAGCACCGGCGGCCTCCTTTTCGGCGTACTGCGGCGGGATATCAGCGTGGTACTCCACCGGGAACTGCATTCCCTTGATGGCGGCCTGGACATCCCGGGTGACATCACCCAGGTTGCGGCCCTGAATGTTGGCCACGACATCTATGCGCCTGGAGGTGTCGTCATGGTGGATCACCGTCTGGTTCGGCCGGAGCGTAACCTTGGCCACGTCACCCAGCCGGACCTGCCCGCCTTCGGGCTTGTCGACCATCATGTCGGTAACGCTGCTCAGGCTGTTCCGGGTGGATTCCGTACCCTTGACGATCACCTGGAAGACCTTCTGCTGCTCGAAGAGGTATCCCACCTCGATGCCCTGCAGGACGGTGGCGGCCGCCCGCCTGACATCACCGGGCTTGATGCCCTGCTTCTGCGCCTTGGCAAGGTCAACCTCAATTTCCGCAACAGGCTGGTCTACCGTGACATCCACCTGCGGATCAACCACGCCGTTTGTACGCGACAGGATTCCGCGGATTTCGTCTGCCTTCTGGCGGAGGATGTCCAGGTCCACACCGAAAACGCGGACCCTGAACTGCCGGTTGTCGATCGCGCTGGCAGCAGCAACCTGCTGCTCCGGGTAGGTGGTGACCTTGGCCGAAAGGCCCGGGTAGCCCTCAACAATCTCCCGCACTTCAGAGCGCACCCTGCTGACGTTGACGCCGTCCTCCATGGTCACCCAGAGTTCGCCGGCGTTGACGTCGGAGGAAGTATCGGAGGTAATGGCACGCCCCACGTGGCCGCCCACGGAGGAGACTCCGCGGATGCCGCCGAGCTCTTCGCTGGCGTTGGTCATGACCCTGTTCATCACGTCGGTCCCGGTGCTTGCCGCCGCTTCCCATTCCACGAGGAGAGTCCGGTCCGGAACAGCGGCCACAACCGGAAGATCCTTCGTGGCTGCAGGGACGATGGCAAGTGCTGCGATGGCCATTGCCGCCGCCGTAAGGGCGAACACCGTGGCCACCGTTCCGGTGAAGGCCCGCGCCGAACGCTCGTACCCGAGCCGCACTTTGCGGACCACCGAAAGGCTGCGCCGGGGACGCCGGTGACCCCGCAGCAGCAGGCTCGCGAGTGCGGGCGTGACTGTCAGCGCGACCAGCATTGCCACGGCGGTGGCCAACAGGTAGGACAGCACCAGGGGCTTCAGGAACGCACCCTCCACGCCCGGCACGAACAGCGCCGGGGCCAGGGCAAGCAGCGCGGTCAGTCCGGCGAACAGGACAGGAACGCGGGACCGCTGCAGCCCGTGGGCAAGCAGGGCCTCGCGCGAAACGCGGTCATCGGCCGATTCCCGCCGGAAGCTGTGCAAGTCGGTGATGACATCGCCGATCACAACAAGCAGGGCAAGGACCAGGCCGGCGAATGCCATGACGTTCAGGACTGCACCCTGGAACTGCAGCACCAGCGCCGCAGCCATGGCCGCCACTGAAATGGAGACGAGGGCCAGCACGGCGTACCGCCAGGAGCGGTATGCGATGCCGATCGCCGCGGTGACCACCATGAGGCTTACCAGCAGGGCAAGGCCCAGGCTGCCGACGGCGGATTCAACGAATGAGGCAGGGCGGAACACCGTGGAGTCCACCGTGATGCCGGAAAGGCCCGGACGCAGGCCGTCCAGTACCGCCTCGACACCCTGCGTCACGTCAGCGACGCTGGTGTCCGGGAACTTCTCGATGACCAGCAGCAGGCCGGGCGTCTTGCCGGTGACGGCATCGCCGATCAGCGGCTGGTGGTCCTCACTCAGGGTGGTGACGTCAGCCAGCGTCAGCGACTTGTCGGTGGCGCCTTCGACGCTGACCTTGCCAAGGTCTGCCGGTGTTCGGATCGGAAGCACGTGCTGGATGCCGATGCGCTGGTTGGCGGACTCGAGGAAGCCGCCCGTGCCCGGGGTTGATGCTTCCAGGAAGCTCAGCGGGGACACCCACACAGCGTTGCCGGCAGTCTCGACCACCTGGTTAAGGGTGACGTTCTTCGCGCGGAGCTGCTTGGGGTCCACCTGCACCTGCAGCTGCTGTTCACGCTGGCCGTAGATGGAGACGTTTGCCACGCCCGGGACACCCATCAGCGCCGGCTTGACGTCCCAGCGGGCCAGGACGGACATATCGATCGGCGACACGTCCTGGGAGGTCATCTGCACCATCATGACGCGGCTCGTCGAAGAGAGCGGCTGCATCAGTACCGGCGGAGATGACACGTTGGGCAGCGCGAAAGCCTGCGTCAGCCGCTCTGCAACGAGCTGCCGGGCGCGGAGAATATCGGTGCCGGGCTCAAAAACCATCTCAATCGAGGAGAGGCCCGGAACTGACTTCGAACGGATTTCGTCGAGCCACGCGACCCCGTTCAGCAGGTCGGCCTCCATGGGCGAGGTAATAAGCTGTTCGACCTCCACGGCGGACAGGCCCAGCGCCTCGGTTTGGATCTCCACATGCGGCGGAGAAAATTCTGGCAAATTATCCACTGGCATGGACGGCAGGGTGGTTAATCCGAACCCCAGAATGCCGGCAGCAGCGGCTAGAACAATCAATCGAAACTTAAGACTCCAGCGGACAAGCCAACCGGTCATAACCTCAGCCCCCATCGTTATTGGCTTCGGCGGCGTTGCCGCAAACCAATGACTGATGCGCCTCTTCAGGTACGTCCGTGGCGGCGTTGCCGCGGACGAGTGCCGAGCTGTCTCCCCTCAACCCTGCGCATCCCCCTTGCTGGAGGACACTTCCGGCGGCGGGAGTGATGATGGACCGCTGCCAGGCTACGAGCAGTAATTCCTTGCCTGCTTTTCGATTTCCTACAAGGTGTGGACAAGTGAGACCAAGATCATTTTGGCACACCGAAAACTGCAGATCAACGCAACTTTTCCCCGCCAATTGGCCAATTCTGCGTCACGAAATTGGTTTATCGTTGCATCAATGTCGGTGGGACTGTTTTTGACCGAACGGAGAATCTCCCCGACCCCGATGTCACAATCCGGGCATCAAATCGGGGTCTCCGCCGCGCCTTCGTTGACTACGGCAGGAACGCCCGCAATGTTAGAGCCATGAGGCCTCAGCGAATCAACAACGGACTAATGGGCACGACGGCGGCTGCCGCACTGGCGCTGCTGCTCACCGCCTGCGGACCAAGCCAGCCCGCCACCCAGGGGACAACCGAACCGGTACCCGGTTCAACCACCCCCACTACGCAGGCGGCCCCCGAAACGCCGGCCCCGCCGTCGTCCTCCGCTTCGCCTTCCCAGTCACAGCCGGCTTCGCCGACGTCGACCTCAGCGGCGCCGCAGTCCACCGCCGCCGGCGCCCAGCTATGCAAGGCCTCAGGACTGAAGGCCACCACGGACGCCACAGGCGGCGGTGCCGCCGGCAGCGTCTACATGGAGCTGATCCTCACCAACAGCGGCAAGGCGGCCTGCCACCTGAAGGGGTTCGCGGGTGTGTCCCTGACCACCGGACCCAACGGCCAGCCGATCGGCGCCCCGGCCCAGCGCGACACCTCGGTCGCCGTCCAGGACGTCCTGCTGGCTCCCGGGAAGTCAGGCACCGCGGTGCTCCGCTACACGCAGGCGGGCAACTACCCGGACTGCACCAAGACGGCTGCCGCCGGATTCCGGATCTACCCGCCGGAGGACACGGCGTCGCTGTTCGTGGCCCGTCCGTCGGATGCCTGCAGCAACGCGTCCATCCAGCTCCTGACCATCGGCGCATTCCAGGCCCGCTAGCGCAAAGCTTGCCCCGAGCAACCTGCCTCGCTCCAAGCCTGTTCGGGCCCCGGCTTCGTAAGTACACTTACGGTTACGTCGGGGTCCTGGCCGGCAGTGCCGGGCCTGCCGCGGGAGCGCCCCGCGGCAAAGACGCAGGCCAAAGGCAGGTTGAGACACGTGACGTCGCTCTGGTTGGACCGTACCGACACCTTCACCGGCGACCCGTTCACCCCCGGTGAGTCCTTCGCCACCGTGGTGGTTGGTGCGGGCCTGACCGGCCTGACCACGGCCCTGCTGTTGGCCCGCTCGGGACAGGACGTCCTTGTCATGGAGGCACGCGGGCTGGGGGCCGTGGCCACCGGCAACACCACCGCCAAAGTCACCCTGCTGCAGGGTACCGTGCTTTCCGCCCTCCGGCAGCAGTACCCCCAGAAGGTGGTGGACGCCTATGTGTCCGGCAACCGGGAGGGGCAGGCGTGGCTGCTGCGGTACATGGAGGAGCGCAGGGTGCCGTTCCAGCTGCGCGACGCCTACACCTATGCCGCCACGCAGCAGGGCACTGAGGCAGTGCGCGGGGAGCTTACGGCTGCCCTCGCCGCCGACCTGGAAGTGGACTACGTGCGCGATGCGGGGCTGCCGTTTCCCATCCGGGGAGCGGTACGGCTTCGGGGGCAGGCCCAGATCAACCCCATGGATGTGCTGACGGCGCTGGCGGAGGATGTCCGGAGCCATGGCGGCCGCATCGTCACCGGGGTCCGGGTACGGAACGTCACCGGGGCGGGGCCGTCGACAGTCCACACTGACCGCGGATCGGTCCAGGCTGACTCCGTGGTGCTGGCCACCGGCAGCCCCATCCTGAACCGCGGCCTCTACTTTGCCAAGCTCAAGCCGAACCGCTCCTACGCCGCGGCCCTGGAGCTCGCAGGAAACGCGACGCCCCCGGAAGGCATGTACATTTCCGTGGAAAAGCCCGTGCGGTCCATCCGGGACTACCCGGCGGACGGCCGGAATTTGCTGCTGGTGGGCGGCAACGGGCACCCGGTGGGCAAGGCGCGTTCGGAGCAGGCGCACCTGGAGAACGTCCTGTCATGGGCGCAGCAGCATTTCCCCGGAGCCACTGTCACGCACACGTGGTCGGCACAGGATTACCAGGCCACCAACCTCATGCCGTTCTTCGGCAAGCTCCCCCGCGGCCGCGGACGCATCCTCTTCGCAACCGGCTACAACAAGTGGGGCATGACCAACGCGGTGGCGGCCTCCCTGGGCATCGCGGCCGACATCCTCGGCGGCCAGCTGCCGTGGGCCAACACCATCCACCGCCGCGTGACGTCGCCTCCGGGCGCCGCCTCGGCCGTCACCCTCAACGCGGGCGTGGCCGCCACACTGGCGAAGGACTGGGGCAGACTGCGGCAACTGCCGCCGTCGGACGGCGCGGCTCCGGCCGAGGGCACGGGCACAGTGACGGTGCGCGGACGGAAGCCCGTGGCCACCTCCACTGTCGATGGCACGACGTGCAGCCTGTCCGCGGTCTGCACGCACCTGGGCGGAATCCTGCACTGGAACGACAACGAGAAGTCGTGGGACTGCCCGCTGCACGGCTCCCGGTTCGGCAGTGACGGCCAGGTGCTGGAGGGCCCGGCCACCCGCGACCTTCCCCCGGCAGGGTAAGGCGTTCCTGGTGCTTCTGCCGGTGTCAGTGCCGTGAGGCATGATGGAGGCATGCAGTCGCAGGAGCCCGCCGGTACCTCCACCGGCACGTCCGCCGGGGACCCGATGGGCCAGTTCAGCCGGCCCACCAGGGAGTGGTTCCTCGGTGCGTTTTCCGAGCCCACCCCCGCCCAGCAGGGCGCCTGGAACGCGATTTCGTCCGGCTCGCATGCCCTTGTTGTTGCGCCCACCGGCTCCGGCAAGACCCTCGCCGCGTTCCTCTGGGCGCTGGACCGGCTCCTGGTGTCCGGGTCTGCTGCACCGGCTGCCGCTTTGCCCGGCCTCGAAGAGGCCCCTGCCGGCGCCAAGGCCAAGCAGTCCCGGGCCCGGAAGCCCAAGCGGAAAACCCGCGTACTGTACATCTCCCCGCTCAAGGCGCTTGGCGTCGACGTCGAACGCAACCTCCGCTCGCCCCTCATCGGCATCACGCAGACGGCCAAACGGCTGGACCTGCCGGCGCCACTGATCACCGTTGGTGTCCGGTCCGGCGATACCCCCGCCGCGGACCGCCGCGCCCTGCTCAGCAACCCGCCGGACATCCTGATCACCACCCCCGAGTCCCTCTTCCTGATGCTCACCTCCAGGGCGCGCGAAACCCTCAGCGAGGTGGACACCGTCATCGTGGACGAGGTCCACGCGGTGGCCGGAACCAAGCGGGGCGCGCATCTCGCCGTCTCGCTGGAGCGGCTCGACGCTTTGCTGCCCGCACCGGCGCAGAGAATCGGGCTCTCGGCGACCGTGGAGCCGCGGGAACTCGTGGCGCAGTTCCTGGCCGGTTCGTCGCCGGTGGAGATCGTGGCACCGCCTTCGCGGAAAAACTGGGACCTCACGGTGTCCGTCCCGGTGGAGGACATGTCCGATCTGCAGGGCGCCGCCGGAGCCTTCGACTCCGGGCCGGCCTCCGGGCTGCAGCCGCAGGCCTCCATCTGGCCCCATGTGGAGGAAAAGATCGTGGACCTGGTCCTGGCCAACCAGTCCACCATCGTCTTTGCCAACTCGCGCCGGCTGGCGGAACGCCTGACCGCGCGGCTCAACGAGATCCATGCCGAACGCCAGCTCCTGACAGTGGGCGGCGGCTGGGATGACCCCGCTCCGCCCCCGCCCGCCGGTGTTCCGGCGTCCACCGCCACACCGGCGCACATGATGGCGCATGCGGGCAGCACCGCCGGGGCCGATCCGCTGCTGGCCCGGGCCCACCACGGCTCCGTGTCCAAGGACCAGCGCGCCCTGATCGAGGACGATCTCAAGTCCGGCCGGCTGCGCTGCGTGGTGGCCACGTCCTCGCTGGAACTCGGCATCGACATGGGTGCCGTGGACCTCGTGGTCCAAGTCGAGTCGCCGCCGTCGGTGGCCAGCGGACTGCAGCGCGTGGGCCGCGCCGGACACCAGGTGGGCGAGATCTCCCAGGGCTATCTGTTCCCCAAGCACCGGGCCGACCTCGTGCACACCGCCATCACCGTTGAGCGCATGCTGGACGGCAAGATCGAGCGGCTGAGCGTGCCGGCCAACCCGCTGGACATCCTGGCCCAGCAGACCGTCGCGGCCACCGCCCTGGGCAGCATCGATGTGGAGGAATGGTTCTCCACAGTCCGCCGCTCGGCCCCGTTCGCTTCGCTCCCCCGCTCCGCCTTTGAGGCCACACTCGACCTCCTGGCCGGGCGCTACCCCTCGGATGAATTCGCCGAGCTCCGGCCCCGGATCGTCTGGGACCGCAACGCCGGGACCATCGAGGGCAGGCCCGGCGCCCAGCGGCTGGCGGTCACGTCCGGCGGCACCATCCCGGACCGCGGACTGTTCGGCGTCTACATCATCGGTACGGAGACGGAGGGATCGGCCTCACCTGCGGGCCCCTCTGGCGGCAAGGGTCCGGGCACCGCCCCGGCCAAGGGCGGCCGGCGGGTCGGCGAGCTCGACGAGGAGATGGTCTACGAATCCCGCGTCGGCGACATCTTTGCGCTGGGCGCCACCAGCTGGAAGATCGAGGACATCACGCACGACCGCGTGCTCGTCTCCCCCGCCTTCGGCCAGCCCGGCAAGCTGCCCTTCTGGAAAGGCGACTCGCTGGGGCGCCCCGTGGACCTGGGACGCGCCCTTGGCGCGTTTGTCCGCGAACTGTCCGCGTCCGACGTCGGCCCTGCCACCGAACGCTGCAAGGCCAGCGGCCTTGACGACTTCGCCGCCAACAACCTCCTGCAGTACCTGTCCGAACAGAAGCTGGCCACAGAGGTCGTCCCCAGCGATACCACCCTGGTGGTGGAACGCTTCCACGACGAACTCGGCGACTGGCGGGTCATCCTGCACAGCCCGTTCGGCATGCCGGTCCACGCACCCTGGGCCCTCGCCGTGGGCCAGCGGCTGCACCAGCGCTACGGCTTGGACGGGTCCGCCATGGCCGCCGACGACGGCATCGTGCTGCGCGTGCCCATGATGGAGGACGAACCTCCCGGCGCCGAACTGTTCCTCTTCGATCCCGAGGAACTGGAGCAGATTGTCACCGCCGAGGTGGGCGGCAGTGCCCTGTTCGCGTCGCGCTTCCGCGAATGTGCGGCGCGGGCACTGCTGCTGCCCCGGCAGACCCCCGGTAAGCGGCAGCCGCTGTGGCAGCAGCGCCAGCGGTCCGCACAGTTGCTGGATGTGGCCCGGAAGTACCCGTCGTTCCCGATCGTGCTGGAAACCGTCCGCGAATGCCTGCAGGATGTGTACGACCTTCCGGCGCTGAAGGATATCGCCGCGTCGGTGGAGCGGCGTGAACTCCGGATTGTGCAGACCACCACGCAGCAGCCGTCCCCGTTCGCGAAGTCGCTGCTGTTCGGCTACGTGGCGCAATTCCTGTACGAGGGTGATTCCCCGCTCGCCGAACGCCGGGCGGCCGCACTGGCGCTGGACTCCACGCTGCTCAATGAACTCCTGGGCCGCGTGGAACTGCGCGAGCTTCTGGACGCCCGGGTCATCGACGCCACCGAACGCGAACTGCAGCGCCTTGCCCCCGACCGTAAGGTCCGCGGCCTGGAGGGCGTGGCCGATCTCCTCCGGCTGCTCGGTCCCCTGGACCCCCTGGAGGTCGCGGCCCGGCTCGCCCCGCCGGTCGAGGCAGCCGGAACCACGGACACGCCGCTGGTTGAGCCCGCCGAAACCGGGCCCGCCGAGGCCACAGTTGCGGAGGCCGCCGCCCATCTCGCCGCCCTGCAGCGGGCGAACCGGGCAATCAAGGTGACCATCGCCGGCGTCGAACGCTTTGCCGCCGTGGAGGATGCGGCCAGGCTCCGCGACGCCATCGGTGTCCCGCTGCCCATGGGCGTTCCGCTTGCCTTCATCGAGCCGGTGGCCGACCCGCTGGGCGACCTCGTCTCGCGGTACGCCCGTACGCATGGCCCGTTCACCGCCACTGAAGCCGCGGCCAGGCTGGGACTCGGTGCCGCCGTCGTCGGAACTGCACTGAAGCGGCTGGCGGCCGACGGCCGCGTGGTGGAAGGCGAGTTCCGGCCCCACGCCGAGCCCCCCGCCGGCGAAAGCGCCGTTGCCACTCTGTCCGAGTCTGATTCCGAATCCGCGCTTGATCCCGTCGCGGAAGCGGCGGCCGCATCGGCAGTCGCCTCAGCCGCAGTGTCCCTCTCCGGCAGCGAATGGTGCGACGCCGAAGTCCTCCGCAAACTCCGCCGCCGTTCGCTCGCCGCGCTGCGGGCCGAGGTGGAGCCCGTGGACATCACGGCCTACGGCAGGTTCCTGCCGTCGTGGCAGAATGTCCGCACTCCCGGCGCGGGACGGGGACAGCCGGCGCTGCGCGGACTCGACGGCATCATCACCGCCGTGGACCAGCTCTCCGGCGTGCCCATCCCTGCCTCGGCCTGGGAACCGCTGGTACTCGCCAGCCGGGTGTCCAATTACCAGCCCGCCATGCTGGACGAGCTCATGGCCGCGGGCGAGGTCCTCTGGTCGGGTGCCGGTGCGCTGCCGGGCAACGACGGCTGGATCAGCCTGCACCTGGCCGATTCGGTGGAACTGACGCTGAACCCGGCGCCCGACTTTGAACCGGGCGACGCCCAGCGGCGGCTGCTGGACCACCTTCAGGCCAACGGCGGCGGCTACTTTTTCCGGCAGCTGACGGACATTGCCGGCGGCATGGACGCGGTGCTGGGCGACCAGGACGTCGTGTCCGCCCTCTGGGATCTGGCGTGGGCCGGCCGGGTCACTGGGGACACGTTCGCCCCGGTCCGGGCCCTGATCGCCGGCGGGCACACCGCCCACAAACAGGTTGCGCGGGCGCCGCGGGCGAGGGCACCGCGCCTCAGCCGGCTGGGACGGTCGCACGGCACGGGCCTGCTCGGCTCGCCGGGACTGTCGGGCGGACGGTACGGGTCCCCCGGTGGCGCCGTGCCCACCCCGCCGCTCGCTGCGGGGCGGTGGTCCGCGCTGCCGATGCCCGAGCTCGATCCCACCATCCACGCCCGTGCTACCGCCGAGCTGCTGCTGGACAGATACGGTGTGGTCACGCGCGGATCAGTCATGGCCGAGAACATCCTGGGCGGATTCGGCCTCATGTACAAGGTCCTGGCCCGGCTGGAGGAAGCCGGGCGGTGCCGGCGGGGGTACTTCATCGAGCATCTCGGTGCCGCCCAGTTCGCCGTGCCCGCAACCGTCGACCGGCTGCGCTCGTACACCGAGGACGCCCAGCTGGCGAAGTCGGACCCCGTGGCGCTGGCCCTCGCGGCAACAGACCCGGCCAACCCGTACGGCGCTGCCCTGCCGTGGCCTGCCGGCAATGTCGAAGCCGGCAGCGGGCACCGACCGGGGCGGAAGGCCGGCGCCCTCGTGGTGCTGGTCGACGGCGCACTGGTGCTGTATGTCGAACGGGGAGGCAAGACGCTGCTGGTGTTCACCGAGGACGAATCCGTCCTCGCCGCCGCTGCCGGTGCCCTCGTGGACGCAGTGAAACGGGGGGCTGTGGACAAGCTCGTCATGGAAAAGGTCAACGGCCATGACATCCTCGACACCCCCACGGCGTCGGCCCTGACTGCCGCCGGCGCCTACTCCACACCGAAGGGGCTGAGGATCCGTGCCTGAAGGCGACTCCGTCTGGCAGGCCGCCAACCAGCTGCACACAGCCCTCGCCGGCCAGAAGCTTCTCGCCTCCGACTTCCGCGTGCCCCGCTTCGCCACGCTGAACCTGGCCGGCTGGACCATGGAGGAGGTTGTCCCCCGCGGCAAGCACCTGCTGATGCGGCTGGCAGGCCCCGCCCAGGAGCGGCTGACCATCCACTCGCACCTGAAGATGGAGGGCAGCTGGCAGATCTACCCGCCGGGCGGCAGGTGGCGGAAGCCGGGATTCACGGCCCGGTGCGTGCTTCGCACCGCCGCGGCAGACGCCGTCGGATTTTCCCTTGGCCTGCTCGAGGTGATCAAAACCAGCGAGGAGGACAAGGCTGTGGGGTTCCTTGGCCCGGACCTGTTGGGTCCGGACTGGGACCCGGCCGAGGCGGAGCGGCGCGTGTCGGCGAAGCCGGACGTGCCGGTGGGCGTGGCCCTGCTGGACCAGAGCAACCTCGCGGGCATCGGGAACATCTACCGCTGCGAGGTGTGCTTCCTGGCCGGCATCCACCCGGCGTCGCCCGCCTCCGCGGTGAAGGACTGGCCGGCCATGTTCGCGGACGCCAAGCAGTTGCTCGAGGCGAACCTCGGACCGGGCCGCAGAACCACACTGCTCAACGCCCGCGGAACCCCCGTGGGCCGGGCGGCAGGCCGCCCCGGCTACTGGGTGTACCGGCGTGAGCACCAGCCGTGCCTTCGCTGCCGGACCCCCATCCGGCACGGCGTGCTGGGGAAAAGCGTGCCGGGCCGTCGTCCGGGCAACAGTGGTGCGGGAATGGCCGTGCCCGGAGGCGGCGGCCCGTCCGGCGCGGGCAGTGCGCCCGGGGTGACCGAGGAACGCGACATCTACTTCTGCCCCAAGTGCCAGCCCTTGTTGGACGGCTCCGAAGTGTGAGATCTATGAGGCCCCGGGACACACAAACGGCATGAGGACGCGCATATGAGAGCGTCCTCATGCCGGTTGCGCATCCTCCGAGAAAATGCGCGTCAGGAAGCGGCGACCGGTTCCTCCGGCCGGGCCTCGCGGTCCGCGGGCTTTGGACCGGCGGCTTTCACGGTTCCGGCGGCTGCTGCCGGTTCCTGGGCCGGGACCATGAAGTACGGCAGGAGCAGCTGCACCAGCGGACCGATCGCCAGCGCATAAACCACAGTTCCCACGCCGACCGAGCCGCCCAAGAGCCAGCCTGCACCGAGCACCAGTACCTCAATCAGTGTCCGGGACAGGCGCACGGACCAGCCCGTGCGCCGGGCCAGGCCGGTCATGAGCCCGTCGCGGGCGCCGGGGCCGAAACGGGCGCCGATGTAGCAGGCGGAGGCAATCCCGTTCAGCACCACCGCACCGCCCAGCATCGCGATCTGGCCGCCAAGGTGGGAGAACGCGGGGATCAGGGCGAGCCCCACGTCGGCAAACACGCCCACGAGGACGGCATTGCACAGCGTGCCGAAGCCCGGCCTCTGGCGCAGCGGAATCCACAGCAGGAGCACGAGGAAGCTGAGGATGATGACCACGACGCCGATGCTCAGGCCGGTCTTGCCGGCAACACCCTGGTGGAACACGTCCCAGGGGTCCAGCCCGAGTCCGGCCCGGATAAACAGGGCCAGCGAAATGCCGTACATGGCGAGGCCGGTGAAGAGCTGTACAAGTCTGCGGATCATCATTGAACCATATTGCGGCAGAACTGGCCTTGTTTTCCATGGCCAGTTTGAAATACTGGCCTCATGTCCGGCTCACTCACACCCACCGCCCTCGCCCGTCTTCTGGGCCAGTGGCACCGCGGCAACGCTCCCGCCTACCGCGAGCTGGCCGACGTCGTGCGTCTTCTGGTTCTGGACGGGCGCATCCCTCTGGGGACCGCACTGCCCAGCGAACGGACACTGTCCGCCACCCTCGCCGTCAGCCGCACCACTGTGACGGCGGCGTATTCCAGCCTGCGCGAACAGGGGTTCCTGAGCAGCGGCCAGGGCACTCGCGGCCGTACCTGCCTGCCGCAGACGGCCTACACTGCAGGACAGGGTCGGGACTCGCGGGCCGGATTGTCAGGGGCGCCGGGCCTGGCGGTTCCCGACGGCGTCATCGACCTGGCGTACGCGTCGCTCCCTGCCAGCGGCGAGGCGGTCCACCAGGCCTTCGCAGCGGCCCTCACCGAGCTGCCCGCCCTGCTGCCCGGCTTCGGCTACGACGCCCTCGGCGTGCCGGCCCTTCGGGAGGCGATTGCCGGCCACTATGCCGACGCCGGCGTGCCCACCACGGCCGGGCAGATCCTCGTGACGTCCGGCGCACAGCATGCGCTCAACATCGTGCTGCGGGCGCTGGTCGGCAAGCAGGACAAGGTCCTCGTCGAGCAGCCGACCTACCCGAACGCGCTCGACGCCATCCGCGCCACGGGCTGCCGCATGGTGCCGGCGTCCCTTCCGCCCGCGTCCGAGCGGGGCTGGGACCTGGACGCGATCGAGTCGGCCCTGATGCAGCAGCGGCCCCGCATGTTCTACACGGTCCCGGATTTCCACAACCCCACCGGCCGGCTCATGCCGGACGCGCAGCGCCGCCGGCTGGTCGGCGCCGCCGCGGCGTCGGGCACGGTCCTCGTGGTGGATGAGACTCTCCGTGCGCTGAACCTCGACGGCGGCACAACGGCTCCGCTGGCTTCCTTCAGTTCATCAGTGGTGTCCATCGGCTCGCTGAGCAAGTCCCACTGGGCGGGCATGCGCACGGGCTGGATCCGCGCGTCGGAGAGCCTGGTCCAGCGGTTCGCGGCGGTCCGCACCACGATGGATCTGGGCGGTCCGGTGGTGGAACAGCTGGCGGCGGCGCATCTGGTGCGGAACCTGGCCGACCCTTTGCCCGCCCGCCTGTCCGCGCTCCGCCAGAACCGCTCCGCGCTGCTGGAGCTGCTCAAGGCCCACCTTCCGCGGTGGGAGGCGGAAAGGCCCGACGGCGGCCTGGCCGTCTGGTGCCGGCTGCCGTCACCCAGCAGCACGGCCCTCGCCGTCATCGCCCCGGAATTCGGCATCCGCCTCGCCGCCGGGCCGCGCTTCGGCGTGGGCGGGGTGTTTGAGAACTTCCTCCGCATTCCGTTCACGCTGCCGCCGGACCAGCTGGAGACCGCGGTTCTCGCGCTGCGCGCTGGTCAGGACAGGCTGGATGCCGCCCCGCAGCTGCGGCGGACCCTCAGGGACTCCCCCACCGCCGCCATCGCCTGAGCTCCGTCGTGGGGCTGGGGACAGCGCCCGGCCCCACGACGCGGATAGCACCCGGCGACGCGGATACTGTCTGGCGACGCCGATAGTGCCTGGCGACGCGGGAATTCGGGTGTCCCACGGCAATATGCGCGTCGTCCGGCGAATAGCGCGTCGCAGGGCAGGTATGCAGCAGGGCGGGAAGCTGCCTCAGTTCACACCCTGCCGGCCGGCCGCGTGCCTGCACAGGGTGCCGCCGGCCGCCCGATGCGCTGCCGGGCCGTGTTGGTGCCCGGCCCGACGGCGACCTGTGCCGTGGCCTTCGCCAGGCCGAAGAGCGGCATGCCGTTGTAGATGGTCTCGATCCCCTCGGCAGGCACGTGGTAAGTCTCATGCCACACACCCACATCCCCTGAACCGGCCACCTCCTTCATGAACCGGCGCCACGGCTCCAGGTGCGGCGACTCCCGGTCAGCCGCAAACTTCTGCAGGTGCTCCGGGCTTTCCCAGTAACTGACCATGACGGTTGTGCGCCCGAACCACTGTTCGCAGCCCAGCATGCCCGACGCCGGGTTCCCGGCGAGGTGACGGAGCATCCGGGGCATGGCCGCGGCGGTCTTAGCCACCGTTCCCACCTTCCACCACCGGTTCGCCCGCATGCCGATGAGGAAGACGGTCACGGACCCGCGCTGCACGTCGGCGGTATATCGACCCGGAGATACGTTCTGGCTCATGGGGACGCTCATTTCCGGAACCAAGGTTCCCTGGAATGTTGTACAAGACGTTGGATAACAATGTTTCATAACTAAGTTACGAAACGATGTTATGAAACAATGGAACCCATGGCAAGACCTGTACTGCACAACGATGCCCTCCGGCAGGACCTTCTCACCGCCACGGCCGACCTTGTCGCCAGGGAGGGGCCCGGCCGGGTGGCACTGCGCGACGTGGCAGCAGCCGCGCAGACCTCCACCACCGCCATCTACTCGCTCTTCGGCGGGAAATCGCAGCTCCTGACGGCCGTGATGGACCACGGATTCCGGTCCTTTCACGATTCCCAGCAGGCCGCCGCACCCGGCGGGCTCCGCAGCCTCGGAGTGGCATACAGGACCTGGGCCTTGGAGCACCAGGCCCTGTACCGCCTGATGTTCGGCGGCGCCATGGCCGCCTACACCGAGTGCCAGCCGAGCCCCGAGGTCGCCGCCGGTGCCATGGCGCCCCTGGTTGAGGCGGTGGCGTCGGCGCAGTCCGCGGGCACCTTGCTGCAGGCACCGGTGGAAGCAGTGGCCACGGCCATCTGGGGACAGGTCCATGGCCTCGTGAGCCTGGAATTGGCGCGCGTCGGCCCGCCGGAAACCGACTGGCCGGCGGCGTACTCTTCGGCGCTGGACGCGATGATCCGCGGCTGGACGGCCTGAGAGACTACGCGTAGACCTTCCCGAGCAACGC
Organism: Arthrobacter sp. NPDC058097; assembly: GCF_042884885.1. NCBI lineage: Bacteria > Bacillati > Actinomycetota > Actinomycetes > Micrococcales > Micrococcaceae > Arthrobacter > Arthrobacter sp. NPDC058097. The sequence continues at coordinate 95,592 of NZ_JBHVSZ010000001.1, forward strand.
ACCCCAGGCCTGGGCAGTGGCTCCGGAATCGCCGCTGCCGCTGAAGTCGTGGACGGTCATGCCCACGGGTGCGCCGAACGCGTTGCGGCCGAAGAAACGGTAGAGGGTATCCCCGGTCCGGAGGCCCAGGAAGTTCGCGCTGGAAGAGTCCACCTGCCCCGTGAGCCGCCCAACGCCGTCGACCTCCACCTCAGCACTGTCACCTTGCGACGCACCGTCCACGCCGAGCGCCTTCTTGAGCCGGGCAAAGCCGTCAGGCGTCTGTGAAGCGGCCGGCCCCTGGATATCCGTGAAAACAACGGGCTGGCCGTCGAAGTGCTGGCGCGGTCGTACTGCTGGTCCCAGTCGTCCGCGAAGATGCCACTGTGGACGTAGTGGAGCCTGGCCCGGCCGCCGTCGACCGGCGACGACGAGCCGGTGCTTCCATCCGCCGGCGCCACCGTGGTGGTATTTGTTCACGAACCGGGCGACCGCCACGCCCAGGTCTTCGGCGAAGGCGGCCCGGTCCGCGGCGGTGCGGAAGGTGATTTCGCCGTCGATAGCGAATGTGGCCAGTTTCTGCCGCGCGGCCGCGGCACCGGCGATGAGCTTCCCCATTTCCTGGACCATGCGGCCGGCGAGCGCCAGCAGCCAGAAGGCCGAGAACCGGTCCGCGAAACGGCGCGGATCCGGCGCCACCGACTGAAGCGCCACCGGGGAGATGAGGTAGGAGGCAGCGGTGGCGCGCAGCACACGCTCGGTGACGTTGCCCTTGCGGCGTTCCTCCACCAGCTCGACCAGGCCGTGCCGCTCGAGTGCCTTAAGGTGGTAGTTCACCTTCTGCCGCGGCAGCCCGTTTCGACGGTTCCCTGCCCGATCGACGGCGCGGATCGTCGTATGCGCGGGGAACCGTCGAAACGGGCGGACCGGGCCGAGGTCCGGGCAGCAAGCAGGAACCGGGCACAAAGTAGAATGGACCAGTGATGCAATCCCCCCTCCCCGTGCGCGACGGCGTGAACGCAACCCGCCTGCGCCTCCCGGACGAGGGCCCGTGGGACACCGCAATGGACTACATGATGCACCGCTGGGGCCACATCGACCCCCAGGGCATCGAGGACAGGTTCGACGCCGGCGAGATCGTGGGCGAGGGCGGCATCCCCCTGCACCGCGGCACCAGGCTCGAGGACCACACCTTCATCTGGTACTACCGCACGCTCCCGCCGGAAACGCGGCTGCCTGTCGAGCTGAGCATCCTGCACCAGGACGAGCACATCCTCGTGGTGGACAAGCCCCACTTCCTGCCTACCACCCCGGGCGGCACCTACATCCAGGAATCAGCCCTCGTCCGGCTCCGGAACCAGCTGGACCTGCCGGACCTGATCCCCATGCACCGCCTGGACCGCATGACCGCCGGCATCCTGCTGCTCTCAACCAACCCGGAGACCCGAGGTAAGTACCAGGTGCTCTTCGAGAAGCGCCAGGTCCGGAAAGAGTACGAGTGCGTGGCCGCCGCGGAACCGGCAGAAGGATATGCCGCCGTCGACTTCCCCGTGGTGGTGCGGAACCGGATGACCAAATCCCGCAGCTACCTCCTCGCGGAGGTCATCGACGGTGAACCCAATGCGGAGACCCGCATTGAACTGCTGAAAACGTACGACGCCGGCAGTTCCGCAGGTGCCCCCGGTTCGGCAAGTTCGCAGCGGCGTGGGCTGTACCGGCTTGAGCCGCACTCGGGCAAGACCCATCAGCTCAGGGTGCACATGGCCTCCCTGGGGCTGGGCATCCTGCACGATTCGTTCTATCCCGAGCTGCTGGACAAGGCGCCGGACGACTACACCAAGCCGCTCCAGCTGCTGGCCCGCGGCATCCGGTTCGTGGACCCCATCACCAAAGAGCCGGTCGAATACCGCAGCCGCCTCCAGCTGAGCGAAGTCCCCTAGCCAGCACTCTCAAGGACATCCCGGAAGACCGCCGCGGTATCCGGGCTGAACAGCACGAACTCCACCAGCTCCACGCCGCCTTCGGCAGAACGGGCGGCATAGGACCGGACAGCGTCGAAAGCAACCTGCGCCACCTGGCGGGCGTCCCAGCCATAGACCCCGGCGCTCACCGCGGGAAAGGCCAGCGACCGGACACCCAGGCCCCCGGCAACCCGCAGGCTCTCGGTGAAGCAGGACGCCAGCAGCGCCGGGTTGGTCTGCCCGGCGTGGCGGTTGGGACCAACGGTGTGGATGACCCATCGCGCCGGCAGGCCGAACCCTGGCGTGGCCACGGCCGCGCCCACCGGCAGCCCGTCCTGGAGCGTCGTCGCCCTCAGCTCGCGGCAGGCGGCCAGCAGTTCCGGCCCAGCCGCACGGTGGATCGCCCCGTCCACGCCGCCGCCGCCCAGCAGCGAGGAGTTGGCAGCATTCACCACCGCGTCCACCGGCCGTCCGGTGATGTCACCTTCAACGATCTCTATCCGCATGCAGCCAGTGTGGCGCTGTCCAACGGCCAGGCGTAGGGGCTGCCCAGGCGTAGAGGGTCCGCCAGCGTTCCGTGTGCGGTACGTTGTGCAGATGGACTTCGGCAATCCGGACACGTGGAGCACGGCGATCTACTTCTGGATCATTCCCGCTGTCCTCGGCGATGCCATCTTTCCGCCGATCCCGTCCGAGATGGTGCTGATCACGGGCGGTGCCCTTTCCGCCGCGGGCCGGGCCAACCTCTTCCTGGTCGGCATCCTGTCCGCTACCGCATCGTGGCTGGGCGACATGGTGGTGTTCCAACTGTTCAAGCGCCGGCTGAGCCATATCCTGGACCGCTGGACCTGGGGCCGGAAAATCCACCGGGGCATCCACGAAGCCATCGCCAAGGCGGGCCGGTCCTCCGCGTACGGCACCATCATCGGGGCCCGGTTCATCCCGGGGGGCCGGCTGGCGACATCGGCCGCCGCGGGCATCGCCGACGTCTCCACCCGGGGCTTCAGCCTGTGCGCCGGGCTGGGAGCGGTGCTGTGGGCGACGTGGCTCGTGGGCCTCGGCTACTTCACAGGCTCCGCCACACGGCTGCCCTTCTGGGCGAGTTCGCTGATCGGGGTGGCCGTCGGCCTGGTGATCGGCGCCCTCGTGGGCCTGATCGTCACCCGCCGGCGCGGCGACAGGTCCCCGGTGGACGAACCAGGCAGCGCCCCCGGCCCGGGCACCCAGACACCGGGCGCCTAAGCCTTCAACGCCTAAACCCTAGACGGGCGCCCAGCGGCCGCGGCTGCGGCGGAGCACCGAAAGCGAGCCGGTCAGGGCAACGCGTTCGACGGCGTCGCGCATCACGGCTGCCGATTCCAGCGCCGCGCTGTTCTCACCGTTGTATTCGGAGGGCTCCACGAGGAACCGCAGGTTCAGCTGCGGCACGCCGCCGGCCAGTTCCAGCTGGTGCGATTCCACATGGTGCCGCGACCGCAGCGCCTCCACAGCGGTGTCCATCACGGCTTCGGGAGGGTTGCCCGGCTTCAGCCCGGTGATCTTGAGTCTGGTCTGGAAGGACGGCATCCTTCAACCCTAGCGCGGCGTGTGAAGGGCACAGCGCGAAAGACACAACACGCACGGACACAGCGCGAACGTACACTTGTGGCCCCAAAATGCCACTCCGCAGGGACCTTAACTGTACGTTCGCGCGGGGAGGAACGGGGCGGAATACGGACGGTTGCGTTTTGTCTGGGGCGGGCCTATCTTGGCAGGAAGGGGCGCGATCATGCACGAACTCTCCATCACGCAGGGCCTTGTCGACGCCGTTCTCAACCGCACAGGCGAACGGACGGTCACGGCGGTCAACCTGAAGATCGGTCCCCTTTCCGGCGTACTGGCTGATGCCGTGCGCTTTTGTTTTGACGTGGCAGCGGCGGGCACTCCGCTGGCCGGCGCGCGGCTGCAGATCGAGGAGCCGCAGGGCCGGGGGCGGTGCCGCACCTGTCAGGATGAATTCACCCTGAGCGATCTCATTCTGCTTTGCCCTTGCGGAAGCGCGGACGTCGAAGTCCTCAGCGGCCGTGAGCTGATGCTGATGTCCGTGGAGGTGGCATAGGACATGTGTACAACGTGCGGTTGCGGCGACGAGGCCGGCACCCGCATTTCAAACCTCGCAGGCGAACTGCAAACATCCGGGCTCCGGCACGTGCACAGCCATACCGATGAGCACGGGCGCACCTACACCCACGAGCATGCAGACTCCCCTGAGCACCACCACGGGCATGCGAACGGGCACCCCCACGCGGATCCCGGCGCGGAGACCATCGTGCTCGAGCAGAACCTGCTGGCCAAGAACGACCTGCTGGCCGCCACGAACCGCGGCTGGCTTGCCGGCCGGGGAGTCCGCGCGTTCAACGTCATGAGTTCGCCGGGCGCGGGCAAGACCACCCTCCTGGTCCGCACCCTGATGGAGCTTGGCGGGCGCCTCAACGCAGGCGTCATCGAGGGTGACCAGGAGACGTCCCTCGACGCTGATCGCATCCGCGCTACCGGACGCCCGGTCATCCAGATCAACACCGGCGCGGGCTGCCATCTCGACGCCGACATGCTCCGGCATGGCCTTGATGCGCTGTCCCCGGCGCCGGGCTCCACGGTCTTCATCGAAAATGTGGGCAACCTCGTCTGCCCCGCGCTTTTTGACCTCGGCGAAACAGCCAAGGTGGTGATCGTCTCGGTAACGGAAGGTGATGATAAACCCCAGAAATATCCGCACATGTTCATGGCAGCCGACCTCGTGATCGTCAACAAGTCGGACCTGCTCCCCTACGTCGACTTCGACGTCGACCAGTGCCTGCGGCGCATCCGGCAGATCAATCCGCGGGCCGAATTCCTCACCCTGTCCACCACCACCGGCGAAGGCCTCGCAGCCTGGTACGGCTGGCTCGACGGCGCCACCTCCCATGCGGCGGCGCCAGCCCCCGGGGCTGCCCGACCAGAACCCCTGGCCGGTTCCCTGACAGAAGCACACTGAGCCCCCAAAGGGGCACTGAAAGAGGCAACGATGCCTACGGAAACCTCCCTTAAGGCCGAAGAAGCCCTCATCCACGTGCTGTGGATCAATGCAGGGCTCAGCTGTGACGGCGACTCGGTGGCGCTGACGGCGGCCACCCAGCCGAGCGTCGAGGAGATCGCCCTCGGGGCGCTGCCCGGCCTGCCGAAGATCGCCATGCACTGGCCCCTGATCGACTTTGAATGCGGCCCGCAGGAAGGGGCCGACGATTTCCTGGAGTGGTTCCGCAAGGCGGACCGCGGTGAACTGGAACCGTTCGTGCTGGTGGTGGAGGGCTCCATCCCCAACGAGAAACTCCACGACCCCGGCGGCTACTGGTGCGGGTTCGGCAATGACCTCGAGACCGGGCAGCCGATCACCACCAGCGAGTGGCTGGACCGCCTGGCTCCCAAGGCCACCGCCATCATCGCCGCCGGAACCTGCGCCACCTACGGCGGCATCCATGCCATGGCAGGAAATCCGACCGGCGCCATGGGCGTCCCGGACTACCTCGGCTACGACTGGAAGTCCAAGGCCGGCATTCCCATCGTGTGCGTGCCCGGATGCCCGATCCAGCCTGACAACCTTTCCGAAACCATGACCTACCTGCTCTACCAGGCCACCGGCCAGGCACCGATGATTCCGCTGGATGAGGCCCTGCGTCCCACGTGGCTCTTCGGCAAGACGGTCCACGAGGGCTGCGACCGGGCCGGCTACTACGAGCAGGGCGACTTCGCCACGGAGTACGGTTCCCCCAAGTGCATCGTCAAGCTCGGCTGCTGGGGTCCCGTGGTGAAGTGCAACGTGCCCAAGCGCGGCTGGATGAACGGCATCGGCGGCTGCCCCAACGTCGGCGGCATCTGCATCGGCTGCACCATGCCCGGCTTCCCGGACAAGTTCATGCCCTTCATGGATGAGCCTCCCGGCGGCAAGTTTTCCACCAGCACCATCAGGCCCTACGGCTCCGCCATCCGGACCCTGCGGGGCATTACGACGCACACCCTGGACCAGGAGCCCAAGTGGCGCCGGCCCGGACCTGAGCTCCTCACCGGGGCCCGGCGCACCTGGTAACCCACCCACGTCCAGACAGGCGAAGACAATGACGTCCACAATTCCCATGGGTTCCGGAAGCGGAACGGGTAACAGCAACCTGGTGGAAATGAACTGGGATCCCATCACCAGGATCGTCGGCAGCCTCGGCATCTACACCAAGATCGACTTCGAGAACAACCAGGTCGTGGAATGCAAGAGCACCTCCTCGATTTTCCGCGGTTACTCCCTCTTCATGAAAGGCAAGGACCCAAGGGACGCCCACTTCATCACCAGCCGCATCTGCGGGATCTGCGGCGACAACCACGCCACCTGCTCCTGCTACACGCAAAACATGGCTTACGGCGTCAAACCCCCGAACCTCGGCGAATGGATCGTCAACCTGGGCGAAGCCGCCGAGTACATGTTCGACCACAACATCTTCCAGGAAAACCTCGTTGGCGTGGACTACTGCGAAAAGATGGTCTCCGAAACCAACCCCGGCGTCCTCGCCAGGGCGGAGAACACCAGAGCACCCCACGAGGCCGACCACGGCTACCGGACCATTGCCGACATCATGCGCTCGCTGAACCCGTTTACCGGCGAGTTCTACCGCGAAGCGCTGCAGGTCAGCCGCGCCACCCGCGAAATGTTCTGCCTCATGGAAGGCCGGCACGTGCACCCGTCCACGCTCTACCCGGGCGGCGTGGGGACAGTGGCCACCATCCAGCTGATGACGGACTACCTCACCCGGCTCATGCGCTACGTCGAATTCATGAAGAAGGTCGTCCCCATGCACGACGACCTGTTCGATTTCTTCTACGAAGCACTGCCGGGCTACGAGCAGGTGGGGCTCCGGCGGACGCTGCTGGGCTGCTGGGGCTCGCTGCAGGACCCGGACTACTGCAACTTCGAGTACAAGGACATGACCGAGTGGGGCCGGAAGATGTTCGTCACGCCTGGCGTGGTGGTGGACGGCAAGCTGGTCACCACCGACCTGGTGCGGATCAACCTGGGCCTGCGGATCATGCTCGGCTCCTCGTACTACGAGGACTGGGAGGGCCAGGAAATGTTCGTCACGCACGATCCGCTGGGCAACCCGGTGGATCGCCGGCACCCCTGGAACCAGCACACCAACCCGCGGCCGCAGAAGCGCGACCTCTCAGACAAGTACAGCTGGGTCATGTCCCCGCGATGGTTCGACGGCCAGGACAACCTCGCCCTGGACACCGGCGGCGGCCCGCTGGCACGGCTCTGGGCCACGGCGCTCGCCGGGCTCGTGGACATCGGCTACATCAAGGCCACCGGCACGAGCGTGCAGATCAACCTGCCCAAGACCGCGCTGAAGGGACCCGTCACCTTCGAGTGGAACATCCCGCAGTGGAGCAACACGCTCGAACGCAACCGTGCCCGCACGTACTTCCAGGCCTACGCCGCGGCTGCTGCACTCCACTTCGCGGAAAAGGCCCTCGAGGAAATCCGCGCCGGCCGCACCAAGACCTGGGAAACGTTCGAAGTCCCCGATGAAGGCATCGGCTGCGGTTTCACAGAAGCGGTCCGCGGCGTCCTGTCCCACCACATGGTGATCCGCGACGGCAAGATCGCCAACTACCACCCGTACCCGCCCACCCCCTGGAATGCCAGCCCCACCGATTCCAACGGCGTGGCCGGTCCCTATGAGGACGCGGTCCAGGGACAGCCGATCTTCGAGGAGAACGACCGGGAGCACTTCAAGGGCATCGACATCATGCGCACCGTCCGCAGCTTCGATCCCTGCCTGCCCTGCGGTGTCCACATGTACCTGGGCAACGGGCAGACGCTGGACATGCTGCACTCCCCCACCCAGACCCTGACCGGCGAGTAGGCCATGCTCGGCGGGGACCGGCCGCCGCTGCAGAACGGCGACCAGATCGGCACACTCCTCGACGCCCTCGGCGCCGGCGGGGCGGTGGCCCGCGGCCGGGCCGAGGACCTGGTCCGGCAGGTGACAGACCTCTACGGCGCCGGACTGCAGCGGATCATGGAAATCCTGCAGGCGCAGGGAAAGCTCGACGGCGGCACACTGGAAGCGCTGACCGCTGACAGCCTGGTGGCCGGTCTTCTGGTGATCCACGGGCTGCACCCCCAGTCGATGGAGGCGCGGGTGGCTGCGGCGCTGGACAGCGTCCGGCCCTACCTGGGCTCCCACGGCGGCGACGTGGAGCTGGAAGGCATCAGCCCTGACGGTGTGGTGCGGCTCAAGCTGTTGGGCACCTGCCAGGGCTGCCCGTCGTCGTCCGTCACCCTCAAATACGCCGTCGAGGAGGCCATCCAGAACGCCGCCCCGGAAGTGACGGCGATCGACGTCGTCGAGGCGGAAAAGCAGCCGGGCTCCCCGGCGCTGATTCCGGTGGACTCGCTGCTGGTCCGGGTGAACAACCCGGCGGGCGGCACCCCAGCGGAATCCTGGCACGACATGTCCGGCGGCACGTGGGAACCCGTTCCGGAGATCGCCGGGCTCGAACCCGGCGAGGTGGCAGGTTTCCTGGTCGGCGGCTATGCGGTGCTGGCCTGCCGCACCGGGCAGGACATCTACGCGTACCGGGACTACTGCCCGCGCTGCACCGGTTCGATGGCCGGTGCTGTCCTGCAGCGCGCCCTTGCGGCACCTGTTGGCGGAGGCCTGCTCACCTGCCCCACCTGCCGCGGCCACTTCGACGTGCGGCGGGCGGGCATGTGCCTGGAGGACAAGGGCCTGCACTTGGAGCCGCTTCCGCTGCTGGTCAGGAACGGCGTGATGTCCGTGGCGGTCCCGACGGCGTCCGTACAATCCATGCCGCTGCCGGTTGCCCCGGCGCCCGATACCCCGGTGGCCGTAACGCCGGTACAGGCACTCCCGCTGGTGACGCCGGCCGGGCTGGAACCTGTCCCGGCGGCGCCAATACCGGCGGAGCTTGGACCGGCGGAGCTTGGACCGGCGCCGGCGGACCCGGCCCCGGTTTCTTCGCCTGCGGCGCCGGCCCCGGTACCGGCGGAGCCCGTGCCGGCGCTGTCGGAGCCCGGCTCGATGCCGGCATCCGCCACGGCGCCCGAACTGCAGACCGCCGCTGGACAGGACCGCTGACATGAGCGTGGGGAATGGTGGAGGTGCAGGACGCGGCCCGGGGACCGGCCAGGCCCCCGGCGCCTTGCCGGTGGCCTTACTGCGGCGGATTTCCTCGAACCGGCCCGCTCCCGCCGCCGGGGAATGCTGTGAAATGTGCGGCGAACCGATCCCCGGCGCACACCAGCACGTGGTGGACCTGGAGAGCCACGCGATGCTGTGCACCTGCCGGCCCTGCTACCTCCTCTTCACCGACGCCAGCGCCCATATGCGCTACCGCTCGGTGCCTGATCGGTACCTCTCCTTCCCCGACTTCGATCTCGGCCCGGGGCAGTGGGACGAACTGGAGATTCCGGTGGGCCTGGCGTTCTTTTTCCGCAGCTCCAAACTCGGCCGCACGGTGGCGTTCTACCCGGGCCCGGCCGGGGCCACGGAATCGGAACTGCCCCTCGCCGCGTGGGACGCAGTGCTGGCCTGCAACCCGGCCCTCGGCTTGGCCGCGCCGGACACCGAGGCGCTGCTGATCCGCGGCCCTGGTCCGGGCAGGGCCGCCGCGGACTGCCACCTCGTTCCGGTGGACGCGTGCTACGAGTTAGTGGGCCGGCTGCGCCGCCTCTGGCGCGGGTTCGACGGCGGCCAGGAGGCACGCGACGAGCTCACCGCTTTCTTCGACCGGATCGCCCGCCGCAGCGTTCCGGCCCCGGCAGAGTCCGGCAGCACGGTTTCCGGCGGCACGGCTTCCGGCGGCCGGGCATCACGCGGCACGGGAGGCTTCCGGTGACCGAGCTTTCCTTCTCCGTGCTGGAGATCCGGCCCGAACCCTACGCCGCCGCGCCACAGCTGACGGCCAGGCTGCAGGTGGCGGAGGGTACCGCTGCCGTGGTGCACGCTGTGGCGCTGCGCTGCCAGGTCCGGATTCAGCCGCAGCGGCGCGGCTACGCGCCCGAGGAGGAGTCCGGCCTGTTGGACCTCTTCGGAGACCGCGGCCGCTGGCCCACCACGCTCAAGTCGTTCGTCTGGATGCAGTGCAGCACCATGGTGCAGGGCTTCAGCGGCAGCACCGAGGTGGACCTTCCGCTGCCCTGCACCTTCGATTTCGACGTGGCAGCGGCCAAATACCTGCACGCCCTGCGCGACGGCGAGATACCCCTGGAGCTGCTGTTCTCGGGCACGGTCTTCACCAAGGGGCAGACCGGCTTCACGGTGGAACAGGTGCCGTGGGACCTCGAGGCGTCCTACCGGCTGCCCGTGGCCGCCTGGCGCAGCGTGATGGACCAGTATTTCCCCAATGCCGGCTGGATCCGTCTCGACCGCGATGTCCTGGCCGCGCTCGCCCGGTACAAGTCCGCACGCGGCCTCACGTCCTGGGAAGCCACGATGGAGAAACTGCTCGCCCAGGCCACCGCCGATGTGTCCGGGGAACGGCCATGAACACCGGCCTGGCCCTGGCACGCGCAGTCGCCGACGCCGTCCTCTACGAGGGCTACCTGCTCTATCCCTACCGCGCCTCCTCGCAGAAGAACCAGGCCCGCTGGCAGTTCGGGATTCTGGGTCCCCCGCACGCCGCGGCGGACGGCCGCGGGGAGGAACCCTCCATGTCCGCCGACTGCCTGCTGGCCCCCGGATCGCAGGCCGGACTGGAAATCCATTTCCGCTTCCTGCAGCTGCAGACGCGGACGGCAGAAAAAGCCGACGACGGCGGCGGGTTCACTCCCGTGGACAACCTCGCCGTGGGCGGTGCGAACTGGCTGAGCTGGGACGAGGCAGTCGAGCAGGAAACCACGTTCGGCCCCTTCTCCGTGGCCCAGCTCCGGGCCGGGCTGGTCCTCCCCGTGGACGTTCCGGAGGGGCTCGACGTCGAGGAACTCAAGGACGACGCCGGGAGGCCGGCCGGCCGACTGGTGCGCCGCCGTCGCGCCCTCCGCGGTGAACTGCGGCTCACCGCCGCCGATGATCCCGGCGGGCTGCTGCGGCTCAGCGTCACCGTGGCCAACACGGCCGGTGCCCTGCCAGCCAATACCGTGCCTGCCGGGAACCGGCAGGACGCCATTGGGGCCTCGTTCATCGGGGCGCACCTACTGCTCGGCGTGCGGGACGGGGATTTCGTCTCGCTGCTGGACCCGCCGGCGTGGGCACAGCCGGCAGCCGGGCTGTGTTCCCAGCACCGCTGCTGGCCCGTGCTGGCCGGGCCCGAGGGCCAGACCGACGTGCTGCTGATCTCGCCGATTATTCTGTACGACCACCCCGCCGTGGCCCCGGAAAGTTCGGTGGCACTGTACGACTCCACCGAGATCGACGAGATCCTCACGCTGCGGGTGCTGACGCTGACCGACGAGGAAAAGGCCGAGGCGCGGGCGACGGACCCGCGGGCTGCCGCCGTCATCGACCGCTGCGAGGCGATGTCGCCGGAGGACCTCCAGCAGCTGCACGGCGCCCTGCGGAACCCGCACGCGTTCGCCGCGGACCCCGCCGACGCGTGGACCATGGCCAGTGAGGACGCTCCCTGGTGGAACCCCGAAGCGGAAGCCAGCGTCCGGCCGGACGTGGACGCCGTCGTGATCAACGGCGTCGCGGTGGCGCGCGGCAGCCGGGTCAGGGTGCACCCAAAGCGGCGCGCCGACGCGCAGGACCTGTTCTTCGGCGGCCAGACCGGGCGGGTCACCAGCGTGCATTTCGACGTCGACGGCAGCACCCACATCGGGCTCGTGCTGGAGCAGGATCCGGCGGCTGAACTCCATGAGGGCTACGGCCGGTCCTTCTACTATGCGCCCGACGAACTGGAACCGCTGGACGGAAAGGAACCCCCGCAATGAAGGCAATAGGAATGGCCACTGTTTCCGTGGTGGCGGCGATGGCCCTCTGGGGCATCTACATCGGCATCCGTGCAGTTCCGGATATCCGGCGGTACATGAAAGTGCGGCGGATGTGACCGCCGCCGGGAGGGCCGGGACAGCGCCGCACGACTCCGGCGGCCAGGACTCCGGCGAGCGCACCGGCGGTGTCCTTGTGGCCGGCGTCGGAAACATGTTCCTGCACGACGACGGCTTCGGCCCCGAGGTGGCTCGTCACCTGGCCGCCCAGCCCCAGCCGCTGGCCCCCGGCGTCCGGGTGGTGGACTACGGCATCCGCGGCATGCACCTGGCCTACGATCTCCTGGCCGGCGTTGACACCCTGGTCCTCGTGGACACGGTACCGGCCGACGGGACCTCGGCCCCGGGCAGCATCCGCGTGCTGCAGGTCAACTCGGCGGACCTGGACCGCAGGGCGTCATTTGACCCGCACGGCATGGATCCGGCAGCCGTATTGGTTCGGCTCCGGTCGATGGGCGACAGCCTGCCTGCCACGTATGTGGTGGGCTGTGTCCCTGAAGACCTGTCCGAGGGCATCGGCCTCTCGCCAGCTGTGGCCGGGGCGGTGCCAGAGGCCGTTGCGGCCGTCGGCTCCCTGCTCGGCCGGCAGTTTTCCGCTCCCGCTCCCAACCGGTCGTCCACATCAACATAAGGCGGTGTCCGTACATGTGCCTCGGAATTCCCGGCAGGGTCGTTGAACTCCTCGAGGGCTATGGCGGCCAGCTCGCCTTGGTCGATGTGGCGGGAGTGCAGCGGAAGATCAACATCGGGCTGCTGGACGAGGGCCCCTTGCAACCCGGCACCTGGGTCCTCATCCACATGGGCTTCGCGCTGGAACGCGTGGACGCCGCGGGCGCGGAACAGGCCATGGACGGGCTGGAACTGATGGGCCGCCCGGCGGACACCCCGACCGGACCCCAGCCGCCACAACCACCACAAGGAGAGCAGCATGTCACCCACGAACCAGCCTGATCCCGCTGACAAGGAACAGGGCACCTCTTCGGGTACAGCGCCCGGTACGGCGCGGGCGTTCGGCAGCGAACCGCCGCTGAAGGAACCCGCCCAGCCCGGAGCGGACGAGACCCCGGAGGACGCGGCACCGGCTCCGGCCGACGTCGGCGTCAGCACCACGCGCCGCGGTGAGGACGTTATCAAGGAGGAGGGCACCGAGCCTGGGCGCGAGCACACGGGAACCGACGAGTCCCCTGCGGGCCGGCCAACCGGCGAGTCCTCCGCCCGCGATGCCACCGCCGTCAAGAGCCCCGAGCATCCCGACGGCGCGGCGCCACAGTCGCCCTAGGCTGCAGTCACCGTAGCCTGCAGTCGCCCTGGACCCTGGCCCCGCCCTGGGCCGGGGTTGGAGTTCGGCGCTAGCGCTCGAGTGCAATGGCCGCGCCGCGGTGCTCCACGCCGGTATTGGCAATCCGCAGGTGCCGGGCCGTATAGTGCTTCAGCTGCTGCAGCTGGTGGGCCGAGAGCCGGTCGCACACCCAGTCCCAGTGCAGCGAGACGACGTCGCCCACGGCCAGCCCGGCCACGAACCCGGTCCCGTTCACGGCGAACTTGGCGGATTCCACTACGGGCTCCCCGATGTCCAGGGCCGTGCCGTCCCACACCAGCGGCCGCGAGCGCACGACGGCGTCGTCCCCCGTGATTGCGAGCACCTGTCCCCAGCGGATCCGGCATCTGTCCAGCACGTTCAGCGCGGTGGCGTGCCGTCGTTCGTCGCGCAGCAGGCCCAGCCATGGGTAGATCTCGAACACGTGGAAACTGTGGTGCGGGACCCCGCCCGCCAGCACGCCTTCCACCAGATGCGGGAACTGCCGTCCGGTGCGCGCCCGGAAGCGGTCCTCCATGGAATTTCCGATATTCGTGATACCGACGGAATCCAGCAGGCTGTTGCCCACCCAGTAAGCCTCCACCACGCGGGCATCGAGCGGATCGGCAATGCCGTGCGACCCGGCGATCAGTTCGAGGTATGGCCACGCCCCGGCAAAGCCCTTGGCCAGTTCGCGGAGCCCCTGGTCCGTGACGCCGGACTGCCCGTAGTGCAGCAGGGCGTCACTGTCCGGCGGCCCGCAGCTCCCGCGTGAATTGGGCGGATAGGCATAGCGGACGAACAACTGGGCACCATCGATAACCATCCCGTGGCCACCTTCTGCGAGCGTCTTCTGAAAGTAGCACCGGCCCATGACGCCGACAAGGGACGGCCCGCCGTCGGCAATTCCCGGAACTCAGCCGGCAATCCCTGGAGCGCCAGCGAAGGCGTTGACAGCCCTGCCGCCGAAGCGGATGCTGTGAGGACCCACTCGCAGGGAGTCAACGATGACAGCTGCAGACCTGAACCGCCGCGCCGCCCTCCAGGTGCTTATTGCAGGCGGCTCCGCCGCCCTGGTGGCCGGATGCGGTGCATCCGGCACCGCACCGCCGTCGTCCCCGACGGGCAGCACCAACAGCATCAGCCTCACGGACCAGCGCGGCAAAACCCTGTCCTTCGCCCGCCCGGTGGCCAGAGTGGTGACCATCCCGATGCCGTCGGCGTCCCTGCTGGTGGCCGTCGACCGCGGCGCCGACCATCTCGCAGCCATGCACAACGCCTCCTGGGTGGCCATGCGCGACGGCATCATGGGCTCGATGTTTCCCGCCGCCCTGGACCTCCCGCACGACATCGCCACCCAGGACTTCACCGCCAACGTTGAGAGCATCCGGGCCCTCAACCCGGACGTGGTGGTCCAATGGTCGGACGCGCAGCTCATCGAACCCTTGGAAAAGGCGGGACTTCAGGTGCTGGGGCTGAAGAACTCGGGAGCCCAGGAGGATGTGGACGCCTGGGTCAGCATGTTCGCCACCATGCTCGGCAAGCCCGACCGTGCCACCCAGCTCAAGACCCGCAGCGACCGCGAGCTCGCCGAGGTCAGGTCCCTGGCCGCCGGGCGCGGGTCCAAGGGCCCGAGCATCCTGTACTTCAACCGTTTCACGGGTGGGCTCAAGGTTGCCGGCGCAAACAGCTACAACGACTTCTACATCAAGCTGGTGGGTGGCTCCAACCCGCCAACCGGCAAGGACCCGCTCACCGGTTCCGGCATGGTGGGCGTGGACATCGAGCAGGTGCTGCGCTGGGACCCGGAGGTCATCCTGCTGGGCAACTTCGACGCAGCCATGCCGCAGGACATCTACTCGGACCAGTTGTGGCAGAACGTGTCCGCGGTCCAGTCGAAGCGCGTGTACAAGGTCCCGCTGGGCGGCTACCGCTGGGATCCGCCCGGGCAGGAGTCTCCGCTGATGTGGCACTGGCTCGGCGACATCGCCTTCCCGCAGCAGAAATCGACGGTTCGGGACAAAGCCTCCGAATACTTCAGGTTCCTCTACAACCACGAGCTCACGAAGGCTGAATTGGACAAGATCCTCCGGACCGCGGAGAACGGGCAGTCCGCCGACTACCGGCAGTTCAATGCTTGATGAGGCCGGTTCCCCGCGCATGCGAAGACGGCCGCGGCCGGCGCAGCCGGCACTGCCGCGGGCGGGTCCTTTTTCTGTTCCGGACGGCACTGTAAAACAAGATGCCGGGCAACGGGCGGTGGGAGAACGACGGCGGGAAGCCGCCGTCGTCGTCCCCGTCGCCTTAGCTGCCTGCTTCCTTGCCGCCGTCGCTGTGCTGGCACTGGCGGTGGGGCGGTACAGCGTGCCGCCGGACCACGTGGTCCAGATCCTGGCCGGGCAACTCGCGCCGGTTCCGGTTCAGGCCAGCGGCACCGAGCAGAATGTGGTGCTGCTGGTCCGGCTGCCCCGGGTGCTGCTCGCCTTGCTGGTGGGCGGTGGCCTGGCGATCGGCGGCGCCGCGCTGCAGGCCATTTTCCGCAACCCCCTGGTCAGCCCGGAGATCATGGGGGTGTCCGCCGGTGCGTCCTTTGGCGGCGCTCTGGCGCTGCTGCTCGGCCTGGGTCCGTTCCTGCTGGTGGGCGGGTCGTTTGCCTGCGGGTTGCTGGCCCTTGGGACCCTGTTCCTGATCACCTCGGGCCGCGCGGGGACGCCGATGCTCATGATCGTGCTCGGCGGTGTGGTCACCGGGTCCTTCTTTTCGGCCCTGGTGGCACTGGTGACCTACCTTGCGGACCCCAACACCACACTGCCCGCGATCGTCTTCTGGCTGCTGGGCAGCGTGTCCACTGCCACCTTCGCCAAAGTCACCGTGGCCATGATCCCTGTCCTCGGCGGGGCCGCCGTCCTCGTGGCCCTGCGCTGGCGGATCAACGTGCTGTCCCTCGGCGACGAGGACGCTGCGTCGCTTGGTGTGCGCCCCCGACCGCTCCGCTGGGTAGTGCTGGCGGCAGTGGCCCTGATCGTGGCCGGGGCGGTGGCCGTCAGCGGCGCCGTCAGCTGGGTGGGCCTGGTGATCCCGCACCTCGCCCGGATGTGGGTGGGCCCGGACCACCGGGTCCTCCTGCCCGTGTCCTTCCTGCTTGGCGGCGCCTACATCGTCCTGGTGGACACCATCGCCAGGACGGCCACGGCCGGGGAGATCCCGCTCGGCGTCCTCACGGCCCTGATCGGCGCGCCCGTGTTCTTCCTGCTCCTGCGCCGGAACCGCGAGAAGGTCTGGGACAGTGCTTGAACTCGACAGCGTGGGCTTCGGCTATGCGTCCCGGGACTGGGTGTTCCGCGGCGTCAGTTTCCGCGTGCTGCCAGGGACAGCCACCGCCGTCCTGGGCCCCAACGGCAGCGGCAAGACGACGCTGGTGCGCTGCGCCGCCGGGTTGCTGGACCCGCGGGAGGGAACCGTCCGGCGGAGCGAAAGCGCCGGCTATGTGCCACAGGCGCACGGCAGCGCCTTTGCCTACCGCGCGCTGGACATGGTCCTAATGGGGCGGGCACGGCACGTTGGCGTGTTCCGGACACCCGGGCCGTCCGACCACGAGGCAGCGCTGGAGGCAATGGAGCGGGTGGGTGCGGCCGGGCTGCGGGACCGGCGTTTCCCCACGCTGAGCGGCGGCGAGCAGCAGCTGGTCCTGATAGCCCGGGCCATTGCCGCCGGCTCGCCCATCCTGGTGCTGGACGAGCCCGCCACCGGCCTCGACCTCAAGAACCAAGCCCGCGTCCTAACGCTGCTGCGCGAACTGATGGCCGACGGCATGGCTCTGCTCCTGAGCACCCACCATCCCGACCACGCCCTGCACCTGGCCGACCGCGTGGTCCTGCTGGGCTCGGGCGGCGTGCGGACCGGCCCGGCCGCGGAACTCCTGACCGACGCCCAGCTGTCAGCCCTCTACGGCGTGCGCGTCAGCACCGTGGCCTACTCCGACGACGGCGACGGTGTCCCCAGCACGACGCCCCGCCGGACCATCGTGGTGCACTACGGCAACTGACGCTTCCTCACATCCCGTCGCTTAACCCCCGGCGCTCCCTCAGCGGATGAGGAAGCGTTGCGGCAAACCCGACGAAAGGTGAGGACGCGTCCGGAAAAACACGACCAAAAGTGAGGACGCGTCCGCGGACTATCCGGTGTTGCGGAGGCCTGCTGCCACGCCGTTGACGGTGATGAGCATGGCCCGCTGCAGTCGCTCGTCGATCTCGCCGCCGGAAATGCTGGCACCCTCGGCTCGCACGCGGCGGAGCAGTTCCACCTGGAGGTAGCTGATCGGATCGAGGTACTGGTCACGGATTTCCAGGGACCGCTTGAGCGTGGGCTGGGCGTCCAGGAGCACGTTCTCGCCGGTGAGGTTCTGGATTTCGGAGACGGTGAGCTCGTACTCGTCGCGTATAGCGCGGAAGAGGTGGTGCAGCTCCTCGGGGACCAGGGTGTCAACGTAGTACCCGGCAATCTCCATGTCCGTCTTGGCCAGGGTCATCTCCACGTTGGACAGCACCGAGCGGAAGAAGTGCCAGCCGTGCATCATCTCCACAAGCTGGGCGGAGTTCCCGGCTTCCCTTGCGGCCTTCAGCCCGGAGCCGACGCCGAACCAGCCCGGCACGATCTGCCGCGACTGGGTCCAGCCGAACACCCACGGGATGGCGCGCAGGCCGCCCAGCCCGGCACCGGAGTCCGGGCGCTTGGACGGGCGGGATCCGATGTTCAGTGAACCAAGCTGCTCCACCGGCGTCGAGGCAAGGAAGTACGCCGGCAGGTCCGGGTGGTCGATGAGGCTGCGGTAGCGGGCAAACGCGGCGTCGGAGATGGTCTCCATGACGTGCCCGAACCGCTCACGCTGGTCGTCCGAGGTGCGCGGCGTGCGGTGCAGGGCAGACCCCTGCAGCACGGCGGCGAGCGACAGCTCCAGGTTTTCCCGGGCAAGTTCCGGCAGGGAGTACTTGTCCGAGATGACCTCGCCCTGTTCGGTGAACTTGATTTCGCCCTCGAGGACGCCGTTCGGCTGCGCCATGATGGCGTCGTAGGTGGGCCCGCCGCCGCGGCCCACGGAACCGCCGCGGCCGTGGAACAGACGCACGCGGACGCCGTGCTTGGTGGCGATGTCGCGCAGCTTGCGCTGGGTCTTGTGAATTTCCCACTGGCTGGTCATCACGCCGGATTCCTTGTTGGAGTCCGAGTAGCCGAGCATGACTTCCTGGACGTCCCCGCGCAGCCGGACCAGCTCGCGGTAGGAAGGATCGGACAGCAGCTGGTCCACGATCTCGGCCGAGGCGCGCAGCTCCTCGACGGTTTCCAGCAGCGGCGCGAAGCCGATCTTGGCGTACGGGGCCTCGCCGAAGAGGCTGACCAGGCCGGCCTCGCGCGCCAGGACCGCGGCGGCCAGGACGTCGTCGGCACCGCGGGTCATGGAGATGATGTAGGTCTCGATGACGTCCGGGCCGTAAGTGCGCAGGGCGCGGCGGACCTCCCGGAAGACGTCGTACGTGCCGTCAGCGGCGCCGTCGAGCCTGATCGGGTGGCCGGACAGCGGCCGGCGGGAGGCAAGTTCGGCGCTCAGGACCTCGAGCCGCTCTCCCCGGGTCAGCTCGGCGTAGCGGATGCCGGGGCCGCCAAGCCGGTCCATGAGCTGCCCGACGGCGTCATGGTGGTGGTCTGCGTGCTCGCGGATGTCCAGGGTGGCCAGGTGCAGGCCGAACGAGGCGATGGCCCGGCGGACGCGTGCCAGCGCGCCGTCCGCGGCGAGCGATGCCGAGTGGTTGCGCAGGGACAGCTCCAGCAGCTCGAGTTCGCCGATCAGGTCCTCGGTGGAGGTGTAGTCGCGGCCCGGCTGGTGCTTGGAGCCGGAGGCCACCCGCTTGCCGGTGTTGATGAGCTTGGCCTTGATGCAGGTCAGCTTCAGCCGGTAGGGCTCCTGGGCATTGAGTTCCAGGATGCGGGGGTCCAGTCCGGGCAGCTTCGCGAGGTCGGCGTCGATCGAATCAAGGAGCGCCTGGTCCGCGCCGGCGAGCGCGGTGGAGTTGGACAGGATCGAGATGAGCTCGTCGATCATGGCAATGCTGATCCGCACCGCGTTCTGGTTCTGCAGCTGCAGGATCTCATGGGTCACGGCCGCGGTGACGTTGGGGTTGCCGTCGCGGTCACCGCCGATCCAGGAACCGAAGCGGATCGGCGCGTTGTGGGCCGGCAGCGCAACGCCGTGCTCGCCGAGCAGCTCTGAGAAATCCGTGAGCATCTCCGGCAGCGCGTCCGTCAGGATGCTGTTGAGGTAGTAGATGGCGTTGCGGGCCTCGTCGACGGGTGTGGGCCGGACCTGGCGCAGCTCGTCCGTCTGCCACATCTGGTCGATCATCTCGGACAGCTGGCGGTCCTGCCGGCGCCGGGCGGTGGTGCCTTCCTCGGTGGGCTGCGCCAGCACGTCCGAGAGCTTGCGGATCTTGTCCAGCACGGAACGGCGGGACGCCTCGGTGGGGTGCGCGGTGAAGATCGGGCGCACATCGAGTTCGTTGACGACTTCCTGCAGCACCGCCGGTCCGGCCTGGCCCGCGATGTCCTCCACGGCCTTGGCCAGCCAGCCGTCCTTCTCCTGCCGGGTGCGCAGCCGGCGGACCCTGTGGACCTGCTCGGCGGCGTTGGCGAGGTGGAAGTAGAAGGCAAAGGCGCGGACCAGGTCGGTCGCCTGCTCGAGCGGCAGGGAGGCGAGCAGCTCGCGGACCTGGGCGACGACGTCGTGCGCGCTCCACGGGCCGGTGGCGTCCGCACCGCCCCGGGCGGCCTCCTTGGATTCCTTAGTGAGCAGGCGCACCTGCTCCACGAGGTCAAGGAGCTCGGGGCCGTGCTGGCGGACGAGGGATTCGCCCAGCAGGGTGGAGACGCGGCGCACGTCCGCGCGGAGTTCGGCGGCGAGATCTGTTTCGGAATTCATTGCAGTGTCAGCCATGGAAACTATCTTTCGAGTGTTTGACTTTGGCTCGTACACTGCGCTGGATACTGTGAGCCGGGTTACTGTTCCTATGGGATGTTACCCGCAGCCGGCGCAGCCCGGGAATATGTCTCAGATGTTGTCGGGCCCTTGAACCGGAGCGGCCGGTCGCTGTATTTAGGCCGCTGCACCTGGAACATGGCCCCCGGATCGGCCGGCACGGGGCCCTTCACCAGGGCTACGGTGGCAGGACGGGTTTCGGAATGAAGCGGCCCGGCCCGGAGTTGACCCCATGGCCGGCCACGCACCGGCGGCAACACGCAGCACCGTTGGAGGACACATGAGCACCACAGCAGACGCCCAGCTCGAGCGCTGGCACCGCTTCCGCAAAGGCCGCAACACCGCCCTCGCGGCCGAACACGGCTGGCTCACCCTCACCTCGTTCCAGTGGCTGGACAGTGAGCCGGCCGCCGTCGACCTCGTCCCCGGGCTGTGGTCGGCGGACAGCACGACGGCGACACTCACCGCAGCGGCGTCCGACGGGCTGACGCTCGTGGAGACCGGGGAGCCGGTGGACGGGACGGTCACCGCACGGCTCGCGGACGAGGAGTCGCTGATGTGGGTGCAGTTCGGCGGCGCCGACGGCCGGCAGGTGGTGGTGGAGCTGGCGATGCGCGCCGACAGGTACGCCATCCGCACCCGGGATTCCTCATCGCCGGTGTTCACCGGGTTCGACGGCGTGCCCACCTTCGATTTCCGGCCCGACCTTGCGGTGGAGGCAAGGTTCGAGCCCTACCCTGAGCCCGTCGATGTGCCCATTTCCACCGCCAACCCGCTGGTGGACGGCGTGCACCGCAGCGTCGGCGAACTGGTGTTCCGGCTGCCCGGCAAGGACCACGAGTACCGGCTCCAGGCCGAGGAGGAGAAGCTCGGCGCGCTGACCGTCACGTTCCACGACGAGACCAACGGCGATACGACCGACGAGTGGCGCAAGGTATCCACAGCACGCCCCCGGCCGGACGGCTCACTGGTGCTGGACTTCAACCGCGCCATCAACTACCCCAGCGCCTTCACCCCGTACGGCACCTGCCCCATGCCGGTGCGGAACAACAGCCTGGACGCCCGGATCGAGGCCGGGGAAAAGCAGCCCGCCTCCTGAGCACGTGCCTTTGAGCTGTGGGCCCGAGGGACCGGTCAGGCGATCGCGGACACGCCCGTGACCGCGCGGCCCACGATCAGCGTGTTGATCTCGTACGACCCCTCGTAGGTGTAGATGGCCTCGGCGTCGGCGAAAATCTTGGCCATCCGGTAGTCCGTGACGATGCCGTTGCCGCCCAGGACGGACCGTCCCATCGCCACCGTCTCGCGCATCCTCGCCGACGTATAGGACTTGGCCAAAGCCACCTGCGGCATCCCGGCGCCGTGATCCTCCAGCTGCCCTTGCTCCTGCAGTTGCGCGATCCGGACCATCATGCCCATGCTCGCTACGGCGTTGCCCAGCATGGACACCAGCTGCTGCTGGATGAGCTGGAACCTCGCCAGCGGACGGCCGAACTGCTGGCGTTCGACGGCGTACTGGCGGGCGACGTCGAACGCGGCCAGCTGCTGCCCCACCGCCTGCCACGCCACCATGATGCGTGACCCGCGGAGCAGTTCGTTGGTGTCCTCGAAACTGCCTATGCCGGCAAAGCGGTCGGCCTCGGCAACGCGCACATTCTCGAAAACGATGTCCGCGTTCTGCACCGTGCGCAGCGCGATTTTGTTCTCGATCCGGCTCCGGCTGACCCCGGGCAGCGAAGCGTCAACGATGAAGCCGCGCACGGCACCGTTGGCCTCGTCCCGTGCCCATACCAGCATGTAGTCGCAGAACGTCCCGTTGCCGATCCACCGCTTGGCGCCGTTCAGCACCCAGCAGTCCCCGCCGCCGTCGGCCTCACCGGTAACGCCGGATATCCGCCGCGCCCGCGTCTCCATGCCGCCAGCCACGTCCGAGCCGTGGTCCGGTTCGGTCAGGGCAAACGCTCCGGTGGTCCTGAGGTTCGATGCGTCAGCGAGGTACCGCCGGCGCTGGTCCTCGGAACCGAAACGGTAGAGCGACTCGACGAAAAGATCGTGGTGGACCAGGAAAAACGTGGCGATAGAGGTGTCCACGCGCGTCATCTCCGCGATCACCAGCCCGGCGAACAGGTGGCTGTAGCCGCGCTGCGCCGGCGTGCTCAGCTCCAGCGCTGCCAGCTTGGGGAGGATGTGCGCCGGAAATTCGGCCCTGTTCCACCAGTCCCCCGCGAACGGCGCGATCTCCGCGGCGAGGAACTCCCGCAGCTCGTTCAGCTTCCGCTGCTCGGAGGCGCTGAGCAGGGACTCGTAGCCGAAAAAGTCGGCGGTGGGCAGGGTGTCGACGGCGGGCATCACCGGCGCGGTGGCGCCAAGTCCGGCGGTGCTCACTTCGGGCCCATCCGGATGGCGCCGTCGAGGCGGATGGTCTCGCCGTTGAGCATCGCGTTCTCCACGATGTGCGCGGCGAGGTTGGCGTACTCGGCGGGCCGGCCCAGGCGGGAGGGGTGGGGCACCTGCCGGCCCAGCGATTCCTGGGCCTCCTGCGGCAGCCCGGCCATCATCGGCGTCTCGAAGATGCCGGGCGCGATCGTCACCACGCGGATCAGCG
Source organism: Arthrobacter sp. NPDC058097 (assembly GCF_042884885.1). Lineage (NCBI taxonomy): Bacteria > Bacillati > Actinomycetota > Actinomycetes > Micrococcales > Micrococcaceae > Arthrobacter > Arthrobacter sp. NPDC058097. Next base: position 118,473 of record NZ_JBHVSZ010000001.1, read on the forward strand.
ACCGGGCCAGTTCGCGGGCCAGCGGCAGCGTCATGGCGGCCACTCCGCCCTTGGATGCGGCGTAGGCAGGCTGGCCGATCTGCCCGTCAAATGCGGCCACTGACGCGGTGTTGATGATGACGCCGCGCTCCTCCCCGCCAAGTTCGGTGACGGCCGGCTCGGTGCCGGCCATCGCGGCCGCTGCCAGCCGGACAACGTTGAAGGTCCCCACCAGGTTGATCTGGATGACGCGCTGGAAGGTTTCCAGCGGCAGCACGCCGTCGCGCCCCAGGACCTTGCCCGGCGTGGCGATGCCTGCGCAGTTCACCACGATCCGCAGCGGTCCCAGCCCGGCGGCGGCGTCGACTGCGGCCTGCACCTGGTCCTCGCTGGTCACGTCCGCGGGAACGAAAACCGCTTTGGGTGCTGCCGAGGAATGGCCCGCAAGTCCCCGCGGGCCGGCCGCATTCAGCTCGTCGGCATACGCGGCACCGGCCGAGGAGGCGAGATCGGCGAGCACCACGGAAGCGCCGGCGTCGAACAGCCGCCGTGCTGTGGCGGCGCCCAGGCCGGATGCACCGCCCGTGATGAGCGCGACGGAACCCTCGATTTCCATACATCCTCCTTGATGCGGAACCTGTCGATGCGGTCCGGATCCCGGCCGCGAACGTTAGTTAGTGAATGTTAACTGAAATGGGCGACGGATGCACCCGCGCCGCACGGTTGCCGCCGCACGGCGGCAGGGAGCGGTTCGATAGGCTGGACGCATGACCCAGCAAGATGCAGACGCCACCCCGGGGGCCGCCCCCGCGCCTGCCACGGCCTGGGCGGAGCGGGCGGACGAGGCCGCACGGTCGGTGACGCACCTCTTCGGCCAGCGGCTGTTCTTCCTGCCCGGGACGCACATTGCGGCCACCGCCCGCCCCTCCGGCCGGATCGAAAACCTCCGCCGCCCGTGGCACTACTGGTGGCAGGCGCATTACCTCGACTGCCTCGTGGACACAGGCCTTCGCGAGCTCGGCAAAGCGGGCAACCCGCCGGAAAAGTTCGACGGCGACACGCGGCCCAGCGCCGGCCAGCTCGCTTCGCGGCTGGTCACCGGCATCCGGCTGCGGAATTTCCTGACGTACGTGAACCATTACTACGACGACATGGCGTGGCTGGCCCTGTCCACACTCCGGCTGGAGCGACTGGCCGAAGAGAGCCGCAGGCCCAGCCCCCGCCGGCAGGAGCGAATCCGCAAGAGCCTGACACTGCAGTTCGACTCCGCGTCCACCGACGACCTGGGCGGCGGCACGTTCTGGAGCACCAAGCGGGACTTCAAGAACACGCCGGCAACAGCCCCCGTGGCGCTCTACTATGCACGCACGGGCAACACGGCGAGGGCGCAGGCCCTGCTCGACTGGCTGGATGCGCGGCTGTTCGACCCCGCCCGTGGGCTCTACCAGGACGGGATCCGGGTCCGCAGCACCGGGGAGACCGTCCTCGAGGACGCCATCTACACCTACAACCAGGGGCCGGTCCTGGGCGCCCTGCTGGAACTCGGCGGCACCGCCAACCTGGAACGCGCCTCAACCGTGGTGCGCGCGGTGGCCACACACCTCACCCTGCCGGGCGCCGCGGCCAACCGGACAGACGCCGCCAACACGGCAGACACCGCCAACGGGACAGAGGCCGCCCACAGCGCGGGACCCGCCAACGAACTGGTTCTCCGCTGCGACGGGACCGGCGACGGCGGGCTGTTTACGGGGATCCTCACCCGCTACCTGGCGCTGGCCGCCAACGACCAACGGCTGCCAGGGGACGTCCGCACCACAGCCGCCGGGCTGGTCACAGGCACGGCAGATGCCCTCTGGGCCGGCCGCCGGCCCATCGCAGCAGGCGAACCGCTGGCCCGGCACGGCCGGGCCGGGTACCTGGTTTTCTCTTCCGAGCCGAAGCGGCCGGCGGGCGAAACCTATCCGCGGGGTGCCGCCGTCGAACTTTCCACCCAGCTTCAGGCCTGGACGGCCCTGGAAGCCGCGGCATCGCTGGAACCGGGCCCAAGAAGAGCCGGCAATTAGGACACGCAACAGTTTCGTAATTGATGTGATCCTCATCACTTAATGCCCCTGTCGCTTGGTGCTTAGGTTTGGCTAACCTACAGTTTTTCGAGTGAGCTTCGCCTAACTTCCCCAGCTCACAGAGGGCCTGGCCCACGAGACTTTTGCAGAAAGAAGCACCCCGATGAAGATCCGCATCAACGCGCTGGCAGGCATCGCGATCGCCGCCACGGCAGCCCTCGGCCTCTCGGCCTGCGGCCCCAGCAACTCCCCCGCCGCCACATCCTCGGCCGACCCCGCCAAGGGCGAGATCACGGTCTACAACGCCCAGCACGAAAGCCTGACCAAGGAATGGGTGGACGCGTTCACCGCGGAAACCGGCATCAAGGTGACGCTCCGCCAGGGTGACGACACCGAGATGTCCAACCAGATCGTCCAGGAAGGCGCGGCGTCACCGGCGGACGTCTTCCTCACCGAAAACTCCCCCGCAATGGCGCAGGTGGAGAACGCCGGCCTCTTCGCCGACGTCAACAAGGACACGGTGGCCCAGGTGCCCGCGGAGTTCCGCCCCAGCACCAACAAGTGGACCGGCATCGCCGCCCGCTCCACCGTCCTGGTGTACGACAAGAACAAGATTTCCGAGGACAAGCTGCCCAAGTCCATGCTGGACCTGGCCAAGCCGGAGTGGAAGGGCAAGTGGGCAGCCTCCCCGAGCGGCGCCGACTTCCAGGCCATCGTCTCCGCCCTCATTGAGCTCAAGGGCGAAGCCGCTGCCGAAGCATGGCTGAAGGGCATGAAGGAAAACTTCACCGCGTACAAGGGCAACAGCACCGCCATGAAGGCAGTGAACGCCGGCGAGGTTGATGCCGCACTGATCTACCACTACTACTACTACGGCGACCAGGCGAAGACGGGCGAGAACTCCAAAAACGTCACGCCGTACTACTTCAAGAACCAGGACCCGGGCGCGTTCCTGTCCGTCTCCGGCGGCGGCGTGCTGAAGTCCTCGAAGAACGCTGACAAGGCCCAGGCCTTCCTGAAGTTCATCACCGGCAAGAAGGGCCAGGAAATCCTGCAGAAGGGCACGTCCTTCGAATACGCCATCGCTTCGGGCGTCGCCGCCAACGACAAGCTGGTTCCCGTCAAGGAACTTGACGCTCCCGCCGTGGACCCCGCCAAGCTGAACTCCGAGAAGGTCACGGAGCTGATGACCAAGGCAGGACTGCTCTAATTCTGTGACCACGCAAGTATCGGCGCCGGAGATATCCGAAAGCACGACGACGGCGGGCCGGGGCAAGCGCCCCCGCCCGCCTTTCGGCGTTTCCGCAGTAGGCGTCATGGCGGTGCTGATCGCCCTGTTTTCCCTCGTCCCGCTCGGCTACGTCGCGGTGATGACCGCGGCCACCGGCTGGGACACCGCCCTTGAACTGATCGTGCGCCCGCGCGTCGGCGAGCTGCTCCTCAACACCGTGCTCCTGATTGTGCTCACGGTGCCGCTGTGCCTCGTCCTGGGCGTGGGCGGCGCGTGGCTCGTGGAACGGACCACCCTCCGCGGGAAGAAGGTGTGGGCCGTGCTGCTTGCGGCGCCGCTGGCGATCCCGGCGTTCGTCAACAGCTACGCGTGGGTTTCCGCGGTGCCGTCGCTGCACGGCCTGTTTTCCGGCGTGCTGATCGCCACGCTCTCCTACTTCCCGCTGGTCTACATCCCTGCCGCCGCGACGCTGAGCCGGCTGGATCCCGCCGTCGAGCAGTCCGCGGCCTCCCTGGGCCTCGGTGCGTGGCGGGCGTTTTTCCGGGTGGTCCTGCCGCAGCTGCGGATCGCGATGACCGGCGGCGCGCTGCTGGTGGCACTGCACCTGCTGGCCGAGTACGGTGCCTTCGCGATGATCCGCTTCGACACGTTCACCACCGCCATCATGGTGCAGTACCAGTCCACCTTCAACGGCACCGCGGGCACCATGCTGGCCAGCGTGCTGGTGTTTTTCTGCCTCCTGCTGCTCCTGGTCGAGGTGCGCAGCCGCGGCACCGCCCGGTACGCCAGGGTGGGATCCGGTGTCCAGGCCAGGGCCCTGCGGCTGCCCCTGCACTTCTACCAGGTCCCGGCCCAGCTGGCCCTGCTCGCGCTGACCCTGCTGGCCTTCGGGCTGCCGCTGCTGTTCGTGCTGCGCTGGATCTTTGCCGGCGGGACTGAAATCTGGGTCGCCGACGAATTCGTTCCGGCCCTGTGGGAGACCCTGCTGTACGGGCTGGCAGGCGCCGCGGCCACCACCGTCGTCGCCTTCCCCATGGCATACCTCGCCGTCCGGCACGCCGGTTGGTTCAGCAAGGCGCTGGAGCTCTCCAACTACGTCACCAGCTCCATGCCGGGCATCGTGGTGGCCCTGGCCTTCGTCACCGTCAGCATCCGGCTGCTCCCGAACATTTACCAGACGTCGGGCGTCCTGGTGGCTGCCTACATCCTCCTCTTCCTGCCGCGCGCGCTGGTGAACATCCGTGCCGGGCTGGCCCAGGCGCCCAAGGAACTTGATGAGGCGGCCCAGGCCCTGGGGACGCCCCCGCTGCTGTCCTTCATCCGGGTGACGCTCCGGCTCACCGCCCCTGCTGCGGCCGGCGGCGCAGCGCTGGTGTTCCTCGGCATCGCCAACGAACTGACCGCCACCCTGCTGCTCTCCCCCAACGGAACCCGGACCCTGGCCACCGAGTTCTGGAGCAAGAGCAGCGAAATCGACTACGCCGGCGCGGCGCCGTACGCGCTCCTCATGATCGTGATCTCGGCGCCCATGACCTATTTGCTCTTCCAGCAGTCCAAGAAAGTAGCGGGACAGTGACCGAACAATCCCCGTCCAGGCTTCCGGAACCGCGGATCTCACCGTCCGTGGCGCCAAGCACCAACAGCCACCTGCAGATCGACGCCGTCACCAAGAACTTCGGCTCGCAGGCAGTCCTCAAGGGCGTGAACCTGGCCGTGGCGAAGGGCGGCACCACCGCGATCGTGGGCCCCTCGGGTTCCGGCAAGACCACCCTGCTCCGGCTGATTGCCGGTTTTGAACACCCGGGCACCGGCACCATCTCGCTGAACGGCTCCCCGGTGGCGGGCCACGGCGTGTGGATGCCGGCGCACAAGCGCCACGTCGGCTACGTTGCCCAGGACGGCGCCCTGTTCCCGCACCTGACCGTGGGGCAGAACATCGCGTTCGGGCTCAGTGCGTCAAAGCTCGACGGCGGCCGGCGAGCCGTTAACGCGCGGGTCAGCGAACTCCTCGAGATGGTGTCGCTGGACACTGCCATGGCCAAGCGCCGGCCCCACCAGCTCTCCGGCGGACAGCAGCAGCGCGTCGCCCTCGCCCGGGCGCTGGCCCGCGAACCCGAGCTCATGCTGCTGGACGAGCCGTTCTCCGCCCTGGACGCCGGGCTGCGGGTCGCCACCCGGCGGGCGGTGGCCAAGGTGCTCAACGAGGCCGGCGTCACCACCATTCTGGTGACCCACGACCAGGCCGAGGCGCTCTCCTTCGCGGACCAGGTGGCCGTCATGCGGGGCGGCAAGCTGGCGCAGATCGGCAACCCGTTCGTGGTGTACACCCGGCCGGCGGACCGCGCCACGGCCGAGTTCCTGGGCGACGCCGTGATCCTCGATGCGTGGATGGAAGGTTCGCTGGCGACCTGCTCGCTGGGCGGGATCCCCGTCCGGCGTCCGCCCGCGCAGGGCCGCGTCCAGCTCATGCTGCGCCCGGAGCAGATCCGGATCGCCGAGGACGGGCCCATCCGCGGCGTGGTGGTGGACACCGACTACTTCGGGCCCGAAACCACCGTGCGGCTCAAGCTCGCCGTGCCGCCCAAGCTGGCCGGCGCCATGCCGGACCACCGCTATCCCGGCGGCGGGGAAGTGATCACCATCCGGCACTGGAACGCGTCCATCGCCCAGCCCGGCACGGAACTGTGCCTGCGGGTGGTGGGGGAAGCCGTGGCGTTCGCGATCGAGTCCGCCTGACGGTCCGCTGGCTCTCCCGCCTGCGCCTTAGCGTGCCGGCAGCACGGTGGCCAGCGGAGTGTATTTGAACGACTTCAGTGTCAGCTTCCCGCCCGCGGTGGCGGCGCTGACCGACGGCTGTCCGGACTTCGGCAGCACCACGGACGTCAGGGTCTGCTCGCCGCCATTCACGAAGACCTCCACCGAGGAATAGTCCACGAAGATGGTCAGCTCCACGCTGCCCCTGCCCTGCTGGCCGCCGCCCGGCGCGCTGCCGTTGCGGGGCGGGCTCTGGGCGCTCCTCCGGTCCGTGAACACTGGTCCGAGGGCGTCCGCGCCGGGAACCACTGCCGCCCGGCTCACCCACGCCGTACCTGCTTCGAAGTTGTAACCCACCGTGGCATAGTCCGCCCCGCCGTTGCCCAGCTTCACCAGGGCCTCTGTGCCGTCGTCGTTCGCTGAACGCTCCAGGGTCACATCCAGCCGGTACGCTCCGCCTGACGGCTGGGGAAGCCCGCCGGCGCCCTCCGGGGTGAGCGCCCTGCTGTCTGCCGTCTTGGCTTCGCCGTCAAGCGCCGACAGGGCCGGCGTCGGGGAGGAGACGAGCGTCGGCCGGCCCTGCACTGTTTTCAGCCGGATGTCCCGGACGATCGAGTCGGCGCCGCCCTGCCAGTCGGTGGTGGGCAGCTGCCGGGCGTAGGTCCAGTTGTTCATCCAGCCGATCGCGTGGCGCGATGCCATCCGTTCGTTTTCCGGGAGCCGGGGGTCATCCCAGGTGACGGCGGCATAGAAGTCCGCGCCGGCGTCGAGCCACTGGTGTTTGTCATCCGCGGGCGTGAACGTGGTGCCGTCAAAGGTACCGGTCCAGTAGGCCACGCCGGTGGTCCGGCCTTCGGCGGTGCCGTTCGCGCTGGCCGCCAGGACCCACGTGCGCTTGGCCGGGTCGCCGTCGACGTCCAGCTGGAAGAGGTCGGGGCATTCGAGGATCCCCAGGCCCTTTCGCTCGAAGCCGGACGCATAGCGCCAGTCCTTGAGGTCCTTCGAGGTGTACAGGCCGATCTTCTCCCCCTCGGCCAATGCCATGACCCACTGCCCGCGGGCCTCGTCGCGGATGATCTTGGGGTCGCGCCAGTGCTGCGCGCCGGGGTTGTCCATGACCGGATTCCCGTCGGCGGCCTTGAAGGTGTAGCCCTTGTCCGTGGAGTAGAACAGCGACTGCCGCTGCACGCCCTTGTCCTGCTGGGTCAGGATGGCGACGACCGCGCCCTTGCCGAAGCCGGCCGTGTTGTCCTGGTCCACCACGGCGCTCCCGGTCTCAATGTCCCCGAGCCCGTTCTTGAACTTCTCAATGGCAACGCCTTCGTCCTTCCAGTGCACCAGGTCCGTGCTGGTGGCGTGGAACCACTCGGTGCCGTTCCCCTCGGGGTGGTCCGCGTTGTAGAGGTAGTAGTAGTGCCACACCCCGTCCAGCAGGAAGGGCCGCTGCGGATCGTTCATCCACTCCTTGGCCGGGGTGAGGTGGTAGGAGGGCCGGAACTGTGAGGCGCCCTCCGGCCTGCTGAACGATTTCGGGGCCCCACTCTGCGTGCCGCTGCCCTGGGGTGCGCTGCTTTGGGATCCGCTGATTTGGGGTGCGGCGCCGCCCTGCGTTCCGCCGTCGTTTGTACGGCCGGCCAGGCCGATGACCGTCGCCGCGGCCAGCACCAGGGCCAGGACCACCGCCACGGCGATCCACCGCCCGCGGGGGCCCAGCGTGCGTAGGGAATACCGCTGCATGTCCGCCGTTCGTGTTGGGGGTTGGCTCCAATTTTAGCGCGAACGGCTTTGTCGATGCCCCGGCAGCCGGTCTCGACGGGCTGCCGGCGGGCTGACGGTCAACCTGCGGGATTCTGCACCGGGCGCTTTTTCTGCGGATACGGCGCCTCGCCGCGCGCCAGCATCTCGACGAATCCGGCGATCTTCCGCTCCCGGGTGGACGCCTGTTTAACCGAGTTGGTGCGGTAGATCAGTGCGAAGCGGTTCACGGACGTGAGGACATCGAACATGGCCTGCGCCTCGGGCACCGCGGCGATGGCGGCAGCAAGGTCCGCCGGGACCTCCGCCGTCGCCGGTCCCGCATAGGCGGCCTCCCAGCGGCCGTCGGCCTTGGCGGCGTCGACGGCGGCCCTTCCGGAAGCGGTCATCTTCCCTTCCGCCTCGAGGCGGGCCACATGGCCCACGTTCCGTTCCGACCAGGGGCTCTTGGCACCCCGGCGGGTCATGCGCTGGAGGTAACTGTCGCCGTCGCGCTTCCTGACCTGGCCGTCGATCCAGCCGAAGCAAAGTGCCTCGTCCAGGGCGGCGTCGTAATCGAGTTCGGTGACGTTCCCGCCTTTCTTGTGCAGCACCAGCCACACGCCGGGGCTGTCGCTGTGGTGGGACTCCAGCCACGTCCGCCAGGCGGCGGCATCGGGCACCAGCAGTTCCTCGAGTTCAACAGCCATGCGCCTATTCTGCCCTCAGTGTCACTGGATTCAACCCGGTGCCGCGCGATTGAAGACGTGGCATCATGGCCATGTCGGCGCCTTTTTCGAAGATCCTGGTGTTTCGAGTTCGAGGAGAGAGCATGCTTCGTGTCCGCCCCATCCACTTCACGTCCCGGGTTGAACCCTGGGAGCGGCTCCTCACCGACCTGGGGATGATCAAGTCCACCGATGAGGGCTCCTGGCGGGAGTACGACGCCGGAGCGGGCAGGCTGGCGCTGCATCAGGCCGAACCGGGCGCGGCGGAGGACGGCGTCACTCACTTTGGCGTGGAGGTCGGCGACCTCGAGGAATTTGCCCGGCGCACCAACCAGTCCGGTGCGGAATCGGACACCTCCTCCGCCGAGCTTGTCCGGGCGGACCACGGCGACACCTGCCGGATCACCGGCGCGGACGGTTTCAGCTTCTTCGCCGACAAGGCAGCCCACGGGGCCAACTGCGCGGATGCGGATCCGGCGCTGGCCGTGGTGGAGGTCTGGTTCAGCGAGGACGTGACGGCCGCCGCCCAGGCACTGCGGGACATCGGCGCACGGTTCCGGCCCGTCCCGGACGACGACGAAACCGCCGATTTCACGGCCAAGAACGGCGGCGTCCTGATGGCGCGGCCGGGCACGGGCACTGCGCATGCGGGCCTGGGGTTCGAGTACAGCGGGGACCTTGAGGCGCTGCGGGACCGTCTCACGGCCGCGGGACACGACGTGACGCTGACCGAGGAGGCTTTCGGACGCACCCTGCACGTTGCACACCCGGACAATGACGGCGCGCCGGGCCAGCGGGCACCCCTCTGGATCTCGGCGAGGCGTCCGTCCTAACGGGCGGGCCCAAGGCAGCCCGCATGGCCCATCCCGGCGGCGCAGCGCGGCCGTCGCGGGCGGCGCATCGAGCGGCGGGATCTCACCGCTTTGGCCGCCGCCAACGCCGGGATCTCACGCCTCGGCGGCCGGACCTGCGGCAATGGGGTAAAAATGATTCATGAACGTGCGCACCCCTGACCCCAACCCCGGCTGGCTCTCGGACGAAGATCTCTTCGAAGCCAGAGGCAGGCTCCCCATGGTCTACGTCGAGGCGGTGCCGGTCCGGCTGGATCCGCTCGGGTTCGTGAATGAGGTGGGCACGCTCCTGCAGGCGGACGAGGACGGCACCATGGTCCGGTCCCTCGTTTCCGGCCGGGTGCTCTACCGCGAGACCATCCGCGCCGCGCTCCTTCGCCACATGGAGAAGGACCTCGGTCCGCTGGCCTTCCCCCAGCTCCCCATCAGCCCCGTGCCGTTCACCGTGGCCGAATACTTCCCCGCGCCGTCGCACACCGGCTTCACCGACGACCGCCAGCACGCCGTGTCACTGGCCTACATCATCCCCGTGACCGGCGAATGCGACCCCCGCCAGGACGCACTGGAGCTGACCTGGATGACGCCCCAGGAAGTGCTCAGCGACGGCGTGCAGCTCGAGTTCACCGGCGGCCGCGGCGCCCTGGTGCGGCAGGCTTTGGCCTACGCGGGCGTCGGCGCCTGACGCCCGGGAGCCCGCGCCTCCCCGACTTCGCAGCCTCTCCTTTGTAGACTGTTGGGCGGACCGCAAGAGAACTTAAGGACTCCCGATGAACCACCCTGCAGCTGCCAAGACCTTCCGTGAACAGCAGGCGGGCTCTCTGCGGGCGGGCGACCACCTTCTGCTGCCGGACGGCGAACGGTCCGCGGAAATCCACTCCGTGGAAGTCGAAACCGACGATTTCGGCAGCCCCGCCATCGTCTTGGCGACGCTCACCGGCGGCGGCACTTTGCGCATCGCTGCCGGTTCGTCCGTCCGGATCCCCGGACCCGCGGTTGACGACCTTCCCTCCCCGGCGGCTGCCAGCAACGGGGCGCTCAAGCCCGCCGCCGTCGTCGAACAGGCCGCAGCCGGCGCCGGGGCGGCCGCCACCCAAACGTCGGACGGTGCCGTCCAAGCAGCTGACGCCCAGGCGTCCGACGCCGGCACTCCCCTTTCGGTAGTGGGGAACGAAGCGGCCGGGGAGCCTGCGCGGACGGCCCCTGCCGCCGTCGTCGTACCTCCGCTGCCAGCCACCACCCCCGTGGTGATCGGTCCCAGCGCCGAAGACCTGGCCCTGATCCCGGAGCCGTCCGGAACGCCGGAATCCGTGGTGGAAGCCGTGGCGGAGGCCCATCCGGACTCCGTCGGGGTGCAACTGCTGGCGGACAAGCTGGTCAAGGGCATCAACACCAAGTCGGGCAGCTGCCTGAAAGACCTGAGCGACCTCGCGCACGAACTGTTCATCATGCTCAAGGACGCCGAGGCGTCGCTGACGGTGGCCGACCTGCTGAACGTGCTGCCCTTCGACGGCAACCCGGGGCGCTGGGCATCGGTGGAGGCGTCGCTCGCGCTGTCCAGCTACGTATGCCGGCAGACGGGGCACAAGGACCGTGCCGCCGTCTATGAGAAGCTGCTCCGGGCGCCGGACAACCAGGAGACGGATCCGTTCAAGGCGCGGATGCAGGCCCGCGTGCGGCAGCGGTCACTGAACGAGCCGAACCTGTACGACAAAGAGATTTTCCGCTCCATCGACAACTCCAACCATGAGGCTGAGAAAGAGTGGCGGCGGCTGCGCCTCGAATCGCTGCTGTTCCTGCGCGCCCACGGCGGATCGCAGACCATCAGCGGGCCGGAGCTGGAGCGGCGGATTGCGAACGAGCTGGAGTCCGTGCGCGGCTAGTCTCCCTGACCCATTTTCGCCGGAAAATCCTCTACCCCTGCCACGCCCCAAGTTGTAGATTCAGGCCATGACGAACAATCTCAGCGTTGTGATCAATTCGGACGCCCCGCAGGTTTGGACGATGCTGCGTGAACCCTCGAAAGTCGCGCAGTGGCATGGCTGGGAAGCCGACGAGTTGCCGGCGGAAATCAATGAGATCTACTTCAGCAAGAACGTGGTTGAAGGACCGGACCATACCGAGCTGACGGTCAACAACGGCGATATCTTCGAGCTCAAACCCGTGCCCACCGGAACCGAGGTCTGCGTCACCCGCGCCGGTGTGGACCACAATTCGGAATGGGCCGCATGGGACGAGGACATCACCCAGGGCTGGCTGATCTTCCTCCAGCAGCTGCGGTTCGCGCTGGAACGGCACCCCCACGGCAAACGCCGGACCTGCTACTTCTCCGTGCCCGGCTCGGGCGGCTCCGCCATCGACAAACTCGGCCTGAAGGACATCCCCAAGCCCGGCGAAGAGTATTCGCTCACCCTGGGCACGGGCGAGGAGGTTTCGGGCAGGGTCTGGCACAAGACCAACCACGTGGTGGGACTCACCGTGCACAGCTACGCCGAGCATGGTGAGGGCCTGCTGATCGTGGCCGACCAGCCCGTGATCCCCGAGAAAAGGCCCGAAGGCGGCTCCATGGTGATCCTCTCGCTGTACGATCTGGGCGCTGGCAGCATGGAAACGATCCGCACCCTGTGGGACGACTGGCGGTCTGAGAACTACCCCACATCAGAACCCATCCAGTGAAGGTTCGGCGCCGTTAGCTGGCACACTTGAACCGTGCCAGCCAATCCTGAACCGCCAGCCCGACCTGACCTGCCGTCGTCGGAGGCGGTGCCGGCCGCCCGCCAGTCGGAGTTTTCCTTCCGCGTGGGCAAGCGCCTCACGGAAACCTGCAGCCCTGCCCCGGAGCAGGAGGACGCCAACGGCGGCGGGTTCCTGGGCCGGACCGGCACTATCACCACCCCGCACGGCGAGATCCAGACGCCGGCCTTCATCGCCGTCGGGACCAAGGCCACGGTGAAGTCCGTGCTTCCCGAGTCCATGGCCGAGCTCGGCGCCCAGGCCCTGCTGGCCAACGCCTACCACCTGTACCTGCAGCCCGGCCCCGAGATCCTGGACGAAGCCGGCGGCCTCGGCGCGTTCATGAACTGGCCCGGGCCCACCTTCACCGATTCGGGCGGGTTCCAGGTGATGAGCCTCGGCTCGGGGTTCAAGAAGGTCATCGACATGAAGTCCGTCGATACGTCCGGACCCGATGACGCCGTGGCCCCGGGCAAGGAGCGGCTGGCCCACATCGACGACGATGGGGTCTGGTTCAAGAGCCACCTCAACGGGGACCGCCACCGCTTCTCGCCCGAGATCTCCATGCAGGTCCAGCACCAGATCGGCGCGGACATCATGTTCGCGTTCGACGAGCTCACCACGCTGCAGAATTCGAGGGGATACCAGGAGGACTCGCTGGAGCGCACGCGGCTGTGGGCGGTCCGCTGCCTGGAGGAGCACTTCCGGCTTACATCCGAGCGGGCGGGGAAGCCCTACCAGGCGCTCTTCGGCGTGATCCAGGGCGCGCAGTACGAGGACCTGCGCCGCAAGGCCTGCCGCGACCTCGGTGCCATGGCGTTCGACGGCTACGGGATCGGCGGCGCCCTCGAGAAGGAGAACCTGGGCACCATTGTGCGCTGGTGCAATGAGGAATTGCCCGAGAACAAGCCGCGGCACCTGCTGGGCATCTCGGAGCCGGACGACATCTTCACCGCCATCGAGAACGGCGCAGACACCTTTGACTGCGTCTCCCCCACCCGCGTGGCCCGGAACTCCGCGTTCTACACGCCCGACGGCCGGTTCAACCTCTCCGGTGCCAAGTACAAGCGCGACTTCGGCCCGCTGCAGGAGGGCTGCGACTGCTACGCGTGCCTGAACTACTCCCGCGCCTACATCCACCACCTGTTCAAGGCCAAGGAAATGCTCTCCGCCACGCTGATCTCCATCCACAACGAGCGCTTCGTGGTGAAGATGGTGGACGACGCCCGGCTGGCGATCGACTCCGGCGACTTCTTCGAATTCAAGGCCGAGACCCTGGGCCGGTACTACACCTAGGCTCCCCGGCCCGCCATTTCGACGGTTCCCTGCGCACACGACGCTGCTGAACGTCTTGCGGGCACGGAACCGTCGAAACGGGCTGTTTCCACATAGAGGTGAGAGTCTCTGGGTCTCCGCTCCCAGAGCGGCCAAGGTGGAAACATGAGCCAACCTTTAGCCGGGCTGCCCGTAAGGGAAAACCTCTGGCGCACCGACCAGCTCCTGCAGCGCGGGCTAAATTCGCGGGTAATAGCCCAGCTGGTCCGGGATGGAATCCTGGTCCGGGTGCGCCGTGGCTGCTACGCACGCGGCAGTTGGTGGACGAGCCTGAACGTCGCAAGCCGTCGGCGCCAGCTCATCCACGCACACGCGCACGGTACATGCACGACGTCGGCCGGAGGCTTCGTTTACAGCCACACCTCAGGTGCCAGCTTGCAGCGCCTCCACCTGTGGGGAGTCGACGATATGGTCCACCTGACACAGGCTCGCTGTCCGTCGGGAGTTTCGCACGGGCGCGGCGTGGTGGCCCATACCCGGCGTCTGAGCAGCCGTGAGGTGACCTTTGTGGATGACCTGCCGTGCACCTCGCTGGAGCGGACTGTAGTGGACTGCTGCCTGATTTTTAACGTGCGCCAATCCCTGATTCTGGTGGACCACGCCGCCCGTCTGGGGGCCGATCTGCACCTGCTGCGGGACTACTGCACCGCGTTGGCGGGGCGTAACGGCGTCGTGGCATTGCGCCGGGCGCTGGAGTTGGTAGACGCCCGCTCCGAATCTGCCGGTGAGAGCCTGACCCGGGAACTCATTCATCGGCTCAGGGTCCCCGCGCCGGAACTGCAGTACGTAGTGCGCACACCCTTGGGCGAACACCGGCTGGACTTTGCGTGGCCTGCGCAAAGGGTCGCTCTGGAGTTCGATGGCAAAACAAAGTACTTCGATTACCGGCCCACCAGCGAGGTCGTGTTTCAGGAGCGTCGACGGGAAAAGGCGCTCATGGAGCAGGGGTGGATTTTTGTCCGGGCCGAGTGGAAAGACCTCTTCCGGGAGCAGGAGTTCAAGTACCGGCTGCTTCGGGCTCTGCACAGCCCGCCCCGTTTCGACGGTTCCCTGCCGGCTAGACGTTGCTAGACGTCGAGTGGGCAGGGAACCGTCGAAACGGCGGCGGCGGCGGGCACCCGCCGTCGTGCTTTAGTGCCCTATTCGTTTCTTGGAGGTCAGGCGTTGACGAAGTCGTCGTCGTCACCCTTGCGGGCGGCGACCGCAGGGGCGCCCGCAGGGACACCGGACGCAGCCGTGCCGGACCAGGCGTGGCCCTGCTCGCGGTCCAGGTGCGTGGTCTTCTTGTTCTTCAGCGCGAAGATGTAGACCAGCAGGGACACGCCGATGGCGATGGTGACATAGGTGAAGAACACGTCCACCTGGTCCGATTTCTGCAGGGCGGCACCGATCAGCGGAACCGTTCCGCCGAACAATGAGTTGGCGATCGCGTAGCCCAGGCCCACGCCGAGCGCGCGGATGGAGGCCGGGAAGAGCTCGGCCTTCACGAGCGCGTTGATCGACGTGTAGCCGCCCACGATCAGCAGGCCGCCCATCATCAGCAGGAACGCGGTGAAGGGATCCTTGGTGCCGGCCAGGGTGGAGAGCAGCGGCCAGGTGAAAAGCACGCCGGTGATGCCGAACCAGAGGAGCAGCGGCTTGCGGCCCACCTTGTCCGAGATGATGCCGTAGACGGGCTGGAGCAGCATGAAGATGAACAGCGCCCAGAAGTTGATCACGGACGTGTCCGTCTTGGCGATGCCGGACGTATCGTTCATGAACTTCAGGATGAAGTTGGTGTAGGTGTAGAAGGCCACGGTGCCGCCCAGGGTCACGCCGATGCAGATCAGCAGCGGCTTCCAGTGCCGGGTGAACAGCAGCCGCAGGGTGCCGGGCTGGGCCTCGCCGGATGAGGCAGGCGCCTTGGCCGCCTGGACCTGTTCCTCGGAAACCGTCTCCTCCATTGAGCGCCGCAGCCACAGGACCACCAGCGCCGCAACGCCGCCGATGGCGAACGGGATGCGCCAGCCCCATTCCTTCAGCAGGCCGTCGCCCAGGGTGTTCTGCAGGATGACCAGCACCAGCAGCGCCAGCATCTGGCCGCCGACCAGGGTCACGTACTGGAAGCTGGAGAAGAAGCCGCGGCGCTTCGAGGTGGCGGCCTCGGACATGTACGTGGCGCTCGTGCCATATTCGCCGCCCACGGAGAAGCCCTGCAGAACACGGATGAGGATCAGCAGGACCAGGGCCCAGATGCCGATGACGTCCTGCGTCGGCAGGACGGCGATCGCGAACGAGCCGGCGGACATCAGGGTCACGCTGAGTGTCAGGGCGGCCTTGCGCCCGTTGCGGTCGGCGTAGCGCCCGAAGAACCAGCTGCCGATGGGGCGCATCAGGAACGACGTCGAGAAGACCGCCATCGCCTCGAGCCCGGCCTGCAGTTCGTCCTTGGAATTGAAGAAGTGCGCCTGGAAGTACGCCGCGAAGACTGTGTAGACGTAGAGGTCGTACCACTCGACGAGGTTGCCGGCGGAGCCCTTGAGAATATTGCTTACGGCCCTGCGAGTCTGCGCGGCCTCGCTGGGTGCCGCGCTGTGGGGCGCGGCGTGCTGGGTGCTCATCAATGAACCTTCCTGGTCGGTGCCATCGTCGGCGTCCGAAGTGCGAAATGGGTGTCCTGCCGGAATCCCCGCTCCGGGCTTCCCTGCGCCTGTCCGGGGGCGTTGAGCGGTTCTCCGCCGGCAGCCCCGGACCCGGCCTCTTGCCGGCAGATCCTGCAAGAGGATACCTGCCAACTTATGCGTGATCCTTGGCACATCCAACGTGGAGAGGCATTTCCTAACACTTCCTTAGGAATTGGAAACTGCCGACGGCGGCGGGTCGCCTTTGCACTTCACCCAACGGCAGTGAAGGCATTCCGTCGTTCCCGCACGGCCGCAACAAGGCGAAATCCGCGCACAAGGAGTAATGTCCAAACGGACTCCGATGTCCCCCAACAGCAACGAAGGCAGAGGAAACAGGCAATGCGCGTGCTCATCGTCGAGGACGACGACGCGATGGCGTCGGCACTCGAGGCGGCTGTCGTTTCCGCAGGGCACAAGGCGCATCGGGTGTCCCGGGGTTCGGATGCGTTGCTCATCCACCGGGAACACGATGTCATCCTTTTGGACCTCGGGCTTCCGGACATGGACGGCCTCGAGCTCCTGCGCAAGCTTCGCCAGGTCACGGGCTGCCCCATCCTCATCCTCACAGCACGCGACGACGAGCGCAGCGTGGTCCTTGGCCTCCGCTCCGGGGCTGACGACTATCTGGTCAAGCCGGTAAAGCTTGTGGAGCTCCTCGCCCGGATTGAAGCGGTGACACGGCGGGCGGGCCGCAGCGGCCCCGAGAAGTCCCACAGCATTGTCCTGGGGGAACTCGACGTCGACCTCGACCGGCGGGTGGCTGCCATCGGGTCCCGGGTCCTCCCACTGACCGCAACGGAATTCGATCTCCTGGCCCTGCTGGCCCGGAACGCCGGGTCCGTGGTGACCCGCGAGCAGATCCTCGATGCCCTGTGGGGTGATGCTTTCCTGGCTTCGTCCCGGTCCCTGGACGTGCACCTCACCGGGCTGAGGTCCAAGCTGCAGATGCCCGGCTTCATCATCAACGTCCGGGCCGTGGGATACCGGGTCGAAGCGGAACCGGCGTGAAGCGTCGGGTCCTGGGCATCCTAAGCCTGTTCGCCCTGGTGATGGTGGTGGCGGTCTCCAGCGCCATCCTCAGCTCGGCGGGGCGGGAGCTGACCCAGGAAGTCCAGATCAATCGCGTCTCGGCACTCAACCGGTTTGCCCAGGTTGCATACGACGCCTCGCAAAGCGGCGACCCCACGCAGCTCCGGCGCGAGATGGAGCGTTACTCCAGCCTTTACGGCGAGGGCATCCTCGTTCGGCTGGAGGAAGCCGCCACGGTGCAGTCCGGCGGGCTTAACCCGGACCGCCCCGACGTGCGGGATGCGATCTCCCGTGCCAGCCTGAACCTCAATGACACAACGCTTGAGCCGTTGCAGCCGTTTGGCTCGGACAGGGCGCTTATTTCGCGCTCGTTTGGGACCGCCAGCCAGGTGCTGGGTGAAGCCGTCCTGGAAGTGGATCTCGAGGCGGCACGGCAGAAACTTCGCGACCGCTGGCTGCTGGTGGGCCTGGGCGCCGCCGGGCTTTCGGCGGTCCTGCTCTTGGGGGCGCTCCGTGCCACAGGATGGGTGATCCGGCCGGTGCTTCGGTTGAACTCGGCGGTGGCGGAACTGGAGGCCACCGGCAGGGCAGCGCGGCTTCCCGAAGCCGGGCCGCCCGAGCTCAAGGAACTGAGCCGTTCCTTCAGCAAAATGGCCGAGACCGTAAGCAACAGCACGGAGTCCCAGCGTCGGCTCATCGCCGATACGTCCCACCAGCTCCGCAACCCCATCGGCGCGCTGCGGCTGCGGATCGACCTGCTGCAGCTCGAACTCCGGACAGACTCTGAACGGGCAAAAGCCGAGGGGGTCGTGAGGGAACTCGAGCGCGTCGAGGAGATCTTGGACGACGTCCTGAAGTTGGCAACCGCCGAGCACCGGGCTTCCGAAGGTGCGGCCAGCCAATCCATTAGGCCTGGCGCGGGCGGCGCGGTGCAGCCCATCGATCCGTACCCCGTGCTGGAGGAGGAAGTAGACCGCGCACGCCCCGCAGCCAAACACGTCGGCTCCAGACTCGTTTTGAAGGCTCCTCCGCAGCCGCCCCTGGAGCTTCGCTGCAGCGCCGCCGAGCTGGCCCAGATGGTGGGTGAACTGATCACCAATGCTATCAAGTACGCGCCCGGGGCCGCCATCACGGTGGACGCCCGCCCGCTGGGCGGCTCTGTGGTGGTTGAAGTGTCCGACGACGGCCCGGGGCTGCCGCCCGAAGAGCTCGCCGCTGCAGCCACACGGTTTTGGCGGTCCCCGCGCCACGCCGGCATTCGAGGCACGGGACTGGGAATGACCATTGTGGACCGGCTGGCGGGTGCGAACGGGGGACGCCTGACGCTTCGGGGACGTGATCCGCACGGTCTGCTTGCGCTCCTGGTGTTTCCCGCCGCTTCGGCAACAGGCGATCCGTCAACAGCCGCTCCGGCAGCAGAAAGGGACCACGGTGGCGGAGCGGCGCCTGGGGCGGGCGCTGCTACGCGGGAAAGACGGCGGCCGTGAGGCAGGGAGAACAGCATTCAGTGGGCCGGCGCGGGGTCCTGAAGTCCGGACTGGGCCTGCTCCTCGGGGCCGTTGGCCTCCCGGGCATGGCCGCATGCACTGCGTCACCGGGTCCGGCCAGGGTGACCGTGGCGGGCGGTGAAGCCGGCGGCTTCTATCTCGAGTTCGCCTCGCTTCTTGCCGGGTCGCTCCAGCGCCACGGAATCGCCCAACGCGCAGAAGCCCTGACCACCGGCGGCAGCCTTGACAACATGAAGCGACTGGCGGCCGGCGAGGCTACGTTCGCCGTCGCGCTTCTCGACGCCGCAGTGCAGCGGGTGGTGGGCCAGCCCGCCGGGGCGATGGTCGCCGTCGGGAAGGTCTATGAAAACTATGTCCACTGCCTGGTGCGGCGGGACAGCGGAATCGGGAACTACACCGACCTCAAGGGCAGGAGGATCGGGATTGGTGAGGCAGGGTCGGGAACATCGCTGACGGCCGGCAGGATCCTGGACGTGTCGGGGCTGGCAGGCGCGGCTGGGGCCGTTACGGAAGTCAATCTGGGCCTCAACGACGGGCTCGCCGCGCTCCGGAGGAAAGCCGTGGACGTGCTGTTCTGGTCGGGCGGTGTTCCGACAGCCGCCATCACGGAGGCGAACGACAAGCCGGGGCTTCGGCTGCTCGACCTGTCCAACCTGGTCCGGCCCCTCCGCGAGCGCTTCGGCGCCTTCTACGACCGCGTGCTGATTCCGGGAAGCGCCTACCCGGGAGCCGGGTCAGTCTGGACCGTGGGCGTGGCGAACCTGCTGCTGTGCCGTGATGACCTCGACGGCGACATCGTCCGGAACACTGTCAGACTGCTGGTTGATCATGCCGACGAACTCGTTCCCCGTTCCAGCCTCGGCGTTCAGTTCCTGAGCCCGGACACCCTGATCAACACGGCCGACCTGCCACTGCATCCCGCTGCAGCGGAGGCCTACCGCACCCTGCACGGTTAGGCAGCGCCCCCAACTGCGGTTGGCTTCCGGGACAAAGGCTTCCTGGGACAGCAGGATGCTAGCGGCATGGCAGGATGGAACGATGACTTCTGTTGCTTCTGACAACCTTTCCGGGGCGAACACCGCCGCCGCTCCCGCCGTCGTCCTGACCATCGCCGGCTCGGAGGCGACCGGAGGCGCCGGAGCCCAGGCCGACCTGAAGACGTTCCAGGAGCTCGGCGTTTTCGGCATCGCCAACCTCACGTGCATCGTCTCCTTCGACCCGAAGAATGACTGGAACCACCGCTTCGTGCCCGTGGACCAGGAAGTCATCGCGCACCAGCTGGAGGCGACGACGGCGGCCTACGGTGCCGCTTCCGGCGCACCGTCCGTGCTGGACACCGTGAAGATCGGCATGCTGGGCAGCCCGGCCACCATTTCGACCGTTGCCTCCGCGCTGTCCGCCGGGGCGTTCGTCAATGTGGTGCTGGATCCCGTGTTGATCTGCAAAGGCCAGGAGCCGGGCCACGCGCTGGACACGGACCAGGCACTGAAGGCACAGATCCTGCCGCTGGCCACGTTCGTCACGCCCAACCACTTCGAGGCCGAGTCCCTGTCCGGCCTGGAGATCACCGGCGTCGAATCCCTCAAGGCCGCGGCGGTCCGCATCCACGAGCTGAGCGGAGCCGCGGTCCTGGCCAAGGGCGGTGTTCGCCTGTCCGGGCCCGACGCCGTCGACGT
Source organism: Arthrobacter sp. NPDC058097 (assembly GCF_042884885.1). NCBI lineage: Bacteria > Bacillati > Actinomycetota > Actinomycetes > Micrococcales > Micrococcaceae > Arthrobacter > Arthrobacter sp. NPDC058097. The sequence continues at coordinate 138,754 of NZ_JBHVSZ010000001.1, forward strand.
CTTCTACGACGGCGCAACCCTCGAGGTCCTGAGCGCCCCGAAGGTGGGCGAGGTGGCCGTCTCCGGCGCCGGCTGCTCGCTCGCCGCGGCGGTGACGGCCGAACTGGCCAAGGGAGCTACGCCACTGGAGGCAGCGCGGAGGGCGAAGGACTTCGTGACCGCGGGCATCCGGAACCGGGTGGCCTCCGGTGCCCCGTTCGACGCCCTCTGGCAGGGCGGCCCGCGCTAGGCGCCGGTTAAGGCCGCGCTAACCGCGCCAACGCTCTCAGGCGCGGGGGTCGGCCACTGTTCCCATGAACAGCGGAAGCCCGGTTTCGACGTGCACTATCTGGTAGTGGAACGGCCGGTCGAAATGGATGGTGTGCTCGGGCCGAGGCGGCGCGCTGGTCACCCGGCCGTTGATCTGGGTTACCGCGGCAGCGACAGTTCCCTTCTCGGCCACCGTGATGTTGGCTGCCTGGCCGGCCTGCGTGATGGTCATTCTCGGCTGGATGGCGTTGAAGTCCTCGGTGGTTGTGAGGGTCTTCTGCAGTCCGGCGGCTTCCAGGACCCGGTGTAAGTCGAAGCTGCATTTGTGGTCCCAGCGCGGCAGCTGAATCTGCACCGTCTGCAGGGGCGCGGCATCCAGGGCATCCGCGATTTCCCCGAGCTGCGGCGACCCGAACGAGGCTTCCGTTCCGGCATCCGGCAGGACCAGCCGCATCACGAACCCGTCGGCGTAAGGCAGGTCCACGCCTCGCCAGCCGGCGCCTTCCGCATATTTGATTTCCAGCAGGTTGTGCATTGCAGGGACGTCGATCTGGTCGCCGCCGGGGAGGGTGAAGGGCAAGTCGGACGTGGAGCCTGGGTCAAACGGGGTTTCCCACGCCGCCGCGAAGTACACGGAGTTGAGCAGGCTGAAGGTGTTGCGGGGGTCGTACTTCGCGGGGGCTTCCTTGATTCGGCCAGCCGTGTTCCTGTCCACCCAGGCATCGATGGCGGGCTTGGTTGCGCCCTCGTCGCTGAAGTCGACCGGGTACACGCCAGTGCCGTAGTGCCTCGCCAGCGTGGCGAGGAATGATTCCCCGGCTGGCACGTCCTTGTCCACGAACATTCCGTTGGCGGCATGCATGACGGGTTTCCGCGGCGGGTTGTCCTCGTCCACGCTGCCGGGGTCCCCGTCGAACTTCGCCAGGGACCGGAGCAGCGCATTCATGGCTTCATCGCGCCTCTCCAACGGAAGACCCAGCACGGCATCCAGCTCGGCAGCCGTTTCCCCGGATGCGCCGGCGCGGAGCATCGCCAGGGCAATGAGCGCGCTTCCGGGCGAGGACACAACGTTGCCGCCCGAACCATCACCGCCGTCGGCCAGCAGTGCCTCGCCCAGGCCGAAGGCGGAGTCCCGGAATGCGCGGAACTCCGCCGCGTAGGCCGAGCCGTCGACCAAAACGCGCTCCACGCCGTCGGCCTTCAGCATTTCCGGCACCGGCGCCGAACACGCCGTCGCAAACGCAACCGCGGCCGAGGCCGCCACCATTTTGGCCATTCGAATCCTGTTCATTGCAGTCCTCGGCTCATCCGGAGAACACCTTACTTCCACAGTCAACCAGCGGGGTCTGACAGTAACGATGCCTGGCCGGTCACAGTTTGCCGTCGGTTTGGTCTCACCCCTCGACGTGCAGGACGTCCTCCGGGAGATCCGCCGTGGCCGTAGGGAACCGACGCCCGGCGAACCTTCCGCCCGCTACCGCCGCGGAATATTCCTGAGGTTGCTGCGCGCCATGCTGACGGCCTCGCCGGCGCCACGGTTAAGGACCACCTTCGACATGGCGGTGGCGAACCCGAGCACCTGCGAGCCGGTGATCTTCGGCGGAATCGACAGAGCCTTCGGATCCGTGATGAGCTCCACCAGCGACGGCCCGGGATGGGCGAAGGCCTCGCGGTAGGCGTCCTCGATCCGGGCGGGATCCTTGACCCGGACGGCATGGAAGCCGAGGGCCCGGGCCACGGCCGCATAGTCGGCGTCGGGCACGTCCACGCCGAAGTCCGGGAGGCCGTCCACCAACATCTCCAACTTGACCATGCCCAGGGTGGAGTTGTTGAAGACCACCACGTTGACCGGCAGCCGGTGCGCTGCAACGGTGATGAGCTCGCCGAGCAGCATGGACAGCCCGCCGTCGCCCGAGACGGAGATGACCTGACGGTCTGGATACGCCACCTGCGCGCCGATCGCGTGCGGCAGCGCGTTGGCCATGGAGCCGTGCAGGTACGAGCCGATCAGCCTGCGGGTGCCCAGCGGGTTGATGTAGCGGGCGGTCCACACATTGCACATGCCGGTGTCCGCGGTGAAAATGGCGTCCTCGGCCGCCACCTGGTCCAGCAGGGACGCAGCATATTCCGGGTGGATCGGCTGCTTCTTTTCCACCTTGCGGGTGTAGGCGCCCACTGCCTTGTTCATCAGCCTGTCGTGCTTCTTGAGCATCTGGTTGAGGAAGCGGCGGCTCTTCTTCGGAGCCAGCAGGGGCATAAGCGCCGCGAGGGTGGGCAACACGTCGCCGTGGACGGCGATGTCGACGTCGGTCCGCCGGCCCAGCCGGTGGGCGGCACGGTCCACCTGGGCGGTGCGGGTGCCGGGCAGGAACTGGTCGTACGGGAAGTCGGTGCCGAGGAGCAGCAGCAGGTCCGCGTCCTCGATCCCCTCCGCCGCCGCACCGTAGCCCAGCAGCCCGGTCATGCCGATGTCGAAGGGGTTGTCGTACTGCAGGAAGTCCTTGCCGCGCAGGGTATGGCCGATGGGTGCACCGATCAGTTCCGCCAGTGCAACAACCTCGTCATGGGCTCCCTGTGTGCCGGCCCCGGCGAAAATGGCAACCTTGTCTGCCGCGTTGATGGCATCGGCGAGTTCCCGGATACTTTCCGGTGCCGGCGTGAGCGTCGCTGGGCGGAACTTCGCGGGCAGCGGCGTTTCGCCGGTGGCCTCCAGCGCGGCGATGTCGCCGGGAAGGGTGACGACGGCGACCCCGCCCAGCGCGACGGCGTGCTGGATGGCGCTGTGCATCACCCGGGGCGCCTGTTCCGCCGTGCTGATGAGCTCCGAGTAGACGGAGCATTCGTTGAAGATTCGGTCCGGGTGGGTTTCCTGGAAGAAGCCGCTGCCGATCTGCTTGCTCGGAATGTGCGAGGCGATGGCCAGGACGGGGGCGCCCGAGCGGTTCGCGTCGTACAGGCCGTTGATCAGGTGCAGGTTGCCGGGGCCGCAGGAGCCGGCGCACACGGCCAGCTTTCCGGTCAGCTGGGCCTCGGCCGCCGCAGCGAAGGCTGCGGCCTCCTCGTGGCGGACGTGGATCCAGTCGATGCCGCCCTGCTTTGAGCCGCCCGTCTGGCGGACGGCGTCGACGATTGGGTTGAGGCTGTCCCCGACGATTCCGTAGATCCGCTGCACGCCGGCAGCCTGGAGTTGTTCGATGAGCTGGGTGGCAAGTTCCTTGGCCATGGGTGCACGCTCCCGCAATCAGTTGGGTGGGCTGACAGGGCCAATATAGTCCGCTTAGCTTGGCGGGGGTTTCAGGTTGGCTTGCTGCAGGGCGTCAGCTTCCCGAGTGGGCCTGCAGGAACGTGTACACCTCGGTCTCGTCCACGCCGGGGAAGGCACCCGGGGGCATGGCTGCGAGGAGGTGGGAGTGGGCCCGGGCAGAAGGCCACGCATTGCCCGCCCACTCGGACGTCAACGCGGCCGGTGGCCGTTTGCAGCAGTTGGGGTCGGGGCAGTTGGACGTTGCCCGGGCCGTCGTCTCCCGGCCGCGGAACCACTTCACGTGCTGGTACGGGACCCCGATGCTCAGCGAGAACTGCCCGCTGGCCGACCGGTCCGTGCGGGCCGTGCACCAGTACGTGCCCGACGGCGTGTCCGTGTACTGGCTGTAGGCGCTGAACTTGTCGGGCACATCGAACACGGCGCGGGAGGTCCATGCCTTGCACGACGGCTGGCCCTCGATGGCGCCAGTGTGGTCCTGCGGGAAGTTCACGCCGTCGTTCTCGTAAGCCTTGTAAATGATCCCGCTCTGGTGGGTCTTCTGGAAATGGGTGGTGATGCCCAGGTGCTTGGTGGCCAGGTTGGTGAAACGGTGGGCCGCGGTCTCGTAGGACACGGCGAATGCGTCCCGGATGTCCTCCACCGCGATCTCCTTCGCGGCCTTCGCTTTTTGCAAAAATTCCACGGTTGCCTGCTCAGGCAGCAGGAGCGCCGCCGCAAAATAGTTGGTCGCCACCCGCTGGGCCAGGAAATCGCCGTAATTGCGCGGCGTTTCATGGCCCAGGACGTAGTGGCCCAGGGCCTGCAGGAGCACCGAGCGGGGGTCGTGGTCCTGCCGCTCGCTCTGCGTCAGATAAATTTTGCGGTTCTTCAAATCCGTCACCGAACGGGTGGAATGCGGCAAATCGCCCACGTGGTGGAGGGTGAATCCGAGGTGCTCCGCGATGTCCGCGATGACGTGCTGGCTCAAGGGCCCGGTGGTGTAACCCACCTGCTTGAGCACCTTCTGCGCCTCGGCCTCGTACTCCGGAAAGTAGTTCCCTCGTTCGCGCATCATGGCCCGCAGTTCACCGTTCGCGCGGCGGGCTTCCTCCGGCGTCGCCACCTGCTCGTTCATCTTCCGTTCGAGCTCCTGCAGCAACCCCACCTGTGCCTCCAAAACATCCATCGGCAACCGCGAGCTGATGCGGATTTTGGGCAGGTTCAGGGATTCGTAGAGCGGTCCGCGCTGGTAGCGTTCGAGCTCGATTTCCAGGCCTGCCCGGCGGCTGGGCGGTTCGGCTCCCAGCAGCTGGTCGATGCCGACGCCGAGTGCCCCGGCCAGGTGCTGCAGCAACCCCAGTTTTGGTTCCCGCTTGCCGTTCTCGATGAGGCTCAGCTGGCTCGGTGCGGTCCCGACGGCGGCACTCAGGTCATCGAGCGTCAGGCCGGCCTGCTTGCGCAGGTGCCGAACGCGGCGGCCCAGTGCAATCACGTCCAGTTCCGCCGTCGGCGGGGACGACGGCGGCTGCGAAACTTCCCTGTTCCAGCTTGAAGGCGACATTTCTGAAGAATACGTGAAGAAACGCATTTCTTTCCAGCTTTTTCCTCTAGAAAGCGCTTTGAAAGTGCAGAAAAGTAGGTGTCACGAAGGAAAACCCCTCCGGAAACTGGCCGGACCTGCAAGGGCGCAGGGACGGTCAGCCCGGAAAAACTTCCCGGAATGGCCCGGGAGCTAACAAGGAGACAAAGATGACTGCAGCATTTGAGCCCACCCAGCAGACGCCTGAACAGCAGGCCGCCGCACTGGAGCTCGAGTGGGCTGCCAACCCGCGCTGGGAAGGCGTCACTCGGGACTACTCAGCCGCCGACGTCGTCCGCCTCCGCGGCCGGGTCTCCGAAGAGCACACCCTGGCCAAGCGCGGCTCCGAGAAGCTCTGGAAGCAGCTCACCGAGGAGCACAAGGAAGGCAAGTACACCAACGCCCTGGGCGCCCTGACCGGCAACCAGGCCGTCCAGCAGGTCAAGGCAGGCCTGCGCGGCATCTACCTCTCCGGCTGGCAGGTCGCCGCCGACGCCAACAACTCCGGCCACACCTACCCGGACCAGTCCCTCTACCCGGCCAACTCCGTCCCCACCGTGGTCCGCCGCATCAACAACGCCCTCCTGCGCGCAGACCAGATCGAGTTCTCCGAAGGCATCCAGACCGTCCAGGACTGGCTGGTCCCGATCGTCGCCGACGCCGAAGCCGGCTTCGGCGGACCGCTGAACGCCTACGAGCTGATGAAGTCCATGATCCAGGCCGGCGCCTCCGGCGTGCACTGGGAAGACCAGCTCGCCTCCGAAAAGAAGTGCGGCCACCTCGGCGGCAAGGTCCTGATCCCCACCCAGCAGCACATCCGCACCCTGAACGCCGCCCGCCTCGCCGCCGACGTCGCAGGCACCCCCACGGTCGTCATCGCCCGCACCGACGCCGAGGCAGCCACCCTGATCACTTCCGACGTCGACGAACGCGACCAGGAATTTATCCTCCGCGAAGGCGGACAGCCGGTCCGCACCCCGGAAGGCTTCTACAAGGTCCGCAACGGCATCGAACCCTGCATCGCCCGCGCCAAGGCCTACGCCCCCTACTCGGACCTCATCTGGATGGAAACCGGCACCCCGGACCTGGAGCTGGCCCGCAAGTTCGCCGAAGCCGTCAAGGCCGACTTCCCGGACCAGATGCTCTCCTACAATTGCTCCCCGTCGTTCAACTGGCGCAAGCACCTGGACGACGCCACCATCGCCAAGTTCCAGCGCGAACTCGGCGCGATGGGCTTCACGTTCCAGTTCATCACCCTGGCCGGATTCCACGCCCTGAACTACTCGATGTTCGACCTCGCCCACGGCTACGCCCGCGAAGGCATGAGCGCCTACGTCGAACTGCAGGAAAAGGAATTCGCCTCCGAATCCCGCGGCTACACCGCAACCAAGCACCAGCGCGAAGTCGGCACCGGCTACTTCGACGACATCTCCACAGCGCTCAACCCGAACGCATCCACTTTGGCTCTCGTGGGATCCACAGAAGAAGGCCAGTTCCACTAACACTTCCCGACGGCGGCCGTCACCTTCGGCCTTCGGTCCGGCATTGCTCTGCCTGCTATTCCCCATGCCCGGGTCCGACCTCGCTGAGCGAGGACGGACCCGGGCACAGAGCCCCTTTTACGCAGGCTGCCGCAATCCCGGCACCTTCGGCCTCGTGAGCAGCTCACCTTTGGTTCCTCCCGCCGTCGGACTTTCCTTCTTGCTTTAAGGAGCAAATGAAATGAACAGCTTCACCGACAACTTCACTATTAACGGGATCACCTTGACCGCTCAGCCGATTTGCCGGCAGGGCGAGGTGCTCACTCCGGATGCTCTGGCCTTCGTTGCGAAGCTGCACAAGGCCACGGCGGGGCGGCGCCAGGAACTGTTGCGTGCGCGTCGTGCGCGGCGGGAGGACATCGCCCGGGGCCAGGACCCGCGCTTCCTGCGGGAGACCGAGTCCGTCCGGAACGATCCGCACTGGCGGGTCGCTCCCCCGGCCCCGGGCCTGGAGGACCGCCGGGTGGAAATCACCGGACCGGTGGACCGCAAGATGACCATCAACGCCCTGAACTCCGGCGCCAAGGTCTGGCTGGCGGACATGGAAGACGCCTCCACGCCGTCGTGGCGCAACGTCATCCAGGGCCAGCTGAACCTCACCGACGCACTGGAGCGCCGGATCGACTTCACCTCGCCTGAAGGCAAGGAATACAAGCTCAAGGCCGCCGAGGACCTGCCCACCATCGTGGTCCGGCCCCGCGGCTGGCACCTGCCCGAGAAGCACATGCTGATCAACGGCGAACCGATCGCCGGCGGCATCGTGGACTTCGGCCTGTTCTTCTTCCACAACGCCCGCTGCCTCCTGGCCCAGGGCAAGGGCCCATACTTTTACCTGCCGAAGATCGAAAACCACCTCGAAGCCCGGCTGTGGAACGACATCTTTATCCTGGCCCAGGACCTGCTCGGCATCCCGCAAGGCACCATCCGCGCCACGGTGCTGATCGAAACCATCACCGCCGCGTTCGAGATGGAGGAGATCCTCTACGAACTCCGCGACCACGCCTCCGGCCTGAACGCCGGCCGCTGGGACTACATCTTCTCCCTGATCAAGAACTTCCGCACCCGGGGCCCCCGCTTCGTCCTGCCGGACCGCGGCCAGGTGACCATGACCGCCCCGTTCATGCGGGCCTACACCGAACAGCTGGTGCGCGCCTGCCACAAGCGCGGTGCCACGGCTATTGGGGGCATGGCCGCCGCCGTTCCCAACCGCAAGGATGAGGCCGCCAACGCCAACGCCTTCGAGAAGGTCCGCGCGGACAAGACCCGCGAGGCAGCAGACGGCTTCGACGGCTCCTGGGTTGCCCACCCGGACCTGGTGCCCGTGTGCCGCGAGGTGTTCGACGGCGTCCTGGCCGGCCGTCCCAACCAGCTGGACCGCCTCCGTGAAGACGTCACCCCGGACGACCGCGCCCTCATCAACGTCGCTGCCACCCAGGGCACCATCACCGAACAAGGCATCCGGAACAACATCGAAGTGGGCATCCGCTACATCGAGTCCTGGCTGCGCGGCAACGGCGCAGTCGCCATCCACAACCTGATGGAGGACGCCGCCACCGCGGAGATCTCCCGCTCGCAGCTGTGGCAGTGGATCTACTCCCGCGCCATCACGGAACACGGCGAGATCATCAGCCGGGAATGGGTGGAGGAGATGCTGGACGAGGAATTCGCCCGGCTGGAGCGCTTCGACGGCGACCGCTTTGCCGACGCCCGCGATATCTTCGAGGAAGTCACGCTGAGCGACAAGTTCCCCAGCTTCCTCACGGTTCCCGCCTACGCCCGGTATCTGCACGAAGCCCGCGAGGGCATCGACGCCACCGCCGAGGCCATCGAGGACGAGCTAGTCGCCGCCTAGCGCCGCCCTCTGAACGGTCACAGATTTCCGTCCGCCGGGCCGCCATGCCCTTCGCAACAGGCACCCCCGAAGGCCGGGGAGGCGGCCCGGCAGCGGAACCACCTTGCAGCGTGAACTGGCAGCTAACGACCCAGGTTTGAGGGCATCAGCTGCCAGTTCACGCTGTTGGGTTTAAGGCCGCTGGGGCTTAAGGAACGGACGACGGCGGGAGGGCGCCTAACGCTGGCGGGGCACCTTCCGCACGGACAGCGTCGTTGAAATGAAGAAGGCCAGCACGGAGCCGAGGATCACCAGGAGGGGCGCGGACCAGTTGCCCGAGGCGCTGTGGACGTAGCCCACTACGGTCGGGGCCAGCGCGGCCACGCCGTAGCCCACGCCCTGGACTGTCGCCGACATCCGGCCGGCGGACGCCTGGTCGCGGGCGAGTTTGATGATGGCGATGAAGATGAGCGTGATGCCCCCGCCCTGGGCCACTCCCCCGAGCGAGGACCACAGCCACCACAGCTGGGGAACGAACAGCAGGCCCAGTGGAACGGTCAGCCACATGGCACTCAAGGTGACCGCCACCGCCGTCGTACTCATGAAACGGGCCGCAAGCGGCACACCCAGGCTGCCGGCGATGGCCATGATCTGGAACAGCGAGGAGCCTGCCCCCGCGGCGGCCGGGGTCATGCCGAGCACATCGGACAGCAGGCTGGGCAGCCAGGCGGTCACGCCGTAATAGGAGATGGCCTGGCCGGCAAAGCCGACAGTCAATCCCACAGTGATCCAGCGCGACGCCGGGCGGCCGGCTGCCGGCGGGCCGCCCCTGCCGTCGTCGGCCACGGCGAGGAAGGCCCGGCGTCCGGACGCGAAAATCCAGAAGCCGACCGCCGCGAGGGCGAAGGCCGCAGATCCCGCGATGGCAGCCCGCCAGCCGGCCAGCTCAGCCAGTGGGGCCGTGAGCACGGACGTAGCAAACGAGCCAACGTTCAGGGCCGCGGTGTAGATCCCCATGGCGGTCCCCTGGCGCCGCGGCGAGAAATCCCGCCGGATGATCAGCGGCACCGCAATGTTGCCCACGGTGATGGCCAGGCCCAGGATGACCGTGCCCGCCATCACCATGGCGCCGCCGCCGGCCGAGCGGACCGCAACGCCGGCCAAAACGCCAGCGAGCGTCAGCGTGATGGCCAGCTCCGCGCCGAACCTGCGCCCGGCCAGCGAGGCAAGGGGCGCCGCGAGCGAGAAACACAGCACCGGAATCCCGGTCAGCAGGCCCAGCTCAACGGGCGAGAACCCCAGCTCCTGCTGCATCGGGCCCAGCACCGGCGCCACCGCCACGAAGGGGCCCCGCATGTTGAGGGCGATGAGGCCGATGCACGCGAGCAGGATCCAGTTGCGGGGAACCTTCGTTCCGATGCTGTCCCTCATAGGGCGCGGACGTCAGGGAACTGGAAGCGGGAAAGGGTTTTCATCACTCCCATTGCTATCACGCGGCGCCCCCAACGGCTGAAGCGGGGGCCTCATGTGTCCGTTCGCGCTCAGGGGGTGTTAAAGGAACCAGTCCCGCGGGGCGTTGCCGACGCCCGGCGCCTCGCGGAACCTGCCCGGCTGCGCAGCCCAGCCCACGCCGTTGGCGATTACCTGCCGGATCTGCGGCTGGTGGTACACGGGGTACTCCTGGTCGCCCGGGCTGAAGTAGAAGATCCGGCCCTTGCCCCGCGTGAACGTCACGCCGGAGCGGAACACCTCGCCGCCTTCGAAGGAGCTGATGAAGATGAGGTCGTCGGGCTCGGGGATGTCGAAGAGCTCGCCGTACATCTCCTGTTTGGGGATCACGATGGGGCTTTCCACACCGGCGGCGATCGGGTGCGAGGGCTTCACGGTCCACACGAGTTCCCGCTCGCCCTCGTTGCGCCATTTCAGCGAGCACGTGGTGCCCAGAAGCTTGGTGAAGATCTTGGCGAAGTGTCCGGAGTGAAGCACGATCAGGCCCATGCCGCCGAGGACGTGCCGCTGGACCCGCTCCACCACCTCGTCGCTGACGTCGCCGTGGGCCACGTGCCCCCACCACAGGAGCACGTCCGTGGCGGCGAGGGTCTCCTCTGACAGGCCGTGCTCCGGGTCCGCCAGCGTGGCAGTGGTGATGCTGGAATCCGGGTAGAAGCCCTTCAGCCCGTCCGCCACCGCGCCGTGAATTCCGGCGGGATACATCTCGGCCATGGTTTCCGGCTGGTTGTTCGCCTCATGGACGCCTTCGTTCCAGACCAGGATGTTGAGTTTTTCGGTCATGTCAGAGCCTCACTTCGCACTGTTCGCGGGCGGATTTGTAACAGGCATCGAGCACCAGGGCGCGGGTCAGGGCAAGCGAGCCGTCGTGGGCGCCCCACACGGTCTCGCCGCCGCGGACGGCGTCCACGAAGTCCTCCACCACGGCCTGGTGCGCCCGGCCTGGCTCCGCCACCACCACGTAGTCGGCGTTCTCGCCGTCCTTTTCCTTGAAGATCCGGACGTCCGCGACGGGGACGTTGGAGGCCCCGACGGCGCGGAGTTCCGCTCCGCCGTCCGTCCCGTAGACGGTGAAGTCCATCAGGTCCTCCTCGTCGCGGTAGGCGGCCCAGCCCGCTTCGAGGATCAGCGTGCCGCCGCCCTCCAGCCGGATGAACGCCGAGGCGAAGTCCTCCACCTCAAACTTGTGGGAGGACTTCATGGCCGTGTAGCGGGCGTTGCCGCCGAGGCCGCGGGGCCCCAGTTCCGAATGGGTCGACGCCGAGACGGAGAGGACCCGGGGTTCGCCCAGCAGGTGCAGGGCATAGTCCAGGACGTGCACGCCGATGTCCGCCAGCGGTCCCCCGCCGGCAAGGGCCGGGTTGGTGAACCAGCTGCCCAGCATCGGGATGCCCTGACGCCGCAGCCACGAAGCCTTGGCGTAGTACGGACGGCCGAGTTCGCCGTCGTCGATAATGCCTTTCAGCTTCTGGATATCGCCGCGGCGGCGGTGGTTGAAGGCCACATCCAGGACCCGCCCGGCCTTCCGCGCCGACTCCACCATCTGGAGGCCCTCCTCGCCGTTGCGTGCCAGTGGCTTTTCGCTCAGGACATGCAGGCCGCGTACCAGCGCGGCAACGGCGATCGGGGCGTGCAGGAAGGTCGGCACCGCCACACTGACGGCGTCGAGCCCGTCGAGTCCGATCAGGTCCTCCCAGCGGGCAAATGTGTGCGGGATGTCGTATTCATCTTTGAGACTGGCGAGAAGGTCTTCCTCCATCGCGGCGACGGCGACGAGCTCCACGCCGTCGATGTTCTTGTAGGCCTTGATGTGCTGCTGGCCGGCCCAGCCGATCCCTACGACGCCGACCCTCAGGGGCGCGTTTTTCTGCGTGCTCAATGTCAAAGACTCCGTTTTCGCTTGAATGTGAAAGTTGGTCTTACGTTGGCGGGGCGGTCCTACCCCGTGGCCTGCAGCGTGGCTTCGATGACTGTCGGCGAAAGCACGTGCTGGGTGACCATCTGGCTCGCGCCCAGCACGGCGGCCTGGCCGCCCGCCATGGACAGGCCGATGCGCAAGTGCGTGGTGGCCAGTGGCAGCGACCTGCGGTAAACCACTTCGCGCACGCCCGCCATAAGATGCTCACCTGCCTGGCCAAGGCTTCCGCCCACCACAATGACCGACGGATTCAGCAGGTTCACCACCGTTGCGAGCACGTCGCCCACGTCCCGGCCGGCCTGGCGCAGGGCCTGGATTGCCTGCAGGTTGCCCTCTGCCACCAGGCGCAGGACGTCCGCCCCGCCCACTGCCTCCACGCCCTGCGCCGCCAGTGCCCGTGCCACGGCGGGGCCGGACGCCAGCGCCTCAAGGCAGCCGTAGTTGCCGCACCGGCACAGGACGTCGTCGCCCCTGGGCACGCGGACGTGGCCCAGGTCGCCGGCGGTCCCGTTGGCGCCCCGCTGCAGTTCGCCGTTGCTGATGATGCCCGCGCCGATGCCCGTGGCCACCTTGATAAACAGGAAGTTGTCATGCTCCGGCCAGTGGGCTGTGCGTTCACCCAGCGCCATGATGTTCACGTCGTTGTCCACCAGCACCGGCACGGGGAACGAACGCTGGACATAGCTGACCACGTCGAACCCGTCCCACCCCGGCATGATGGGCGGCTTCACGGGCCTGCCGGTGGCGTGCTCCACGGGTCCCGGCAGGCCGATTCCGACGCCGGCGAGGTCGCCGACCGTTCGTCCCGTCTCCGCCAGCAGTGACGTCGCCTCGGTGACAAGCCGGCCCAGCACCGCCTCCGGGCCCTCGGCCACATCCTGGGCCAGGCGCCGCTCGCTGAGGATGTTTCCGCCCAGGTCAGTCACCGCGATGATCACATGGGTGGCACCGACGTCGACAGCAAGCACTGCCCGCGCGGCAGGCTTGAAGGCAAAGCGCGACGGCGGCCTGCCGCCGCTTGATGACGCCTCACCAGCGGGGCCCACCAGCCCCGATGCAATGAGTGCATCGATGCGGGAAGCCACTGTGGAGCGGGCAAGTCCGGTAGTCAGCGCCAGTTCCGCCCGTGTCCGGGCCTTGCCGTCGCGGAGCAGCTGAAACAGGTCGCCGGCGCGGGACAGACTGCCCGCACCGTCGGTGGAAACCGGCTCCGCAGTCTGGCCATTACCCGTTCGTGGACTCATGGGTTCAGTGATAGCACGAATGCTTCTGCGTGTCACAGGACACAAAGAATGTCGACAACTTTCTGACTTTTGCTTGACGCTCGTCAAAAGTGGTTCTAGGTTGAGCTGTGAGCCGCATCACCAAAGAACACCGGGTGCGGCGGGCAGAGCTTTTTCCGGCGATTACAAAGAGGTAATGACCTTGTCGAGCCACCATCAACCAGGAGCGCCACTGGGCGTCGGCATCCTGGGCGCGGGGCCTGTTACCCAGGCGATCCACCTTCCATCCCTTGCCAGACTCACCGACATTCTTCAGGTGCGCCACATCATGGACGTGGATCCGGCCGTGGCCGAATCCGTTGCCGGCCGGGTCGGCGCCCGCTTCAGCACCAGCATGGAGGAACTGCTGGCCGACCCCAACGTCGACATCGTCGCCATCTGCAGCCCCCACCAGTTCCATGCCGCGCAGGTCATCGCCAGCTGCCGGGCGGGCAAGAAGGCGGTGCTGTGCGAGAAGCCGTTCGCGATGACCGGCGAGGAGGCGGCCGGAATCTCGGCAGTCTCGGCCGAGACCGGCGTCCCCATCATCGTCGGCGCGATGCACACGTTCGACCCGGGCTGGCTTGCCGCCGAAGCGGCCTGGGGGGACCTGCCGGAGCAGGTCCACACCATCCGTTCCTCCATTGTCCTGCCGCCCAATCCGCGCTTCGAGGACTTCGCCACCGAGATCGTGGGCCGGATTCCCGTGCCAACCCAGGACCTCAGCGACCCCGAGGTCATCAAGGCCCGCCTCCGGGGCGGCGTGATGGGCCTGGCAATCCACGACCTGCCCCTGGTCCGCCGTTTCACCCCCGACTTTGCAGCCGTGGAAGTCCTGCACGCGGAAACCGCCGAGCCCTTCGGCTATGTCATCTCCATGCGCGCCGGTTCTGTGGCCATCGAGCTGCGCGCCGCCATGAATGACACGTGGGAACCGGCCTGGGTGTTCGAGGCCATCGGTGACGACGCTGCACTGAAAATCGACTTCACTCCCTCCTATGTCCACGCAGGGTCGGCCACCGCCCAGATCCGGAAGGCGGGGCAGACGCTGTTCCTGGGCCCCTACGGCCACAACGGCTACGAGGGGGAATGGCGCAAGCTGGCCGAGCTGGCCAGCGGTACCGGCCAGCCGCCGTCGGCCGAAACCCTGATCCACGATCTTGAGTTCGCCCTGTCCATTGCCGAGGCCGCCGTCGGCCTCGTCGACGGCGGCACCGCCGGCGCCACCGCAGCTGAGGAGGTCAGCGCATGAGCCCGCAGCTGTCCCTGTACGCGGACCCGCAGGCCGAGGCAGCCGGTGCTGTTGCCGCCGTCGCAGCCTCCCTCCCCCTGTCCTTCGGCCCGGCTCCTGCCCAGGGCCCGGCCCGGGACAGTTCGCCGGATGTCATCGCCGTCGCCGGCCATGCCGGCTGGACGCAGCGCGCAGCCGAAGCGATCAGCAGCGGCGCCAGGGGCGTGGTTGTCTCCTCGCCGGTGCCCGAGGATGTGGACCCGCTGGCCGAAGCTGCAGCCGATGCGGGCGCGGCAGTAGTGCTGGACCAGCGCTGGGCGGGGAACGCGGCGATCGCCGGGTTCAACGGGAACGCTCACACCGTCATTGGCGGTGCGCTTGCGAACGCCGTGCTGCTGGACTCGGTTGCCGTGGCACCGCCGGGGACCGAGCCCCTGCAGCTTCTGACGGAACACCTCTCCGTCATCGTGCAGTGCGGCATCGAGCTGCGGAACCTGCGGATGATCCAGCGCAGCCCCAACGGCTACACCGTGGCCGCCAGCCTTCCCAACGGGGCGCCCGCGGCGCTGCAGGGCATCATGAGCTCGGCGTTGCCGGCCACCGCCAATGTCTCCGTCCTGACCTCTGACGGGAGTGCTGGCGTCGTCCTTCCGGACCCCGCGGCGGCCTGGCCGGCCGAAGTCCGCGCCGTCACCGCAGAGGGCGCGACGACGCTTCCCGCGCTTTACGAATCGGCTCACCGGACCAGCTGGTCAAGGGCCCACTCGCACATCACGTCCGGAAAACCCGCCACCGATCTGGGGCAGTTCAGGGCGGCCTTGGCACTCCTTGGCCAGCTCACCGGCTAGACAGTTTCACCAGCGTTAACCTATCCACTCATCGTCGAGAAGGGACCGGGCACTCAGGAGCCCGGGCCTGAAAGGAAACACACCGTGTCTGCTAAATCCTCCGTCGCATCCTCCGCCTTTTCCCGCCGGGGATTCCTCGGCTTCGCTGCGGCTGCCGCCTCCGTTCCCCTCCTTGCCGCATGCGGCGGCGGCTCAGCGACCCAGGGCGGTGGAGGCGGAGCCGGCGGGACGGTCAAGTTCTGGGACATGCCGTGGGCCACCCCGGCCTACAACGACGCCGCCAAGAAGATCACCCAAGGCTTCTCCGGCGCCAACAGCAGCAAGGCCAGCTACCAGCTGATCCAGTGGAACAACTTCTACCAGACCTTCTCCTCCGCTGTTGCGTCCAAGACCGGCCCGGCGGTGTCCACCGGCGGCGGCTTCCAGGCCTTCCAGTTCGAGCAGCAGGGGCAGATCGCGTACGCGGACAAGGTGGTCGAGGAGCTGAAGAAGAACGGCCAGTTCGATGACTTCCTGCCGGGTGTCCTGGAGCCGTTCAAGACTGACAAGGGCTACGTGGCGGTTCCGTGGCAGCTGGACATCCGTCCGCTCTGGTACCGCAAGTCCCTGTTCGAGAAGGCCGGCGTGGACGTGCCCACGGACTGGGCTTCGCTCCTGGAAGCAGGCAAGGCGATGAAGAACATCGGTGCCGTGGGCTTCGCCACCGGATCCGGCGCCGGCAACAACATCGGCAACCACCTGATGATCATGATGATGCTCAACAACGGCGGCGGCGTCTTCACCAAGGACGGCCAGCTGGACGTCATGAACGACCGCAACGTCGAGGCCATCGAGTTCCTCCTCGAGCTGGTCTCCAACGGTGTCATCGACCCCGCTGCCGTCAGCTACACCACGGACAACCTCAACGCCCAGTGGAAGGACAAGAAGGCCGCGTTCGGCATGCTGACCCTGGGCGTTCCGGAGCGCGTCGGTGACACCTCAGGCGACATCGTGGTCGCCAGCCCCATGGCCGGGCCGCACGGCGACAAGGCCGCGCTGATCTTCCCGAATAACATCATGATGTACACCAACACCCCGTCGCAGGAGGCCTCCGAGGCGTTCCTGGTCTACTACCTCGGCCAGATCAAGGAACTGTGGCAGAAGAAGCTGATGAACGCGCTTCCGGTGTTCAAGTCCATCACCGAGCTGCCCGAGTTCAAGCAGGACCCGAACAACGTCAAGATCGTCAAGGAATACCAGCCCATCGGAAAGACCTTCGCGGCCCAGGGCAGCACACTCAGCGCCGACCTTGCGGTCCTTGACGGCGGCCAGGCACTGAACCAGCTGACCCAGACCGTCCTCACGGGCAAGACCGACGCCAAGACGGCACTGCAGGCGTTCGAGTCCGGACTTAAGTCCACTATCAAGAAGTAGGCCCGGCCGCCATGACTTCCACCACCACACAGTCCGGCCTGGCCCGGGCCCGGCGGGGCCTTGCCCCCGGCGGGCCCGGGGGCGGGTCCCGCAGCACGGGCACCAACCGCAAGAGCAAGCTTTCGGCCCAGACCACCAGGACCTTCTTCTGGCTCCTGATCCCCTCCGTGGTCCTGCTGGTCCTCATCCACGGCTATCCCCTGGTCTACGCCGGCGTCCAGGCCACCCACGACGGCAACCTCATCCAGACCGGCAACTTCGTCGGCGCCGACAACTTCGCCACCGTCCTGTCCTCCCCCGCATTCTGGAAGGCCGCCCAGTTCACCCTGTGGTTCACCATCGTCGGCGTCTTCGGCTCCTGGCTCGTCGGCCTCGGCCTTGCCCTGCTGCTGCGCACCAAGATCCCCGCCGGCGGCACCTTCAAGGTCCTCCTGCTCCTGCCCTGGGTGGTCCCGATCGTGGTCTCCTCCACGGCGTGGAACTGGCTGGTCGCCACCCCGGACAGCCTCATCCCGTCCCTGTTCCGCAACCTCGGCCTGGGCACCCCCCTCTTCCTCGCCGACCCCCACCTGGCCGCCGTCATGGTCATGATCTTCAAGGTCTGGGTTTCCTTCCCCTTCATGATGATGATGATCTCCGCCGCCCTGGCCTCTGTGGACGGCACCGTCTACGAAGCCGCCAGCATGGACGGCGCCACCCGCTTCCAGCAGTTCACCCAGATCACCCTGCCGCTGATCGCCCGCTCCACCTACATCAGCTGGATCCTGATGACGATCTTCTGCGTCAACGACTTCCCCACCATCTACCTCCTCACCGGCGGCGGCCCCGTGGACGCCACCACCTCCCTCGTCGTCCTCGCCTACCGCACCGTCTTCCAGGACTTCGCCACCGGCCCGGGCGTCGCCATCGCCTTCCTCATGACCCTCACCCTCGTGGTCGTCTCCGTTCTCCTCTACCGCCAGATCCGAAAGTCGAGCGTCGAATAATGAGCGCAGTGCTCCACGCCCACCCCGAAACCGGCCCCGCCCTCGGCGTCGACGCCGGCAAACCGCGCCGCGCGCTCTCCGAAGCCGGCATGCGCGGCCGCTGGTGGCGGTTCACCGCCATCCTGGCCATCACCGCCGTCGTCCTGGTCCCCATCATGGTCACCGTGCTCCTGGCCTTCACCCCCGGACCCAACAGCACCGCCACCGGCCTGACCTTCGAGAACATCAGCAACGTCTTCTCCAAGACCCTCGCCGCGACCTGGCTGCAGAACAGCCTCATCACCACCCTCTCCACCGTCGTCGTGTCCGTCGCAGTCGCAGCACCAGCCGGCTACGTCCTCTCCCGCGGCCGCTCCAAAGCCGTCTCCGGCTACTCCCTGCTGCTGTTCGTCATGCAGTCCCTGCCGATCATCACCTCCGTGGTCCCGCTGTTCATCCTGTTCGCCAACATGGGGCTCGTGGACAACCTCATGGGACTGACCATCATCTACGTCGGCTCCACCATGACCGTGGCCACCTGGATGATGGCCGCCTACTTCGACTCCATTCCCATCAGCCTCGAGGAAGCCTCCTGGATCGACGGCTGCTCCGTCTTCGGCTCCTTCACCAAAGTCGTCCTGCGCAACTCCCTCCCGGGCGTGCTCTCCACTGCGATCTTCGCCTTCCTGCTCGCCTGGAACGACTACCTCGTCGCGATCGTGTTCCTCCGCTCCAACGAGATCTTCACCCTCCCGATGGGCGTGCAGTCCTTCTTCCAGCAGAACAACACCGACTGGTCCGGCGTCATGGCCCTCGCCGTCATCATGATGCTCCCGCCCATCATCGTCTTCGCCACCCTGAACAAATACTTCAGCGTCGGCGGCATCGGCGGGTCCCTCGCCGGCCGTTAGGCGTCCTGAACCACAAGCCCTTTTTCGAGAACAAACCAACTCCCGCAAAGGAACGAAATGTCTTACTCACTCCAGCTGTACACCCTGCGCAACGCCATCCAGGAGGACCTGCCCGGCACCATCAAGAAGGTGGCGGAGATCGGTTTCACGCAGGTGGAGCCGTACAACTTCGTGGCCACGGCCAAGGAGCTCGGCGCCGCGCTGAAGGAGAACGGCCTCACCGCCCCGTCCGGCCACGCGCCGCTGCTCAGCCAGGACCAGGACGAGATCTTCGCCGCCGCGAAGGAACTCGGCATCAGTACCGTCATCGACCCCTACCTCCCGGCCGAGCACTGGCAGGACGCAGAGACCATCCAGGCCACCGCGGCCAAACTCAACGCCGCCGCCAGGAAGGGCGCCGAATACGGCATCCGCGTCGGCTACCACAACCACGCCTGGGAGCTGGAGTCCACCATCGAGGGCCAGACCGCGCTGGAGTACTTCGAAGGGCTGCTGGACCCCGAACTGGTCCTGGAAGTGGACACCTACTGGGTTGCCGTGGGCGGCCAGGACCCCGTGGACATTCTCACGAAGCTGGGCGACCGGGTGAAGTTCATCCACATCAAGGACGGCCCGCTGAACACCGACACCAAGGCCCAGCAGCCGGCCGGCCAGGGCAAGATCGCGGTCTGGGACGTCATCGGCGCAGCGAAGTCGCTGGAGGTGGGCGTCGTGGAATTCGATGACTACTCCGGGGACATCTTCGACGGCATCAGCCAGTCGCTGGCTTTCCTGAACTCCGCCAAGGCCACCGAAGGGGCACAGGCATGAGCGGCGCCTCATCTTCCCGCCGGGGACCGGTCGGCGTTGGCGTCATCGGCGCCGGGAACATCAGCAAGCAGTATTTGGACAATCTGACGGTCTTTCCGGATTTGAAGGTCCTGGTGATCGCCGACCTTTTCGAGGAGGCGGCCGAGGCGCGGGCGAAGGAGTACGGCATCCCGGAGTGGGGCGGCGTGGACGCGGCACTGAACCATCCCGGCGTCGAAATCATCGTTAACCTGACCATCCCGGCCGCGCATGTGGAGGTCGCGACGGCGGCGGTGAACGCGGGCAAGCACGTCTGGACGGAGAAACCGTTCTCGCTGGACCGCGAGTCCGGGCTGGGGCTGCTGAAGACGGCGGACGCCGCGGGCATCCGCCTGGGCACCGCGCCGGACACGTTCCTCGGCGCCGGCCTGCAGACCGCCCGCCGGCTGATCGAGCGCGGCGATATCGGCACCCCGCTGACCGCGATGACAACGTTCCAGACCCCCGGGCCGGAGTCCTGGCACCCGAACCCGGCCTTCCTGTTCCAGTACGGCGCCGGGCCGCTGTTCGACATGGGCCCGTACTACCTCACCGCCCTGGCCCAGACCTTCGGGTCGGTCCGGAAGGTCGCCGCCGTCGGGTCCAAGGCCAAGGAAGTCCGCGTCATCGGCTCGGGCCCGAAGGCCGGGGAGGAATTCACCGTGGACGTCCCCACCCACGTCTCCGCGATGGCCCAGTTCGAGGGCGGCGCGTCCTCGCACAGCGTCTTCTCGTTCGAGTCCCCGCGCCAGCGGATGGGCTTCGTGGAGATCACCGGCACCGAGGCCACCATCTCGCTTCCGGACCCCAACTTTTTCGACGGCGACATCAGGCTCTGGCGCGCGGGTGACGAGGACTGGACGGTCATCCCCGCCACCGGCCCGGCCAACGGGCGCGGCATGGGCGTGCTGGACATGGCCCGCTCCATCCGCGCCGGCGTCCCGCACCGTGCCACCGGCAACCTCGCCTACCACGTCCTGGACACCATGGTCTCGATCTCCGAGTCGGTGGAGTCCGGCACGTTCGTCGACGTCGAAAGCTCCGCTCCCGCGTCCGCAGCCCTCCCCGAGGACTGGGCCCCGGAAACCGCAACCCTCTAGGAACAACCAATGACTTCCTCCGCATCGCCCGGCACACCGCCGGGAGCCAACCGCCCCCTGGGTGTGGCGATGATCGGCTACGCGTTCATGGGCAAGGCCCACTCGAACGCGTGGCGGAACGTCGCGTCCTTCTTCGACGTCCCGGCCTTCGAGCAGAAAGTGCTCGTGGGCCGGGACGCCGGCCAGGTTGCCGCCGCGGCCGCAAGGTACGGCTGGGCCGGGTCCGCCACGGACTGGCGCTCCGTCCTGGAACGGGACGATATCGACATCGTCGACATCTGCGCTCCGGGCTGGATGCACGCCGAGATCGCCATCGCCGCCCTCTCAGCAGGCAAGCACGTGCTCGTGGAGAAGCCGCTGGCCAACACCCTCGCCGAGGCCGAAGCCATGACCGCCGCAGCGCAGGCGGCCCGGGCACGCGGAGTGCAGTCCATGGTCGGGTTCAACTACCGCCGTGTGCCGGCCCTGGCCCTCGCGAGGGAACTGATCGCGGAGGGTCGGCTCGGCACCGTCCGGCATGTCCGCGCCGCGTACCTGCAGGACTGGCTCGCCGACGCGGAATCACCCATGACCTGGCGGCTGAACAAGGAAACCGCCGGGTCCGGGGCGCTCGGGGACATCGCCTCCCACGCCATTGACCAGGTGCTGTTCCTCCTCGGCGACGCCGTCACCGAGGTCTCGGGCCGGCTGCACACCTTCACGCCGGTCCGGCCCGGCAAGAACGGTCCGGAAGGCGTCACGGTCGACGACGCCGCCTGGGCCACGCTGTCCCTCGCCTCCGGGGCGATTGCCTCCGTTGAAGTCTCCCGGGTGGCCACCGGCCAGAAAAACTCCCTGAAGCTGGAGATCTACGGCGAGAAGGGCACCATCCTCTTCGACCTGGAAGACCTGAACGAACTCGGCTTCCTGGACGCCACCGTTCCCGTACGGGAACAGGGCTTCCGCCGGATCCTGGTCAACGAACCAGACCACCCCTACCTGGACGCGTGGTGGCCGCAGGGCCACATCATCGGCTGGGAACACACCTTCACACACGAAATCCGCGACTTCCTCACCGCCATCAACGACGGAACCCAGCCGTCGCCCTCATTCGAGGAAGGCCTCGCCGTCCAGCGCGTCCTCGCCGCCGTCGAGGAATCCGCCGCAGCCAAAAGCGCCACCATCCAACTCATCCAGCCCACCGCCACCGAAACCGCCACCGAAGGAGCCTGACATGCCCCGCCCGTACACCCTGTTCACCGGCCAGTGGGCTGACCTGCCCTTCGAGGAAGTCGCCCGCCTAGCCTCAGGGTGGGGCTACGACGGCCTGGAAATCGCCGTCTCCGGCGACCACCTGGACGCCTGGCGCTGGGACGAACCCGGCTACGTCGACGCCAAACTCGCCATCCTCGACAAATACAACCTCAAGGTCTGGGCCATCTCCAACCACCTCAAGGGCCAGGCCGTCTGCGATGACCCGATCGACTTCCGCCACGAAGCCATCGTCGGAACCAAGGTCTGGGGCGACGGGGACCCCGAAGGCGTCCGCCAACGCGCCGCGGAAGAAATGAAACACACCGCACGGCTCGCGCGCGCGTTGGGGGTGGACACCGTCGTCGGGTTCACCGGCTCCTCCATCTGGCAATACGTCGCCATGTTCCCGCCCGTCCCCGAAAAAGTCATCGACGCCGGCTACCAGGACTTCGCCGACCGCTGGAACCCCATCCTGGACGTCTTCGACGAAAACGGCGTCCGCTTCGCCCACGAAGTCCACCCCTCCGAGATCGCCTACGACTACTGGACCACCGTCCGCACCCTCGAAGCGATCGGCCACCGCGAAGCGTTCGGCCTGAACTGGGACCCCTCCCACTTCATGTGGCAGGGCATCGACCCCGTCTCCTTCATCTGGGACTTCAAGGACCGGATCTACCACGTCGACTGCAAAGACACCAAGCTCCGCCCCACCGGCCGGAACACCGTCCTCGGCTCCCACCTGCCCTGGGGCGACCCGCGCCGCGGCTGGGACTTCGTCTCCGCAGGCCGCGGCGACGTCCCCTGGGAATCCTCCTTCCGCGCCCTCACCGCCATCGGCTACACCGGACCCATCTCAATCGAATGGGAAGACGCCGGCATGGACCGACTCCACGGCGCCCCCGAAGCCCTCGCCGCGCTCAAGAAATTCGACTTCCCCGCATCACAGACATCCTTCGACGCCGCCTTCAGCAGCAAGGACTAAGCCGCCGGCCCCACCGGCCACCAGCCCCACCCCACTTCCCCAACCCACCCCCACTTCCCTTGGAGTTTTTGTCCAGATACCGCGAGTTAAAGGGCCTTTTGCGGCCGATATCTGGACAAAAACTCCACGGACCGCCAAAGGAATGGCACCCATGCACGAGTTCGTCCCGCTGTTCGATGGCGAGAGCCTGGCTGGCACCCGGCACCCCGGATCTACGGCACCGTCTATCCGGGCGGCCCGTCAGTGCTGGAGCACTTCGACCGGCTCGGCCTCGCCCGCCCGGTGGAACCGGAAAAGCACCCGGCGCACTGGTTCGTGGAGGACGGTGTCCTGGTCGGCGAGCAGGACACCCCCGGCAGCGGCTACGGCGGCTACCTCGTCAGCGACCAGGCGTTCGGTGACTTCGAACTCGTGCTCGAAATGCGCCCGGACTGGCCGGCCGATACAGGCGTGATGATCCGGCGCCAGCGGGACAGCTGGGAAGGGTTCCAGGTCCTCGTGGACCACCGCCCGTCCGGCGGCATCGGCGGCTTCTTCGGCAACGGCCTGGCGAGCTTCTCGGCCGTTCCCTTCGCCATCGATGCGGTTTACGACGACGACGGGCGGCCGGTCGGGCTCGTCGCCGACGACCCGGCCACCTCGGTGGAACCGGTCACGGAAGAAAAGCGGTCCCGCCTGACCCACGCCGCCGCCATCGGGGATTTCCTGGACGTCTGGCGCTGGGATGACTGGAACGAGCTGCGGATCCGCTGCGTCGGGCCGATGCCGGTGATCACCACCTGGGTCAACGGCCTCAAGGTCGCAGAGCTGGACACCGCCACACTCGACTCCCCCGACTACGACCCCGAGGCGATTTTCGGAGTGCTCGGCAGCCGGGGGCACATCGCCCTCGAGGTCCACGACAACGACGCCATGTTCGGCGAAGCACGGTGGGGAAAAGGGGCGCAGTGCCGGTGGCGGAACATCCGCATCCGGGAACTGGACGCCGAATCCGAGAGGAACGCCCAATGACCAGGACACTTCAGCCCGGCCAGCGGTGCGAGGTCTGGACCGCCTCAGCCACCGGCGAGCGCGAACTCGTTTATGCCACCGAGGACGTACTCTTGGAGGCGCCCAACTGGACCCTCGACGGCGCGTCCCTGGTCCTCAACGGCGGCGGGAAGCTGTGGACGCTTGACCTTGCCGGCCGGACCATCAGCCAGGTCCCGCTCACCGGGATCCCCGACCTCAACAACGACCACGTCCTGGATCCCGACGGCGAGCACATCTTTCTTTCCGCCAATGACGGCCACATCTACCGCGCAGCCCTGGCCGGCGGAGAGGCCACACGCATCACCAGGGACGCCGACTCCTTCCACTTCCTGCACGGAGTCAGCCCGGATGGCCAGGAACTGGCCTACGTCAGCATCGAAGCCGGCGACTTCACCCAGCCGGGCCGGCTCATGACCATTCCCGCCAGCGGCGGCGCTTCTTCACCGATCAGCGTCGACGGCCACTGCGACGGCCCCGAATACTCCCCGGACAACGAGTGGCTGTACTTCAACACGGAGGCCTTCACCAGCCAGCCCGGCCGCGCCCAGCTGGCACGCGTGCGTGCCGCGGGCGGCAGCGGGGTTAATAACAACGACGCCGAGCAGCTTCTTGAGAGCGACAGCGTCGACTGGTTCCCCCACCTGTCCCCCAATGGCCGTCTGGCCAGCTACATCCGTTTCCCCAGCGGCACGCAAGGCCATCCGGCGGACCTGCCGGTCGACGTCGTACTTGTCTCGACCGATGACTGGGCCGCACCACTGCAGACCTGGCCGCTCTTCGGCGGGCAGGGAACCCTGAACGTCAACAGCTGGGCGCCCGATTCCGCCCGCCTCGCCTACGTGGCCTACCCGCACGCCAACTCCAACCCCGCAAAGGACTAGTACGTGAGCAACCACTCCCCCACCCCCGGGGATCCCATCCGCTGGGGCATCCTCGGCACCGGCTTCATCGCCGGGCTGCAAACCCAGGATCTGGTCGACAACGGCTTCGCGGTGCAGGCCGTCGGGTCCCGCACGCTGGAGTCAAGCCGGCGCTTCAGCGAGAAGTTCGGCATACCCACCGCTCACGGGAGCTACGACGCGCTCGTTGCGGACCCGGAGGTCGACGTCGTCTACGTCGCCACCCCGCACACGTTCCACTACACCCACGCGCTGCTCGCCCTGAATGCCGGCAGGCATGTGCTGGTGGAGAAGCCCTTCACCGTCAATGCCCGGGAAGCACAGGAAATTGTGGCGCTGGCAGAGGCCAAGGGCCTCGTGGTGCTGGAGGCCATGTGGAGCCGCTTCCTCCCCCACATGGCGCGCCTCCGCGAGATCATCGCCGAGGGCTCACTTGGGCAGATCCGGAAGGTCACGGCCAGCCACAACCAGAACCTTCCCAAGGATCCCGCGCACCGGCTCAACGATCCGGCCCTCGGCGGCGGCGCACTGCTGGACCTCGGCGTCTACCCCGTGTCCTTTGTCTTTTACGTGTTGGGCGCACCGGACGGCGTCGGCGCCAGCGCCACCATGACGTCCACGGGCGTGGACCGGCAAACAGCGGCGATCTTCGAGTACCCGGACGGGCAGCAGGCAATCGTGGACTGCGCCTTGGACACCGCCTCAAGCAACCGCGCCGCCATCATCGGGACGGACGGGTGGATCGACATCGAACCCACCTGGTACAACCCCACGCCCTTCACCCGGTACGACAACCAGGGCAACGTTCTGGAGCGGTTCGACCAGCCGGTGACCGGCAGGGGCATGCAGTACCAGGCGGCCGAGATGGAACGCCTCATCCGGGCCGGCCTCACCGCGGGCACGGTGCTTCCCCCGGCCGAGAGCGTGGCCGTCATGGCCGCGATGGACGAGATCCGGCACCAGATTGGACTGAAGTACGACGCCGATGCCGCACCGGAGGGGTCCTCCGATGGCTGAAACTGTCCAGTCGCGGATCACCGAACTGCAACTGCACGAGGAGGAACTCGTCTTTCCCGGATTCGACCACCGCGACGCGTGGAACCTTGGCTCACTCATCACCAGCCAGGCGATTGCCGCGGGCCATGGTGTTGCCATCGATATCCGGCGGCACAACGTGGTTCTCTTCCGCTGCGTCCTGCCGGGGGCCACCGCCGACCAGGAGGAATGGATCCGCCGCAAGTCGGCCAGCACCCTCCGCTTCGAACGCAGCACCGCCCTGCTCTCCGAGGAGTTCGCGGCCAAGGACTTCGACCCCGCGCAGGGCGGCTGGCTCGCTCCGGAGGACTACACGCTGGCAGGCGGATCGTTCCCGGTCCGGGTCCAAGGGGCCGGCGTCGTCGCTGCCGTCACAGTGTCCGGGCTTTCGTCCGATGACGACCATCGGCTGGTGGTCGACAGCATCCGGGAGTTCCTCCGGACACCCGCCGGCTAGCCCACCCTTGTTTGGAGTTTTTGTCCAGATATCGCGCGCAAAAGTGCCTTCTGCGGCCATTATCTGGACGAAAACTCCATGCAAACGCCACCTACCCGCCGAGGATCTCTTCGTACAGCGCCAGGTGGTCGGCCACCATGCGGGCCGAACTGAAGCGCTGCTCCGCCGAGGCGCGGCAGGCTTCGCGACTGAGGCCCGCCGCCTGGGCGGCGTACCCGGCGAGCTGCTCGACGCTGCCCAAGTAGCCCGTGACGCCGTGCTCCACGATTTCCGGCGCAGCACCGAAAGGGGTCCCCACGACGGGCGTTCCGGTGGCCAGCGCCTCGATCATCACCAGGCCGAACGGTTCCGGCCACTGGATCGGATTCAGGAACGCGAGCGCGCCGCCCACCAGCTCGTACTTGTCGGCGTCGGACAGCGGTCCCGTGAACTCCACCTCGGGCCCCAGCGCCGGCTTAACCACGTCGTCGAAATAGCCCTGCTCCTCGGGTCCCTGGATCCGCGCGCTGATGCGCAGCGGGATGACCGCGGCCCGGGCGATCTGGATGGCCTCGAGGATGCCCTTGTCCGGGGACAGCCGTCCGACGAAACACAGGTAGCCGCCGGTCCCCTGGCCCACCGGAACGGACGCCACATCCATGCCATGGTGGATCACCTTCGTCACCGCAACCTCCGGCGACCGGCTGACCTGGTCATGGGAGATGGCGATGATGCCGGTGCTCTTGCCGATTTCGCTGTACAGATCCACGGCCTGCTGGGCCAGACGGATGTGGATGGTGGTGACCACCGGGATTCCGGGCGGACGGTGGGCGTACAGCGGTCCGCTGAGAGTGTGGTCGTGGATGATGTCGACGCCGGCCATGCCGTCGTAGGCCCTAATGATGTGGCTCAGCTCCGACAGTGCCAACCCCAGGTCCGCCGGCTCCGAAGGTCGCATTCGCGGTGCCAGGGGAACGGGACACGTGCTGTCGGACGGGGCTGCCAGCAGGACGTCATGCCCGGCTGCCGCGAACCCGCGCGCAAGGCTGTCCACCACCCGCTCGGTGCCGCCGTAGCCGGGCGGCGGAACCGGGATCCACGGTGCCGATATCAGTCCAATGCGCATTTTGCCTCCCACGAAGGTACGGCCTGACCGCCTGGAGTTAGTCCAAACAATATGGCCGGGCCTGCCGCCAGACAAGGGCCAGGCGCCGGCACCCATACAACAGCGGGCGAGCGTGACCAAAGCAACTGTCCCGGCAGGAATGCCCGGGAAAGCCCGGGAGTTGTGGCAAACATGAAGATTGAGATCTGGTCAGACGTTGCCTGCCCCTGGTGCTACATCGGCAAGCGCCGTTTTGAGGCCGCCCTTGCCGAGTTCCCGCACCGCGACCAGGTGGAGGTGCAGTGGCGCAGCTACCAGTTGGACCCGAGCGTGCCCGAGCACTATGACGGAACCGAACTGGACTACCTCAGCAAGCGCAAGGGCATGGCTGCCGGCCAGGTCACGCAGATGTTCGACCATGTGGCAGCCCAGGCCAAAGGTGAGGGCCTCAACTACCGGTTTGACGACGTCGTGGTTGCCAACAGCTTCACGGCCCACCGGCTGATCCATCTTGCCGCCGCGCATGGCAAGCAGGATGCCGCCAAGGAGCGGCTCCTCAGCGACCACTTCGAGCACGGCAAGGACATCGGCAGCCCGGATTACCTCACGTCTGTTGGCGCGGATCTCGGGCTCGACGCCGGCGACGTTGCCGAGCTGTTCAGCACCGACAAGTACGCCGACGACGTTCGCCACGACTTCGCCGAGGCCCGTGCCCTGAGCATCAGCGGCGTCCCGTTCTTCGTGATCGACCGCAAGTACGGGCTGTCCGGGGCCCAGCCCGCGGCGAGCTTCACCATGGCCCTCGAGCAGGCGTGGCAGGAGTCGCACCCACTGGTGATGGTCGGCGTCGACAAAACGGACAAAGCCAGCGCGCAGCCGAACGCCGACGCGTGCGGCCCGGACGGCTGCGCCGTCTGAGCTGGCCTCTGACCGGCTGAAACTCGGCGCCGGTTTGGTGACAGATCGCGGTAAAGTGTCCCTATGCCACGGATTTCGGCCCCCAGCAACGCCGCGCAACGCGCCGAGACCCAGCGCCGCATCCTGAACGCCTTCGGTGAGCTTCTCTTCTCCCACGGGCTGCCCGGACTCACCATGACCGATGTCGCCCGGCACGCAGGGATCGGCCGCACGGCTGTCTACAACTACTACGCCGACATCGAAGAGCTCCTGATCGCCTACGCCCTCGTGGAGACCGAACGGTTCATGGCCGGGCTGCGCGAATCGCTGTCCCGGCTGGACAATCCGGTGGACCGGCTGGCCCTGTACGTGCGGGCCCAGGTGGAGGATCTCAGCCGCCGCCATCTGCCTCCCGGCCCGGCCATGGGCGCCGTCCTCTCGCCGGCCTCGTTCGCCAAGCTCGCAGACCACGTGGGCGGGCTCAGCGAGATGCTGCAGGACATCCTCCGCGACGGCATGGACCAGGGCTATTTCCCGGCGGCCGATCCCCTCCAGCAGGCACAGCTGATTCACGGCACGCTTTCCTCCAGCGCCGCCCGCAACGGCGACGCCTCCGAGGACCTGGAGGAAAGGATCTCCCGGACCGTCCGCTTCATCCAGTTGGGCGCCGGGGCAAGGTTCGACGACGGCGGCCGCCCCTTGCGCCTTCAGCCCCCGGCCGCTGCGGCCGGCTAAAGGTCAGCCGGGCCAAGTGGCCAGGCAACAGTTCAGGGCTTGGCGCCCTGGGTGGGCATGACCGGCCACTGCGAGTCGTCGGCGACGCGCCGGCTCTCACGCGGGCAGCTGAGTGTGCCCGGTGTCTGGTCAACAAGCTGCGGCTTGACCAGGCCGCGGTAGTCGCTGGTCAGGATCACGTCCACGCTGGCGTCCTTGCGCCCGTCCTGGAAGTAGTCGGAACCGGGCAGGTTCCGCTGGACGGTGAAGGCCGCCGACTGTCCGGCGGCACCCGAGACGATTGCAGCCACGCCGCGGTAACCGGTCTGCATGTTGGCCACATTGCCAACAACAAACTTCCTGGCCTTGAATTCATTGGCTGCCGCCTTGGCCAGGCCGTTGCGGCTCGTGGCGTTGAGGACGTTCACCTTAACCTTGGCGGGCGGCGTGTAGTCGAAAGTCGTTGAAGGGCAGACGGAGGAGTTCTCCTGGGCCTGGATGGCGGACGGAAATTTGATCTGCCCGCTCATCACACCCATCGCCCCCATAATCCCCGCGACAATCAGGCCAAGCAGCAGCACCAGCACCACACCGTGCAGGATCCGGCGGCGCAGCCGGCCGGGGTTTTCCGCGTTCTCGTCGTCTTCGACGAACGTGGCCCTGAGCTCGGGGCCGGTAATCACGCGGTGACCGTGGAGAACGGTCACGTCTTTGGGTTTTCTAGCCATCGATCACAAGCACCCTTGCATGAATCGCGGTGCGCTGGTGGAGTGCCGTCCTTACCGCCCGGTGCAGCCCGTCCTCGAGGTAGAGGGTGCCCTGGTACTGCACCACGTGGGGAAACAGGTCGCCAAAGAACGTGGAGTCCTCGGCAAGGAGCGCTTCAAGGTCCAGGGTCCGCTTGGTGGTCACAAGTTCATCCAGCCGCACGGGACGGGGCGGAAGCGCCGCCCAGTCTTTGGGGGTCATGAAACCATGGTCGGGGTAAGGGCGTCCCTCGCCCACAGCTTTGAATATCACCCTGTAAGCGTATGCAACTGGGCAGTTCAAGGGAATGTGGAATCAGCGCGCCGCGGGAGGTTGTAGCCAAACAGTAACTATGTGTCACATGCCGGCGCCCGCCCGCCGTCTGGGCAGATTGGCCGGCGCCGGCTGACAGAATGGAGCAATGACTGCACCTTCAGCGAACCCCGCCACCGGGTTCGGCGCCCACACTCCGTCGGCACCCGCACTGGCCCTGCTCCTGGACGTCGACGGGCCGGTCGCCAGCCCGGTGACCAGGGATGTGAAACCGGAAATCGTCGCCGACCTGGTGGCTCTCGCGAGCGCCGGAATACCAGTCATCTTCAACACCGGACGCTCGGATACGTTCATCCGCGAGCAGGTCATGGAGCCCATGATCGCAGCGGGAATGCCCAGCGGAACGCTGATCCACGCCATCTGCGAAAAGGGCGCCGTGTGGTTCAGCTACACGGCTGCCGGCCCCGGGCCCGTCCACGTGGACCACGAGCTTGCGGTGCCGGCGGCCTACGGTGACGATATCCGGCGCATGGTGGCTGAGGACTACGCGTCCCACATGTTCTTCGATGAAACCAAGCGCGCCATGGTGTCGGTGGAGCAGCACATCGAGGTGCCGAACAGTGAATACCTCGCCGAGCAGAAGCTGTTTGATGCCGAGGCCCTGGAGCTCATGGAGCGCCACGGATTCGGCGTCGTGCGGCTGGAACACCACGCACCGAACTCCGACGACGAAATTGACTACCGCGTGGACCCAACCATCATTTCCACCGATATTGAGTCGGTCCGGCTGGGCAAGGACCTTGGCGCGAGCCGCGCCGTCGAGCTCCTGGCAGCCCAGGGCATCACGCCGCAGGCGTGGCGGACGGTGGGCGATTCCCGCACGGACTATGCCATGGCCGACTGGCTGCACCACAACGACCACGCTGTGAAGCACGTTGACGTCCGCCCCGCGGACGGCGTCCCGGCCAAACCGTACGACGTTCTCACCGCCGTCGACCTCGGCATGCCGGAGTCGGTCATTCACGACGACGCCGGGGCGGCGTTCCTGTCCAGCTGGCGGCAGGCGCTGCTTGGCTAAGCCCGCTGCCGCGGCCCGGACGGCCAGAGCATAGACACCAAAGCACAGAGGGCGGACCGCCGCCCGGGCGCCTGCCGGGCAAGTTTTACCGGCAGGACTATCATGCAAGTAAGACTTCACCCCTAGAAGCTTGGGAGAAACGCCATCACGGACGTAACGGTTCAGGACGACATCTACTACGGCGGTCAGGCAGCCGAGGACGACGTACCCGCACTCGCGGAAGCAACGTCCCCGGCGGCGGTGGCGCGCCTCAAGCACCGCCCCGACGTCGTTCGCCGGTCCGGACGGTATGCGCTGATCAACGACACCCGGACGCCCTACCAGGCCATGGTGGAGGACCTGCTCTTCCTGCGGAACGTGCTGGACGGGGCCGGCCTGGATTACCTCCTGGTCCGGGGCAACAACGACCGTCCGGTGGTCGCCCTCGACTGGAAGGACCGCAAGAAGCTGCGCTCCGCCCTCGTTGACGCCTGCCGGAACGAGCCCTTCTACTCCATGACCGTGGACGCGAAGAAGAAGACGTCCGTCCTGGTGGCCGACGGCGAACTCTCCGTCAACCGGCAGGCACGCATCTTCCGGCTGTACCGGCCGCGGGTCGAGCCCGAGGGCGGCTTCGAATTCGGTGCATCCGCCGGCGTCCAGGTGGAGCTGTGGAGCTTCCTGGGCAACGAGGTGATCCTGCCGATCGAGAACTCGCTGACCCGCCGCACCATGATGGCGCACGAGGCCGTCCGCGGAACGGTTGAGCGCTACGGACACACCTGGCCCACCATCGAGAACATGTTCGCTGACCACGCAAGCGACATCAGCTTCGACATCGACATGGTGTTCTCCTGGGTGGACGGCACCTCCCCGGAGTACATCGCAGCCCGCCGGGCCCGGCAGGCCGGGGCGGTCCTCGGCGAGGGCGACGACCATGAGGCGCGCTACCGGCAGATCAATGAGCTCAAGTACGCGCTCCGGTCGGTGTACATGTTTGCGCCGTGGGTCCGCCGCATCTTCATCGCCACCGACTCCCCCGCGCCGGAATGGCTGGCCGAGCACCCGTCCGTCACCATCGTCCGTAGCGAGGAGTTCTTCGCCGACCCGTCGGTGCTGCCCACGCACAACTCGCAGGCCGTGGAGTGCCAGCTGCACCACATCGAGGGCCTGTCCGAGCACTTCCTCTACTCCAACGACGACATGTTCTTCGGGCGGCCGGTGGGCCCGGACATGTTCTTCACGCCGGGCGGCATCACCAAGTTCATCGAGGCGGAGACGCGCATCGGCCTGGGCGACAACGACGCCGAACGCAGCGGCTTCGAGAACGCGGCCCGGGTCAACCGGAAACTGCTCTGGAACCGCTTCGGCCGGATCACCACCCGCCACCTGGAGCACACGGCGGCGCCGCTGCGGCGGAGCCTCGTCGCCCAGATGGAGCAGGAGTTCCCGGCGGAGTTCGCGAACACTGCCGCCAGCACCTTCCGGGCCGCGGACAACATCTCCGTCACGAATTCCTTCTACCACTACTACGCGCTGCTGACCGGCCGCGCCGTGACCCAGACGGCGGCGAAGGTGCGGTACGTGGACACTACGCTCCGCTCCGGACTCAAGTACCTGCCCAAGCTGCTGAACAAGCGCAACATGGACTTCTTCTGCCTCAATGACGGCAGTTTTCCGGAGGTTCCGGCCGACGAACGTGCCGAGCAGGTCACCCAGTTCCTGGAGAAGTACTACCCCATCAAGGCGCCCTGGGAAAAGTAGGCCGTCCGCATACGGCAAGCCCCGCCGGATCTGACCAGTCAGATCCGGCGGGGCTTCCTGTATATAGACGCTACTTCCGGGTGAGGCTTTATTTCCGGGTAAGCATGGGGCGTTTGGCCCCTTCGGGGATGCGGATTCCGGCTGCCGCCAGACGGCGTTCCGTCTCCTCGGGGCTGACATACTCGCCCACCGTCGGAGTGGCGCCCATCGGCACCACCGAGTGCACCACGGTGTGCTCATAGACGTGCACCAGGTTGAAGGCCTGCCCGCCGTCGCGGCCGCGCGTGCCGCCCACCGGGACGTTCAGGTCCTGGGTGTAGCACGTGGCTGAGGCCACGGAGACGGGGATGCCGGCGAAGCTTGCCGTCGTGGAGTAGTGCAGGTGGCCGGCAAGGATGCTGCGAACATCCGAGTTCCGCACCACGGCCGCCAGGGACGCCTGGTCGCGGAGCTCCACCAGCACGGACAGGTCCAGGACCGACGGAACCGGCGGATGGTGCAGGGCCAGGATGGTGCCGTCCGGCGCGGGGGTCTCGAGCTGACCGGCGAGCCAGTCCAGCTGGTTGTCGCTCAGTTCGCCGTGGTGGTAGCCCGGCACGGACGTGTCCATGGTGATGACCCGCAGCCCGTTGACGTAGTAGCTGTGGTCCACGGGGTCATCGTTGCCGTGCTGGTCGAACAGGCCCGCCCGGAAGTTGGCGCGGTTGTCGTGATTGCCCATGGCCCAGATGACCTGGGCGCCGAGATCCCGGCACGCGGGCTCCACGACAGCGCGGAGCTTGGCGTAGGCCTCGGGGTCGCCCTTGTCCGCCAGGTCGCCAGTGAAAATCACGGCTTCCGGGCGCGCGCCCGAGGCCTGAACCTCGTCGAAGAGCTGGATCAGGCGGGCTTCGCTGTCAACTGCGCCGTATAGGGGGTCCGGACCACCCAACAGGTGGGTGTCACTCAGGTGGAGTAGAAAATGGCGTGGCCGGGGGTGCTCGGCCTCGATGAGCTCCATTGCTGCCTTCGCGGTAGTTAGGAAGCGGGGCGCCTCCTGTGTCCCTCTCAGTACCTTCCATCCAACCAGATAAAAAGCGAACTATGGGGAAACGGGAGTTGGCATGTTGAAAAATTACAACACCGCCGCCGCTTTCGGGCTACCTTCCTCGCTTTCGTTATCTTGCACGGTCATCACGTGATGACCGCTTCATTGAATTGCCGCGCATTGTTTGATTGCCCCATTCCGCCGTTGCCCGGCGGACAGTGGGCTCTGCGCCCGGCAGTTACGCCGCAGTGAAGAATGGGGAACTCCCCCGGGAAGTTCCGGGCGGAATGCTCTTCCGGAAAGTGCCCGGTTTACCCTGCCTGGGGCCGCCTGGAAGGACGACGACGGCGCGCGGTTGCGCTGGGCAGGCCGACCACCCAGCGAGTCCGGTACAGCCGGTACATCCGCCGTCGGCGGACGCATCCGCCGCCTGCATGGCATCGCCTGCAGGGCAACCGAAACCCGGGTGTGTTCCGTCGGGTGTCGGCGGAATCATTTGGAGGGAAGTCACATCGTGCTCTCTCGCCGGGTACATGGCTGTCACTAATGACAACGGGTTTGGCCTCCGTTGCATTCCCTGGACCTCCTCACCAATTGACTTTCCCGGTACGCGAACAGCCCGACGGCGGCTGCCCGCCTTACGGCACTGCCGCGGCGGCTTCCTCAGTTGGCGCGGCACTTGGCGAAGTCGCGGGTGCAGGCTCCGACGTGGGAACTGGCGCCGGTGCCGGCACTGCCGGAGCCGTGGTTACCGGGGCCGCAGACGTGGCGACCGGATCGGGTACGGGTGCCGGAGCGGGCTCGACGGGGGCAACTTCCGTTGGGGCAGGAGCGGAATTCGTGATCGGCGCGGAGGGTGCAGCCGGCTCGGTGGGTGCCGGCGGCGCGGGGTCTGCCGGGGTCGCCGGCTCGGTGGGAGTCGGATCAGCCGGGACCGGGTCAGCCGGAGCCGGGTCCGCCGGCGGCGTGGTGGGAGTCGGCGTTGGCGTTGGGGTGGGTGTGGGAGTGGGTGTGGGTGTGGGAGTGGGAGTGGGAGTCGGCGTTGGGGTGGGCGTCGGCGTCGTGGTGGGCTTGGGTTTGGTTGATGCGGGCGGCTTCGGCGCCGTCGGCTTGGGAGTTACCGTGGCTGTCGGCGTTGCCGTCGGGCGGGGGGTCGGCGAACCGGAGGTGGTGGAACCGGAGGTCGACGAGCTGGCGACGAGTGTGGTTCCTGCCGAGGCTGACGGTCCGCTGCGCGGGCTGGCGACCGCTGCTGCGGTGACCGGCGTAAGGCTGTCGTCGGTGTTGCCCGGCCCGCTGGTGCCGGGGATGTTAGGGATAGCCCACCCGTAGGTGGTGGCTGCGCCGCCTGCGAAGCTGGTGAATACGGCGGGGGTCAGCTGGTCGGTTTGCCGGATGGGCAGCAGGGTCCACTTCATCGGGTCCTCGTGCTGGCCGTTCTTGATCACTTCGAAGTGCAGATGGCAGCCGGTGGAGGAGCCGGTGGTGCCCACCTCGGCGATGATCTCGCCGACCCGCACGTGGTCGCCTTTTTCAACGGCGATGCCCTGCAGGTGGTTGTACGTGGTGATCAGGCCGTTGCCGTGGTCGATTTCCACCCTGTTGCCGCCGCCCCAGGGGTGCCATCCGGCGGCCCGGACCACGCCGGCGTCGGCAGCGTACACGCGGGTGCCGCAGGCTGCGGAGAAGTCCTGGCCCCAGTGGAATTCTCCCGCGTCACCGGTGATCGGGCTGCGACGCAGGCCGAACGGGGAACTGGGAGTGAGCACTTCCAGGGGTGCCACGAGGAAGCCGGCGGCGGGCCGCTTCAGCTCGGTGGAGGCCACACCGGGAGATTTGGGGGTGGTCCCCGTCCTGGGTGCCTTAACGGTGGAACTCGACACGGTGCGTCCGGTGGGAACCTTCGCCGGTGCGGCGATGCCGGAGCCGCTGATCGGATACCCGGGCGCGGTGGTGTCGGGATCAAGGAGTTCCGGCCCGACGACTCCCGAGGGAGGGGCAACTGGGACGGCCGCACCCACGGGCTGCTGGATCGAGGCGGCGGGTCCCTGGAACCCGAAGGCAAAGACGGAGAAGCCCACTACCACCGCCGCGGAAAGGCTCCGCAGGGCGATCCGGCCTGGGCCGATCACCCTCGGTGCGTGCTTGTGTCCCCCATGATTTGCCACAGAATTCTCCCGGATCGTTACCCGCCAAACTCCTGTCTCGACGAGCGTGTCCTCCATTGTGGCCACAGCCCAAAGAACGGCGAAACCCCTAAAACTGGGGGGCCAAGGCGTGCGGTTTCATAGGCTTAACCGCGCAGCTTGAGGAGGGAGAGAATGAGATATGCGGACTTTCCTGATGGAATGGCAGGCCGAACTGAAGCGCACACTGACCGGCAGCCCGGATGCTCTGCCGGACTGGGCCCGGAAGTTTGCCGAGGGCGACGACGCCGGGTATTTCCTCCCCGGCTCTGCGGTTTGGGCGGTCCATGGGGGCGTGGCCACCATCGTCGGCGGCATCCGGTCCCTGCTGATGCAAAGTCTCCACCCCGGCGTCCTCGCCGGGGTGTACGACCATTCAAATTTCCGCGAGGACACGCTGGGCCGGCTGGCCCGGACCACGGCCTGGATCCACGCCCTCACGTATGGGTCCACCGCGGAGGCCCACGCGGCCGCCACCAGGGTGGTGCGGCTGCACGAGTCCGTCAACGGCACATATGTCGACGGCGGCGGCACCATCCGGAAATACTCTGCAAATGATCCGGAACTGGTGCGGTGGGTGCACAACACCTTCACGGACTCCTTTCTCCGCACGCACGAGCTGTGGGACGGCCCCATTCCTGGCGGCCCGGATGCCTATGTCCGGGAATGGGCCGAGGCCGGCAGGCTGATGGGCGTGGAGTTCCCGCCGGAGAGCAAAGCCGCCCTCAGCCGGGAGCTCCGGGAAACGCTTGCCGCCGGAACTCTTCGCGGCGATGACCGGGTCGCGGAAACGGTTGCGTTCATCCGGGATCCGCCCCTGCATCCCTTCCTGAAACCGGGTTACCGGATCCTGTTCCAGGCTGCCGTCCTGAGCCTGGAGCCTGACTACCGGCGGCTGCTCGGACTGCGGACTGCCCGGCTGGGTCCCCTGCCGCTGCCGGTGAGGCTGGCCGCCCGGGTGACCCTCGCCGTCGTCCGTCTTGCACTGGGCCCGGCCAGCCCGAGCCGTCTCGCCGCCCGCGAGCGGCTCCAGAGACTGGGTGTGGCCTAAGCCCTCGTTCAGCACGGAGCGGGAAACAGAAAACCCGGTCCTGACAATGTCAGAACCGGGTTTTCCGATGGCGGAGAATGGGGGATTTGAACCCCCGAGGGCGTTAACCCAACACGCGTTCCAGGCGTGCGCCATAGGCCGCTAGGCGAATTCTCCAGCTGCTCTTGAACCAAAAGCAGATACTAGAATACCTGAACTTTCCGGCATCTCCCAATCGGCCCAAAATGGTGCCATGTCCCAGCTGCATGCACTCGTGGTTTACGTTCCCGATTCCCACGCCGGAGCGGTGCTCACCGCCATCGGAGACGCCGGCGCCGGCCGGCTGGGCGACTACTCGCACTGCTCCTTCACGTCGCCGGGCACAGGACGCTTCACCCCCTTGCCCGGGGCCCGTCCGTACATCGGCACCGCCGGTGTCCCTGAGGAAGTTTCCGAGGTCCGGATCGAGTGCATCGTGCAAGAGGACGTGCTCGACGCCGTCGTGCAGGGATTGCGCCGGGCCCACCCTTATGAGGAGCCGGCGTTCATGAGCTGGCCTGTGAACGGGCACAGCTAGGACCACGGCGGGTGCCTGCCGGAGCCTTGCTGCCGCCCTGCTGCCGCCCCTCCGGAGCCGATTCGGGCCACGCCCAAAGTTCGGGTAAAGTATCTGACGGCCCCTCATGTGGCGTCATCCTGTTGAACTCCCCCAGGACCGGAAGGTAGCAAGGGTAGATGGGCTCTGGCGGGTGCATGAGGGGTCTCCTATTTAATGTCAGTCCCTATAGGTAGGTTTTCCCTGTGACTGTTACAACTGCCCTTTACCGCAGGTACCGCCCGGACTCGTTCGCGGACGTTATCGGGCAGGAACACGTCACGGAGCCGCTGATGACGGCGCTGCGCAAGAACCGCGTGAACCACGCCTACCTTTTCTCCGGCCCGCGCGGCTGCGGCAAGACCACGTCCGC
Source organism: Arthrobacter sp. NPDC058097 (assembly GCF_042884885.1). Lineage (NCBI taxonomy): Bacteria > Bacillati > Actinomycetota > Actinomycetes > Micrococcales > Micrococcaceae > Arthrobacter > Arthrobacter sp. NPDC058097. The sequence goes on from NZ_JBHVSZ010000001.1 coordinate 176,568, forward strand.
GCGCATCCTGGCCCGCTGCCTCAACTGCGCGAAGGGCCCCACGGACACCCCGTGCGGTGTCTGCCCCAGCTGCGTCGAACTTGCCCGCGGCGGAGCCGGCTCCCTCGACGTCATCGAGATCGACGCCGCCAGCCACGGCGGCGTGGACGACGCCCGCGACCTCCGCGAACGCGCCACCTATGCCCCGGTCAGGGACCGCTACAAGATCTTCATCATTGACGAGGCCCACATGGTCACCTCGGCGGGCTTCAACGCCTTGCTGAAAATCGTCGAAGAACCGCCGGAACACATCAAGTTCATCTTCGCCACCACCGAGCCGGACAAGGTCATCGGCACCATCCGCTCGCGCACGCACCACTACCCGTTCCGGCTGGTGCCGCCGGAGCCGCTCATGGCATACCTCGAGCAGCTCTGCCGCCAGGAAAACGTCCCGGTGGCCCCCGGGGTGCTGTCGCTGGTGATCCGTGCCGGCGCGGGATCCGTGCGGGACTCGCTGTCCGTGCTGGACCAGCTCATGGCAGGCGCCGGACCCAACGGCCTCGATTACGAGCTTGCCGTAGCGCTCCTGGGTTACACGCACGCCTCACTGCTGGACGACGTCGTCGAAGCGATCGCCGCGTCCGATGCCGCCACGGTCTTCCGCGCCGTGGACCGCGTCATCCAGACCGGGCACGATCCCCGCCGGTTCGTGGAGGACCTGCTCGAGCGTTTCCGCGACCTCATCATCGTGCAGGCCATGCCGGAAAGCGCCCAGGCCATCCTCCGCGGCATGCCGGCCGACCAGATCGCCCGGATGCAGAGCCAGGCCCACAACCTCGGTGCGGCCGAGCTGTCGCGCGCGGCCGACGTCACCAACACCGCACTGACGGAGATGACGGGTGCCACGTCGCCGCGGCTGCACCTGGAACTTCTCTGCGCGCGCATCCTGCTGCCCAGCTCCGAGCAGACCGAGCGCGGCATTGCTGCCCGGATCGACCGCGTGGAGCGGCGCCTGAACTACGCCGGGTCCGATGCCGGTGCTCCTGCCGCCGCCGTTGGGCCAGCCTCTGCCGCGCCGGCGGCAGCGCCTGCCCCCGCGGCAGCTCCTGCCCCTGCGGCAGCTGCCCCGGCTCCGGTTGCCGCTGCTGCCGTGAACGCACCGTCTGCCGCTCCTGTAGCTTCGGCTCCAGTTCCTGACGCGCCCGCCCCTGCACAGAGCGCTTCGCAGGCCGGCGCGCCCACCATCCACGCGGCACCCGCCACTCAGGACGCGCCCGGACGGGAAGCACCTGTGGAGCAGGCCGCACCCGGACGGGAAGCCCTGGCGGCACCGCGGATCACCACCGGTGACTGGCCCATGGATGACGCCGCCGCACGTGACCGCCGCGCCAGCCCGGATTCACAGGACGGCCAGGTCCGCGAGTCTGTGGCCCAGCGGCCTGCGGCTTCGCAGACACCGGCATCCGCCGCGCGTCCGGAACAGGCCCAGCACCAACAGGTCCGGCGGCCGGAGCCGGTGGCGGCTCAGGGGGCAGCTTCTGCGCCCGCCCCGCAATCCCCCGCCCAGCCTTCTGCCACTGCAGCTCCAGCGGGATCGCATGCCGACGTCGAGGTACTCCGCCGGGCCTGGCCCGAGGTCCTGCAGACCCTGGCCAAGATCAAGCGGAGCACCTGGGCGCTCGTGGAGCCCAATGCCCAGGTCGGCCAGTTCGACGGCCAGGTCCTGACGCTCATCTTCAGCACTTCCGGGCTGGCGGGCGCCTTCGGCAGGGCCGACCACTCTGAGAATCTGCGCCAGGCCATCCACAAAACGATCGGCATCGACTGCCAGATCACCGCCGTGGCGGGCGCCGGCAGCTCAGCGAGCTCTGAGCCAAACCCAAAAGCGCCTACTAGCCGGGACATTCCGGCTACCACCACCGACGCCGACTGGGGCCTGACCCCCACCACGGATGGCCCCGCCCAGCCGAAGCCCGCCCCGGAACGCCCGGGGCCAACAGGCCCGGCGCCGGTGTCCTCAGGTGCGGTTCCGGTGTCGACAGCTACGGCTCCGGCCTCGCCAGATTCGTCCATCGCGCCCGATGTCGGGAATGCTTCCCCGTCGTCGTCGACCGCAGCGGTTTCCGCGCCGCAGTGGTCCGGACCCAATATCACGGCGTCCCCGTCTACCACTGCCGCCCCAGCGGGCGCCGGACGCGCTGCCGGCGGATCAGGCACTTCTGCGCCATCTGCGGCCCAGCCGGTCCAGCCGGTTGCTGCCCAGCAGCCGGCCGCTCAGGCTGCAGCGCAGGCCTCGCCACGCGGATCTCAGCAAGCCGGCGACTACTCCTATCCGGATGGCGACTGGGGTCCTCCGCTGGACGAGGACGCACCTCCGCTGGACGAAGAGCCTCCCATGGACTGGGAGCCATCGGGCCAGTGGCAGGGCAGCCCCGCACCATCGGCAGCACCGGAGATAAGGGCGCCGGAGGTCAAGACGCCGGAGACAAAGCAGCCTGTCAGGCCCGCACCGTCGGCGCCGCAAATTCGCGCAGAGAGTTCTGCCCCGGCCGGGGCGGAGCGCCAGCCAGCACCAGACACCTCTGCTGATCCGTGGTCCCGTGCGGTGGAGCAAACCCCTGGCGTCTGGGCTCTCAGTTCCGAGAGCAACGTGGGCAAATACCAGGACGCGGCTGACGGCCACGGCGACGAAGAGTCAGCCGGCTCCTCTGCACCTGTCTATCCACCGGCCACCGCCCAGCCGCCCAACAGCGGCGGCCCGGCGGTGGGCGCCACAAGTGAGAGGGCCACGGTTGAGAGCACCCCTGCGGAGAGTGCGCCGGATACTGCCGGGCGCGGCGCCCCGGAGTTCGAGCCTGCCTACGCCATGGCATCGGCCCCGGCGACTGCCAGCCACGAATACGGTGCACCCGCCCCGACCCAGGGTGTCCGCGCGCCCGCTGTGACTGCTCCCACCGACGCCGCCGCGATCCGGGTGCCCGTGTTCGCAGCCGGCCCAGGACCTGCGATTCAGCAGCCACCCAAAATTCAGGCCGGACCCGCTGTCCAGGCGGAACCAGCAGTCCAGGCCGGACTCGCTGTCCAGGCAGGGCCGGCGGTTGCCGCTGCCCGCACCGCTACGCCGGAACCGGCAACGGAGGCTCCCGTCCGGGGCAAACTGAGCCTTTACCAGCGGCTCTCCAACAGCCCGGAGGCTGAGGCGGGACGGGCCAAGGCGCCGGCACGGAGCACGGAGGAACCTGCGCCATACGTGCAGGACATCCCCAGCGCTGACGACGAAACCATCGAGGAATCGGGCGTCTTTGGCCGTGCCGCCGTCGAGCGTATTCTGGGCGGAAAGCTCATCGAAGAACGGTCGCTGGACGGCAGCCCCCTGATGCCCCGGTACTAGTGCCGCCCCGGTACTAGGAGGCGGAAACCGGCCATCTTTCAACCAAGCCATCCAGTTTCAACCAAGCAATCGAGGAAAAAGTGTACGAGGGTGCAGTTCAGGAGCTGATCGACGAGCTCGGACGCCTTCCCGGCGTGGGACCGAAGTCTGCGCAGCGCCTGGCGTTCCACATCCTGGAGGCAGACCCCCAGGACATGAAGCGGCTGGTGGAGGCCATCACCACCGTCAAGGAGCGGGTCAAGTTCTGCGCCTCGTGCGGCAACGTGACCGAGCAGGAGCTCTGCAACATTTGCCGCGACCCGAGGCGCGACCCCTCCGTGATCTGCGTCGTGGAGGAGTCCAAGGACGTGCTTGCCGTGGAGCGCACGCGCTCCTTCCGGGGCCGTTACCACGTGCTCGGCGGCGCCATCAACCCGATCGCCGGCGTCGGCCCGGAGCAGTTGCGGATCCGCGAACTCCTCAACCGGCTCAGTGACGGCGCAGTCCAGGAGATCATCATCGCCACCGACCCGAACCTTGAGGGCGAGGCCACGGCCACGTACCTGGCCCGGATGCTGCAGTCCATCGGGATCGCGGTCACCCGGCTGGCTTCGGGGCTGCCCGTGGGCGGCGACCTGGAGTACGCGGACGAGGTCACCCTGGGCAGGGCCTTCGAGGGCCGGCGGAACGCCCTCAGCTGACGGCAAGGGTCACAATTCCACAGCAGGACGACCACGGCGATAAACTGGGTATGCCGCCGTGCCGCAAGGGCGCCTGGCCTCCAGAACTCCAATGATCCAGTGAGGGTGCACGCATGAGTATGCCCAGTACCGATGTGAAAACCGAACCGCGGCCGCAGGAGCTGCCCGCAGACGCTGCTGTCACCGCGCAGCTTATTGTGCAGAAGTTCGGCGGCTCCTCGGTGGCTGACGCTGACGGCATCAAGCGCGTGGCCCGTCGCGTGGTCGACGCCCAGAAGGCCGGCAACGAAGTCGTCGTCGTCGTCTCCGCAATGGGTGACACCACCGACGAGCTCCTTGACCTTGCCGCCCAGGTCACCGACGCAGCCCCGGCCCGCGAGATGGACATGCTCCTCTCCGCCGGTGAGCGCATCTCCATGGCCCTGCTGGCCATGGCCATAAACAAGTTCGGTGCGTCCGCGCAGTCCTTCACGGGCTCCCAGGCCGGCATGATCACGGACGGGATCCATGGCAAGGCCCGGATCATCGACGTGGACCCGCACCGCATCCGCACCGCCCTGGACAAGGGACACATCGCCATCGTCGCCGGCTTCCAGGGCATGACCCGCGCCACCAACGAGATCACCACGCTCGGCCGCGGCGGTTCGGACACCACCGCTGTGGCCCTCGCCGCAGCCCTCGAGGCCGACGTCTGCGAGATCTACACCGACGTTGACGGCATCTACACCGCAGACCCCCGCGTCGTTCCGTCAGCCCAAAAAATCGACCGCATCTCCAGCGAGGAGATGCTGGAACTGGCCGCCTCCGGGGCCAAGATCCTCCACCTCCGGTGCGTCGAATACGCCCGGCGGTTCGGCGTGCCGCTGCATGTCCGTTCCTCATTCAGCCAGAACGAAGGCACTTGGGTCCTGCCCGGCGCCGATGACAAGATCACGACTCAAGAGGGAGTTGCCTTGGAGCAGCCAATCATCTCCGGTGTTGCACACGACCGCTCGGAAGCAAAGGTCACCGTTGTTGGTGTTCCGGACATCCCGGGCAAGGCAGCCGCGATCTTCCAGGTCATCGCGGACGCGCACTCGAACATCGACATGATCGTCCAGAACGTCTCCACGCACGGCACCGGCAGGACGGACATCTCCTTCACGCTGCCCATCGTCGAGGGCGCCGACGCCCTTGCCGCCCTCCGTGCTGCGCAGACTGAGATCGGCTTCGAGAGCATCGAGTACAACGAGCAGATCGGCAAGCTGTCGCTGATCGGCGCCGGCATGCGCTCGCACCCCGGCGTTTCGGCCACATTCTTCAAGGCCCTGTCCGCCGCGGGCATCAACATCAACATGATCTCCACTTCGGAAATCCGCATTTCCGTGGTCACCCATGCCGACCTGCTCGATGACGCCGTCCGCGCCATCCACAAGGCGTTCGACCTGGACAGCGAAGCCGTCGCCACCGTCTACGGCGGCACCGGCCGCTAAGGCTCCCAGCAGTGCAGAGAAAGAAGCCCGGTGCGTCTAACGCACCGGGCTTCTTCAGTTCAATAGGGGCTTGTCACTTGTCCAGGTCGTTCTTGCGGACAGCATAGCGGTGCCCCTCCGAGTCGGTCTCGACTTCGAACTGGGCCAAATCATCTTCGGAAGCATGCTCATAATCGTCGTGCAGGTGAACCACCGGCGTAGCTGAATCGCCTACGGCGGCAGGGCCGAATACGAACCGGAGCCTGTCGGTCAGGTTCATGAAGCCCGTGAGCACATGTGCCACAAGTCCCACCCCCTTCCCTGATTGAAGGCGGAGAGCGTCTGCCCTTCGATTGCCAGTGCCCTTATTTTACGCCGGGGCCCCGGAAATGAACCCCGGCAGGCAATGCTTCAGCCGTCGGGATTGGAGCCCCGGAATCGGCGCTCGGCGACTGCTAGCGAAGGGACTTGTCGTCGGGGTTGCGGGGCACGACGTAGGTGCTGCCGTCCGGACGGTGAACGGTTTCCCACTGCTGCGTCTCGGCCTCGCGCTGCGCGAGCAGCCTGCGGTTCTCCTCGGTCATGTCGTGCACCAGCGAACTCCTGTTGGCGGGGCCAAACACCGCCCTGAGCTTGCCGGTCGCCCGCATGAACCGCTGTGCGCCGTTCTCTTTTGCCACGCTACCCACTCCATTCCGGGTCTAATGCCACCACAAGTATACACTAACGATTCGTGCACTAACGGTTTCCCGCCGCGATGCTTACTTCCCGGCGCCCAGCCGGTAAAAGCACGACGCCGGAACTCACCACCAGCGGTGAGTTCCGGCGTCGTACGTCCTGGGATTAAGGACACTACGGCACTGGCCGCACCGCCACCGGCGAGCGGACGGTGTTGTCGCCCGAGGTCCACATCAGCGATCCGGTGGAGTACGCGTTGAGCGCAGCACCCGCGGTAGTGAACGTGATGGTGAACGTGGCGCTTTCACCCTCAGCCAGCGTCACTTCTGCCGGACTGACCGTGGCGGTGATTCCCGGAACGCTGATCGTCGCCCGGTAGGTTCCTGCCGTCACCGCCGTGACCGACCGCGCCACAGTCTGGCTGCCGGACATGGCGCCCAACGCCACGGACGGAAGGTTGACGTCCTTGGCTGCGATGGGGGCGACGCCAAGGTCGATTCCCTGTCCCTGGAGGAAGCCCATCCAGTCGCTGATGCCGGCGTCGTAAACGAGGCCCGGGGAGTCGAACCGCGCAGGATCAACATGGCCGGCGCCCTGGGCGAAGACGTCATGCACGTCGGTGCCCTTTGCATCGACCAGGTCATAGGCCGTGGTCATGATGGCGGATTTCACGGCTGCCGGCGACCACGTCGGGTTCTTGCCCAGCAGCAGCGCTCCCGAGCCGGCGATGTGCGGCGACGCCATGGACGTGCCGGACAGGAAGCCGAAGGTCTCGCCGTTGAAGCCGACCGGCGAAACAGCGGCCAGCACTGCCACCCCCGGAGCCGTCACGTCGGGCTTGAGCAGGTCACCGTCCGATGCCAGGCTGGGCCCGCGCGAGGAGAATTCGGCGATCTGCGGCACGGGCGGAGGCTCGGCACCGGTCGTGTCGGTCGCTTTCAGGCTTGCGGTCATGCCGGGGGTCGCCTTCACCACGTCCTTGATCTTCGGGTCGCCCACATGGACCGTGGGCACACTGTGCAGATCGGCGTCGAGCGACCCGGGCGTCAGGTTGACCAGGACCATGCCCACCCCGCCTGCGCGCTTGACCTCGGCGCTCTTGTCAACGCGGGCCACAACGCCGCGGTCGCAGACCACAATCTTGTCGGCAACCTTGGCGGCGTCCAGCGAATTCGGCGCGCACAGCGCCGCATCCGTAGCCGGTGCCGCGGCCGCCTTCACATCCACGGCCAGCACGATCGGCTTGGAGTCCACCTCGCTGCCCATGACACTTGCACCGGCGAACTTGCTTCCGTCCGACAGTTCCGCGGTTCCGCGCAGGGTGTTGTCGAACGTCGAGGCTGCCACGCTGGTGATCCAGGGGCCGGCATGGTTGACGGTCGAGGCCGTCGGGCCGGAGTTGCCGGCGGAGGCGGCCACGAAGATTCCGGCGGCAGCGGCGTTGAGGAAGGCGAGGGAAACGGCATCGACGGTGGAGTTGTTGTTTCCCGAGATGGAGAAGTTCAGCACGTCCACGCCGTCGAGGACGGCATCCTGGATGGCGTTGAGAATGTCGGATTCAACGCACCCGGTGGCCTCCGGAATGGCGCCCTCCCAGCAAACCTTGTACACGGCAATCTTGGCCGCCGGCGCAACGCCTGAGCTCTTGCCGAAGTCGCGCCCGCCTGCCGTCTGGGTGACGTCACTGTTGCCCGCTGCGGTGCTTGACGTGTGGGATCCATGGCCGTTGACGTCCAGCGGCGAGAACTTCTCATTCGGGGAGCGGAATTCCGGCGGCACCGCTGCCTTGTAGGCCTTGTCGTAGAACCTGGCCCCGATGACCTTGCTGTTGCATTCCGTTCCGTCGAACGAGTCGCCGGCCACGCAGTCGCCCACGAAGGTCCCGCCGTTGGCCTTGCGCATGGCGATCACATTGCCCTGGAGGCGGTACGGCACGCCCACATCCGGGGTGCCGGACAGCGGGTCGACCGTGTCCCCGGCGAAGAACGGGTTGTCGGGCGTGTACCCGGTGTCCAGCATGCCAACGACGATGCCCTTGCCGGCCTCATCCGTGCCGCCGAACTGCTGGTCCCACACGCCGTCGCCGCCGGGCAGGCCGAGGAAGTCCGTGCTCGAGTAGTCCGGCTTGCGCATGGTGTCCGGCACCACGGCCAACACATCGGTGTCACCGGCGAGCGCCTTCGCCTGGGCGGCAGAGAGGACTGCGCTGAAGCCGTTGAGTGCCAGCGTGTAGCTCCGGCTGATGGTCACGCCCGTGGAGGCCGCAGCCTGGCGCTGCTTGGCCTTCAGGTGGGCATCGTACTTGCGCGAGTTGGGGCCGGAGGCGTTCAGCTTCTTCCCCTTCGGCACCGCCGTCCCGGGGATGCCGGGGACGCCGCCGGAGTAGGTGGCCAGCGGTTTGTCCTTGAGCATCACGATGTAATGGCCGTCGTCGAGCGGGGATGCGGCCGGCTGCAGGGCGGACGGCAGTGCCGCGGCAGGCTGCGCCGATGCCGGTGCGGGAGCAGCCGCCGTTGGCCCGGCCAGGCCCTGGCCGATGACCATGGCAAGGACGGCGGCAAAAATCGCCGGCAGCCTTCTGCTGGGTCCGGGGCGGGTAGTGGATTGCTGAGGGATCATGGGGGATGCCTTCCTTTGTTCAGGACCTGTAGACCTTCGGTCCCACGAACTGGACGCTCTGCCCCCCATGGGCGTCATCACTATCTGTTTATGCCGCGCACCCGTTGATGTCAGAAAGATACCGCGGACGCCCCCAAGAATCGATACCCTTCCGTTAGCAATTGCCGGGTACCGTTATCCGCCTGTACCGGACCTCCGGGTGCCCCGACGGTAGAATGGGAAAAACTTGAGGAGACCCGGCATGCGCAAGCAACTGATTTCTGTGCTGCTCGCCCTCGCAGCGACGGGCGGTCTCGCGGCCTGCACCCCGAACAACGGAACCGGCCAGCCTTCCGCCACGCCGGAAACCAGCACTCCCGGGCCCTCATCGCCGGGGACTTCTCCACCAGGCACCGGGACTCCCGGCACGGAAACCCCCAGCACCGGCACTCCCGGCACGCCGGCCCCCGGCTCCACGTCGCCAGACGCCGAGACGACAGTCCCGGCGCCCGCGCCCCCTTCCGCTTCTCCCCTGCCGTCCGGTCCCGGCGCCGGCGATGCCGAACTGTCCATCACGGTCAAAGCGTCGAAGGACGGCAAGGCCGTCAACTACACGCTGGTCTGCAAGGACGGTGCGCCGATGGCCGAGAGCCAGCACCCCAACGCGGCCGCAGCCTGCACGGCGCTGAAAAACAACGCCGCCATCGTGAATGCCGCCGCTCCGCGGAAGGGCATCTCCTGCACGCAGCAGTACGGCGGACCGCAGGTGGCCACCGTGACCGGCGAGGTCAACGGCACGCCGGTGGAGACCTCCTTCGCGCTGCGGGACGGCTGCCAGATCGGTGCCTGGAACGCCGCCAAGGACATCCTCGGTGCTGCAGGCGGGGCGCTTTAGCACTGTGGCAGGCACTGCATTGACGATCCCCGCTGGCCAGGTCCTCTCCGCCGCCGGCTGGCGGGAACGGGAAGCGGCCCACGTGCGCAGGGTGCGCCGCTACGCCGATCCTTACCTTGCCCGCCGCTCGGCGGGGAGGAAACATCCCGTGGAGGATTTCCTCTTCACGTACTACACGCAAAAGCCCGGCCAGCTGCTGCGCTGGCACCCCGGCGACGGCGTGGTGCTCTCCGGAGCCGAGGCCACCGCCCGCAAGGACTGGAAATACTACAAGGCGCTCGACGGCGGTGAGCTGGCGGGTGCGGGCCTGCCCGCCGGCAGCACAGCGGTGGCTTTCGACCGCGAGGCTTTCCTGGCGGAACGGCGTGACGCCCTCGTGTTTGCCCGGATCATCCTCGCCGGAACGGCCGCCCGGCCGGCGCAGTTCGGCTGCTTCGGCCTGCATGAGTGGGCCATGGTCTACCGACAGGAGAAATTCGAGTTGCGCCACGAGTACCTCAAACTGCGGCTGGGCGGTGCGGGCACGGACAAGGTAGTTGAGGATAACAGGATCCGCTGCTCGCACTTCGATGCGTTCCGGTTCTACACCCCCGACGCCGTACCCCTGAACGAGCTGTCACCCAGCCGGGAGAACCAGCGGACCATGGAGCAGCCGGGGTGCCTGCACGCCAACATGGACCTCTACAAGTGGGCTTATAAGCTCTCCCCGGCACTTCCGAGCGAACTCGTGATGGACTGCTTCGAGCTGTCGTGGCGGGTGCGGGCCATGGACATGCAGGCTTCGCCCTATGACCTTACGGACTGGGGCTACCCGGCCATTCCGATAGAGACGCCCGAAGGCAAGGCGGCCTACGTGGAGCAGCAGCGCGTTTTCTCGGCCGAAGCCCAGGGGCTGCGCGGCCGGCTGCTGACCGCCCTGACGCCGCTCTTCGAGAGCCTGGAAACGGAGGCGGAACGATGAGCGATACACCTGCATCGCCGGACCAGGGCCCGGGCAGGGGCCTGGACCAGGACACGGACCTCGAACTGACCGTGGCCCTCACCCACACGCCCGGCGGCCCGGAGCACGTCTTTGTCCTCGTCAGCCGTTCCGGCCAGCTGGTGGAATCAACGCTGCCGGACCCGGCGGCGGCGATTGCCGCCGTCGGACGTTTTGGCGAACGGATCTTTTTCCCGGAACCCGGCCCGCCCAAACTGTGCACCCAGCAGTACGGCGGCCCCCAGGTTGCCGTGGTTACCGGCACCTTCAACGGCCGTACGGTCAACTCCCGGTTCTCCCTGACGGATGGCTGCGAGATTGCCCGCTGGCGGGCCTTGTCCCCGCTCCTGGGCGGGGTGGCGGGGTCCACGGGCGCCATCTAGGCTGCCCGCCCGACGCTCCCCGGAAGAGTTTTTGTCCACGTATCGCGACTTCCGGGGCGTTTAGCGGCCATTATCTGGACAAAAACTCCCACCAAACGCACGGCCGGGCTGCCCGGACAGGCGTAGGGCACGGCGAAGCCGGCGGGACTCTGGCATTTTGTGCCACGCCCGCCGGCCTTCGCTGTGGGACCCTGTTGGGAGCCCGGTTCCGGGACCTTCCTAGATGGAGTTATCCGGCGACCGCGTCAGGTCCTCGTTCTGGACCTTCCCCTGTTCCTTCTTTTTCTTCGGATCTTCCGAAGCCGGTGCAACCGCGACGGCGCCGCCCTCTGCCACCACGACGGTCACGAACGTCGGGGAGCTGGCCCCGTCGAACGTGATCCGTCCGATGTAGGAGCCCGGAGCCAGGCTCTTCCAGGTGAGCGCGAGCGTTCCGCTGAGCCCGTTCGCAAGGCGGACCGGGTCAGGAGACACGGTGGCGTTGCCTTCATTTGCCCCCAGGACCGCGGCATCCACGGATGCCTTGGTTGCCTGTTGGTTGGGACTGTCATAGAGGTTCACGAACATCCGGTAAGTGCCTGCGGCAGGGTTCGGAATCGAGACAGACTCGCTCGCCGAAGACGTGGCCACGACAATTCCCTGACCATTGGGAGTGACCACCACCATGTCGAAGTCGGCGTTCTCATCCGCGGAAATCACGGACAGCTTGGCCAGCGGCACGCCCGCCGGCACCTCCACCGTCTTGACGAAGTTGGAGGCGTCCGCCTCGTACTGGAAGGGACCGGGCACGAGCTCAATGGCGGAGGAGTCCGCCTTCGACAGGCCGTCAAGCGTCACGTTCGTGGACGAGTTCGTACCCGAAACGATGCCGATGTTCCCGGAACCGTTTGGCCCCCGGGAGGTGAAGGCAATGTTCTTCGGAGCCACCACCGACTGCGGCCGGACCGCAATCGGTGAGGTCACCGTCTTGTTGGCGCCCCGCCACGTGAGCGACCCCGCGGCGAACTGGCCCAGCTTGGCGCTTTGGTTTTCAAACGCCACCTTGAACGTGCGCTTCTCGCCGGCCGCGTTGAAGGACAGGACCGACGGCGTCACGGTCACCTTCACTCCGGGCACGCTGGCCTTGGCGCTGTACACTCCCGGCGTCAGCGCTGTCACGGTGCGGGTGACCTCGATCCTGCCTGCCAGGTTTCCGAGCGAGAAGGACGGGACGTTCATGTCGCGGGGCCGGGTGCTGCCGAGGCCCTGGATGCCCAGGTTCACGCCGGTGCCCTGGATGAACCGCAGGTAATCGTCGGTGCTGGCGTCGTACACGAGACCCGGATCCAGGACGCGGGCGGGATCGACCTGCCCGGCACCGGTGGCGAGGACGTCCGTGTTCTTGCTGCCGTCGGCGAGCTTGACGTCGCTGGCGGTAGTCATCATGGCGGATTTGACCGCGGCCGGGGACCAGGCGGGGTTCTTGCCCAGGATGAGGGCGCCGAAGCCGGCCACGTGGGGTGATGCCATGGACGTGCCGGACATGAAGCCGAACTGGTCGCCGCCGGCGCCGATCGGCGATACGCCGGCCAGGACGGCCACGCCCGGCGCGGCAACGTCGGGCTTCAGCAGGTCGGAGTCCGTGGCGAGGAGCGGTCCGCGCGAGGAGAAACCGGCGATCTGCGGCTGCGCCTCCGCGGGGAGTCCCGTGGTGTCCTTGTTGACCAGGGAAACCGTGATGGCCGGGTTCGCCGCCACCTTGGCTTTGATGGTCTCCGTGGCAGGCGGGTTCACGTGCACGGTGGGGACGGAGTGCTTGTCGGCGTCGAGCGAGGATGCGGTCAGGTTGACGAGGATCATGCCGACGCCGCCGCCCCGCGCGACCTCGGCGCTCTTGGCCACCCGGTCGTAGACGCCGCGGTCACAGACCACCACCTTGCCGGCGATCTTTGCCGGATCGAGCGAGCCGGGCGCACACAGTGCAGGGTCGGCGGCCTGTCCGGATGCTGCGTTGGCGGCGAGGACGACTCCTGCGCCGGCCACTTCACGGTTCATGATGCTCGCGCCGCGGAACTTGCTGCCGTCAGAGAACTCCACGGTGCCCTGCAGTTCCTGGGAGAAGCTGCTGGCGGCAACCGTGGTGACCCACGGTTCGCCGTGGTTGACGGTGCTGGCTTCAGGGCCCGAGTTGCCCGCCGAGGTGGCCACGAAGATGCCCGCTGAGGCGGCGGACAGGAACGCCATGGACACCGGGTCCGTGGTGGTGGACGTGGTGCCCGAGATCGAGTAGTTCAGCACGTCAACGCCGTCGAGGACGGCCTGGTTGATGGCGTCGACCGCGGAGGAGGTGTAGCAGCCGCCGGTGCCGGGGTCGTTGTCCTCCCAGCAGATCTTGTAGATGGACAGCTTGGCTGCCGGGGCGATGCCGCCGGTCAGGCCGAAGCTGCGGCCGTCCACGAAGGTTTCGACGTCGGCGTTGCCGGCCGCGGTGCTTGCCGTGTGGGTGCCGTGGCTTCCCACGTCGACGGGCGAGATCAGTTCCTCGGGCGCCCGGTCCTGCTTGGCGACGGACTGCTCGAAGGCATCGGAGAAGTACCTGGCACTCAGGACCTTGGAGTTGCAGGCTGTTCCGTTGAACTTTTCGCCCTTCTGGCACTCGCCTTCGAAGGTGCTGCCGTCCGCCTTCAGCATCGCAATGTTGCCGCCGGCGGTGCGGTAGGGAACACCCACCTGCGGATTGCCCTTGAGCGGCGCCACATCCGTGCCGGCGAAGAACCGGCTGCCCGGCGTGTAGCCGGAGTCGATGACACCCACCACTACACCCTTGCCGGCGCCCGCTTTGCCGCCGAACTGCCTGTTCCACGTGCCGTTGGCGCCGCTGAGCTTGAGGAAGTCGGTGGTGGAGTAGTCCGGGGCCTGCTGGGTGTCCGGAGCCACCGCGAGGACCCCGGGGTCCTTGGCCAGGTTCACGGCCTGGTCGGCGGTGAGCGTGGCGCTGAAGCCGTTCAGTGCCGCCGTGTACTTGCGGCGGATCTGCGCGTTTTCCTTCTCGGCCAGCGCGGCCTGCTTCGCCTCCAGATGGGCCTGGTACTTGCGCACCTCTGCCCGGTTGGCGTCGAGTTTGCGACCGGAGCGCGGCTTCGTGGCCTGCAGGCCCGGCGTGCCGCCCTCGTAGGTGGCGGCGGGCTTCTCGGTCAGGACCACAATGTAGCGGCCGGCGGAGTAGCCGCCGGGGTCGAGGTCCTTCTGCTGCGCGGCCGGAGCCGCAACCCGCGGCGGCGCCGCGGTTGCCGGCAGCGCGCCGACTGACGAAAGGAGCAAAGGCAAGCCGACAACCAGTGCCGCTGCTTTCCGGGCCCCCCGGCTTCGGAAGAAGCTTTTTCCTGCTGATTTCACGAGTGGTTTGAACCTTTCATAAAGGAACAGCCCCGGCTACGTTGCCGGGCGCAGGCGGCAACGACACGTGAAGATGACAGGTCCTGTCGATCCCAGCAATCGTCGACCGATCCCCACAGTACCTACTGAGAGCCTCATATGACATAGGGCACAATCGACGAATTTTACTTTTTTGTCATTGCTTTCGACACGGCCATCAAAAAGCAGGAGGGCGCCCGAAAGGGCACCCGCCTGAGGAATGAAAGCTTGTTCTGCAGGGTTCCGCGGCCGGGCAGCTACTTCCGCGGGGTGCGGACCACCTCGCTGATCCACTGGCGCGTCTTCTCGTCCACCGGACCTGCCACCCGGTCCTGTCCCGCACCCTTCCGGCGGGCCGCGCGGTCGGCCTTGATCTTCTGGATCACCATTCTCCCGAGGCCGGCGAACACGGCGACCGCCATTACCGGCAACAGGACAGATTTCGGTTTCTCAGCCATTCCGCAATCCTACTGAGGCTGCCGACGGCGGGCCAGAGCCGGCGTCGTTCTTCCGTTGCTCCGGCGTCCGCCGCACCGAATACGAAAGTGGTGCGCCGCGGCCGGTAGAATAGGCATGCAAGCTCGCGGAGCGCCCGTCCACACCATGCCATTTGAATGCCCTGCCATTTGAACCGGCAGGCAACTTTCAGGAATGGCGTGAGACGGCACCACTCCGCTGCGCCCTTACCCAATGCACATGCACAGGAGTTACCGGATGCCCCGGATCGTTGTCGACGTCATGCCCAAGCCCGAGATTCTGGACCCGCAGGGGAAGGCCATCGTGGGAGCACTCCCCCGCCTGGGCTTCACCAGCTTTAGCTCTGTACGCCAGGGCAAGCGTTTCGAACTGACCGTTGACGGCGAGGTGACCGAGGACATCCTGGCCCAGGCCCGTGATGCCGCCGAAACCCTGCTGTCCAACCCCGTGATCGAGGACGTCGTGAACGTCGAGGTCGTCGAGGCCTGAGATGACTGAACTTCCCCTGATCGGCGAGGCAGTCGCCGTCGCCGCCGAGCCGCGCCTCGCAGGCGCGAAGATCGGCGTCGTCACTTTCCCCGGCACCCTGGATGACCGGGACGCTTCCCGTGCTGTCCGGCTCGCGGGCGGCACGCCCGTGGAGCTCTGGCACGGTGACTCCGAACTCGGCGACGTCGACGCCGTCATCCTGCCGGGCGGATTCTCCTACGGCGATTACCTGCGCGCCGGCGCCATCGCACGCTTCGCCCCGCTGATGTCCAAGATCATCGACGCCGCCAACTCGGACGCCAAGCTGCCGGTGCTCGGCATCTGCAACGGCTTCCAGCTGCTGACCGAGTCGCACCTGCTTCCCGGCTCCATGATCAAGAACGACCACCTGAAGTTCATCTGCCGTGACCAGGTGCTGCGGGTCGAGAACACCAACACCTACTGGACCGGGGACTACGCCGCGGGCCAGGAAATCACGGTGCCGCTGAAAAACCAGGACGGCCAGTACATCGCGGACGAGAAGACCCTCGACGCCCTGGAGGCCGAGGGCCGCGTGGTGTTCCGCTACGTGGGCTTCAACCCGAACGGCTCGCGCCGCGACATTGCCGGCATCTCGAACGCCGCCGGCAACGTGGTGGGCCTCATGCCGCACCCGGAGCACGCCGTGGAGGTGGGCTTCGGCCCCGAGTCGCTGGACGGTATCGGCGGGTCCGACACCGAAGGCCTCGGTCTCTTCACCTCGGTACTGAACAAGATTGTGGGAGCGAACTAATGACCGAGATCTCTACAAGCTCGATCACCGAGACCAAGAAGTTCAACATCGACACCGTCGAGAACGCGGCCAAGACGCCGGACACCGAACTTCCCTGGGCCGAACTCGGCCTGAAGCGCAACGAGTTCGACGAGATCGTCAAGGTCCTGGGCCGCCGCCCGACCGGTGCTGAACTCGCCATGTACTCCGTGATGTGGAGCGAGCACTGCTCCTACAAGTCCTCGAAGAACCACCTGCGCCAGTTCGGCGAGAAGGTGACCGACGAGATGAAGAAGGACATGCTGGTGGGCATCGGCGAGAACGCCGGCGTCACCAACCTGGGCGACGGCTGGGCCGTGACCTTCAAGATCGAGTCCCACAACTCGCCGTCGTTCGTTGAGCCGTACCAGGGTGCCGCCACCGGCATCGGCGGCATCGTCCGCGACATCATCTCCATGGGCGCCCGCCCGGTTGCCGTCATGGATCCGCTGCGCTTCGGCGCCATCGACCACCCGGACACCGCCCGCGTCATGCACGGCGCGGTCGCGGGCATCGGCGGCTATGGCAACTCCCTCGGCCTGCCGAACATCGGCGGCGAGATGGTCTTCGATTCCGTGTACCAGGGCAACCCGCTGGTCAACGCCCTGGCCGTGGGCGTCATGCGCCACGAGGACATCCGCCTGGCCAACGCCTCCGGCAAGGGCAACAAGGTGGTCCTGTTCGGTGCACGCACCGGCGGCGACGGCATCGGCGGCGCCTCGGTGCTCGCCTCCGAGTCCTTCGACGACACCAAGCCGTCCAAGCGGCCGGCTGTCCAGGTGGGCGACCCGTTCGCTGAAAAGGTCCTCATTGAGTGCTGCCTTGAACTGTTCAAGGGCTCGCTGGTTGAGGGCATCCAGGACCTCGGCGCCGCGGGCATCTCCTGCGCCACATCCGAGCTCGCCTCCAACGGCGACGGCGGCATGAACGTCGAGTTGACCTCCGTCCTGCTGCGCGATCCCACCCTGACCCCGGGCGAGATCCTGATGTCCGAGTCGCAGGAACGCATGATGGCCGTGGTGACGCCGGAGAACGTCGAGGCGTTCGAGGCCGTCATGGACAAGTGGGCCGTGGAGTACGCCTGGCTGGGCGAGGTGACCGACAGCGGCCGGCTGATCATCACGTGGGAAGGCGAAGTCATTGTCGACGTCGACCCGCGCACCGTGGCGCACGACGGTCCGGTCTACGACCGCCCGTTCGCTCGCCCGGAGTGGCAGGACGCCGTCCAGGCCGACCAGTTCACCGGTTCCGTGCAGGACGCCGGCCGACCCTCCGCCCCGGCGGAACTGGCCGCGGCCGTCACCGAGCTCGTTGCCTCGCCGAACATGTGCGACAAGTCCTGGATCACCAACCAGTACGACCGCTACGTCGGCGGCAACACTGCCATGGCGTTCCCGGACGACGCCGGCGTGGTCCGCGTGGACGAGGAATCCGGCCTGGGCGTGGCCCTGGCCACCGACGCCAACGGCCGCTACACCTACCTGGACCCGTACCACGGCGCCCAGCTGGCACTGGCCGAGGCCTACCGCAACGTGGCCACCGCCGGCGCCGTGCCGATGGCCGTCAGCGACTGCCTGAACTTCGGTTCCCCCGAGGATCCGGACGTCATGTGGCAGCTGGCCGAGGCCATCCGCGGCCTCTCCGACGCCTGCATGGTGCTCGGCATCCCGGTGACCGGCGGCAACGTCTCGCTGTACAACCAGACCGGCACCACGCCGATCCACCCCTCCCCTGTGGTGGCAGTGCTGGGCAAGCTCGACGACGTCGCCCGCCGCACGCCGTCGGGCTGGCGGGAAGATGGCGCAGCCATCTACCTGCTGGGCACCACGGCCAACGAGCTGGACGGCTCGGAATGGTCCAACCTGCGCGGCCACCTCGGCGGCCTGCCTCCCAAGGTTGACCTCGAGGCCGAACGCGCACTGGGCGAGATCCTGATCAACGCGTCCCGCGACGGCATGGTGGACTCGGCCCACGACCTCTCCGAGGGCGGCCTTGCCGCGGCCCTCGTGGAATCGTCGCTGCGCTACGGCGTGGGCGCCCGGATCGCGCTGCAGGATGTCCTGGACCGCGACGGCGTTGACCTCTTCACCGCACTGTTCTCCGAGACCCAGGGCCGCGCCGTCGTGAGCGTTCCGCGCTCCGAGGAAGTCCGCTTCAAGGACATGTGCACCGCCCGCGGCTTCGAGCACCTGCGCATCGGCGTGGTGGACGCAGCCAGCGGACAGCTGGAGATCAACGGCGTGGACACCCTCTCGCTGGACGCTCTCCGCGAAGCCCACGAGGCCACCCTGCCGAAGTACTTCGGCTAGATCCCGGCCCAACCAACGCGGGGTCGCTTCCCGCCCAATAATCCCTCGGGATTGGGCGGAAAGTGACCCCGCGTTGCTTTAATCCTCGCTGTGGATCTCCCGCTGCCGGGCGCTCAGCAGTTCCACCTCTGGGCGGTAGGCCACAAAGCGTTCTACGGCGGTAAGCACCTCCACAAGGTGCGCCCGGTCAGCGGCAACCAGGCCGGCGCCGATCCTGGTGCGCCGGTACTGGTCGTGGTCCCCCACCTCCGCCACCGAAACCTCGTAGCGCCGTTTGACCTCGGCCAGCAGCGGCCGCACGACGGACCGTTTCTCCTTCAGGCTGTGCACGTCGCCGAGAAGGATGTCGAACTCAATCCAGCCGATCCACATGGCATTAATGCTAGCGAGGGGCTCAGATTGTCAGTTCGCCCATCCGGTCCCAGCCTTCGCCGTCGAGCTGGCGGCTTATGATGCGCGGGGTTTCGGCGAGCGCCTGCGGCATCTCCGCCATGGCCTTCTTGAAGTGGGCGCTGTTGACGTGGTCCCCGGCGGCATCGTCCTTGAACGCTTCGACGAGGACGAACTCGTTGGGGTCGTCCACGCTGCGGGACCAGTCGAACCACAGGTTGCCCGGCTCCTGGCGGGTGGCCTCGGTGAAGTCGGCCACGAGGCCGAGCCACTTGTCGGACCAGTCCGGCTTGACCTTGAACTTGACGACGATGAATATCATGGGATTCCTTCCGTTGGTGTGATCGGGTCAGTGGGCGGCCAGCGCATGCTCGCATTCCGCGATGGCCTCGCGGGCGTACTTCTGCTGGGCCGGGGTTCCGACGCGTTCGGCCCACTGCTCCGCCAGCTGGAACTCGACGAGCGCCTCGGTGAGCCGGCCTGCGCCGTGCAGGGTCCAGCCCAGGTTGTTGTGCAGCACCACCATCCAGCGCTTGGTCCGCTCGTCGTGGACCGCGGAGGCGTACTCCAGCGCGCTCCGGGTCCAGAGCTCCGCGTGGGCGGAATCGGCGATGGCCAGCATGTGCAGCGCGTCCACCGCCAGGAACTCCTCGCCAAGATGGTCGCCGAGCTCGGCCGCCTGCTCAAACAGCGGCACTGCCATGGCCGCGTGCCCGCTCGAGTTCAGGACCCGGCCGCGTTCCAGCAGGATGCGGACGCCCACCGTCGGCTCGTCCCCGTCAATCGCGTCGAGCAGCGCGTCGGCCTCTTCGAAGCGGCCCTGGAGCCCGATGGCCCGCCCCAGCTGCGTGGTGAGCTCGGCTCGTTCGTCGGCGTCGTACCGGGGGTTGGCGAGCGCGTCCCGGAAACGTTGCTCGGACAGCTTCGGATCCTCGAAATTCCACAAAAGGTCAAGGCTCTTCTGGTCCAGCATGTACCTCTCCTGATCAGCTTTCACCTGCGGCGAGTTGGCGTGCACCTTCAATGTATCGGGAAGTCATGAGGCGCTGCGCACGGCGGGCCAGCGCGCCGCCCGCGGCGTAGAACCAGTTGGACGGCCGGCTGAACGACGTGATGCTGAGGTAGACCCGGCCCTGGGCGTCGATCTCCACCTCGAACTTCTCCTCACCGCGCACCGGATGGCCCGGCAGGGAACCGTAGCCGAAGCCCGCGGACTGCGGGCCGCCGCCCGGAACAGGACGGTGTACCCACACCACCTCACAGGGCACGTTGAGGCGGAAAGGCCCGACGCCGAATCCGCTCACCACGCGTGCGCCGGGAACAACGGCGCCGGATTCGGTCCGGACCCGCAGGCCGGACCGCCGCTGCAGTTCCCAGGCCAGAATCCCCTGGGCCACCCGCCGGTAGACGTCCGCGCCCTCGCCAAGGTGGGTGCGGGATGCCGCGTGGCGGTAGCCTGCCGGGGCCCCGCCATGTTCGGTGGCACCGATCTCCGCATAGTTAAGGGCACCGCGTGCCAGGCGCTTTTCAGTCATTGCCCGCCAGCCGCTCCCAGCCGAGCTGTTCGCGCTGTTTCCGGCTCAGCGACGCAACCACAAGGTCGTAGGAGTCTTCCACCATGTCCCGGACCATGTCGTCGGGCAGCGCCCCGTCCAGCCGGACACCGTTCCAGTGTGTCTTGTTCATGTGCCACGCCCCGGTGATTTCCGGATGCACCGCCCGGAGCTGTTCGGCCAGGGCTGGCTCACACTTGAGGCTCACCGACCAGTCGTCAGGGTCCATTGCCGACGCCGCGAACATCTTGGCCTCCTGCTTTGCCCCGCCGGACACGGCCGCCCGGACCTTGAACACCGACGTTTCGGGACCGAACGGGAAGTCCTCGAAGGTGCCGGGAAACGACAGGCAGATTTTTCTCAGTTCGGCGGGATCCATGCAGCGAGCCTACAAACCCTTTCCGGGCGGTGCTAGTCTGCGAACATGGCAGCTGCCCAGGAGACCATCCCTGTGCTCGATCTCGGCTCCGCACGCCGGGCCGACGGCTCGTTCAGTCCGGAATTCATAGAGGAACTCCGGGACGCCACACACCGCGTCGGTTTCTTCCAGGTCATCGGCTACGGCGGCGCGCCCGGCCAGGGCAAGGAGCTGCTGGCTACTATCAAGCGCTTCTTCGACCTGCCCCTCGAAGAACGGATGAAGCTGGATAACCGGCTGTCCCCGCACTTCCGCGGCTACACCCGGATGGGCACGGAGGTGACGCAGGGCAGGGCTGATGCGCGTGAGCAGATCGATTATTCACCCGACCGGGAGCCGGTGAAGGATTATCCGAAAGAGCAGCCGTACTGGCTCCTCCAAGGGCGCAACCTCTGGCCGGATGAGTCGATGCCGGAGCTGAAGCAGGCGGCCATGGCCTGGGCCGAGCTCATGTCCCGGGTGGGGGCCGAACTCCTCCGGGCCATCGCCGTATCCCTCCGGCAGCCGGAGGACTATTTCGAGGAACCGTTCAGGGACACTCCCGCCTGGATGGGCAAGCTGGTCCACTACGTCGGCGGAGTGGTGGAAGCGGCAGGCGACCAGGGCGTGGGCTCCCACGCGGACTACGGTTTTGTCACCCTCCTGCTCCAGGATGAGGTGGGCGGGCTTGAAGTGCTGCCGCCGGGCGCGAGTGCATGGGCGCCCGTGGAACCCATTCCTGAAGCGCTGGTGGTGAACCTGGGCGAAATGCTCGAAGTGGCCACCGAAGGTTATCTGGCTGCCACCATCCACCGGGTCAAGGCCCCACCGCCCGGCGTGGACCGTTACTCGGTGCCGTTCTTTTGGTCTCCGCGCCTGGACGCGGTGATCGATCCGGTACCGCTCCCGGCGGACCTGAAGGCGGAGGCGCGCGGCATCTCCGACGACCCGTCCAACCCGATGCTCGCCTCGTTCGGCCTGAACATGCTCAAGGGCCGGATGCGTGCCCACCCGGATGTCACCGAGCGTCACTACCCGGAGCTGATGAAGCCCTGAACCCGCACCGCACTGAGTTGCGGTCCTGAAGAGGCTAAATGCCCACGCGCCATCCTTCGCGGGCGGGGCACGAATTCACCACGACGTCCAGCCCGGCGGCCTTTGCCCGCTCGACCGCGGCGTCGTCGAACACACCAAGCTGCAGCCACACCGCCTTGGCACCGACCGCGATGGCCTGGTCGATGACCGGGCCCACTTTCTGCGAATTGACGAAGCAGTCCACGACGTCGATCGGATGCTTTGCCGCCGGGATCTCGGCGAGGGAGCGGTAGCCCTTCTCCCCGTGCACGTCGTCGCCGGGCAGGTTCACCGGGATGATCTCCATGCCCATGCGGTCCCGGACATACAGTGAGACGTCGTATGCCGAGCGCCATTCATTCCGGGTCAGGCCCACAATGGCCCATGTGCCCTTCGTTCGCATGAGTCGGTCGATAACCGCCGGATCGTTTTCATGAGCCATGCCTCAACTCTACTCCTGCGGTGATTTGACGGTCTTTTCCGAATATTTGGACGCCTTACCGGCATAAGGGCAGCGATGAACGAATATTACGGCCCCCTGGAGGCCGATTTTGAGAAATCCTGCATCTCGGCTCTAGTAGGTTATGACCATCCCGAGCGGCCGAGAGACCTGGATCGATGAAGCCGCAGCAACCCCGGGTGACGTGAGACGACCATTCCCACGTCACTGTTCTTCCGTCCCGGCGGAGGACTAGGGGTGCTACTGCCAGGACCGATGGAGTGCCGCAATGACCCCAGAAAATACTTTTGCCCTGTCCACCCTTGCCCGGATTCCGTCCGAGGCAACCCCACAATCCACTTCGGACGCGACGGCGGACGAAGCAGGGCTGCGTGACGCGCCCGGCTCCTCTACCGGCTCTTCGGGATGGTCCTCGACCGAGCCACCGGACGGCGCAGTGCACGGCGTCCCCACCGACGGGCCGGCGCGTCACAGCGGCACCACTTCCATTGTTGACCCCGGCAACGTGGCCTTCTGGGAAGAACAGGCCCTCCGGCTGGACTGGGCCGAGCGTCCCGGCAGCCAGAAGCCGTGGCACACCGCGCACAGCTGGGTGCCCGCCGACGTCGAAGCCGGCCGTGGACCCGAGATCAGATGGTTCGACGGCGGCAAGCTGAACGTTGCGTACAACTGCGTCGACCGGCACGTCGAAGCGGGCCGCGGGGACAAGGTGGCGCTCTTCTTCGAAAGCGAACCGGGCGACCGCCGCACCGTCACCTACGCCGAACTGCAGCGTGAAGTCTCCAAGGCCGCCAACGCCCTGCTGTCCCTGGGCATCACCAAGGGCGACCGCGTGGTCATCTACCTTCCCGTGATCCCGGAAACGGTCATCATCACCCTCGCCGTGGCGCGGATTGGTGCGGTTCACTCTTTGGTGTTCGGCGGGTTCTCCGCAGAGGCCCTCAGGTTCCGGGTCGAGGACACGGGCGCGAAGCTGCTGGTGACCACCGACGGCCAGTTCCGACGCGGCGCCGCAGTTCCGGTCAAGGACAACGCCGACGCCGCGGTCGCCGGGGACAACGCCATCGAGCGCGTCCTGGTCATCAACCGCACCACCTCCCCCGCGGACCTCGCCACGGTTCCCATGACCGCAGGCCGCGACGTCTGGTGGCAGGACGTCGTCGGGCCCGCCTCCGATGTCCACGAGCCCGAGGCGTTCGACGCCGAGACTCCCCTGTTCATCATGTACACCTCCGGGACCACTGGTAAGCCCAAGGGACTGGTGCACACCTCCGGCGGCTACCTCACCCAGGCGTCGTGGAGCTTCGAGCACCTGTTCAGCAACCCGGATCCCGCGCTCCGGGACCAGGACGTGCACTGGTGCACCGCCGACCTCGCCTGGGTCACCGCCCACACCTACGAGATCTACGGCCCGCTCGCCAACGGCGTCACCCAGGTGATCTTCGAGGGCACACCCAATACCCCGCATCCCGGCCGGCACTTCGAGATCATCGAGCGCTGCGGCGTCACGCAGTACTACACGGCGCCCACGCTGGTCCGCTCGCTCATGGGCTGGTTCCCCGACGGCGTGCCGGACAGCTACGATTTCTCCTCCATCAGGCTGCTGGGAACCGTGGGCGAGGCCGTCAATCCGGAGGCGTGGCGCTGGCTCCGCGACAACCTCGGCGGAGGCACCGCGCCCATGGTGGACACCTGGTGGCAGTCCGAAACCGGGGCCACCATCATGTCCCCCGCCCCCACGGACACTGAATTCAAGCCCGGCTGCGCTGCCCGCCCGCTCCCCGGCGTCAGCACCCGCGTGGTGGACCAAGCCGGAAACCGCACCGCTCCGGGCGTGCAGGGTCTCATCGTCGTGGACCAGCCGGGCCCGGCCATCGCCCGTACAGTCTGGGGCAACCCGCGCCGCTACTTCGACTCCTACTGGAGCCAGTACGCGGAGCAGGGCTGGTTCCTTGCCGGCGACGGCGCCAAATACGACCACGACGGCGACATCTGGATCCTGGGGCGGGTGGACGACACGCTCAACGTCTCAGGCCACCTGCTCTCCACGATCGAGATCGAGTCCGCCCTCGTCACGCACCCCGACGTGGTGGAGGCCGGCGTCTGTCCCGTGGCCGATCCCAAGACGGGGCACGCCGTCGTCGCCTTCGTTGTTCTGAAGAACAGTGCTTCAACGGGAGCAACCGCGGACGAGCTCCGGAACCACGTTGCCAAGGAGATCGGCCCGATCGCCAAGCCGCGCGACGTCGTCGTTGTCCCTGACGTGCCCAAGACCCGCAGCGGCAAGATTATGCGCCGGCTGCTGACCCAGCTCTTTGAAGGTACTGCGCTGGGCGACACCACCTCACTCCAGAACGAACCGGCAATTGCCGGCATCCAGGATGCGCTGCGCCGCCGCGCTGCCGCTGTCCCCGGAAACCCCAACTCCGAGCAGAAGTAAAGGAACGAACATGAACGACATCAGCAACGTAGCCCGTCTTTCCGAACCACTGAAGTTTGCCTACTGGGTGCCGAACGTGTCCGGCGGCCTGGTGGTCTCCACCATCGAGCAGCGCACCGGCTGGGACTTTGACTACAACAAGAAGCTGGCCCGCATCGCCGAGGAATCCGGCTTCGAGTATGCCCTGACCCAGACCCGGTACGCCGCATCCTACGGCG
Source organism: Arthrobacter sp. NPDC058097 (assembly GCF_042884885.1). NCBI lineage: Bacteria > Bacillati > Actinomycetota > Actinomycetes > Micrococcales > Micrococcaceae > Arthrobacter > Arthrobacter sp. NPDC058097. The sequence continues at coordinate 201,592 of NZ_JBHVSZ010000001.1, forward strand.
CCGACAAGCAGCACGAGGCGACCTCCTTCAGCCTCGCCCTGCTGGCCGCCACCGAACGCCTCAAGGTGATCGCCGCCGTCCACCCGGGCATGTGGCACCCCGGCGTGCTGGCCAAATTCATCATCACCGCAGACCACATCTCCAACGGCCGCGCCGCGGTCAACATCGTCTCCGGCTGGCTGAAGAACGAGTTCACCAACTTCGGCCTCGAATGGCTGGAGCACGACGAGCGCTACGTCCGCACCGAGGAATTCATCAAGGTGCTGCGCGGGCTGTGGACCGAGAAGGAGTTCAGCCAGGCCGGCAAGTACTACAACATCACCGACTTCACCCTGAACCCCGCCCCCGTGGACGTTCCGGGCCGCGCGCACCCCGAAATCTTCTTCGGCGGAAACTCGACGGCGGCCCAGGCCACCGCGGGCCGCGTCGCCGACTGGTACTTCTCCAACGGCAAGGACCTGGAGGGTTTCAAGGAGAACATCGCCGGCGTCGTTGCTGCTGCGGGCGAAACCAGGCGCGGCACGGAGGGCCAGCTGGCCGCCCCGCGGTTTGGACTCAACGGCTTCGTCATCGCCCGCGACTCCGAGAAGGAGGCCCGCGACACCCTGCGCGAGATCGTGGAGAAGGCACACAAGCCGGCCGTCCAGGGCTTCCGTGACGCCGTGCAGGAAGCCGGCCCGTCCACCAAGGACGGCAAGGGCATGTGGGCGGACTCCACGTTCGAGGACCTGGTCCAGTACAACGACGGCTTCAAGACCCAGCTGATCGGCACCCCGGAGCAGATCGCCGAGCGCATCGTCGAGTACAAGAAGATCGGCGTGAACCTCTTCCTGACCGGCTACCTGCACTTCCAGGAGGAAATCGCCGCATTCGGCCGCGACGTTTTGCCCATCGTCCGTGAACTCGAGGCCGACCTCGCCCGCAAGAACGGCACCGAGCTGAACCTTTCCGACGTTCCGGCAACCGCCGAGGCGGTGGCGGTCTAGTGGCTGACCGCAGGTTCGGCTTCCGCACCCGCGCCCTGCACGCCGGCGGCACACCCGACGCCGAGCACGGCGCCCGCGCTGTGCCCATCTACCAGTCGACGTCGTTCGTCTTCAAGGACACCCAGGACGCCGCCAGCCTGTTCGCGCTGCAAAAGTACGGCAACATCTACTCCAGGATTGGCAACCCGACCGTGGCCGCGTTCGAGGAGCGCATCGCCTCGCTCGAGGGCGGCATCGGGGCTGTTGCAACGTCGTCGGGCATGGCCGCGGAGTTCATCACGTTCGCCGCGCTCACCCAGACCGGAGACCACATCGTCGCGGCGTCCCAGCTCTACGGCGGCACCGTCACCCAGCTCGACGTGACCCTGCGCCGCTTCGGCGTGGACACGACGTTCGTGCCGGGCACCAACCCCGCCGACTACGCGGCCGCCGTCCGGGAGAACACCAAGGCGATCTTCGTCGAGGTGGTGGCCAACCCGTCGTCGGAAGTCCAGGACCTTGCGGCCCTGGCCAAGGTGGCGCACGACGCCGGCATCCCCCTGGTCGTCGACGCCACCTTGAGCACGCCGTACCTCGTGCGGCCGATCGAGCATGGCGCGGACATCGTGATCCATTCCGCCACGAAGTTCATCGGCGGCCACGGCACCACCCTGGGTGGAGTGATCGTGGAGAGCGGCCGGTTCAACTGGGGCAACGGCAAGTTCCCCACCATGACCGAGCCGGTGGCCTCCTACGGCAACGTCTCCTGGTGGGGCAACTTCGGCGAGTACGGCTTCCTCACCAAGCTGCGCTGCGAGCAGCTGCGTGACATCGGCCCGGCGCTGACCCCGCTGGCCGCGTTCCAGCTGCTGCAGGGCGTGGAGACCCTCCCCCAGCGCCTGGACGAGCACCTGAAGAACGCGCAGGCCGTGGCCGAATGGCTGGAGGCCGACCCGCGCGTGGCCTACGTGAACTTCTCCGGGCTGCCGTCCCACCCGCATTTCGAGCGGGCGAAGAGGTACCTGCCACTGGGGCCGGGTTCCGTGTTCTCCTTCGGCGTGAAGGGCGGCCGCGCCGCCGGCCAGAAGTTCATCGAGTCCCTGCAGCTGGCCTCGCACCTGGCGAATGTGGGCGACGCGCGCACCCTGGTGATCCACCCGGGCTCGACGACGCACCAGCAGCTCAGCGATGAGCAGCTGGAGTCCGCCGGCGTGCCGGAAGACCTGGTCCGCATCTCGGTTGGCCTGGAGGACCTCGAGGACATCCTGTGGGACCTGGACCAGGCACTAACGGAAGCGCAGAGCGCAACGGCGGATGACGCCGTCGTCCTCGAAGAACCTGCTGATTCCTGCACGATCGGGGCACGGGCATGAGCACCACTGAACGGACCTGGGCCGGCCCCTCGGCGCCCGAGCGCCTTAACCTGCTGCGTGAGGCGAAGTCGATCGCCATCGTGGGCGCCTCGGACAAGCCGTCCCGCGCGAGCTACTTCGTGGCCACCTACCTGCAGTCGTCGACGCGCTACAAGGTGTACTTCGTGAACCCGGTGGTCAAGGAGATCCTCGGCCAGCCAACCTACGCCTCACTGGCGGACCTGCCGGAGAGCCCGGACATCGTGGACGTGTTCCGCAAGCACGATGACCTGCCGGGTGTGCTGGAGGAGGCCGTGGCAGCTGGCGCCAAGACGCTGTGGCTGCAGCTCGGCTCATGGCATGAGGGCGTTGCACAGGATGCCGAAACCGCGGGGCTCAACGTGGTGATGGACCGCTGCGTCAAGATTGAGCACGCGCGCTTCCACGGCGGGCTCCACCTGGCCGGCTTCGACACGGGAGTGATCTCCTCAAAGCGGCAGGTTTTGGCCTAACAACAGTGCCGAAGGAGATGCCTGCGGAACCGCAGGCATAAAAAATGCCGGGCTGGATTTTGATGGGGGACAAGTTCCAGCCCGGCACTCTCACTTTGGTAATCGACGGAGACCCCCAAAGGGTTACGCCGAATCCAAAACTTTTTTCAAAAACTTTTGTGCGGCCCGGTCAGCCCTACTGAGCAGGGGCCTCTCCTGAGGAGTTTTTGTCCATATATCGCGAGCTAAAGGGCCGTTTGGGGCCATTATCTGGACAAAAACTCGGGCTGCCCACGGTGGGGTGCCGGTGACTTAGGGCGTGCCGGGGACGGGCTTGGCCGGAACCGTGGGCACACCGCCCGGGAGCGTGGGCACTGCCGGCAGCGGCTTGGCCGGAAGCTTGGGTGCGACGCCCGTTCCGGGGACCGTGGGCAGCTGGCTGGGCCGGCCCGGCGTCTGGGTCTTGGCGGCACCGTTGGAAGCCGCGGAACCGTGCGCGGCCGATGAGCTGGCGGACGCATTTGAGGAAGACGGACCCGTCTGGGCCGGCGCCGCGGATGACGACGGCGGTGCCGCCGTTTCCGTGACGGACGGCTTGGGTGCAGCAACAGTCGGGGCCGGAGCCGCCGGAATGTCGGCGGGCGATGTGGGCACCGGCGTCGGCGCCGTGGTCTCGCTGGTCGGCTGGAAGATCCGGACCACGGTATGGCCCACGCTGTTGCGGAAGTCCTCGCTGGAGGCAGCGACGGCGCCGGCCCCAAGTCCCATAGCACCAACAACTGCCGCGCCCACAACAAAGCCCATGCGCCGCTGGCGGTTGCGGCGATGCAGTTCCAGGCTGGCGACGTCCGGTGTCGAGGCCCGCCGCATCGGTGACGCGGGGACACCCGCAGCGGACGCCCCGTGGGCGAGCAGCGCAGCCAGGTCGGCCCGCGGCTGGGGCGCGGAATCCTGGGCAAACCCGCGCAGTTCTTCGAGGGACCTGCGGAGATCGGCGTCGTCTTCGAGTCCGGAATCCAGGAGGATCGCCTGGATCTCTCCTTCTTCGCGGCCTGCCGGCGTGACACTCATGATGCTGCGTGGTCCTTTTCCTTGACGAGTTCGCGCAGGGCGATGAGTCCGCGGCGCTGGAGCTGTTTGATGGCCCCGGGGGTTTTGTCCATGATGCCGGCCACCTGTTCAACCGAAAGGTCGGCGACGATCCGCAGGACCAGCACTTCCCGCTGGTCCTCGTTGAGCATGGCCAGTACCGAGGTCATGCCGCCCAGCGAGCCGAGGACCTCGTCCTCTGCGGAACTGGACAGCCGGTCATCCGTGAGCGGATCGAATTCGGTGAGCTGCGGCGTTCGCGCCGACCGGCGGCGGTAGTCCACGAGCCGGGCGTGCGCCACGGAGAAGATGAAGGTCCGGAGGCCGGAGTGGCCGCCCCGCACGCCGCTGAGCTTGGGCAGAACATCGACGAAGACATCCTGCGTGAGGGCTTCGGCGTCGTCCACGCCGCGGGCCCGGAAATAGCCCAGGACGGCGGGGGAAATGATGCTGTAAACGGCACTAAAGCCGGAAGGGTCGCCAGACAGGGCTGCTGACAATTCGTCGTCGGTCAGCTGAGCTGCCAAGGAACGGTCCTTCCGTTTACTGCAGGTGTGCGGCGGTTAAGCCTAACCGCCGCACACCTCACGCCCCTATTCGGGGAACGCCCTGTTTCGCGTGCTGTGGACTACTTGCCGGTGGGCAGGTCGGCAGCAGCCTCAGCCTTGACGTCAGCGTCTGCAGCGACGGACGGAGCGGCCGGCTTGGCTACGTGGTCAGCAACGTTCGGCACAGCCGGGGTGGCGGGAACGGCCGGGGTGGCCGGAACACCGGCGCCGCCGGGAACTGCGGGGGTGGCGGGGATTGCTGCGGTCACGTTGGCACCGGCGGCCTTGTCACCGGCGGCGACGTTGGCGTTGGCGGCGGCGTTGCCCTTGTCAGCTTCCAGTGCGGCGTCGGCGGCGTCTGCAGCTTCGCCGGCGGCCTTGGCCTTGGCGGACGGAGCGGCAGGAACCGTCGGGGTGGCCGGCGTGGCCGGAACGGCGGGTACTGCCGGCACCTCGGGGGTGGCGGGAACGGCCGGGGTGGCGGGCGTAGCGGGAGTCACCTCTGCGTGCTGCGAGCTGGAAACCTGGGCGGCGTTGGCCAGTCCGATGCCGGAGAAACCTCCAACAGCGACGATGGCGGCTGCGACAGCAATCTTGGTGGTCTTGCTAACACTCTTCATCAGAAAAAAGTCCTTTGGTTGATTGAAGGCCGGGACGTAGGCCGATGGGGGACAACCTCCGTCCCGGCGCTTACATATACGTAATCGCCAGGACAGCCCGGGAGGTTACGCGGTCCCGGAAACTTTTTTCAGCGGGGATGTTTAGGTGCCGGAAGCACGACGGCGGCGGGCCACCGTAAGGTGACCCGCCGCCGTCGTCGAGCTGCTTGCGTGAGTTGTTGTTGCCGGACTCTTCCGGCGTCAGTCGGTTTTAGTCAAGGATCAAATCGTTGACCACGATGGTCTGGTCGCGGTCCGGGCCGACACCGATCGCGGAGAAGCGCGTGCCGGACAGCTTCTCGAGGGCGAGCACGTAGTTGCGGGCGTTCTCGGGCAGGTCCGCCAGCGTGCGGGCGCCGGTGATGTCCTCGGTCCAGCCTTCGAAGTACTCGAAGATGGGCTTTGCGTGGTGGAATTCCGTCTGCGTCATGGGCATCTCATCGTGCCGGACGCCGTCGACGTCGTAGGCCACGCACACCGGGATCTGTTCGATGCCGGTGAGGACATCCAGCTTGGTGACGAAGTAGTCGGTGAAGCCGTTCACGCGGGAGGCGTGGCGGGCCAGGACGGCGTCGTACCAGCCGCAGCGGCGCGGGCGTCCGGTGTTGACGCCGAATTCGCCGCCGGTCTTCTGCAGGTACATGCCCATCTCGTCGAAGAGTTCCGTGGGGAACGGGCCTGCGCCGACGCGGGTGGTGTACGCCTTGATGATCCCGATGGACCGCGAGATGCGGGTGGGTCCGATGCCCGAGCCCACCGAGGCGCCGCCGGCGGTCGGGTTCGAGGAGGTGACGAACGGGTAGGTGCCGTGGTCGACGTCAAGGAACGTGGCCTGGCCGCCCTCCATGAGCACCACCTTGCCCTCGTCCAGGGCGGTGTTCAGCACGAGGGTGCTGTCAATGACCAGGGGGCGCAGGCGCTCGGCGAAGGAGAGGAAGTAGCTGACCACTTCTTCCACCTCGATGCTGCGGCGGTTGTAGATCTTGACCAGAAGCTCGTTCTTCTGGCGCAGCGAGCCTTCCACCTTTTGACGCAGGATGGACTCGTCGAAGACGTCCTGGACGCGGACGCCCAGGCGGGCAACCTTGTCCATGTAGGTGGGCCCGATGCCGCGGCCGGTGGTGCCGATGGCGCGGCTGCCGAGGAAGCGTTCGGTGACCTTGTCCAGCACCTGGTGGTACGGGGCGACGAGGTGGGCGTTGGCGGAGACACGCAGCTTCGAGGTGTCCGCGCCGCGGGCCTCGAGGCCGTCGATCTCCTGGAACAGCGCCTCGAGGTTGACGACGCAGCCGTTGCCGATAATGGGCACGGCGTTGGGGCTGAGGATGCCGGCCGGAAGGAGCTTGAGCTCATACTTCTCACCGCCTACGACGACGGTGTGCCCGGCGTTGTTGCCGCCGTTCGGCTTCACTACGTAGTCGACGCGGCCGCCAAGCAGGTCGGTGGCCTTACCTTTTCCTTCGTCGCCCCACTGGGCTCCGACGATCACGATTGCTGGCATGGGATCCTCCCCCATTCGTTCGGGCCGCCCAGGTTTCTCCACCGAAATGGAAAGCCTCTGCGGCGCCGTTCATGAGAATGCCCCGAATTCGTCGCCCAAACCCGCGGCGCTGACCGGGGAAGGGACGCAAGAGTTCCGGGGCTCTTACCACCCAAGTTTAGCGGATGGGTGACAAAAATATGGCTTTTGATCTTCGACGCTGCGACCGCCACCAGGCGACACATTCCGACTGCGATTTGCCACCCACTCTCGCCGCGGACTTAAGTGAGAGTGAACCAGCGGCCGAGAGACCTGGATCGCCGACGCCGCAGCAACCTTGGCACCTATTGGCAGCCCCCATCCGCCCTGCCGTCAGTGAAGGTGCTACCGCCAGGACCGATGGAAAGGAAACCCCGCCTTGTCGCCGAACACCGACCACATCCGCGTCACCCACGCCGGATCGCTGCCCCGCACCCCGGAGCTGATCGCCGCCAACGCAGCCAAGGAAGCCGACGGCATCACGCCGGAGTTCCTGGACCTGCTGGAGACCTCGGTGGTGGACATCGTCCGGCGCCAGAAGGACCTGGGCATCGACATCCCCAACGACGGCGAATACGGGCACACCATGTCCAACAGCGTGGACTACGGCGCCTGGTGGAACTACTCGTTCGCCCGCCTCGGCGGCCTCGAGCCCACCAACGTGGACCGCTGGGCCGACGCCGCGGTGCACCGTTCCACGCCGGGCAACATCGTCCTGATCTCGTTCCCGGACCGCCGGGACAGGCAAAAATTCAATGACGCGTACAACGATCCCTCCTCCGGGATCCTCGCCCACCGCAAGAGCGTGGCACAGCCCAAGATCGTCGGCCCGCTGACCTACACCGGGCAGGATCTCGTGGCGTCGGACGTCACCAACCTCAGGACCGGCCTGCATGCGGCCGGCCTCACCGAGGGATTCGTGGCTTCACTGTCCCCCGGTTCCTGTGCACGGGTAGCCAACGAGTACTACAAAACCGAAGAGGAACTCCTCTACGCCTGCGCCGACGCCATGCGCGAGGAATACAAGGCAATCATCGACGCCGGGCTGACCGTCCAGCTCGATGACCCGTCTCTGGCGGAGAGCTGGGACCAGATCAACCCGGAGCCCAGCCTCGAGGACTACCTCAACTTCATCCAGCTCAGGGTCGAGGCCACCAACTGGGCCCTCCGCGACCTGCCCGCCGAGCAGATCCGGCTGCACGTCTGCTGGGGATCCTGGCACGGCCCCCACACCACTGACATCCCGTTTGCCGACATCATCGGCTCCGTCCTGCAGATCAATGCCGGCGGCTACTCGTTCGAGGCAGGCAATGTCCGGCACGAGCACGAATGGCGTGTATGGGAAGACACCAAACTTCCTGAGGGCAAGGTCATCATTCCGGGCGTGGTCTCGCACGCCACCAACGTCGTGGAGCATCCGGAACTGGTGGCAGACCGGATCGAACGCTTCGCCAGGCTCGTCGGGCGCGAGAGCGTGATCGCCTCTACTGACTGCGGCCTCGGCGGGCGCGTCCACCCGCAGATCGCCGTCGCCAAACTCGAGGCTCTTGGAGAAGGCGCGCGCCTCGCCACCAAGCGGCTTTGGAAGTGATTTAGACCTCATTTGCTGCTGTGCAGGCCCATCCCGGCGCGACTCGGCCTCGGCGACGCGCGGGGGCGGGGCCTCATGGTTCGGACGCCTTGCTAAACTGGGGAGGACCGGTCAGGTACCGGTCCACCTCATTTCACACCACGCCGCGTTCGGCATGCCTGCGGCGTGCCGGCCCTGCGGCGCGGCGGAGCGACCCACCTGCAGGAGACACAGCACCATATGACCGCCCTGGCTACCGAATCCTTCCATGAACAGCTTCTGAGGCGCCGTTACGAGCCCAATGTTGCCGCTGTCAATGAGCTCTGCGATACGCTGCAGAGCGCCAAGCCGGGCACCCAGGTGCCGTACGTCGACCCCGCCCACGACGTCGAGGAATGCCGCATCATCAGCCTCTTCTCCAACATCGGCACGGCATCGCCCACCGGCTTCATCATGCCGGGTGACGACGATGCCGCCACCCGCATGCTGGGCCTCCAGTGGAAGCTGGGCCTGCGGCCGGAGTACATCATGCCGTGGAACGTGCACCCGTGGCACACGCCGGGCGAACCGAACGGCAAGTTCACCCCCGACCAGATCCAGGCCGGCCTGAAGCCGCTGCTGAAAGTCCTGGCCCTGGTGCCCCGCGCCTCGGTCATCGTGGCCCATGGCACCGAGGCCAACCGCCTCGCCGGCCTGCTGCTCAAGACCGAAGTTCCGCTGCTGTGGCGCCGCGGCCTGAAGACCTACAAGGTCCGTTCGCTGAGCGGCCGCTCCTTCGCCGGTACCCCCGAGCGGCAGCAGCAGTACCTCGACGAGATGCACGTTGCCTACGCCGACGCCATGGCCCGCACCGGCCTGCGGAAAGCCAGCTAGTCCCCAGACCGACGACGGCGGGCGGTCACCTTCCTTGGAGAAGGTGACCGCCCGCCGTCGTATTTAACTCAGTTGTGCTTGGCCTCTATGGCTGCCTTGGCTGCCGGGTCCGAGTCGTTGAGGAACTTCTCGATGCGCTCCGGCTCCTCTGCCTCGTTGATGGCGGCAGACGCGCGGCCCAGCGAGTAAAGCGCCCGCAGGAAGCCGCGGTTGGGTTCGTGCTCCCACGGGATGGGCCCCACGCCACGCCAGCCGTTGCGGCGAAGCGAGTCCAGGCCGCGGTGGTAGCCGACGCGTGCGTAGGCGTAGGAATCGATGGTGCGGCCTTCCGCCCATGCCTCCTCTGCCAGCACGGCCCACAACAGCGACGATGTGGGGTGCTTCTCCACGAGGTCCAGCGCCTCAGCGCCGAGCGCGAGGTGCTGGTACACCTCGGTCTCGGCAGGCAGGAGCGTGGGCTCGGGTCCCAGCAGGTTCTTGCGGAACTCGTCGGACATGGTTAGAAGGTCTTGCCTGCGGAACCGAGCTGCTGGGTTGCCTCGACAACGCGGGCGGCGAGGCCGGCTTCGGCGGAGGCGCCCCAGACGCGGGGGTCGTAGGTCTTCTTGTTGCCCACTTCGCCGTCGACCTTCAGCACGCCGTCGTAGTTGCGGAACATGTGGTCCGCCACCGGACGCGTGTAGGCGTACTGCGTGTCCGTGTCGATGTTCATCTTGATCACGCCATACGAGACGGCGTCCGCGATCTCCTGGTCCGAGGACCCCGAACCGCCGTGGAACACCAGGTCGAACGGGTTGTCCTTGCCGATCTTGGCACCCACCTGGGCCTGGATGTCCTTCAGGATCTCCGGACGCAGCTTCACCCCGCCCGGCTTGTACACCCCGTGCACGTTACCGAACGTCAGCGCCGTGATGTACCGGCCGTTCTCCCCGGCACCCAGGGCATCGATCGTGGCCAGCGCGTCCTCGACCGTGGTGTAGAGCTTCTCGTTGATCTCGTGCTCCACACCGTCCTCCTCGCCGCCGACCGTGCCGATCTCGACCTCAAGGATGATCTTCGCCGCAGCAGCCCGCTCCAGCAGTTCACGGGCGATCCGCAGGTTCTCCTGCAGCGTCTCGGCCGAACCGTCCCACATGTGCGAGTTGAACAGCGGGTTCCGGCCGGCCTTGACCTCGGCCTCGGACGCGGCCAGCAGCGGCAGCACGAAACTGTCCAGCTTGTCCTTGGGGCAGTGGTCCGTGTGCAGGGCGATGTTCACGTTGTAGTTCTTCGCCACCTCACGGGCGAACGCGGCGAAACCCAGCGACCCGGCAACCATGTCCTTCGTCGAGGCACCGGACCAGTACGCCGCACCGCCGGTGGAAACCTGCACGATGCCGTCAGACTCGGCCTCCGCGAAACCGCGCAAAGCCGCATTCAAGGTCTGCGAAGAGGTCACGTTGACCGCCGGGAACGCGTAGCCGCCCTTCTTGGCACGGTCGATCATGTCGGCATAAATCTCTGGGGTTGCAATGGGCATGCTGACTCCTAAATCGAATTTCGTCTGCGGGTTTCGTTGACCCTGGAGTGAACCTCGTCGGCTAGAAACCATCCTAGCCATTTCTTTGATCGGGCCGTGGTTCGCGTCACCCGAGCCGGTAACACTTGCGGCGGCTACCGAGATGGCACTTCACGGCAGTCCGCGCGGGAAACACTGGCGCGAAGTGCCATCTCGGCGCGGGAGTCAGACGCGCTGGCCGAACACGTGCCGGCGCACCCAGGCGTGCATGGCGATGGCCGCGGCCGAGCCCGCGTTGATGGAGCGGGTGGACCCGAACTGCTCGATGGACAGCGTGGCCTCCGCCGCCGCATGCACCTCCTGGGTCAGCCCCGGGCCTTCCTGCCCGAAGACCAGCACGCACTTCTGCGGGAGCTCGTACGTTTCCAGCGGCACGGAGTCGGGGAAGATGTCGATCCCGATGATGGCCAGCCCCTCCCCCTGGGCCCACGCCACGAAGTCCCCCACGGTGGGGTGGTGGCGGACGTGCTGGTAGCGGTCGGTGACCATCGCCCCGCGGCGGTTCCACCGGCGTCGTCCGATGATGTGGACCTCCTTGGCGAGGAACGCGTTGGCGGTGCGCACCACGGTGCCGATGTTGAGGTCGTGCTGCCAGTTTTCGATGGCGATGTGGAAGTCGTGCCGTTTGGAGTCCAGGTCCGCGACGATCGCCTCGTGCTTCCAGTACCGGTACTTGTCCACGACGTTGCGGCGGTCGCCGTCGGCCAGGAGGTCAGGATCCCAGTGGTCACCTTCCGGCCATTCACCCTCCCAGGGCCCGACGCCGACCTCCGGCTTCGGCTCCAGCGTCCCGTTCTGGTCTGGCTGGGATGGTTCTGGTTGGGGTTCGGGTGTCCCGGGCGTTTGCGTCACCCCTCAACACTAGACTGGGCTCCGAACGCAAACATCTTGGTGAAGGAATGACATGGCAGAAGCGGACAAGGTAAAGACATCGGCGGCCGTGTACCGCAGCGGCCAGGAGATTGAGTGCTGGCTCACCGACATGGACGGGGTCCTGGTGCATGAGAACCAGGCCGTCCCCGGGGCCCCGGAACTGATCCAGCGCTGGGTGGACACCTCAAAGCGCTTCCTGGTCCTGACCAACAACTCGATCTTCACGCCGCGGGACCTCGCCGCCCGGCTGCGGGCCTCCGGCCTGGAAATCCCGGAGGAGAACATCTGGACCTCGGCCCTGGCCACCGCCCAGTTCCTGAAGGACCAGGTTTCCGCCGGGGGGCCTGACAGTGGAAACCGCGCGTACACCATCGGTGAGGCGGGGCTGACGACGGCGCTCCACGAGGCCGGCTTCATCCTCACCGACCAGAACCCGGACTTCGTGGTGCTCGGCGAAACCCGCACGTACTCGTTCGAGGCGATCACCACGGCCATCCGCCTGATTCTCGCCGGTGCCCGCTTCATCGCCACCAACCCGGACGCCACCGGCCCCTCCAAGGAGGGTCCGTTGCCGGCCACGGGCGCCATCGCCGCACTGATCACCAAGGCCACCGGCCGGGAGCCCTATATTGTGGGCAAGCCGAACCCCATGATGTTCCGCTCGGCCATGAACCAGATCGACGCGCACTCGGAGACCACCGCGATGATCGGCGACCGCATGGACACCGACATCATCGCGGGCATGGAAGCCGGGCTGCACACCGTCCTGGTGCTCAGCGGCATCACGCAGCGCGACGAAATCGCCGCCTACCCGTTCCGCCCCAACCAGGTGCTGAACTCCGTGGCGGACCTCATGAACCAGATCTGACCGGGCCGGGCTGCCGGCCCGCGCCGTGATCAGAACGGGGTCATCTTCCCGCCGCCTCCGGGCAGCGGGAAGATCTGGTTCTCCAGGTCCTCGAGTATGGGCCGGTACACGAACGGGTTCCAGCCCGGGCTGGCGTGTGCCGGCAGCGCCCCGGTGGTCTGCCGGTCGGACGAGACCATGTTGGCGGCGAACGTGCGCGCCCACGAATCACGGGCGGTCTGGTAGTTGACGGTCTGGTCCCTCGGATTACCGACGTAGGCCATGCGGGTGTCGCCGATCCGGCCCGCGAAGCGTGTGGCGTCGAAGTGGTAGATGTAGGCGGATTCCGTCTGGATCAGCACGCTCGAGGGGGCAATCGGTGAGAGTTGCTCCAGCGTCTGGTCCAGGATCTGGCCCCAGGTGCGTTCATTCTTGTGGGCCACGCGCTCCCCGAGTTCGTAGCCCCCGCGCAGCACTGTCGGGACCCGGAAGCCGCTTTCGTAGAGGAACACCACGCCGTCAAACCAGCTTTGGTCCAGGACGTCGAACTTGCTGTAGGGGCTGCAGTCGAGCAGGATCAGCTCAACCTTGACGCCGTGCAGCTCCAGCAGCCGCGCGGCCACCTGCGTGGCCACCATGCCGCCGAAGCTGTGGCCGTAGAAGTAGAGCGTGGTGAGGTTGTGCGCCCGGACGTGCTCAATCACCGCGATGACCAGCTGGTCGATGTCCAGGCCCAGGTTCGAATACCCTGCCGCCGCGAGCTGGCCGCGCAGCCGAAGGCTTCCCCGGAGCGAGTTGAGGATCCACTGGGCCTCTTCCCAGCTGGTCTTGTACCCGGGGAACAGGATCCAGCTGGCGTGCGGGAAGTAGCTCTGCGCGAAGTCGTCCTCGACCGCGAGGATCTTATGGACCTGACGTTCCTCCTGCACCTGCTTCGTGAAGAGCATGTCCGCAGCGAGGATGGTGGAGGCGCCGGCGCCGGTGAGGAAGGTCCGGCGCGAGAAGCGCTTCAGGTCGGCGGCGCGCCGAAGAAGCCGGGCGGCGTCCGCGCCCGGCGCCTTCTGCCGGCCCGTCTGGCCGGCGGCCCCTTCATATGGCACTGGACTACCCTAGGCACAGTCCGGCCGGGCAACACAAGTCTCGGCTCGGATGCCCGGCACGGCTCACGGCCCGGCAGGCCGTTGATCGGAACGTCGGGGTCTGGCCGCCTGGTCAGCTGCTTGAGGCGTGTTTCTCGGCCGGGTCGGCCGGTTCCCTGCGAGCGATCTCCTCGCCGATTGCCTCGTACCGGGCCAGCAGTTCGTGTCCGGAATGCCCGGCCGGATCGTCCAGCAGCCCGAAGACCGCGTCGCTCGCGGCCAGCAGCTCGTCCGGTGAATAGTCGGACAGCAGGCGGAGCCCGGCTTCCTCCAGTGCCTGGGACAGCTCTGACGGGTTTGTCAGCGCCGTGAAGTCGGGCCGCGATTCCGCCACGGCGTGGTCGCGGGCGGACATGACCTCAAGGAACACCCCTGGTGCGCCTGCCGCGGTGACCTGCCCGGTGCCGGCGTCGAGGGCGTTGAGGTCGAAGCGAAGTCCGGCGAGGGCGGATGACTCGACGAAAGCAGCGTGGGAAAGATCCACAGTGATGGGCGAAGAGATGCCCATCCGGCGGACGCGCTGGATTTGGTGCATCAGATCCGGGCGGGACGCCACGGTGAGGCTCCCGCGGACGTCAATGCGGGCGGTGCCGGCGGCGTCGTCGATCTTAATGAGGGGATTAAGCTGGTTGTCCATAGGTACTCCAAACGGGGTGTCTATGGCCGACGGCTCAACCTCGGCCAGCCTATCCCGGCTAGTCCCGCCGCACAACCGGCCGGCGGCCGGGCTACCCGGCCTGGACCTTCCCGGGCTCCTCGAAGTGGGTGCTGGCCTCGGCCCCTCCCACCGAATTCACCAGCGACGCAGCGATGTCGCGAAGCTTCACGTTGCTGTGGCTCGAGGCATCGGTGAGGATGCGCACCGCCGTCGCCTGGCTGCACCGGTTCTGCGCCATAACGATGCCGACGGCGATGTCGATGACGGTCCGTGATTCCAACGTGGCGCGGAGGTTCGTGGCGCTGTCAGTGTGCAGCGAAAACCTGACCGCCAGGCGCAGCGCCTGGGAGATCTCCCGGGTGTATCCGCGGGCGCGGGCTGCGGCAACCTCGTTGAACTTGTGGGGCACGTCGGAGTAGAGGTTGAGAGCGGCCTTCGCGTCCCCCTGCAGGTTGAAGGGCAGCGACAGCACCGAACGCAGCCCGTGCGAAGCGACCGCATTAGCGTAGTCAGGGCCCCAGCGGTCTTCTTCGAAGAGGTCCGGAACGTGGACTTCCCGTTCTTCCTCCGCAGCCGTCAGGCACGGCCCCTGGGACAGCGAATACTGGATTTCATCCACCTCGCGGGCGGAGTCGCTGCTCCAGCCGATCGTCGCCGCCTTGCGGTCCCTCAGCAGCGTGATACCGCAGAGGGCGTCGTCGCCGTCGCCTGCCACCTGGTGCGCCGAGTACCGCGCCAGCTCGTTGAGGAAGTCTTCAAAATCGGCGCTCTCCAGAATGAGGTTCTGGATCTGCTCAACACTGCTCAGGGCTTGATCCGACGGGCGCATGACGGGTACTCCAAGTGAAGGGACTTTTCCGGGGTACGGAAATACTAAGCCACCCGATGTGCGCCGTCCACCAGGGCGGCCGGTCAGCTCAGCCCGAGCTCGTCCTTGCTGAAGGCGTACAGGTACGGCACACCGGCTTCGGCTTCGATCTTTTCCTTGGCGCCCGTGTCGCGGTCGACGATGACGGCAACGGCCACGACGTTGCCGCCGGCGTTGCGGACACCCTCGACGGCGGTCAGGGCCGAGCCGCCGGTCGTGGAGGTGTCCTCGAGCACCAGGACCTTCCGGCCCTCAACCGAGGGGCCTTCCACCTGCCGGCCCATGCCGTAGGACTTCTGGGCCTTGCGGACAACGAAGGCGTCGATGGCCCGGCCGGCATCCGTGGCAGCGTGCATGACGGCGGTGCCCACCGGGTCTGCCCCCATCGTGAGGCCGCCGGCGCACTCAAAGTCGATGCCGGCGTCGTCAATCAGGGACAGCATGACCTGGCCGACGAGCTTGGAGGCCTCGTGGTGCAGGGTGACGCGGCGCAGGTCGATGTAGTAGTCGGCCTCGGCACCGCTGGACAGAATGACCTTGCCGCGGACAACCGCGAGTTCCTTGATCAGTTCCAGAAGTCGGGCACGGGCAGCGGTGGTGGAAAGCGAGTCCGGGGTGGCAGTCATGGGCTCCAGTTTAGTCGGTGCCGGATGCCTTTCCGGGCCCCGCGTCCACCCGCCGGGCAAAGGCGGGCGCATGCTCGGGCAGGGGTCCGTGCGCGATCATCCGGGGCAGCAGTCCCATCAGGACGGGAACGTGCTGGGCGAGGTACATCACCGCCGCCGGGGGACCCGACCTCTTGCCGGTAAAGAGCGGGACAAAAACGCCCCGGTGCATGAGTCGCTGGACGGACTGGATAATCACGGTTGGCACTTGCCGCCGCCGCTGCACCGCGGCCAGATCCTTCTCGGTGACCTTGCCGCGCAGCAGCGCGGGGGCGAGCCGGGCGGCAGTGGCCACGGCGTCCTGGATGGCCAGGTTGATGCCCACGCCGCCGGCCGGGGACATCGCATGCGCGGCGTCGCCGATGCAGAGCAGCCCGTCGACGTACCAGCGCTGCAGGCGGTCCAGCCGGACGTCCAGCCAGTGGAGGTCGTCCAGGGACCGGATGGCATCGACTCGGTCGGCGAGGTCCGGGCGCAGCGCGGCGATCCGCTTCCGGAACCGTTCCACTCCCTCGCTTTTGATGCGGTCTCCGGAACCTTTCGGGGCGAAATAGCCCATTTGGTAGTACGTGTCCCGGAACAGGGCGATGACGGCGTCGCGGTCGCCGAAGGCCGGAACAATTCCGGCGATCTCCCCCCGTTCGGATTCCGCCCGGGGCAGCTTGAACCACCAGGTGTCGAACGGCACCGGGTATTCCTTCGATTTCAGGCCGGCAGCCTGGCGCAGCACCGAGTGCCGGCCGTCCGTGGCCACCACGAGGTCTGCGCGGAGCGCACCTTCGGTGCCGTCCTTGGTGACGTACCGGATCCCGGTGACCCGGCCGCCGTCGTACATCAGGGACGTTGCTTTGTGCTCCATCAGGAGCGTGAACGTGGGCTCCTGCTCGGCGGCGCGGGCGAGAAAGTTCAGGAAGTCCCACTGGGGCATCATGGCGATGTAGTTGTACGGCGGCCGGAGCGCGGCGAAATTCCCCAGCGTGACGAGGCCGCCGCCCGGCGTCGGGAAGGCGACGTTCTGCAGCCGGCTTTGCGGCAGCCCGCGGAATTCGGCGCCGAGCCCGAGCTCGTCGATGAGGCGGATGGTGGAGGCATGGACGGTGTCGCCGCGGAAGTCGCGGAGGAAGTCGCCGTGTTTTTCGAGGACGGTGACCTCGACGCCGGCCCGCGCCAGCAAGAGGCCCAGCATCATGCCGGCCGGCCCGCCGCCCACCACCGCGCACCCCGTACTCTCCATGAGGCATACGGTACGCCTCCCCGCCCGCGGCAGCACAGAGCGCGTACGGACACTTACGCCCCGGACCTTTGGCGACAGGGTGGCTAGCTCGCTGCGCGGCAGCCCAGGCGGTCGAGGCCGGCCATCGCCTGTTCGACGACGGCGCCCACCGGTGCGGCGATGTCCACCACCACGCAGCCAACCGCCTCGCCGTTCACTCGCGATTCACACGCGCGTCCTCACATGCTCCCGACAGCGCGAACGTACAGTTGTGGCCCCCGGGAAGCGCTTCCTGGGGGCCACAAGTGTACGTTCGCGCTAACCCGTCACCAGTCGTGGACCGTTCCGTCGACGAGGCGGTTGTAGGGCAGGTAGGCCTGCTGGTACGGGTAGGCGGCCGCGGCTTCCTCGTTGAATTCGACGCCGATGCCGGGCTTGTCGCCCGGGTGCAGGTAGCCGTCGGTAAAGGTCATGGACTGTTCGAACACCTCGTTGGTCTTGTCCGAGTGCTGCATGTATTCCTGGATGCCGTAGTTGTGGATGGCCAGGCCCACGTGCAGCTGAGCGGCGAACCCGACCGGGGAGATGTCGGTAGGGCCGTGGAAGCCGGACTTGATCTGGTACTGCGCGGCGAAGTCCATGACCTTCTTCAACGGGCTGATCCCGCCGAAGTGCGTGGACGCTGCCCGGACGTAGTCAATCAGCTGTTCCTTAATGATGGTCTGGTAGTCGTACACGGTGTTGAAAATTTCACCGATCGCCAGCGGGGTCGTGGTGTGCTGGCGGACCAGGCGCAGAGCTTCCTGGTTCTCGGCCGGGGTGCAGTCCTCGAGCCAGAACAGGTCATACGGCTCCAGGGCCTTGCCGAGCTTCGCGGCCTGGATCGGCGTCATCCGGTGGTGCCCGTCGTGCAGCAGCGGCAGTTCCGGGCCGAACTCGTTCCGGACCGCCTCGAAAACGGTGGGCAGGTGGCGCAGGTAGGCCCGGGTGTCCCAGTCCTCCTCCACCGGGAACGCACCGCGGCCGGCGGGTTCGTAGTCGTAGCGCTCCCCCGACGCCTGCGCCTGCGCGGCCACCCCGTACACGGCCTTGATGCCGGGCACCGCAGTCTGGATCCGCACCGACTTGTACCCGAGTTCCAGGTGCTCGTGGACCGAATCGAACAGGGACGGAATATCCGAACCGGACGCGTGACCGTAGGCCCGCAGCCCGTTCCTGGACGCCCCGCCCAGCAGCTGGTACACGGGCATGCCGGCCAACTTGCCCTTGATGTCCCACAGCGCCATGTCCACCGCGGCGATCGCCGCCATGGTCACCGGGCCGCGGCGCCAGTACGAGGACCGGTACAGGAACTGCCAGGTGTCCTCGATCCGGTGCGGGTCCTTCCCGATCAGCAGCTGCGCCACGTGCTCCTTCAGGTACGCGGCGACCGCGAGCTCGCGCCCGTTCAGCGTGGCGTCACCGATGCCGGTCACGCCGTCCTCGGTGGTGATCCGCAGCGTCACGAAGTTACGGGACGGGCTGGTCACGAAGACTTCCGCGGCAATGATTTTCACAACAGGTCCTTTCGGAGGGGCTGGGGGTCAGGGGTCAGTTGGGCGCTGCTCAGTTGGCGGCCGCTTAGTTGGAAGTTCCGACGGCGGCAAGGGACGTTTTGGCGGCATCGCCGCTTTCTTGCCAGGAGTTGTCAAAAAAAATATCGCGGGAGCCCGTGCGGCGCCGCAATACTGGCTGCCGTTCTCACTGGTCCACGAACGAGCCCTGGAGGCCGGCGACGAGCTCGACAATGCCGGCCTCAGCCGGGAGGTCGGGATCGAGCAGCCCAAGCAGGGTTTCAAGCCGTTCACGCCCTTCGAGCGTGTTGGACAGGCGAATGGATTCGGCGAGGGAGTCGGTGATCTCCTCGGACGTGGCAACGAAATCCGTCCAGGCCGCGATCATCCGCGCTGCGGCGGCGCCGGTGCGGCCCGCGGCCCTTTCGGCGCGCAGCACAGGCACGGCCCGCAGCCGCAGCTTGGTGCTCCCATCCACGGCGATCTGCGCAAGGTTGTGCGCTATGCGGGCATTGCCGAAGCGTGCCAGAAGTGCGGCGCGGTAGTCCACTATCCTCAGGTCAGCGCCGCTCAAATGGGCTTCTGCCTCATCCCAGAACGCCTCAACGGCCTCCCTGCACCGAGGGTCGGCCAGCGCCTGCGCAACCGTCGTGTGGCCGCGCACTTGGCCGGCGTAGGCCAGGAGCGAATGGGCTCCGTTGAGGAGCCAGAGCTTGCGGTTTTCGAACGGTTCAATGTCATCCACGAAGGTGGCTCCGGAGTCTTCCCAGCGGGGCCGACCGGCAGGGAAGGCCCCGCTGAGCACCCAGTCGCGGAAGGGCTCGGTGACCACAGGTGACTCGTCGCGGTAGCCGCAGGCGGACGCGACGGCGTCAAGGTCGGCGCCGGTGGTCCGGGGCGTGATCCGGTCCACCGACGTGCTCACGAAGCTGATGTTGGCCTGGATCCAGGCAGCCAGTCCAGCGTCGAAGGCCTCCGCCATGCCTAGGACCGCCTGCCGGGCGAGTGTTCCGTTGTGGGCAAGATTGTCGCAACAGACCACCGCGAGGGGCCCGGCGCCGGATCCGCGGCGGGCCGCGAGGGCGCGTACCAGCCGGCCGAGCGGCGTCGCCGGAGCATGTCCCGCTGCGGAACCGGCAGCGAGCAGCCGGAGGTCTTCCGCGATCGCCGGGGCGGCGGAATCCAGCCGGCCGTCCGGTCCGAGCCCGTAGCCGGCTTCAGTGACGGTCAGGGTAACGACGGCGGTTTCCCGTGCCGCGATCAGCTCGGCCAGCCGGCCGACGTCGGCCCCGTCCGCTGCCTCGACGATGCTGGTGATCACCTCGAAGTGGTCACCGCCGTCGGCACGCACGACCAGCGTGTACAGGCCCTCCTGCCGCGACAAAGCCTCGGCCGCATCCGGTCGTCTGCCGGTGAATGAGGCGATCCCCCATTCGGAGGAGTCGCCCGCGTGCTGGGTGTACCAGGCCTGGTGGGAGCGGTGGAAGGCGCCCAGTCCGAGGTGCACGATGCGGATCGGGGCCCTGGCCGCAGGCCTGATGGAACGGGAGAGCCGCGGGAGTTCCGGGTTCTGCGTGTCCTTGGACGGACCGGCGTACGCTTGGGCACTCACAGCTTGAAGACCCGCCGCGGCGACCCGTCAACGACGTCGACGATCAGTTCATGGGCGCGCGCTTCGCTGATGCGGTGCTCGGCAACGAGGCGGGCCAGGAAGGAAGCTTCTATCCGGCGGGAGGCGTCATGCCGGGCCGGGATGGAGCAGAACGCCCGCGTGTCGTCAATGAACCCGGAGGACCGGGAGAAGCCGGCGGTTTCAGTGACCGCCGAACGGAACCGGAGCATGGCGTCGGGGGCGTCCAGGAACCACCATGGTGCGCCGAGGTAGACCGCCGGGTAGAAGCCTGCCAGCGGCGCGAGCTCGCGGGAGAACACGGTCTCGTCGAGGGTAAACAGCACCAGGTGGAAGTCCTTGGCCGTGCCGAAGTCCTGCAGTAGGGGGCGGATCGCCTCCGTGTAGTTGGTGGCGACGGGAATGTCGTGGCCGGTATCGGCGCCGAAGGCGTTGAAGGTGGGCTCGTGGTGGTTGCGGAAGGATCCGGGGTGGATGGTCATGACAAGGCCGTCCGCCACCGACATCCGCGCCATCTGGTAGATCATGTGGGCTTCGAACGCGTCACGGTCCGCCGCGGCGGCCTGGCCGGAGCGGGCGAGGTCGAACAGCCGTGCCGCCTCGGGCGGATCAAGCTTGAGCGTTGCCGGGGTCCTGACGCCATGGTCCGCGGACACGGCACCGTGCTCCACGAAGTAGCGGCGCCTGTTCTCGAGGGCCGTGATGTAGCCGGCATAGCCCTCCGCGCCGTCACCGGCCTCGCCGATCAGGCGCTCGACGTTGCTGGCCCAGGCGGGGTGGGCGATGTTGAGGTACGCGTCGGGGCGAAATGTGGGGAGCACGCGGCCGTGGAAGGTGGGATCGACGGCGATGGCCCTGTGGCTTGCCAGTGAATCAAGGGGATCATCCGTGGTGGCGAGCACCTCGATGTTGAAGTCCTTGAACAGTTCCCGGGGGCGGAAACCTGGCTCGGCAAGCCGGGCGGCGATGGCGTCATAGCTGGCGTCGGCGGTGTCAGCACTCAGCTCGGCATCCACACCGAAAACGCTGACCAGCTGGGTCCGAAGCCAGTATCCGGAGGCTGTTCCCTCGAAGAGCGGCCAGGCCCGGCAGAACTCCCGCCAAACATCGCGCGGCCCCGTGGCGCCGCCCGCCAGCAACTGGTCGAACGGCACGCCGGAGGCATGGATCAGGCGGGTGACGTAATGGTCCGGGCTCACCAGGAGCGCTGCGGGATCCGGGAAGGGAGTGTTCTGCTCGATGACGGCGGCGTCAACGTGCCCGTGCGGGGAGAGGATGGGGAGGTCCTGGACGCGGCCCAGCAGCGAGCGCGCGATGTTGCGCGTTCCTGGATCGGCGGGCAGGAGCCTGTCTGGGTTGACGGCGATCGACTGTGACATGGATCAATGATCGGCATTCCGGCAACTTCTTGTCAACCGGTTGCCAAAACTTGCCGTCGTATTGCCAGAAGCAGTGCCAGGGGCTTTCGTTCCCAACTGGACAGCAGCAGGCGTCTCTCTGGAGCCCCATAACGACGCCTGCTGCTACCTGGTTGGGCAGGGTGGGGGCTCAGCCGGCGGCGGAGGCCAGGAGGCGCCCGCTTGAGCCGCGCGCCACGAGGGTAGTCCGCAGCTCCTGCAGCCGTGCCGACGGCGCGGGTTTGCCGGTTTCCGTTGCCGTGCCCGGCAGCGCGGCCAGTAGCAGTTCCAGCGCGGCGGCGCCGCATTCGCGCAGCGGCGAGGCGATGGTGGAAAGCTGTGGGGTGGTGAAGTCCGAGCCGAAGATGTTGTCGAATCCGATGACGCTGAACTCGTCCGGCACCTTGACGGACGCTGCCTGGAGTTCCTGCATGAGGCCGATGGCCAGCAGGTCGTTGTAGCACAGGGCCGAGGTTGCCCCGGAGCCCATCACGTCGCGGGCGGCGCGGCGGCCGCCGTCGAGCGTTGGCGAAGTCGCCGGCTGCAGGACGGAGTCCAGCCGGGACCATTCGCAGGCTGCCCGAAAACTCTCCCAGCGACGCGCGGCCATCCACGATTGCTTCGGCCCGCCAATGAAGGCCAGCTTGCGGTGGCCGTTCGCGGCGAGGTGCCGGACTGCCTCGCCGATGCCGGGGTCGACGTCCGGCACGACGGATCCGATGCCTTCGATGCTGCGGTTGATGACCACCACGGGCTTGCCTTCGGCGAGTTCGCGGATCCGGGAGTCGGGCATGCGCGGGCTGGCCAGGATGACGCCGTCCGTCGCGGGGAGCATCCGCTGCGCGACGGTGAGTTCGGTGTCCGCGGATTCGGCCGACTCCGCGAGGACCATGGTGAAGCCGCTCAGGGAGGCCGAGGCCTCGGCTCCGCGGATGATGTCGAAGTAGATGGGGTTGGTGATGTCCGAGACGATGAGGCCAAACGTGTTGGTCCGGCCGGTGGGAAGCGCCCGGGCGAAGGGATTCACGCTGTAGTTCAACTCCGCGGCGGCATCCTCGACAAGTTTCTGGGTCTTGGCGCTGACGCGGCCGGGCTTGGCCAGGGCCCGGGAAACCGTTGACGGATTGACGCCGGCCAGCTTGGCGATGTCATAGATGGTGGCCTTGCTGCCGGCCGTTCTGGAAATCTTCGCCATGGTGTGGGGCCCGTTCCGTGCTGCGGTGCTGTCTGACGTGCCGATCCTACGTCAAGGCAGCCGGTTGCCGGGTTCAGCCGGGCGCACACGGAATTTCCCGGGCACGCACACGCTTCCTCCGGCAACCGACTGGTGCGCTGCACAGTCTCGCTGCACAGTTCTGTTGAGCGGGCTACTTGGCGGCGGCTCCCGTGCCGACCGGAATTCCGGCCAGCTCGGCGGCCCGGCGCAGGTAGCGCAGGTTGCCGGTTGTGCGGTCGGCCAGCGGGACGTCGGTGGAGAAATCCTCGACGGTGACCCAGCCGTCGTAGCCTGCCTCTGCCAGGGCCCGGAAGTAGCCCAGGACGCTGCCCTGTCCCTCCGCCAGGGGGGCCCACTCGCTCTGCCACACGGCGCTGCCTGCCTCGTCACGCCCGGAACCGCGGACCCAGCGGGCATTTTTCACGTGGACGTGGGCAAGGTAGGGCCCCAGGAGCTGCAGGGCCGGAAGCGGGGACTCCCAGCCCTCAATGACCAGGTTGCCAAGGTCGTGGATGACGCCCGCGTGCTGCGGGTCCAGTCCCTCAAGCAACCGTCGTGCGGAGGACGCCGAGGCTGTGACGGTGCCGTGGTGGAGTTCCACGAGGGCCTTCACGCCGTGGTGTGCCGCCCGCGATGCCACCCATTCATAGTGTTCCCGCGTGGCGGCAAACAGCTCCGGGTACGCCAGTCCGCTGGCTTCCTGTCCACCCATGGTCGAATTCCCCAGCGGCAGGACATTGACCCGGACCTGCCCCGCGCCCAGGGCGGCCGTGGCGGCAAGCATGCGTTCGACGTCGTCGTGGTTGTCGCAGCGGGCGTAGCCGCCGAGCCCCGAGCATTCCAGGCCGGCTTCCGCGGTGATCCGTGCGATCTCCGGAAGGAGGTCTTCCAGCCCGGTCATCGGCCAGGTTGCGCGGTTTCCCGTCCAGAAGCCGGGCTCGGCGGCGTCCTGCTGGTCCGTGACCCGCCATTCGACGCCGTCCCAGCCCTGCGCGGACAACTGCGCGGCGGCCTCGGCGGGAGACCATTCCGGGGTGGAGGCGGTGAACACCGAGAATTTCATGCCGGGACCTCCTCGAGGTGGCCGCCGCCGGTCCGGACCGCGGTGTCGTTGTACTTTCCGTCGAGGACGTCGGCTATCCGCACGGACTGCCCGAGCGTTGACGAAAGGTACACGGCCCGCACGGTGGCCAGCGCCGTGACGGCGTCCCGGATGGTGACCCCTGCGGGACGTTCCTGCCGGATGGCCTCCACGATGTCGCGGTACTGCCTGACGTGGCCCGCCGGGTACACGGTCGGGTCCAGGGCCTCCACCGGCTCCTCCGGATACTTGGCCAGTTCGTCGGCCGCCTGGTTGCCGCCGCCGAGCAGTCCCATGCTGCTTTCCGCATTGTCCGCGGCGTCCGCGGCGTGGAAGTACTCGAGGTGGTCGTTGTCGATCACGGCGGACCCCTTGCTGCCCATCACCTGCAGCCGGACGGTCAGGCCCGGGTAGGCGGCCGTGGTGGCGTGCAGCACGGCGAGTGCCCCCGATTCAAAGGTCACTGTTGCCACGGCGGTGTCCTCGACCTCAAGGCCGTCATGCGCCAGGAGCGCGGTCTTGGCGCTGACCTCAACGGGCCGGCCGAGGAACCACAGGAGCAGGTCAACGGTGTGGACGCCCTGGTTCATGACGGCCCCGCCTCCGTCCATGGCCCAGGTGCCGCGCCAGGCGCCGGAGTCGTAATAGCCCTGGCTCCGCCACCAGCTTACGGAGGCGATGGCGGAGGTGAGCCGTCCGAACCGGCCGCCCCGCCGGGCCTCGTCGACGGCCCTGCTTGCGGGATCGAAACGGTGCTGGCTGATCACGCTCGCCACCAGCCCCTTGGCTTCCGCGTCCGCTGCCGCGGCCAGGATTTCGTTCGCACGGTCCAGGTTGACGTCCAGCGGTTTCTCTATCACTACGTGTTTGCCGGCCTCGAGGACTTCCAGCGCCTGCTCGATGTGGAGTCCGCTCGGCGTGGCGATGATGACCAGGTCCACCGCCGGACCCGCAAGCGCTTCGGCCAGCGTGCGGAACGTCGCAGGAAGCGGCGTACCGTCCTGCTCGACCCAGGCTGCCAGGGCTTCAGCTGCTTCGGCGACTTCATCGATGAGTGCTGTAACCAGCAGTTCCGGCAGCTCCCGCACGGCCGCAGCGTGCGTACGGCCGATGACGCCGCAGCCGGCGATCGCCACGCGAAGCTGCGTGGGGGGAACTTGGGTGTCCGTGTTCATGTCTTCCTTGCTCACTTGGTTCCAACTCCTGCTTCGTTCAGTACCTTGGCGAAGGCCCGGGCCGCGATGCCGAAGGCAGTCGGCCCGGAGAATCCGCCCAGGCCGTGGGCACCTGCGAGGTGCGGTTCAAGGCTGGCGAAGCCGGTGAAGCCGTCGGCCTTAAGCGCCTCGACCGTGCGCAGCAGGTCGCCGTCACCCTCCCCCGCGGGCACCACGGCGGCATCCGCGAAGCGCGCGTCCTTGACCTGAAGGTACTCAAGGTGCGGTCGCAGCTTCGCGTATGCCTCGTCGAAGGGCTTGACACCCACCTGGACGAAGTTGGCTGCGTCCCAGGCCACTTTGAGTGCCGGCGACGCGACCGTTTCTATGATGTCCAGGACCCGTTCCGGGACATCGCCGAAGATGTCCTTCTCGTTCTCGTGCAGCAGGACCACGCCCTTCTCCTCGGCGACGGCGGCCAGGGCCCGCATCCGCTCCATGACATCGTCCCGGATGCTTTCGACGGCCACGTCCCCGCCATAGTAGAAGGAGAAGATGCGGATGTAGCGGGCCCCCAGGACGCGGGCCGCGGTGGCCGCGCGCCGGAGCCGCTCCACCTCGTGTTCCACCGGCAATGACACGTCAACCTTGCCGATCGGGGACGCGATGGCCGAGACCTTCATGCCCGCCGCGTCGAGCAGCGATTTAAGGCGGTCCAGCTGGTCGCCGTCGAGATCCACGATGTTGGTGCCCCACGCGCTGCGGACTTCAATATGGTTGGCCCCCAGGGCCTGCAGCACCGCGATCTGGATCACGGGGTCCTCGTCGATCTCGTCTCCGAAGCCTGAAAGCGTCCACTCAACAGTTTTCGATCCGGTCATGCTACTTGACTCCTCCGGCGGTCAGTCCGCCTACTAGGTAGCGCTGGAAAATGAGGTAAAGGATGACCACCGGGGCCGCGCACACGAGCGAGGCCGCCATCATCTGGCCATACAAGGGGATGGCGCCGCCTTCCTGGGAGGCGCCGAAAACCTGAAGGGCGACGGCGGCCGTCTGGCTTTCGGGCCGGGTCATCACCGAGGCGAACAGGACGTCGTTCCATCCCAGGAGGAAGGCGAAGATTCCGGACACCACGATCCCGGGCCAGCTGAGCGGAAGGATGATCCGAACCAGCACGCCCACGTTGCTGGCGCCGTCGATCCGTGCTGCTTCCTCCAGCTCCCGCGGAAGGCCGCGCAGGTAGGTGACCATGACCCACGTGGAGAACGGCATGGCAAAGGTCAGGTAGGTGATGAACAGGCCCCATTGGGTCCCGATCACCTGGATGCCCAGGTAGCTGGCCGATGAGGAGAACAGGACGAACACCGGCAGCACCATGAGGGTTCCCGGTACCGACTGCAGGGCCAGCAGTCCGCGCAGCGCCGTCAGCCTACCGCGGAACTGGTAGCGGACCAGCACGTACGCCGTCGCGATGGAGAGCGCGGCCGAGACAACGGCCGTCATTCCCGCCACCGCGACGCTGTTCGCCAGGCCCGTGGCAAGCCCCACGCTGGACCAGATCTTGCCGTAGTTCTCCAGCGAGAAGGTGGAGGGCAGGAATTCGCCGTTGGCGACACCGATGTCCGAATTCACGGAGGCCAGGAAGATATAGGCCACCGGAATCAGGACCAGCGCGCACAGGAACACCAGGATGCATGCCAGCAGGGGGCCGGGCAGCAGCCGTGTCACCTCGTGCTGGCGTTTGGAACCCGGACGGAATGACCGGGCCGTGCCGGTCCTTTCGGCTGTGGCGGTGGCTGTCACTTCTTGCCTCCGGGGGTCTCGGCGTCGTCGAGTTTCACGGCGCGCAGGTAGATGAACAGCGGGATCGCGATCAGCACCAGCGACACGAACGCCATGGCAGCGCTGAGCCCGAAGCGGAAGCTTTGGAAGCTCGTGACGTATGTCAAAATCGGCAGGACCTCGACGTCGGCCGGTGCGGGAACGCCGAACAGAACGAACGGCAGCGTGAAGTTGTTGATGTGGTGCAGCATGCCGATCAGGAAGGCCAGCGCCAGCGGTCCTTTCAGGTACGGGAACACGACGTAGCGGAGCTTGTTCCACCACAGCGCACCGTCCAGGGCGGAGGCCTCGTGGACCTCATGGTCCACGGACTGCAGGCCGGAGAGGGCCAGCAGGTAGATGAACGGCCACGAGGCCCAGATCTGGACAAGGACCAGCGTCCAGAATGTCTGCGGTCCGTTGAGCCACAGCCCGGCGTCGATTCCGACGGAGCCCAGGGCAGAATCAATGACCCCGTCAGGCTGGAACATGGTACGCCAGACGGTGGCCACCACGAAGGACGGCAGCACATACGGCACCAGGAAGATGGAGCGGACCACCGCCCTGCCCCGGAAGGAGTTCTGCGTTGCGACTGCGGCGGCGATGCCCAGCGGCAGGGTGACCACCATGGCGATCAGGGAGTAGCTCACACTGAGCCAGACCGAATGAAGGAGCGGCGAGGACGTCAGCGCCTCCACGAAGTTCTCCACGCCGATGAACGGCGAGCTTACCCACTTGCGCAGCGTGTATTGGTCCAGGCTCAACGTGGACATGAAGGTGCCGAGCAGCAGCGGCACCACGATGATGACGAACATCAACAGTCCGCCTGGAACCAGCATCCACAACGGGCGGTTCCGCTCGCTGAGGCCCTTGCGCCGGGCCGGCCTGGCGTTCAGTCGGGCCGGACCGCCCGGCCCCGGATTTGCGCCCGCGCCGGGCCCGGCTGCGGGCCCGGCCGCCTGGACGCGCCCCGCCGTTGCGACGGGCCCCGCCGCTTGGGCCCCTGCAGACGGCCGCGGCGCGGTCCGGAGGTCCTTGAAGGAATCGGTGGTCATCGCAGTTCCTGCCTAGGACTTCGCGGCCCGGTCGAGGGATGCTTGCCCTTTGGTCTGGGCGTCCTTGATGCGGTTCAGGAGCCCGGACTCGTCAACGGACCCGTTCGAGAGGTCGGGAACCGACTGGACGGTGACGTTGAGCAGGGCCAGCTGAATGTCGCCCCACGCGCCCGTGAACGGGGTGGCCTTTGACTTGCCCGCGGCATCCACCACCGGCTTCAGCTTGGGATCGGTCAGGGACTTCAGCGCCTCGGCATTTGCGGGCAGGTCACCGAAGATCTTCTGGTAGTTCAGCTGCTCTTCCTTGGAGGTGATGAGCTTGATGTAGGCGAAGGCAAGGTCCTTCTGCTTCGAGTAGTCCGCCACCACCACGTTGTCGCCTGAAAGGATGCTGGCTGCCTTGTCGCCGTCGCCCTTCGGGGCAGTCTCGCCGGGCGCCGTCGTCGGCATGGTGGCGTAGGCGTATTTCCCTGCCACTGAAGACTTTTCAAGGGTCGGGACGGAGCTTGACGTCGTCATCATGAGGTAACCGGACTTGCCGGCGGCAAAGGCGGCCACCGCGTTGCTGTTGCTCCAGCCGACAGCGCTGGGATCCACGACCTTGTCCTTCGTCAGCCAGCCGAAGTACGTTTCGTACGCCTTCTTAACGGACGGATCGTCAAGCTTCAGGGTCTTGCCGTCCACCAGCGGGTTGCCGGCCTGGACAGACATTGCCCAGATGAACTTCCAGGGATCGAAGTTGTCCTTGTACCCGGTGGCCAGGCCAAACGTCCCGGTTGCCGGGTTGGTGAGCTTCTTCGCCTGCTGGGCCAGTTCATCCCACGTCGTGGCCGGTTTCTCGATTCCGGCGGCCGCAAGCAGTTCCTTATTGTAGGCCATGACGAACGGCCGGCTGACGAACGGAATGCCCGCCTGGTGCTCCGCGTCCGGGCCGGAGATGCCGAGGGCGGCCGGATTAAACCTGTCCTTGCCGCCGACCTTCTTCCAGTCGTCGTCAGTCAGGGTCACGAAGGCCTGCGTGGCATAGGCGGTAGGGGTGAACGTGGTGCCGAGGCTGTAGACGTCGGGTCCCTGCCCCGAAACGACCGAGGTCTGGATGCGGGTCAGCTCGTCGTTGGCCGAGGCAAACGTCTCGAACTCAACGTCGGCGCCGGTCTGCGCCTTGAACTTGGCCCCGATGTCCTTGAACCATTCCTTCTGCTGGGCCGAGTAGTGGGCGTTGACGCCCACCAGCACACTGAGCTTCTTGCCCTTACCGTCAACGGCCCCGCCGGAGTCATTTCCTCCGCCTCCGCAGGCAGTCAATGCCAAGGCGGCCGCAGTAATAACGGCTGCCAACCTGGCTGACGATGCAAACTTCATTGTTTCCTCCTCGGATACCCCGCAGGCCACGGTCGTGTCCTGCGTCACATGGGCTTCGGCGTCGAGTCTATGGTGAGGAAAACCGGTCGGCAAGCGATTGCCAAAAATTGCCAACGGTGCTCCAATGGTCTGGCAGAGCAGAACCATTGCGGAGCCTCAAAGGGTCTGCACCCCCAAATCAGGAAGGCTGGGCCAATGGCAGGTGTGGAACTCTCGTCCCCGGACAGGACACCAACTATTCGTGATGTGGCGGAGCTGGCAGGAGTTGCCACATCCACGGTCTCCAGGGCGCTGTCCAACCCGGACAGGGTCAACCGGGTGACGCGGGAGCGGATCCAGCAGGTTGCGGCCCAGTTGAACTATGTGCCGAGTTCGCAGGCTCGGGGACTGAGCTCCGGCCGGACGCAGGCCATCGCCGTTCTGGTCCCGGATGTCACCAACCCGTTCTATTTCGACATCATCCGGGGCACCCAGCACCAGCTGAAGGCAGCCGGGTACACGCAGCTGCTCGTGGACACGGAGGAATCGGCAGAGATGGAGGAGGAGGCCCTGCACAAAATGCGGCGCTCGGCCGACGGCTTCATCCTGGCCGCTTCCCGCCTGACGGATGCCCAGCTGGCGGAGTCTGCGGCCGCCCACCCCATGGTGACCATCAACCGGGCCTCCGCCAATGCCCCCACGGTGGTGATTGACACGCCGTCGGCCATTGTCCAGTCCCTTGAGCATCTGGCTTCGCTGGGGCATTCGAAGGTTTGCTTCGTGGGCGGACCGGCGAGCTCCTGGTCGAATGCCAAGCGCTGGAAGTCCTTCGAGGATGAAACGCGGGACCGCGGGATGACCACGTTCCGGGTGGGCCCGTTTGCCCCGAAGACCACGTCGGGGGCCGCGGCCGCCGACGCCGCTGCCCACACGGGTGCCACGGCCTGCATAGTCTTCAACGACCTCCTGGCCATCGGCATGCTTCAGCGCCTGCGGGAGCGGGGCGTCCGCGTGCCCGAGGACATGAGCATCGTGGGCTGCGATGACATCTTCGGCGCGGACTTCTGCAACCCTCCGCTCACCACCATCGCCTCCCCCATCGAGCAGGCAGGGCGTGTGGCCGTCTCCATGCTCCTGGCCCAGCTCAATCCGCTGCAGGGCGGCCCCAGCCGGCGTCTTGCCGTCATGCCCACGCACCTCACCATCCGCGGATCCACCGGGCCGGCGCGCGTTCCCTAGCCCATGCCCGACGCATTCCGCCCCGCGCGGCAACGTAGTTGAGTGTTCCCGACCACGCTGACTAGGCTGGGTTCCATGCGCGAACTCCAGGCCAAGATCATCGAAGAAATGGGCGTCCAGCCCCGGATCGATCCCGCAGAGGAGGTGCGCAAACGCGTCACTTTCCTCAAGGAGTACCTCAGGGCCACCGGCACCAAGGGCTTCGTCCTGGGGATTTCCGGAGGCCTTGATTCCTCGCTCGCCGGGCGCCTCGCGCAGCTGGCGGTCGAGGAACTGCAGGCGGAGGGCACGGACGCGCAGTTCGTGGCGGTCCGCCTCCCCTACGGCGTCCAGCACGACGAGGAAGATGCGCAGGTGGCCCTGGATTTCATCAAGGCCTCCAAGGAATGGACCTTCAACATCTCCGCCGCCGTGGACGGTTTCGAGGACGAGTTCGAGAAGACTGTCGGCAACGGGATCTCCGACTTCCACAAGGGCAACACCAAGGCCCGCACGCGCATGATCGCCCAGTACGCCCTGGCCGGGGAGCACAACTACCTCGTCATCGGCACGGACCACGGCGCTGAATCGGTCACCGGGTTCTTCACCAAGTATGGCGACGGCGGGGCCGACATCCTGCCGCTGTTCGGCCTGAACAAACGGCAGAACCGGGCCCTGCTGGAGCACCTCGGCGCGCCGGAGCGGGTGTGGAAGAAGGTGCCCACCGCCGACCTCCTGGACGACCGGCCGGGCCGCACGGACGAGGACGAACTGGGCCTGAGCTACGACCAGATCGACGACTACCTCGAGGGCCGCGAGGTCGGCGACAGCGCCGCAGAGCTGATCGAACAGAAGTACCTGCGGACCCGGCACAAGCGGACCGTTCCGGTCAGTATCTTCGACACGTGGTGGAAGCACGAGGGACCGGAAGAGGCCAGGGCAGGGCTCTAAGGCCGGGGTAGGGCTCCAGGGTTTTTCCGGACGCGGGCGGCCAGCGGGGCGGCCGGTTCTACGGAAGCAGCAGGATCTTCCCCCGGCCGTGGCCGCCGCGGCTGAATTCCAGCGCATCGGCGGCCTCGATCAGCGGCATCCGGTGCCCGATCGTGAAGGTGATTTGCCCCTCGGCGGCGAGCGTCCCCACTTCCGCCACCCGCCCTTCCAACTGCTGTACGGCCACCAGCCCCGCTGCTGTTGCCTGTTCGCCCGGAATGGTGGTCACGGCCCGGCCAGAGCCCTGCAGCAGCTCGGCTGTGGCTGCCAGCGAGTCCTCGCTCCCCACGGTATCCAGGACGGCAGTAACCGTGCCCGCGTCCCCGGCCAGCTCCCGGATCCTGTCCGCGAGCCCTGGACCGTACGTCACGGGTTCGGCACCCAGCTCGCTGAGGTACTCCTGGTTGGCCTCCGACGCCGTGCCGATCACCCGTGCGCCGAAGGCCTGCGCGATCTGGACCGCGGCCGAGCCAACTCCGCCGGCGGCCCCATGGATCAGTACCGTGTCCGCTGCGGCCACGGCGAGCTGCTTCAGGGCCGAGTACGCCGTGCCTCCTGCCACCGGGATACATGCAGCCTGCTCGAAGTCCACTCCCGCCGGCAAGGGAGTCAGCTGCTCGGCCGGCACAACGAATTCCGTCCGGTAGCCGCCCAGCAGCCCGTTCCAGATGACCTCGTCACCTACCGCAAACCCTTCGAAATCAGGCCCGACGGCGGTCACGACGCCGGCCGCTTCGCAGCCGGGCACCGCCGGAAAGTCCAGGGGGACCCACTTTTTCAGGTAGCCCGCCACGAGCTTCCAATCCACGGGGTTGACGCTGACCGCCCGGAACTCCACCTGCACCAGGCCGTCGCCCGGTTCGGCCAGCTTCTCCGTTCCCACCTTCAGGACCTGGGGATCGCCGTATTCCTCAAAGTAGACCCGTGTGCTCATGGCTCTGGCTCCTTCGGTACCGTCCAGCTCTTCTGCAGACAGCGCCGTCTGCAGGGCGGCCCTGTCCGCAGGCGCCTTTCGTCTGCGGGGTGGACCCTCTGCAAGGTTAGGCACGGGCAGCGGGCACCACAACAGTTTCAGCGGCCCCGCCCGAGGGGGCTGCGCAGAGCGGTGTGCCCCAGCTAGTTCTGCCGCCCGCGCTGGCCGCCGGCGCCGAGCCGGACGGTGAGCCGGTGGGCCTCCTCCAGCAGGAGCCGGCCCAGCAGTTCGCGCCGGTCCTCACGGAAGCGTGGCTCGATCCCGGTCAGGGACAGTGCCCAGGCCGGACGGCCGGCCTGGTCGAATACCGCCGCACCCATCCCCCAGCTGCCTTCCAGCACCAGGCCCGGGTTCACGGAGTAGCCGCGCCGCCGGGTCTGGTGCAGGTTGTTCCGGACCACGCCCTCCGGGTGCCCGTCGGCGTATTTGCCGGCGTGGGCGGCCCAGTCGCCCAGGATCTGCTCCTGCTCTGCTTCGGGCAGGAACGCCATGATCGCCGTTCCGGCCGAGGCGACGCCCAGGGGAAACCGGACACCCTCGTGCAGCACGAAGGAGCGGACGGGGAAGCTGCCCTCCTCGCGAAGCAGGCATACTGTCTCGACGCCCCGCCGGATCGAGAAGAACGCACTCTCACCGGTCTCCTCGGCGAGCCGGCGCAGGCTGGGCCTCGCCAGGTCCTCCAGCGGAAAGCGCGCGGCGGCCACCGACCCCATCAGCAGGGCCTCGGGGCCGAGCACCCAGTTCCCGCTCAGGGGGTCGTGGTCGAGAAGCCCCTCGGCGGCAAGGGACGTCAGCAGGCGGTGCACCGTTGGACGGGTCAGCCCGGAGTCGCGCACCAGCTCCACGAGCGGGCTTCCCTCCGGCTTGCGCCCAACGATCCGCAGAAGCCCTGCGATGCGGCTGACGACCTGCGCGCCCTGGACCGGTGCCTGATTCACAGCTGCTCCTTAATTATCCATAATGTGGACACATTCCAGCCTACCGTCCACAGTGTAAGAGCGCGACTGTCCAGGGAGGGCAAAACCTTGACACGGTTGCGGCAGCCCACCTACGCTCCACAGTCAGAACCAGCGTCCATAAAGTGGACTGCACCACAGCTCGATGAGGAGATGCGATGTCCAAGCTGAAATCCAGCGCCGCGGAAGCCCTGCACGATGTGCTGCGGGACGGGATCACCGTTGCCGTCGGCGGGTTCGGGCTGAGCGGCATTCCGGCTGACTTGATCGCGGCCGTCCGTGAATCCGGCGTGAGGAACCTGACCGTGGTGTCCAACAACATGGGCGTGGACGGCAAGGGCCTGGGCGTCCTGATCGAGGCCGGCCAGGTCCGCAAGGTCATCGCGTCCTACGTCGGCGAGAATAAGCTCTTCGCCGAGCAGTACCTCGCCGGGGTCCTCGAGGTGGAGTTCACCCCGCAGGGCACTCTGGCCGAGCGGCTGCGCGCCGGCGGCGCCGGCATTCCCGCGTTCTACACCAAGACCGGAGTGGGCACCCTGGTGGCCGAGGGCAAGCCGCACGAGGTGTTCGACGGCGAAAC
This sequence comes from Arthrobacter sp. NPDC058097, assembly GCF_042884885.1. Taxonomy (NCBI): domain Bacteria; kingdom Bacillati; phylum Actinomycetota; class Actinomycetes; order Micrococcales; family Micrococcaceae; genus Arthrobacter; species Arthrobacter sp. NPDC058097. The sequence continues at coordinate 235,444 of NZ_JBHVSZ010000001.1, forward strand.
GTACGTCCGTGAGCGCGCCATCCTTGCCGACGTCGCGCTGGTCCACGCCCACACCGCTGACACCGACGGCAACCTGATCTACCGCTACACGGCCCGGAACTTCAACCCGGTGGTCGCCACCGCCGGCGCCGTCACCATCGCCGAGGCGGAGGTCATCGTCGAGCCCGGGGCCCTGGACCCGAACCACATCGTCACGCCGGGCGTCTACGTCCAGCACCTGGTCCAGGCCAGCAACAGGGTCAAGGACATCGAACAGCGCACCGTCCGCCCGCGCGCTGGCCTGGTCAGCCCCGAACTCGTCAACAATTAGAAGGAGACCCCCGTGGCCTGGACCCGGAATGAAATGGCTGCAATCGCGGCCGAGGAACTGAACGACGGCGACTACGTCAACCTGGGTATCGGCATCCCCACCCTGGTGGCCAACAACCTGCCCGACGGCGTCCGCGTGGTCCTGCAGAGCGAGAACGGGCTGCTCGGCATGGGCCCCTTCCCCTACGAAGGTGAGGAGGACGCCGACCTCATCAACGCCGGCAAGCAGACCGTCACCGTCCTGCCCGGCGGCAGCATCTTCGACTCCGCCACGTCCTTCGGCATGATCCGCGGCGGGCACGTGAAAGTCGCCATCCTCGGCGCCATGCAGGTCTCCGGCAACGGCGACCTCGCCAACTGGACCATCCCCGGCAAAATGGTCAAGGGCATGGGCGGCGCCATGGACCTCGTCGCCGGGACACCACGGGTCGTGGTCCTCACCGAACACAACGCCAAAGACGGCTCAGCCAAGATCGTTTCCGACTGCACCCTGCCCCTGACCGGCGTGAGTGTAGTGGACCGGATCATCAGCGACCTCGCCGTCTTCGACCTCCACAAGAAGGACGACGGCGGGCGGCAGCTTACGCTCACCCGGCTCGCCCCCGGCATCACCATGGAAGAAATCCGGGAGAAGACGGAAGCGGACTTCGCTGTGGCCGCAGAGCTCGCCGAACCGGCCCAGCTTTGACGCTGCAGAGGCGGTGAAACGGCCGAACCCTTGCGGCTGACGGTCCCAAAACCGGGCCGGTTCGGCGCTGTCGAATAGCCGTGCCCGGGTCAGCCCCGCCCGCGGATCAGCCGGGCGATCTCGGCAAAGCCCAGCCGCTCGGCGTTCTCCAAAGCCGTCCGGCCCTGCGGATCGCGGATGTCGGGGTCCGCCCCGGCGTCGAGCAACTGCCGGACCACATCCTGCTGCCTCGGACCCCCGTTATTGAGGAGGATGGCTTCCTGCATGGCCGTCCAGCCGAGCTTGTTCACGTGGTTGACGGGGACACCGGCGGCGATCAGGATCCGCACCGTCTCCACGTGCCCGTGCTCGCTGGCCGGGATCAGGGCGGTCCCGCCAAAACGGTTGGTGCTCCGGACGTCCGCACCGTTGGCCACCGTCAGCCGCAGGATCTCGTTGAAGCCCTCGGCACCGGCGTACAGGAACGCAGAATCCTGGATCGAGTCCTTGGCGTTCACGTTCCCGCCTTCGCGGATCAGCTGCTCCACAAGAGCCGCGTCGTTGCCCTTCGCGGCCAGGACCAGCCGCTGGTCCAGCCTCACCTGCTCGGCCGGGGAAAGGGTGGGACGTGAGGCGGGAGCGGACGACGGCGGCCGCGGTGTGCCGCCCGCTCCGGAACCGTCCGCCGCCGCCGGGCTTGCCTGCGTTGCACCGCCAGCGCTTGGGGTGGAACTCGCTGGCATTGAACTTCCCTGGCTTGAACTGGTCCGTGTTGAACTGGCTGAGGCCGGTTCAACGGCCGACGGTGAACCGGAAGCGCACCCCGCCAGCAGGGACGCCACCAGTACCGCCACACCAGCGAGCGGAAGAGCGGCAGCCGGCCTGCCGCCGTCGAACCCGTCCCCACCCACAGCCCGCAACCTACTTGACGGCGATTGCGGCGGCGCCGGCCTCGGCGCAGGCTTCGTCGAGCTTGCCGTCCGGAGCGCCGCCCACGCCGATGCCCGCCACGGAGACCCCGTTGACCTTCAACGGGACGCCGCCCGGGAGGAAGATGGTGCCGGGAAGGTCGGCGATGCTCGGCCCGTTGCCGCTGATGCGTTTGGCGAGTTCGCTCGTGGGGCTGCCGAACGCTGCTGCGGTGTACGCCTTCTGCTTGGCGGACTCGATGGTGTGCTCGGCGGCGTTGTCGCCGCGCAGGAGGGCCTGGACGGTGCCGAACCGGTCCACCAGGGCCACCGTCACGAAGGGCAGCTTGTCGGCCTGGCACTTGGCGAGCGCAGCGCCCACTGCCTTCGCCGAGGCGCCCACGGTGATCCGGTTCTGGGCGACGACGTTGTCCGCACCCGGCTGGACATCAGCAGCGGGCACGGCTGCCGGCGCCGCGGCAGGCTGTATTGCGGCCCCCGCGGGCTGGACCGAAGCAGGGGAAGACCCGGATCCGGCGTTGGCGACGGCGGTGGCACCGGCGGTCATCACGAGCGCTCCGGCTGCCGCGGCGGCAAAAATCTTCTGGGACTTCTTCACGGGGGTTCTCCTTCGGTGGGCGGCGAGCGGCCGGCTGGGTATGTCAGGACCGGAATCCGGTGGTTGCGTATCCGGTGACTGCGGGGCACAGCCCAACGGCTGCATTTCCATGGTGGACCTGCGCCAGGCGGGGGCGCATCAGGCCATCAGTTGGACCCCCGTGGTCCTTCCGGCTGGCGGTATCAGCCAAAAGGCTGAGAGACCCGCAACGGCGCGGGCAATAGCATGGTCCTAGCACGTCACCCACCGGAACCGGACCCGCCATGCCCTCCCCAGCCCCCACCGCCGCACCGGAACTTCCTCCCGCACGCACCGGCCCCGTTCCGACCAGCCGGCTTGGACGGATAGACGCCGCGGTCCATTTGGGCTTCGCCGTGCTCATCGTTGCCTCGGTGGTGCGCTACGTGATGCGGCACAGCGCCCAGGACAACCTGCTGGTCCTCGCGCTGGCAGCCGCCGCCTGCGCCCTCTACGCGGTCATCGCCGTGCTCGCCCAGCGCCGGCGTCCCTGGGCGCCGTGGATGTTCATCCTCGTGGCCGTCTGGGCGGCGCTGGTGGTCTCCGCCCCCAGCTTCGCCTGGTGCTCGTTTGCACTGTTCTTCCTGTGCCGCATCGCCTTCAGCGGGGCGGTCGCCTACGCAGCGGCGGGGGCGACGGCGGCAGCCACCGCCGCGGGGCTGTTCCGGCTCAGCGACGGCACGGACCTGGCCATGCTCCTGGGCCCGCTCGCCGTGGGCGTCCTGCTGACCCTGATCTATGACCGCATCGAGCACGACGCCGCCGAGCAGCGGCGCCTGCATTCCGAGGTATCCCTCGCCCAGGGGCAGCTGGCCGCCAGCGAGCGCCGCGCCGGCACCATCGCCGAACGCGAGCGCGTCTCCCGGGAAATCCATGACACCGTGACGCAGGGGCTCGCCAGCAGCCTGCTCCTGCTCGAGGCGGCAAACCGCGCCTGGCCGGAGCCGGCGTCCCGGCAGGATCTCCGGCAGGCCAGCGAGCTGCTCCGCCGGAACCTCTCCGATACGCGCAGCCTGGTCCACGAACTGGCATCTCCCGGCCTCGACGCCTCGCCGCTGCCCGACGCCCTGCTGCAGGCCGCTTCCCAATACGTGCCGGATGCCCGGCTCCTGGTCACCGGCGAACCGAGGGCAGTCGCCCCGGAGGTCCGTCATACGCTCCTCCGGGTGGCTCAGAGCGCGGCCGCGAACATCAAGCTACATGCCTCCGCAAGCACCACGACCATCACCCTCGGCTTCCTGCCGGAGGCGGTCACGCTGGACATCTACGACGACGGCACGGGCTTTGATCCGGCGGCGGTAGCACCGCCGTCGGACGCCGGAGGATACGGACTGCGGGCGATGCGGCAGCGGGTGGAGCAGCTTGGCGGCGCCTTCTCGGTGGAAAGCGCCCCGGGCGAGGGAACTGTTGTGGCGGCGCAGCTGCCGGTCACGCAGCCGACGGTCAGGCAACTGCCGGCAAAGGGGGAAGAATGAGCGTCATTACCGTGCTCCTCGTGGACGACCATCTCGTGGTCCGCAGCGGCCTGAAGGCCCTGCTGGGGACGCAGCCGGACATTGAGGTGGTTGCCGAGGCGTCCTCCGGCGAGGAAGCCCTGGCCGCCGTGGAAGGGCACGCCCCCGATGTCGTGGTGATGGACCTGGCCATGGGCCCGGGGATGGACGGGATCGAGGCCATCAGGAAGCTCCGCGAACGCAACCGCCGGCAGGCCGTGCTGGTCTTCACTACCTACGATTCCGACGCCGACATTGTCCGCGCCGTGGACGCCGGGGCCATGGGCTACCTCCTCAAGGACGCCGCGCCGGAGGAGATCTTCGCCGCCGTCCGGGGCGCCGTGCAAGGCAAGAGCGTCATGAGCCCGCCGGTAGCCTCCCGGCTGTTCCAGCAGCTGCGCAATCCCGATGAGGTCCTGACCCCGAGGGAGGCCGAACTGCTGAGCCTCCTCACCGAGGGGCTCAGCAACAGGGAGCTGGGGCAGCGGCTGTTCATCTCCGAGGCCACCGTCAAGACCCACCTCGCCCACATCTACGCCAAGCTGGGCGTGGAGACCCGGGCAGCGGCCATCGCCACCGCCATCCGCCGCGAGGGGATGCGCTAGCAGGAGCGGGGCGCGTTGCCTCCCGAAAGGCTGGTCCCCGGCAGCGGGGCTAGACTCGATCCCGTCCAGCCCAGCCCTTTCGAGAGGAGCAGCCATGCGCGCCACTATCATCCACGGACCCGGCGACATCAGGGTGGAGGACCGCGACTACCCGGTCATCCAGCTCCCCACGGACGCCGTGGTCCGCGTGACGGCCGCCTGCGTCTGCGGCTCGGACCTGTGGCCGTACCGCGGCGTGAGGCCCGTCCGCCATGCCTCCGCCATCGGCCACGAATTCGTCGGCGTCGTGGAAAGCACAGGCAGCGACGTGTCCGCGCTCCGGGCGGGCGACTTTGTAATCGCCCCCTTCGTGGTCAGCTGCGGACAGTGCCCGCAGTGCCTTAACGGCGTCACCGTCGCCTGCGACCACCTCGCCGGCTGGGGCGGTAAGGACGACGCCGGATTCGCTGTGGACGGCGGCCAGGGCGAGGCCGTGCGCGTCCCGCTCGCCGACTCGACGCTCGTCAAGGTGCCGGACGTCGGCGAGCCGGACGCAGCGCTGCGCAACAGCCTGCTGACCCTCTCGGACGTCATGGCCACCGGGCACCATGCCGCCGTCAGCGCCCAGGTGGGCCCCGGCCGGACCGTTGTGGTGGTGGGCGACGGCGCTGTGGGGCTCTGCGGCGTCCTGGCAGCAAAGCGGCTCGGCGCCGAGCGGATCATCGCGATGTCCCGCCACGCCGACCGGCAGGCGATCGCCCGCGAGTTCGGTGCCACGGACATTGTCGAGGAGCGCGGGGATGACGGTGTCGCCAAGGTCCGGGAACTACTCGGCGGCGTGCTGGCCGATTCCGTGCTCGAATGCGTGGGCACCAAGGAGTCCATGGAGCAGGCGCTGCATTCCGTCCGGCCGGGCGGCGCGCTGGGCTTCGTCGGAGTTCCCACCGGCGGCGCGGAGATACCGCTGCGCTACCTGTTCGACAAAAACATCACCGTGTCCGGCGGAATGGCCCCTGCCCGGACCTACATTCCCGAGCTGCTCAAGGACGTGCTGTCCGGCGCCATCAATCCCGGGCGGGTGTTCGACGTCGAGATGCCCCTGGAGGACGCGCCCGAAGCCTACAAGGCGATGGACGAGCGCCGGGCCATCAAGGTGCTCCTGACTCCGTAGAACGGTTGCGCGGGCACGGCACCGGGTCTACCGTGATCCGCATCAGTCACCACCGCCGTCGAGGGAGCCGTCATGGCCGGGTTTGTGCAGATCATCGAATTCCAGACCTCACGCATCGAGGAGGTCGAAGCGCTGGGCCGCCCGTCGAGAACCGAGGGCACCACCGCGCCGACGTTTCGCCGCATCAGCGCCACCGCGGACCGGGACCGTCCCGGGACATACTTCACCATCGTGGAGTTCGACTCCTACGAATCGGCGATGGAGAACTCCAACCGGCCTGAAACATCCGACTTCGCCGCGAAGATGGCCGCCCTGTGCGACGGTCCGCCGGTTTTCCGCAATCTCGACGTGATGTGGGAGGACACCGGACAGGAGCCGGAGACCACAACGTAGGCAGGAAACGGCGTCTCCAAATGGCCTCCGGGGACAAAATCTCCCGTTACAGGTGGGACTCCTGATGACGGCAGCTATTGCACGCCCGGCGGATGGCCCATAGGTTGGAGACAGCGGACAACAGTTTCCGTCTCTGCCTGCTGTCGGAGCAGGACCAGAAAAGGGTTACAAAGGAAGTAGCAATGGCAACAGGCACAGTTAAATGGTTCAACGCCGAAAAGGGCTTCGGCTTCATCGCTCCGGATGACGGATCGGCAGATGTATTCGCCCACTACTCGGCAATTGCCTCCAGCGGCTACCGCTCCCTGGATGAAAACCAGAAGGTCGAATTCGAAGTGACCCAGGGCCCCAAGGGTCCGCAGGCAGAGAACATCCGCCCGCTGTAACGGCTTACCAAAGACTCCCCTGTCCGTGCCCGGCACGCACAGGGGAGTTTTTGCTGCCCGCAGTCTTGGCCGGCCGGTAGAGTGCCGCCATGGATGAAAAAGCGACCCTGCACCATTACCTGCGGACACGGCGCGCCCAGCTCCTCGCCAAGCTCGACGGACTGATCGAGTACGACGTCCGCCGGCCGATGACACCCACCGGCACGAACCTCCTGGGCCTGGTCAAGCATGTGGCCAGCGTGGAACTGGGCTACTTCGGCGAGGTGTTCGGGCGGCCCAGTGGCCGGGAGCTGCCTTGGTTCGCTGACGGGGCCGAGCCGGACGCGGACATGTGGGCCACCCCTGAGGAGACACGTGCCGAGATCGTGGAGCTGCATCACTTCTCGGCGGCGCACACGGACGCGACCATCGAGGCGTTGCCGCTGGAGGCTTCCGGGGTTGTGCCCTGGTGGCGGGAAGACCGGAGGCACGTGACCCTGCACCAGATGCTGGTGCACATGTGTGCTGAGACGGCGCAGCATCTGGGACACGCTGACATCATCCGCGAGCTTATTGACGGCTCGGCCGGGCAGGGGCCCAACGACCCCAATCTTCCGCAGCGGGGATCGGCCGAGCAGGCCGCCTATCTGGAGCAGCTGGAGGCCGCCGCGCGGAAGGCTGCCGCGCTGGCTGAGTAGCGTTTGGCTGAGTGTCGGGGCGGGCTGACTGACGCCCCGACCCGCCGCGCCGCCCTACACGAAGGCCGATTTGCCCGTCACTGCGCGGGCCACGATCAGTGAGTTGATCTCGTAGCTGCCCTCGTACGTGTAGAGGATCTCGGCGTCACCGAACAGCTTTCCCATCTCGAAGTCGCTGCTGATGCCGTTGCCGCCCAGCAGGGACCGGCCCAAGGCCACGGAAGCGCGGGCCAGCCGGGTGGTGGTGGCCTTGGCCATCGCCGCCTGGGCCATTTCCAGCCTGCCCTCCTCCTGGATCCGGGCCAGCTGCGCCATCAGGGCCAGCGAGGCCGACGCATTGCCAAGGATTTCGGCGAGCTGCTGCTGGATGAGCTGGAAGCGTGCCAGCTCCTTGCCGAACTGGCGGCGCTGCAGCGAATAGGAGCGGGCAACGTCAAAGGCTGCGAGCTGGATCCCCGCAGCCTGCCAGCCCACCCAGGCGCGGGAATCCCTCAGCAGCTCGTTGGCCTTGGTGAAATCGGTGGCCCCGGGGAGCATGTTGGCTTCCGGAATGCGGACGCCGTCCAGCACGATGTCGGCGTTCTGCATGATCCGGAGCCCGATCTTGTTGCTGATCTTGGTGGCCGTGTAGCCGGGGCGCTCCGTCTCAACAATGAAGCCCTTGATCTGCTGGTCGGCCGCGTCCCGGGCCCACACGAGCGCGAAGTCGGCGATGGTTCCGGCGCCGATCCAGCGCTTGGCGCCGTCGATGACCCATTCGCCGTCCTCAAGCCGGGCCGTGGTGGCCAGTCCGCCTGCAATGTCCGAACCGTGCTCCGGCTCGGTCAGCGCGAACGCCCCCAGCTGGGTGAAGGCGGTCAGGCCCGGCAGCCACCGCTGCTTCTGTTCCTCGGACCCGAGGGCGTCGATCATGCCGACGATCAGTTCGTTGTGGATGCCCACGAGCGCCGACAGGGACACGTCGGCCCGGGCAACCTCAACGTACATGAGGCCCTTGAAGAGGGTGGATGTCCCGTCCGTCTGCAGCCCGCCAAGCCCGTGCTTTCCCAGCTCCGCGAGCAGCCCGAACGGGAACTCTTCCCGGTTCCAGTACTCGATGGACTGGGCGCGGACCCGGGACTGCAGGAAGTCCCGGATCTCGAGATAGCGCGTCCGCTCGGCCGGCGGCAGGATGTCCGCGATGTACATGAGGTCCGCATCGGCAAACGGCGGCGCCGCGCTGCCCGGTTCCCCGGGCGTGGCCTCCCCCGCTGTCACCTCAGTGCGTACTCCGCTGTCACGTCCTTGTGGCTGCACGGGCATAGATCCCTTCGCTCTTCCAAACCCTTGGATGTCCTAGTATATTGCACAGTGACGTGGATCACTAGGACGTGAATCCCCAGGCGAAAGGTGCCCCATGACAGTCACCGACGACTTCCGTGCCGCACGGGACCAGCTGCTCGCCATGCGCCAGGACTACCGGCAGGCGAGAACCAGCTTTGAATGGCCGCGGCCCGCAGAGTTCAACTTCGCGCTCGACTGGTTCGACGCCATCGCTGCCGATCCCGCCAAGGGCAACAACCCGGCCCTGGTGATCGTGGAGCAGGATGGCTCGGCCACGCGCCGCAGCTTCGCCGAACTGTCGGCCCGCTCCAACCAGGTGGCCACCTGGCTCCGCGGCCAGGGCGTCAAGCGCGGCGACCGCATGATCATCATGCTGGGCAACCAGGTGGAACTGTGGGAACTTGTACTGGCCGGCATCAAGCTGGGCATCGTATTAATCCCCACCACCACCCTCATGGGTCCCGCGGACCTGAAGGACCGGGTGGAGCGCGGCGAAGCGGGCTGGGCCGCCGTCGGCAGTTCAAACCTCGGCAAGTTTGCCGGGGTGCCCGGCAGCTACCGGCTGATCGAAATCCCCGACCCCGGCAGCAGCCCAGGCGGCGCCGCCACGGCGGAGGCCCTGCAGTATGCGGAGTCCACCGCCTCCCCGAGCGACTTCACGCCTGAAGCCCCCACCCTGGCGGACGAAACCCTGCTCCTCTACTTCACCTCGGGCACCACCTCCAAGGCCAAGCTCGTGGAACATACCCACACCTCCTATCCGGTGGGCCACCTGTCCACGATGTACTGGATCGGGCTGGAGCCGGGGGATGTGCACCTGAACGTGGCGTCCCCGGGCTGGGCCAAACACGCCTGGTCCAACCTGTTCGCCCCTTGGATCGCCGAGGCCTGCGTGTTCGTCTACAACTACGACCGCTTCGACGCCAGAGCACTGATGGAGCAGATGGACCGCGAAAAGGTCACCAGCTTCTGCGCCCCGCCCACCGTCTGGCGGATGCTCATCCAGGCCGACCTCACCCTCCTGAAGAATCCGCCCACCAAGGTGGTCTCGGCCGGCGAGCCGCTCAACGCTGAGGTCATCGGCCAGGTCCAGCGGGCCTGGGGCCAGACCATCCGCGACGGCTTCGGCCAGACCGAAACCACGGTGCAGGTGGCCAACACCCCCGGCCAGCCGGTCAAGATCGGTGCCATGGGCCAGCCCCTGCCGGGGTACGACGTGGTGCTCGTCGATCCGGTGACGGGAGAGGAAGCCGACGACGGCGAGCTGTGCCTCCGCCTGGATCCCCGCCCCGCCGGTCTGATGAAGTCGTACTACGGCGACCCGGAAAAGACGGCCGCAGCCTTCCGCGGCGGCTACTACCACACGGGTGACATGGCCAGCCGGGACGAACACGGCGTGATCACCTACGTGGGCCGGGACGACGACGTCTTCAAGTCCTCCGACTACCGGCTCTCCCCGTTCGAGCTGGAGAGCGTGCTCATCGAGCACCCGGCGGTGGCGGAGGCCGCCGTCGTCCCCTCCCCCGACCCGCTCAAGCTGTCGGTGCCCAAGGCATTTGTGGTGCTGGCAGCCGGCCACGAGCCGGGACCCGAGCTCGCCGAGGAAATCCTGCGCTACTGCCGGGACCACCTGGCGCCGTTCAAGCGCATCCGCCGGCTGGAGTTCGGCGAGCTGCCGAAGACCATCTCGGGCAAGATCCGCCGGGTTGAGCTGCGGCACGGCGAGGAGCTCCGCCACGCGGACGGCATCCAGCACAGCGCGGCCGGCGCTCCCCTTGGCCGGGGCACGGAGTACTCCGAAACGGATTTTCCGGGCCTGAAGAGCCAGGGCTGAACCGTGAGCCCTCCGCTGCCCCGCGACCCGATTGCCGATGCGCAGCGCAACTGGGAGAGCCATGGCTGGGGTGATGTCGCAGCCCCGATGGCCGCCATCACTGCGATCATGCGCACCCAGCAGATCCTGCTCGCCCGCATCGAGGGGGCGCTGAAGCCGTTCGGGCTGACCTTCGCCCGCTACGAGCTGCTGGCGCTGCTCAGCTTCGCCAGGAGCGGCGCCCTGCCCATGAACAAGGCGAGCGCCCTGCTCCAGGTCCATCCCACCTCGGTGACCAACGCCGTCGACCGCCTCCAGACCGCGGGACTCGTGGTGCGCTCACCGCACCCCACCGACGGGCGCACCACCCTTATCGAGCTCACGGCCCAGGGCCGCACGCTGGCAAAACGGGCGACGGCGGTACTCAACACCGAGGTTTTCGCCCGGTCCGGCTTTGGTGACCAGGACGTGAACCAGCTCATCCGGATCCTGGGCGATTTCCGCCGCGGCGCCGGTGACTTTACGGACTGACCGGATTTACGGGCTGACTGGCTTTGCGGGCTCCCGGTCCGCAGGGCATTCCGAGGGCCGCTGAAGCTCCTGGACGAACGTGTCCAGCAAGGCCGCCTGCTGCGGGCTGTTGGCGAGCTGCACGAGGTCGGCAGCAGTGCTGGCCACCTTGATATTGGTGTCCTGGCTGTACCTGGCCAGCAGCTCGAAGGCGGCCTCGGAACCAATCCGCAGGACGCCCATCAGAATGCCCTTCGCCTGTTCGATGGTGCTCCGCGTGCGGAGGGCCCCTTCAACCGCTTCCCGTGCGGCCCGTTCGGTTTCCCAGTGCAGGGTGCTGGTCAGGTCGACGATGAACCCCTCAACAGCAACGAGCCTGCCGTCCTGCACGAGGGCCTCGCCGGCGGTGAGGACCCGGTGTTCCCGCACCCGCGCATCGATGATGCGGTGGTAGCTGCAGAAGAATCCGCCCGCCTCGCAGGCCGCCATGAAGATGTCGTGGCAGCGGTCCCTGTCGTCCGGGTGCTTGTGGGCGTAGAGGAGCTCCACGGTGGGCACAATCTCGCCGCGGCGGTAACCGTGGAGCGCGTACAGCTCATCGGACCACTCAAGGCGCCCCGAAATGGCGTCATAGTGGAACGTGCCCGCCGCACAGTCTGCCGGCCCAAGGGCGCTTGAGTACGCCCGCACGGTTTTCGGAAGGCTCATCGCGGCTCCCTGCCGCCCTACCCGGCCAGCCCCTGGCACCGGAGGGGCATGCGCTGGGTCAGGGGACGAACAGCAGCGTGCGGGCGGGAACCGAAGTGGCGCTCCACCGGTGCCGCGGCCAGCTCCTTCACATGCCCCATTCCGGCGTATTCGCGAACGGCGGCAATGCCCTCAACCGCAGCGGCCTTACTGGGAAAAGCCCGGGACACGGCCATGACAGTGCCGTCCGGGGCGGTGAGCTGGAACCTGAATGAAGCCTCTGCGTCAATGAAGAGTTCGAACATGCCAGCCATTTAGCCCTCCTGGATCCGGGAACACGGCGTCCGGGACGCCGTCGTCGCCGGAAGCAGCTGAGGTTTCTCTCCTTGCCGCTCCCGCGGATGAGCCGGGGCGGTACTTGAGGAATTTATGAAATTGTGAACTAGTTATGGGCTCTTGGCAAGGCCTGTCCACTGCCGCTGCCCTGCCTTCTCGCCCATGCGGAGAGGGGCCCCGGCAAAAGATCAGCGTGGTCCTCGGAGACAGACCGTTCTGTCTCTATACTTAGGTCTGTACGCCTTGGGGGCAGCAGTTTGGCGGGCCGGACAGTGTCCGGTGGGAACATCTGTCAAGCAAGACCTGTCTAGGAACACTGAAAGGGATCCATAATGGGTGATATGCCCGACGGCGTGATCCACACCGAGGTCAAGGCGGACCTGTTCAAGTCCATGGGCCATCCTGCACGCATCCTGGTCCTGGAGATGCTGGTCAGCGGCCCGGTGACGGTGAGCAATCTGCGGGACTGCACCGGCCTTGAAGCCTCAAACCTTTCCCAGCACCTCGGGATCCTGAGGCGCCAGCGGCTGATCGTGCCGTCCCGGAAGGACGGCCGCCTTTTCTACGAGTTGACGTCTCCCGAGGTACGTGAAGTGCTCGAAGCGGCCCGCGGCCTGCTGGGCACGATCCTCGAGGGCGGCCTGCGGCAGAAAAACGACGAATCTGGCGGCGCCCCCGGCGCGGCGCCAGCATCCGCCCTTACGCCCGCGGCAGGGACCGCAGGATAGCGCGGAACGGCTTCTAAGCCAGCCCGGCTTTTAGGCGGGATCGGCGACGGCGGCCGGTGCGGAATGCCCGAAAAGCCAGGCCGCGACGTCGCTCCTCAGGACAACGTGCGGGCTGCCGGTTCCGCTGACGCTCCCGGCCGGAACGTAGTAGCCACGGCCGCCGCCGGGACCGCCGGCAGCCCTGTCCAGCGCCTCCACGATCCGGCGGCTCAGGTGCCCCTGGGGGCCTGTGGCGTGGATCTCTTCAAGCTCGGCCGCGGTGAGCCGTCCCAGTACAGCAGCGATGTCGGCCACGATCGTTCCCCTTTTCAAACGTTTGCCTGGATAAACACTTTTGCCTGAAGTGCAAGGTTAGGGCATCGCGATTAACTGCAGGTGAAATTCCGGCGGCCATTTGCATACGGCCCCTCCCCCGGTTGGAGTTTTTGTCCAGATATCGCGGGCAAAAGTGCCTTTAGAGGCCGATACCTGGACAAAAACTCCACGGGCCGGACGGGAAGGGCCTGGATTTAGGGAACGGGAATTAGTACAGGAAGATGTCGATCCAGGCCCTGTTGTGCGCGTGGAGCAGCACCAGGAACAGGACGAAGTCGAAGAGCAGGTGCACGCTCACGATATACGACAGGGACTTGGTGACGGTGAAGATGCGGGCCTGCAGCAGGGCGAACGGATAGATGAAGAACGGCGCCCAGGCCCTGAAGCCGAGTTCCCACAGGAAGGACGTGAACAGCACGGCCTGCAGCAGGTTGGCCTGCCAGTCGGGCAGGTGTCGGCGCAGCAGCGCGAAGCAGGTGCAGATGAAGAACAGTTCATCCCAGATGCCCAGGGCGTTGGTGCCCACGAACAGCCGCGCGATGCCGTCGGGGTCGTGCACGGCGGGCCAGTTCATGTAGACCCCCGTCCGGATCATGTAGACGGGCAGCAGGGCGTAGCCAATCACCACGACGGCGGGCAGGTACCACTTCTCCGCACGTGTCCATTTCTGCCCGGTCCGGACCGGAAACACCACCGCATGTTCTTTCGTGACGAACCGCGAGACGGCGTAGGGGATCCCCACAGCCGCGATCATGGCCGAGCCCATGACGAGCATGTGGGACGTGCTGACGTCGGTGGTGATCGGCACGGCGCTGATGATGGCCACCCCGGCCGCAATCAATGCGAGGTCGCGGAACAGCAGGCGGTCCACCAGTGCCGCCACCACGAGCGCTGCGGCGAGCAGGGCATAGCCGGGAAGGCTCTGGTCCAGCGCGAACAGGACGAAGCCTGCCAGCGAGACCATGGCTGCCGGGACGACGCGCAGGGAAGTTCCCTTGACGGTGCGTTCCCCGGTCAGCCCGGCGCTCACCGGTGCCTGAACTCCGGCTGGCGCTTCTCGGCGAAAGCGGCCATGCCTTCCTTCTGGTCCTCGGAGGCGAAGAGCGAATGGAACAGGCGCCGTTCAAACAGAACGCCCTGCGCCAGCCCCGTCTCGAAGGCCGCGTTGACGGCTTCCTTGGCCAGCATGGCGGCCGGCTTCGACTTGGACGCGATGACCTCCGCGGCCTTCAGCGCCTCCTCAACGGTGTCTGCGGCAGGCACCACGCGTGCCACCAGTCCTGAACGTTCTGCCTCGTCAGCGTCGATGAACCGGCCGGTGAGGATCATGTCCATCGCCTTGGCTTTGCCCACGGCGCGGGTGAGCCGCTGGGATCCGCCCATGCCCGGCACAACTCCGAGGTTGATCTCCGGCTGGCCGAATTTGGCGTTGTCGCCGGCGATGATGAAGTCGCACATCATGGCCAGCTCGCAGCCGCCGCCCAGCGCGAAGCCGGACACCGCCGCGATCAGCGGAATGCGCAGCCGGGTGAGGTCCTCCCACCCGCGGAACCAGTCGGCGTCGTACATCTCCAGGTAGCCCTTGTCCGCCATCTCCTTGATGTCGGCGCCCGCCGCGAAGGCCTTTCCCGAGCCGGTGATCACCACGGCGCCAATCCCGGGATCCGTGTCCATGGCCGAGACCGCGGACACGAGTTCCTCCAGTGTGGTCCTGTCCAGGGCGTTCAGTGCCTCGGGCCTGTTCAGGGTGACGAGGCCGACGCGCCCGCGGCGCTCCACCAGAATGTTCCCGTAGTCGTGCGTCATTCATGCCCCTTACGTGGTTGGTGCTTCCGGAAAAACCAGTGCGTCCTGAAACTAAGCCTACTGTCCGGATTTGTCCCGGATGTCGGTGATGATGCCGGAGAAATCCCGGCCGGCCCCGCCCTCCGCGGCAAAGGCGTCGTAGATCTCGGAGGCCAGTGGGCCCATCCGGGCGGCGACGCCGGTGGACCGAAGGGCGTTCAGCGCCAGCCGGAGGTCCTTGGCCATCAGGGCTCCGGCGAACCCGGGCTGGTAGTCACGGTTGGCCGGGCTGGTGGGCACCGGCCCGGGCACGGGGCAGTTGGTGGTGAGGGCCCAGCACTGCCCCGACGCCGCAGACGCGACGTCGAACAGTGCCTGGTGCGTCAGTCCAAGCTTTTCCCCGAGCACGAACGCCTCGCTGACGGCGATCATGGATACGCCCAGGATGAGGTTGTTGCAGACCTTGGCGGCCTGGCCGGCACCGTGTTCTCCGCACAGCACCGCACGTTTTCCCATGACGTCGAACAGCGGCCGCACCGTCTCGAAGTCCTCCGGCAGCGCGCCCACCATGAACGTCAGCGTGCCGGCCTCCGCCCCCACCACGCCGCCGGAAACCGGCGCGTCCACGGAGCGGTGCCCGGCGTCGAGTGCCAGCCGGGCGGCTTCCCGGGCCTCGTCCACGTTGATGGTGGAACAGTCCAGGAACATGGTGTCCGGCGCCGCGGCGGCCAGCAGCCCGGGCTCCCCGTCCGCGCCCCTGTAGGCGTCCAGCACATGCTGCCCGCTGGGGAACATGGTGAGCACCACGTCCGCTCCGGGGATGGTTTCCGCGGCACTCGCGGCGACGGGAATGCCGTGCTCGCGTGCCGCGTCCAGCGCGGCGGGCACCACGTCGAAGCCGATGACCTCGTAGCCTGCCTTGACCAGGTTGACCGCCATGGGACCGCCCATGTGGCCAAGTCCCAGGAAGGCTATGCGCGGTTTTGCACCTTCAGGCCGGGTTTCCTCAGGCACGCTTGCTTCATCAGGCATGGTCCGACTCCCTTTCCCACAGCACCAGTTCCCGGTCCCCCAGCGGCGCAAAGTACCGCTCGACGTCGTCCGCGTGCACTTCCTGCAGCGTGGCCGGCTGCCACCGGGGGTTGCGGTCCTTGTCCACCACCTGCGCCCGGATCCCCTCCCGGAAATCCGGTCCGGCGAGGCAATGCAGCCCCACCCGGTACTCCTCGGTCAGAACCTGGTCGAGCGTCAGCCCGCGTGACCTGCGCAGCGACGCCAGAGTCACCTTGACCGAAGTGGGGGACTTCGCCTCGATGGTGTCGGCGGCTGCGGCGGCCTCGCCGCCCGCGGCGCGCAGCCGCCGGACGATCTCCTCGGCGTCGTCCGTTGCATAGCAGGCGTCGATCCAGTCCCGCTGCGCCTCCAGCGCCGAGGCGGGCGGCTTTTCGGCAAAGCGTACGACGGCGGCTTCCGCACTTTCGTTTTCCAGCGCCGCCGCGAGATCGGCGAGGCTGCCCGACGGGACGAAGTGGTCGGCGAGTCCCAGGAACAGCGCATCCGCCCCGCTCAGGTGCGCCCCGGTGAGGGCGGCATGGGTGCCCGATTCCCCGGGTGAGCGTGACAGCAGAAGCGTCCCGCCGACGTCGGGCACGAAACCGATGGTGGTCTCCGGCATCCCCGTCCGGGTCCGTTCGGTGACGATGCGGAGGGAGCCGTGCGCGGAGATGCCCACGCCGCCGCCCAGCACCAGACCGTCCATGAAGGCCACGTAGGGCTTGGGGAACCGATCGATCAGCGAGTTCAGCCGGTATTCGTCCGCCCAGAAGCCGGCTGTTTCGTTGCCGCCGGCGAGGATGTCCCGGTAGATGGCCACGATGTCCCCGCCCGCGCACAGTCCGCGGTCGCCGGCTCCCTGGACCAGCACGGTGGCCACCGTGTCATCGACCGCCCAGGCGGTGAGCTGTTCCAGGACGGCGGCGACCATGCCTGCCGTGAGCGCGTTGACTGCCTTGGGCCGGTTGAGCGTGACCACCCCCAGTTTTCCCCGCTGTTCGAACAGCACCTCCTGTTCTGGAACCGCGTCCTGTTCCGAGGGTGCAGGCGTCGTGTTCGGGGCAGGTTCAGTCATCAGCTTCCTTCCGGCATGATGAAGCTGGCGCCCTGCCGGATGCCGGAGGGCCAGCGTGAGGTCACGGTCTTGGTCTTGGTATAGAAACGGAAAGCATCGGCGCCGTGCTGGTTGAGGTCGCCGAACCCGGACGCCTTCCAGCCGCCGAAGGTGTAGTAGGCAATGGGCACCGGAATGGGGACGTTGATGCCCACCATGCCTACCTGTACCCTGCTGGCGAAGTCCCGGGCGGCATCCCCGTCGCGGGTGAAGATAGCCACTCCGTTGCCGAACTCGTTCTCGCTGCACAGCCGCAAGGCCTCGTCGTAGTCGGATGCGCGGAGGACGCTGAGTACGGGGCCGAAGATCTCCTCGCGGTAGATCTTCATGTCCTTGGTGACGTTGTCGAACAGCGTGGGGCCAACCCAGAAGCCGCCGTCGTAGCCGTCCACGGACAGGCCGCGGCCGTCAACCAGGAGGGAGGCTCCCTCCTCCTCGCCGGACTTGATGTAGCCCTCGATCCGGTCCTTGGCGGCTGGCGTCACCACGGGACCGAAGTCGGAGTCCTTGGCCGTGCTGTGGCCAACCTTCAGGGATTTGATCCGCTCCTGCAGCCGCGCCACGAGGTTGTTCGCGGTCTCCTCCCCCACCGGGACGGCCACGGATACCGCCATGCAGCGCTCGCCGGCCGACCCGTAGCCGGCCCCGATCAGGGCATCGGCGGCCATGTCCAGGTCCGCGTCCGGCATGATCACCATGTGGTTCTTGGCGCCACCGAAGCACTGGGCACGCTTGCCGTGGGCCGCCGCGGTGGCGTAGATGTACTGGGCGATCGGGGTGGAGCCCACGAAGCCGATGGCCTGCACCCGCGGGTCCTCGAGCAGCGCGTCCACCGCTTCCTTGTCGCCGTTGACCACGTTGAACACGCCGTCCGGCACCCCCGCCTGGGAGTAGAGCTCGGCCAGCCGCAGCGGCACGGACGGATCACGTTCGGACGGCTTTAGGATGAACGCGTTGCCGGCCGCGAGCGCCGGACCTGACTTCCACAGCGGGATCATGGCGGGGAAGTTGAACGGCGTAATGCCGGCAACCACGCCCAGCGGCTGGCGCATGGAGTGCACGTCGATGCCAGAGCCGGCGTCGTCGGAGAATTCGCCCTTGAGCAGGTGCGGGGCGCCGGCCGCGAACTCCACCACCTCGATGCCGCGCTGGATGTCGCCCCTGGCGTCGGCGAGGGTCTTCCCGTGCTCCGAGGACAGGAGGGCAGCGAGCTCGTCCATGTTTTCGTTGACGAGGTCCACGAATTTGAGCAGGATGCGGCCGCGCCGCTGGGCGTTCATGGCGCCCCACTCCGGCTGGGCTTTCTCGGCGTTCGCGACGGCGTTGCGGACTTCCTCCGCAGCCGCCAGCGGCACCTTGGCCTGGACCTCTCCGGTGCAGGGATCAAAGACATCGCCGTACCGGCCGGACGTGCCGTCGACCCGCCGGCCGCCAATGTAGTGGGAAAGTTCGCGAACCATGGATGCTCCTTTGCATGACCCCGGTCATCTCTGGTGCTGAATCTACTCGGACTTCCTACTAAATTCCAGAGTTCCCGAGGGGAGCTGCGCAGCTGTGTGATGGAGTCCCATCCGCGGCCAAGTTCGGTAAGTTAGGACTGTGAAGATAGCTACCTGGAATGTGAACTCCCTGCGTGCCCGTGCCGACCGTGTGGAGGCGTGGCTGCAGCGCTCCGACTGTGACGTCCTGGCCATTCAGGAAACCAAGTGCAAGGACGACAACTTTCCGTGGGAGCTCTTCGAGCGCATGGGCTACGAGGTGGCCCATTTCGGCGTCAACCAGTGGAACGGTGTGGCCATCGCCTCGCGGGTTGGCCTGGAGGACGTCGAACGCGGTTTCACGGACCAGCCGCACTTCGGCAAGGCAGGCAAGGATCCGGTCCAGGAAGCCCGCGCCATGGCAGCGACCTGCGGCGGAGTCCGGGTGTGGAGCCTCTACGTGCCCAACGGCCGCTCCCTCGACGACGAGCACATGCCCTACAAGCTCAAGTGGCTTGATTCCCTGAAGAACCACGCCGCGGCCTGGATCTCCGAGGACCCGTCCAAGCAGGTCGCGCTGATGGGCGACTGGAACATCGCCCCCACGGACGACGACGTCTGGGACATCGACCTGTTCCTCACCCAGCGTTACACCCATGTCAGCGAACCGGAGCGCGCCGCGTTCCGCGCCTTCGAGTCGGTGGGTTACTCCGACGTCGTGCGCCCCCACACCCCGGGCCCGGGCGTCTACACCTACTGGGACTACACCCAGCTGCGCTTCCCCAAGAAGGAGGGCATGCGGATCGACTTCGTGCTCGCCTCGCCGGCGCTCGCCTCACGCGTTACCGGCGCATCGATTGACCGCGAGGAACGCAAGGGCAAGGGCGCGTCCGATCACGCACCGGTGATTGTGGAACTGACCGACTGATGGAGGCCGACGGCTGATGACAGGCAGGGATTCATGACGGGCAACCTCTACCGGGGCCAGGCCGGGCTCCCGTTTTCCTCCACGCTGCGCGTCTATGAGCCACTGGACGCTTTTCCCGAGGAACAGCGCCCCGCCATCAAGTCAGCCGGTGAGCGGGCGGTGTCCCGCGCCGCGGTCGAGAACGCGGAACTGCTGGCGTCCCTGGGCCGGATCACCCGGCCCGGCGGCGATCCGTTCCCCACCGGGCGGACCGACCTGGTGCGCGTCACCCGCGCCCCGGGCGTCCCCGTGGAGGAAAACGGCAAGGAAAGCTCGGAGGAGGAAACGGCCGACGGTGTCGCGCTGCTTTACTGCCCGAGCCAACTGGTGCTTCGGGCCGGCTTGGCGGCAAACGCCCTGATCGAGGGCATCCACGGCCCTCTCGCCGAGCTGCTGATCCCCGAGGAACAGCGCGACCGGCACCAGGAACGCATCGACCTGGTCAACGCGCGCGACGGCGTCACCCGCGTGCACACCCGCGCCTCCACCTGGGGCATCCCCTTCAGCTGGTTCTCGCTGTTCCTCGAGTCCGACCCGCAGGACGTCGTCGAGGCCGGCGGCAGGATCCTCACCGTGCGGGTATGGACACCGATCTCCGACGCCCTCGACCGGGTGCGCTACGCCGTGGCGAACCTGGCTCTGGCGGCCCCTGACCTGGACATGCTGGACGACCTCACGCAGCTCACCGAATGGCTGGAGCTCTTCCACGCGGACTCGATGGTGGAGCTGGATTACGGCGCAGTGGCGGACAAGGTCTACCCGGACGACTCCCCCATGGACGTGCGGCTGGGCATCGAATGCCTCGCTGAGGGGGACATGACCGGCGCGGCGGCCGCCTACCGCCGGCTTGCCTCGCGCTGGATCCCGATCCGCCAGCTGGCCCGGGCCTCCTAACCGGCAGGGGCACCCAAGGTGCCCGCTGAGAAAGGTGCGGTGCTAGGAAGACCTGGGCGGCGCCGTCGTGCGTCTGACGATCAGGCGGTGCGGTGCCACGGAGGACCGCACTGAACCGGTGATCCCCAGGAGTTCGTCGAGCAGCATCTTGGTGCCAAGCTCGGCCTGCTCATCCGGCCGCTGCCCCACCGTGGTGAGTCCGATGGCATCGGAGAAATCGTGGTCGTCGATGCCGATCACGGACAGGTCCTCAGGCACCCGGATGCCCACCCGGTTCGCTTCGAAGATGACCCCCATGGCCATTTCATCGGACGCGCAGAAGATGGCGGTGGGTTTGGCGCCGGACTGGGCCCACAGCCGCCGGAATGCCTCCTGGCCGCTGCGGACGGTGAAGTCGCCCCACTCGTCCCACTCGGGCCGGACTTCCAGGCCCGCAGCTGACATGACGTCCTGGAAGGCCAGGATGCGGACCCGGGGAACGTCGAAGTTGAGGTCCGTTTCGTCGTCGCCGTGCAGCAGCGCGATGTCCCGGTGGCCGAGCCCGATCAGGTGCTTGACGGCGGTGGAGGCCGCCGCGTAGTCGTCGATGCCAATGTAGGCACACTCCTCGACGTGGCCGCCCACCACCACCAGCGGGATGTCGATCTTCTGCAGGTGGTCCAGTTCGTCCCGGGTCAGCGCCATACACAGCACCAGGAGGGCGTCGATCTGCTTGTAGACCATGGTCTTGCTGAAGAGCCGCTCCCGGTGGCTGCCGTGGCCGCCGAGGTTGAACAGGGAGAGGTTGTATTGCCGTGCGTGCAGCTCGCGGTCCGCACCCTCGATGGCCTTCGAGAAAAACCAGCGGCTCACAAAGGGAGCCAGCACGCCAATGGTTTTGGTGCGCCCGGTGGCGAGTCCGGACGCCGACGACGACGCGACGTAACCGAGCGCCGTGGCCACCTCAAGGATTTTCTCCCGGGTGGCCGGGGAGACGCGGGGCAGGCCGCGGACGGCCCGTGACACGGTTGCCGTGGATACACCTGCGGCCGCGGCCACGTCCTCGATACTGACTCCTGAGTGGCCACCGCGCTGTGCCCTTTCAGTAGTGCGCGCCACGATGTCCTCTCTATCCCCTCATACAGATTTCCGCCATGCTGTTTACCCGGCGGCAAGAATCAATTTTATCCGGCCGGCCTCACTTGCGGCGCGTGGCCGTGCGGGCTGGAAGGCGCCTGCGGAGCCTGACCATGCCATACAGTGCCAGCAGCGTGGCAAGCAGTCCCAGCGCCCACCAGAGCGCGGGCTGCGCAGTCACTTCCATCCAGACGGTGACGACGAGCAGCACCACAGCCCAGAACCCGAGGAATCCGATGATGATGTCGAAGTCCTCCCCGGAGCGGACGCGCTTGGGCGCGACCGGCTCCGGCTTCCCGTTATGTGGTGCTGCTCCGTGCGTCACTTGACAGCGCCCGCCGTCAGACCGGCCACGATCTTGCGCTGGAATACCAGCACCAGGATGACCAGCGGGATGGTGACGATGGTGCCGGCGGCCATGATGGCCGTGTACGGGATCTGGTTTGGCTGGGCACCGGCGAAGTTGGCGATTGCCACGGTCACGGGCTGGGTTGCGTCGCTGGACAGCTGGCTGGCGATGAGGAATTCATTCCACGAGGAGATGAAGGCCAGGATCGCCGTAGTGAAGATGGCTGGCGCGGCGAGAGGCATGATGACCTTGCGGAAGGCCTGCCCCTGCGTGCAGCCGTCCACCCGGGCCGACTCCTCCAGCTCCCATGGCATCTCCCGGAAGAACGAGGTCATGGTGTAGACGGTCAGCGGCAGGACGAACGAAATGTTCGGGATGATCAGCGCCTGGTAGGTGCCCATCCAGCCGATGTTGGTGAACAGCTGGAACAGGGGCGTGATCAGGGCAACACCAGGGAACATGGAGGCCCCGAGGATGAAGCCGAGCACCAGGAACTTGCCCCGGAAGTTCAGCCGCGCCAGCGCGTACGCCGCGAAAACACCGATGATTAGCGACACCAGTGTGACGACGCCGCCGATGAAGACGCTGTTCAGCAGGGCCTGGCCGAACCGGTTGCCGAACGAGGTGTCGAACGCGGTTCTGAAGTTGTCCAGAGTGACATGGGTGGGCAGGATCGAGGTGTCGTAGGTGAAGCCGACCTCGCGGAATGCCGTCACCACCATCCAGTATGCCGGTGCGAGGCACCAGATCAGGATGACGGCGGCGCTGATGTAGGTCCTGCCCTGTGCCCACCGTTCCTTGTTCTGCGCCTTGCGGCGGCCTCGGTCCTGCTCCGCGCGCAGGGTTGCTGCGGAGGATGTCGCGGCGGTCATTTCTTCCCCTTACCTGTGGCGCCGCTCTGTTCAACAACATTTGCGCCGAGGAACCGGACAAAGATGAACGCGACAAGAAAGATGATGATAAACGTGATGGTCGACAACGCCGCGGCGGCATTGAACCCTTGTCTGATTTGGTTGATCACCAGGATGGACAGCGTTGTGGTGTTGTTCGCGCCGCCTGTGAGGATGTACGGGAGGTCGAACATGCGCAGTGCGTCCAGCGTGCGGAACAGGATGGCCACCATCAGGGCGGGCTTCACGAGCGGCAGCGTGATCAGCCGGAAGCGCTGCCACGCGGAAGCGCCGTCGACCTTGGCGGCCTCGTAAACCTCGGCCGGGATCATCTGGAGTCCGGCGAGGATCAGCAGAGCCATGAACGGTGTGGTCTTCCAGACGTCCGCGATGACCACTGCCCACTTCGCCGGCCATTCGCTGCCGGTCCACAGGATCGAGGTGTTGAACAGCTTGTTGGCGATGCCTTCGAACGCGAAGATGAAGAACCAGAGCTTCGCGGTGACGGCGGTGGGGATGGCCCACGGAACGAGGACAGCAGCGCGGACCATGCTCCGGCCCTTGAAGGTGCGGGCCATGATCATTGCCATCCAGAAACCGAGGACGGTCTCGAAGGCCACGGTTACCACGGTGAAGAAGAACGTGGTTGCCGTTGCCGACCAGAACTGCGCACCCAGCGTACCCGGCGGACACGCCACCGTCCCACCGGCCGGGGCTGAACACTGCTGGGCAAGCCAGTTGACGTAGTTCTGGACGCCGGCCGGGCCGCCGGCCGTGAACAGGCCGGTGGCGGGGTCAAGGCCGGCGTCCTTCTGGAAGGACATCACGATTGCACTGATGATCGGGTAAACGATCACCACGGCAAGGGCGATGATGGTCGGGGCCAGGAGCCATGTGGCCCACTTGCCCTGACTGAGAATCTTGTTGTCCTCACCCACGCCCTTGGGGCCGTGGTGGACCGGGGTGCCGCCCGACGCCGGTGCCTTGACCGGCGTCGAGCCTACTTCGGTTGCCATGGCAGAACTACGATCCTGCACCGGCGGATTCGATGGACTTCTGCATGTCAGACAGTGCAGTGTCCACGGGCTTCTCACCCTTGATGGCCGAGTACGCGTTCTCCTGGATCGCCTTGGTGACCGCCGGGTAGAACGGGCTGACCGGACGCGGCACGGCGTTCTCGATGGAGGTCTTCAGGACGGGCAGGTACGGGAGCTTCTTTACCAGGGCCTGGTCCGTGTAGAGCGATCCGAGCACCGGTGCCAGCGAGCCCTGCGTGGCGTAGAACTTCTCGGTTTCCTCGGATGTCATGAACTTCAGGAAGTCCAGGGCCGTGGCCTTGTTCTTCGAGTAGACACTGACGGCGAGGCTGTGTCCGCCGAGCGATGAAGCCCCGGGGCCGTCCTTGCCGGGGATCGGTGCGATGCCCAGCTTGTCCTTCACCTTGGATGATCCTTCGGTTGTGGCCAGGTTGTACACGTAGGGCCAGTTGCGGAGGAAGAGGAGCTTTCCGTCCTGGAAGGCCTGGCGGCTTGCCTCCTCCTGGAAGGTGATGGCTTCCTTCGGGATGTTGCCGTCGGCGTAGGCCTTGGCCAGGTTCTCCAGGCCTGCCTTGGCCTGGTCCGTAGTCAGGCTGGGCTTGCCGTCCGCATCCAGGACCGAGCCGCCGGCGGAGTTTATGGCCTCCGAGGCGTTGACGGTCAGGCCCTCGTACTTGCTGAACTGTCCGGCGTAGCAGCCGATCTTGTTCTCCTTGGCGATGGAGCACATGCCCATCATCTCGTCCCACGTCTTCGGCGGGGTGGGAACCAGGTCCTTGCGGTAATACAGCAGGGCGCCATCGGAGGTCTGCGGGGCCGCGTACAGCGTCCCCTTGTACGTAGCTGCGTCGACGGTCGGCTTGAGCATGGCGCCGGTGTCGAAGGCCATCTTGTCCTTCAGCGGCTGGAGCCAGCCCTTGGCCGCGAACTCTGCCGTCCACACGACGTCAACGTCCACGACATCGTAGCTGGCATCCTTGGCCTGGAAGTGCTGCACGATGTCGTCGTGCTGCTGGTCCGCCTGGTCCGTCTGCTCCTTGAAGGTCACCTTCTCGTTCGGGTGGGCGGCGTTCCACTTCTCGATCAGCGGGCGGACGACGTTGCTGTTGTCCTTGCCCTGAACGTAGGTAATGGGCCCGCGGCCGTCCAGGTTGTTGGCGGCGTCGCCTCCCCCGGCACCGCCGCCCGTGGTGCTGCCCCCGCCGCCGCCGCCGCCACAGGCAGACAGGGTCAGTGCGAGCACGCCGGCAGTGGCAACCGGGAGTAAGAACTTAGGGGTTTTCATTGGCTGGAGACTCCTCGCTGAGTGACATGAAAATCATCCGTGCGGTTGATGTGGTGACTGTCACACTAGTAACGTTGCCCGAAGAAATGCAAGCGTTTACACCTAATTGTTACCGGAGAGGCAACCATGACCCACCGCCCGATCAGCACGCCGGCTTCCGAGACAGCAGCATGGTGGGCCCACGCGGCCGTCTACCAGATTTATCCGCGTTCTTTTTCAGATGGAAACGGTGACGGCATGGGTGACCTGCCCGGCGTTACGGCACGCCTGCCCTACCTGCAGCAGCTCGGTGTCGACGCCGTCTGGCTCTCGCCGTTCTACCGGTCCCCGCAGGCCGACGGCGGCTACGACGTCGCCGATTACCGGCAGGTGGACCCTGCGTTCGGCACGCTGGCCGACTTCGACGCCATGCTGGACGAGGCCCACAGCCGCGGGCTCAAAGTGATTGTGGACCTGGTGCCCAACCACACATCCGATGAACATGTGTGGTTCCAGGAGGCCCTTGCGGCGGAGACCGGCTCGGCCGCCCGGGAGCGGTACATGTTCCGGCCGGGGAAGGACGAGGTTCCGGGCTCCGGCGACGGCAACATCGCCCCCAACAACTGGAAGTCCATCTTCGGCGGACCGGCCTGGACTCGGACCACAAATGCGGACGGCTCCCCCGGGGACTGGTACCTGCACCTGTTCGACACGAAGCAGCCGGACCTCAACTGGGAAAATCCCGAGGTCTGGGAGGAGATGCGGTCCGTGCTCCGCTTCTGGCTGGACCGGGGCGTGGACGGCTTCCGGGTGGATGTTGCCCACGGGATGGTGAAGGAGGCCGGCCTTCCGGACTGGGAAGGCGTGGCTGCCATGGTGGAAGGCTCCGCCGAAGCTGCCCACCTGACCGATCCCCCGGGCGCCCATGGCGAGGCAGTTGAACCGCACACCGCGCACGCTTCTCAGGCGGGTGCCGGCACAGCCGCGGAGCACGAGCCCGTATCACCGCTGTACCCGCCGTCGCCATTCTTCGACCAGGACGGCGTCCATGACATCTACCGGGACTGGAACCGCGTCCTGGCGGAGTACGACGGCGACCGGATGCTGGTGGCCGAGGCGTGGGTTGAACCCGCGGAACGGCTCGCCCGGTACATCCGCCCGGACGAGATGCAGCAGGCGTTCAACTTCGATTTCCTCCTGGCTGGCTGGGACGCCCAGCGGATGGCGGTGGCCATCGAGGACTCCCTCGAGGCGGCTGCGTCCGTGGGGGTGCCGTCCACCTGGGTGCTGAGCAACCATGACACGGTGCGCCATCCCAGCCGCTTCGGCCTGCAGGACCCCACCACCTTCCCGAAGGGCATCGCCGCCGAAGACGAGCAGCCAGACGCCGCCCTGGGCCTGGCCCGTGCACGCGCCGCCACCCTGGTGTCCCTGGCCCTCCCAGGCTCGGCGTACATTTATCAGGGCGAGGAGCTTGGCCTCCCCGAGCACACCACGCTGCCGGCCGAAGCCCGGCAGGACCCGACGTTCTTCAGGACCAACGGCATCGAGCGCGGGCGGGACGGCTGCCGGGTGCCGCTGCCGTGGAAATCCGAAGCCCCGGGGTACGGCTTCGCTGCGGCATCCTCGGCAAAGGATCCGGCCGCCCCGTGGCTGCCGCAGCCCGAATCCTTCGAGGATCTGGCCGCGGACCGGCAGGACGGCGTCAAAGGCTCGACGCTGGAGCTGTACCGCTCGGCGCTTGCGGCCCGCCGGAGTCACGGGCTGGGGTCCGGAACCTTCTGCTGGGCGGACAACCATGATCCGGAACTGGGCGTCCTCGCCTTCCTCAACCGGGACGTCCTGGTGGTCGCCAACACGGGGACGGAGCCCACGCCCGTCCCGGACGGCTACCGGGTGGCGCTGTCCAGCGCGGAAGAATCAGCCGCGGATGACGCCGTCGTTGGACCCAACAGCGCGGCCTACCTGGTGGCCAGATAAAAAGGCAAGCAGGGGCTTGACGAACGGAGTCAGCGGACCCGCTCAGCGCGGCTGAAGCGGGTCCGCGCGCCGGCCGCGATGTGCACCAGGACCGGCGTGCGCAGGCCCACCACAGCACTGAGGGCATCAACCAGGTCCGCCGCCTCTGCCGCGACGGCCTGCGGAGAAACACCGGGCCGCGGGTGCAGCCGCAGCTTCAGCGCGGGCTGGCCCTTCACGTTGTAGATCGAGACCGTGGCCCCGGCAAGGTCTGGACGGTCGGCCAGGGCGTTCTTGAGTGCCTGTTCGGCCACTCCGCCGCCGATCCGGATGTCGCCGGGAACGCCGCCCGGGTCCTCCGCTGCCAGCAGGAGGTCGGTCCGGCCCTTGCCCTGCTGGGCGATCCACGCGACCATGAGGCCGATCAGCAGCACCACCGCGAGCGCCAGGACGATCCACAGCCAGCTCCCCTGCCGGCCGGGGAACTGTGTGCCCTCGAAGATGGCGGTGGCGTTGTCCGACACGCTTTTGGACCAGGAGTGCCACCACGTCGCGACCGCGGGGACGGCCGCCAGGAGCACCAGCAGCACACCGATCACCAGCAGTTTGACGCCAAGAATGCCGAGAAGGATCCGGTTGAGAAGCCTGGGTGTGCTGTTCACGCGCCCACCACCCCGGAGGTCGACAGATTTACGGTCACCTGCGGCATGGGCGACGGTCCCATACCCCGCAGTTCGTCCTCCACCGCCTGCAGGATGGCGTTTTCACTGACCGGCACACCGGAGGTGGGGCGGACATTGACCACTACCTGGCGCTGGGAAACCACCACCATGACCTGTTCCTGCGTCACATTGGCCGCGAGGCGGGCGCTCCGGGCAAGTGCTGCGGCGATGACTTCGTCATCAACCACCACGGCAATCCGCCGGTCGGCGAGCAGATGCCTGGCCCGGCGCCCGGGCAGGACCGCATTCAGGAAAAAGAAGAGGCCTGCTGCCGCGGTCACGGCTCCGGCGGCACCCAGCAGCAGTGGCGGCACGCCCGACGGGAGTGCCACGATCCGTTCGGCTGCCGTCTGCGGGTCGATGAGCCAGGGCGGCTGGCCGATGGCGCGCACCGCCGACTCAAGGAGCGCGTAAAGACACAGCACGATCACCAGGGCCCCGGCAATGACCGATGCCACCGCCCGGGAAGAATGCGTCTCGCGGTGCAGGACGCGGCGCATGTCGAAGGCGGCGGCATGCGCCGCCCCGGAGCCGCCCTGCACCGGGTCCCCGCCGGCCTCATGCTGCTGTTCGACGACGGAACTCACCGGACCCTGCCCCCTTCCGTGACGTGGGCCCCGCTGATGCGGATATCCACCCTGCTCAGACTCGCACCGCTGAGTTCGGTGACCTTGGTGAGAATGGCAGTCCTGGCGTGCACGGTCCTGTCCCAGATGGAGCCGCCCACAGACTGGACGCGTCCCGGGTCGCGGAGTACAGCCGGCAGGCTCGGGACCCTGATGGGTGCGACGAGCGACAAAGCCAGCAGGCCGCCGTCGTCCGTCCAGTCTGCGCGCACGTCATGGGCATGGATGCCCAGGGCCTCGGCGGCGGCGGCCCTGGCAAGGCTGGTAAGCGCCTGGGTGCTGATCCTGTTGTGGCCGCTGTACTGCCGGCTGGGCGTAGCTGCCCCGGCTGCCTGGCTCATGTCGGCTGCCCCGTTCCTGTGGGCTGCACCGCTCATGAGGAGGAGCGCCGGCCGGTGATGGCATCGATGACGCTGCGCAGGTCCAGTTTCCCTTCTGCGGCGCGGCCCAGGAGCGCGCCGATACCCATGAACAGCAGGGAGATCAGGAAACCCCAGAGGCCGAACTGTAGTGACATGAACGCCACGAAGGCGCCGACGGCGATTCCAACGACAGTGGGGCTCACAGGACCGCCTCCCTCTCGGCGACGGCGGGCGCACCCGTCGGCTTCACGGGCGGTGCAATGTAGACGTCGTTGATCTCGACGTTCACCTCGATGACCTGCAGGCCCACCAGTTTCTCGACGGCCGCATAAACACTTGCCCGCACCTGGTTGGCCAGGGCATGCAACGGAGTGCCGTAGACCGCTACCAGGGTGATGTCGACTGCCACCTGGGTTTCGCCCACCTCGGCGTGCACGCCGGCGGCATGGTCGGAGCTGCCCACCGCGTCCCTGATGGCACCGAGTGCCCGCGAGGAACCGGTCCCCAGGGAGTACACGCCGGGCACGGCCCGGGCCGCGATCCCGGCAACCTTGGCCACGGCGGTCTCGGAGATTACGGTCCGTCCCCCGGCCGCGGCCGGCGTCAGGGCAGGGTCCGCTCGAACGGCGGCGGTTTGTGGATTCGGGTATTCCATCAGCACTCCCCTTCTGTTGAACACAACCCTATCCCCTGGGCCCGGCAACGTCAGGGGCCGGGACCACGTCTGGCGCCACGGCGCCCGGCTGAGCCCGGGACCCCGGCAGCTTAGTGGCAGTTGGCGGACAGCCAGCTGGTCACGGGGGCCATGGCGGCTTCGAACTTGCCGTTGGAGTACACGCTCTGGTCGGTGAGCCCGGCCACTGCCACCTCGGTCAGCCGCGCGAAGTCCGCCTTCAGCGCCTCCGGCACGCGTTGCGCCGTCTGGGCCAGTTCCGCCTTCTTCTGCTCCAGTTCCGCCGTCTTGCCCTGGGCAGCGGAGAGGGGCAGCAGGGACGCCCCGGTAGCCTGCGTGGAGATGGCATCACACGCCTCGGCCGCGGAGGCGTAGCCGCCGTACGGACCGGACGCGGCACTCGCCGACGCGGTCGGAGCGGCACTGCTGGCCGCCGTCGTCGACGTTTCCGACGCCGCCGGCGCACTGCCGGAGGCGGGCGCGGAGCAGCCGGTAAGTGCCGCTATGGCAAGAAGGGCGGTGGCGTACAGCGGGCAGGCAAGATGTTTCACGGTTTCCATTCGTGGAGTGGTTTTGCCGCCTGTGGCGGCCTGGCCGGGCAGCCGCAGAACGCCTGCCCCGTCCCCCGGCGTGCGAGTCTAGCCCGGCTGGCATGCCTCTTTCCAAGTTGACAGGCCGGGTGCACTTTGCAGTCGTGCGCGCAGATAGCCCTGTATATACAGAGTGCGGACACGGCAGAAGGCGCCCGGGCCCCGATTCAACTCAGGGTCCGGGCGCCTCCCGGTTACTGCTTCAGTGAGGGCTTACTTGTAGAGGCCCTTGCCGCCAACGTGGACGTTGGTGGGCAGGTAGCCGAACGGGCCGAGGCCGTTCTTGCCGAAGGTGCGGTCGACCTTCGACACGCCGTCCCGGAAGTTGATCTTCACGGTGGGCGACAAGGAGCCGCCGCGGACGCCGTTCACGTTGTCGATAAACGACTGGACCAGGCCGCCCGGCTGCACGTAGTGCGAGTAGGCCTGGAACTGACGGCCGTTCTGGTTCGGCGTCGGGGCTTCCGGGGACTCGGACGGCAGGTTCAGGTCCGTCGGGGAACCCAGGGCCAGGCCGCTGTTGTTCATCGGCTGGTAGTCGGAGCGGACGCCGTCGCCCACGAAGCCGTAGACGCCGTCGGGGCCGCGCATGCCTGCAGCGTAGGTGAACTGGTGGCTGATGGTGAACAGGTAGTACTTGTTCTTGCCGTTTTCGTTCTGGATGAAGATCTGCGGACGCTCGGTCTGGTCGTTGACGCAGTTGGCGGACAGGATCGGCGGCAGGAAGTGCCACTTGGTCAGGTCCTTGTTGTCAGCCACGGCCAGGCCGACGTTGGCGGTCTGGTAATAGGCACCCTTGCTGTTGACCTCGTCGAGGTTCTCGGCGTTGGGGTCACCCTTGGCGTAGCCCAGGTCCTCGTTCTTGCAGCGGTAGTCGCCGCGCTTTCCGCCGGTGTTGCCTTCGAACACCATGTAGGTCTTGCCGGGGTGTGCCGGGTCGGCGAATGTGTACGGGTCGCGGAACGCGAAGCCCGGGTTCTGTGCCTTGTTCTGGTACAGCTTTCCGTCCGGCTCGAGCAGCTTGGTGTGCTGGAAGCCGTCGAAGGTCACGCCGTTCTTGTCGGCGTGGATGTTGCCGAGCGCCTTGGCGATGACGGCGTCCGGGGCGATGCCGCCGCCGCCGGCGTTGCGCTCCTTGACGTCGTAGAACGTGGTGGCCGTGTAGAACACGTTCACCTGGTTGCCCTTCATGAGGCGGGTGGAGCCGGACCATTCGGTGTTGCCGATGGAAGTGTTGTCCAGGAACAGGTGTCCGCCGTAGTTCCACTTGTCCTTGGCCGGGTCGGCGTTGGTCTTGCGGAAGAAGTAGCCGATGCGGGCGTTCCAGTGGCGCTGGTCGAAGCCATAGCCTGCGTGCCGGTCAGCGACCAGCGAGAAGATCACGTCGTAGCCCTTGTAGCTGATCTGGTTCGCGTTCTCGTCGGTCAGCGACCAGGTGTCCCAGACCCACACGTCATCGTTCATGGCGGGGAAGTCCTCGGGGATCTCCGGCATGGTGACGTCGGGGCTCATGGAGTTCTGGCCCGGCTGAACCTTGGATTCGCTCTGCGCCATGATCTGCTTGGCATCCGCACGGGTCCACTTTGAAGTGAAGTCCGACGCCGGGTCATGTGCCGTCTGGGTGTGGGGCGTCGGCAGGGGGAAACCCGGAGTCGGCGCCGGCATCTGCGTGCTCGACGGCGGATCCGACGGCTCGTTGGCCTGCGCCGAGGGCACGGCAAGGAAGGCCGTGGCGGCGACAGTGGCCACCAGAGCTGCGGCGGCAGGGCGCCACCGCAGCATCCGGGGGGTGTTGGGGTGCTTGTGCATTTTTTGCTCTTCTCGCGGAGTTACTTTCGTGGAAGACGGGCGGCTGCCCTTGTCCCCCCGGACTCCGGAGACCCCGCTGACACGGCATGCGTCATCGAGGACGCCGTTGTGTCGAGGGAGAAAAACGGGGTTTGGGTAGGACCCCGCGTTGGGCAATCGGAAATGTCTTACATTTCGCGGCCCACATCCAACGGTAGACAACGTTGTCAGCCGAGTTCAACACGGTTTTCGGCCGCTGTCCCGGCCTGGGCCCACTGTGGTGCAAGCGCTTACATGTGGTCTGCGCGCGCGTGCCCAACTTCAGGACAGGAATCAAATGGGGCTTCACGAACGCGTCATCAATGGTGTTGCTCACACCCGGCACTGCCGCTTCAGCCGGAAATTACGACGCGGGGGGCCGCGGCCAAAACTGGGCACTCTGACACGGGACGCCCCGCCGCAGCCGGGAATTACGACGCCGGCGCCTCCAACGTGCCCCACGACGGCTTGCGCTTTGGGCCAGGAAACCCGGCGGTAGAGAACAGGCAATCCCGGGTAACGAAAAAACCCCGCTGTTCCTAAGGGAACAGCGGGGTTTTAGCTGGTGGCTCCGACCGGCGTCGATCCGGTGACCTTTCGATTTTCAGTCGAACGCTCTACCAACTGAGCTACAGAGCCTAGGTGACATGTCACCATGACGGCCGGAATTTCTTCCGGCAATCAAAGCGACCCTGACGGGACTTGAACCCGCGACCTCCGCCGTGACAGGGCGGCGCGCTAACCAACTGCGCTACAGGGCCTTGCTATTTCTTGCTTCCGCAGTATTGCTACCGCGTTTTTTCAAGGACTCCAGCCTACCAGACTTTTTAGCCTGCTTTGACCACTTCCTTGCGTACCCCCAACGGGATTCGAACCCGTGCCGCCGCCGTGAAAGGGCGGTGTCCTAGGCCGCTAGACGATGGGGGCCTGGACTCAATTTGGCTGAACAAGGGCAAAAATAAAGGGCCGAAGCCTTTCGTTCTTGTCCTTTCGCGTTCCTCCGAACTGGACCTGTAAAACTATAGAGCCTATCCCCGGAATATCCAAAATCGGCCCCGGGAAGCCCCAAAGGCGGGCAAACCGGAGCCCGCCACAATGGCAGTTTCTTGGCTAGACATGGCCGATTTCCGCCAGCCACGACGCCGGCAACGGGGCTAGATTGGCACCATGGCATCCACCGCCGGCACCAGCCCCCTGCACCCACAGTCCCCTGAAGATCCCGCTTTCCAGAGGCCCGCCCCTCCCGTAAGCGCACTGGGCGTCGCCGCCGTGGTGGTGACGGTGGTGCTCTGGGCCTCCGCCTTCGTGGGCATCCGCGCCGTCGGCCCAAGCTTCTCCCCCGGAGCCCTGACGCTGGGGCGGCTGGCGATTGCCGCCGTCGTGCTTGGCGCAGTGGTGCTGCCGAAGCTGCGGGCGCTGCCGCGGGGGCGCGAGTGGTGGCCGATCCTCGCTTACGGCGTCATGTGGTTCGGCGGGTACAACGTGGCACTCAACGCCGCGGAACATTCGCTCGACGCCGGAACCAGCGCGCTGCTCATCAACGTGAACCCGATCCTGGTGGCTGTAATGGCAGGCGTCATCCTCAAGGAGGGCTTCCCTCGCTGGCTGATCATCGGCAGCCTGGTGGCGTTCGGCGGCGTCGCAGTCATCGCGCTGGGATCGGGGACGCGTTCGACGGCGGACGTGGCAGGCGTGCTGCTTTGCCTCCTCGCTGCTGCGCTCGCCGCGGTCAGCGTCATCATCCAGAAGCCGGTGCTGCGGAAGTTCCCGGCGGGACAGGCAACCTGGTTCGGCATCATGGTGGGCCTGGTCTGCTGCCTTCCCTTCGCCGGCCAGCTGGGGCAGGAATTGCAGGCGGCGCCCCTGCCCGCCACCCTGGGCCTGGTCTATCTGGGCATCTTCCCCACCGCCATCGCCTTTACCACCTGGGCGTACGCCCTTTCCCTGATCGAGGCCGGCAAGCTGGCTGCCACCACGTATCTGGTGCCGGGCACGACGGTGCTGATCTCGTGGCTGGTGCTCAGCGAAATCCCGACAGTCTGGGGGCTCGTCGGCGGCGCCATCTGCCTGCTCGGCGTAGGGCTGACCCGGCGGAGATCCCGCTAAAGTTTGGATATGCCCGCAAACCTGCCGCCCGGCCTCCCGATCGTGCCGGACGGGGCCGGCGACTCCTCCGGCTTCGAGATGTCCGAGGCCGACTTCGAAGCCGCCGTCGGTGCCGCTCTGGACCAGCTTCCGGCGGAGGTGGCGCGGGCCATGGACAACGTGGCCGTGTTCATCGACGACGACTACGTCCCCCAACCCGGCGAGGACCCGGATACGGTGCTGCTGGGACTGTACGAGGGCGTTCCACTGACCGAGCGCGACTCCTGGTGGGACGCCGGATCCCTTCCGGACCGCATCACCATCTACCGCAAACCCATCCTGGACATCTGCTCCTCCCGCGAGGATGTGGTGGAGGAAGTCGCGGTAACAGTCATCCACGAGATTGCCCATCACTTCGGAATCGACGACCAGCGGCTTCACGAACTGGGTTGGGATTAGCCTTGTAGGCATGGGACACGACCACAACCACGCCCACGGCCTCACGGCAACGGGCAGGCACCGCGGCAGGCTGATCGCGGTTCTGGCCATCACCCTGTCCGTGATGCTCATCCAGATGGTCGGTTCCCTGCTCTCCGGGTCCCTTGCCCTGCTGGCCGACGCAGGCCACATGCTCTCCGACGCCGCCGGCGTCTTCATCGCCCTGATGGCCTCGTGGATCGCAGCGCTGCCGGCCAGCGACCTGCGGACCTACGGCTACCAGCGGGCGGAAGTCCTGGCTGCCCTGGCCAACGCCCTGATCCTGGTGGCGGTGTCAGCGGTCATCTTCACCGAGGCCATCCGCCGCATCGGCTCCGCGCCCGAGGTGCATACAGACATCATGCTGTACGCCGCAATCCTGGGCGCCGCCGCCAACCTCGTCTCGCTGCTGATCCTGCGCAGGGCCCAGCAGGAAAGCCTGAATGTCCGCGGCGCGTATTTGGAAGTGCTGGGCGACCTCCTCGGCTCTTTCGCCGTGATCGCCGCGGCGCTGGTCATCAGGTTCACCGGCTACCTGGCTGCGGACACCGTCGCCTCCGTGATCATCGCGCTGATGATCCTGCCGCGGGCCTGGCACCTGCTCCGCGACGTTGTCGACGTCCTGCTGGAGGCCACCCCCAAAGGCGTGGAAGTCAGCATGATCCGCGAGCACATCCTTTCCGTGGCCGGTGTGGTGACCGTCCACGACATCCACATCTGGACCATCACGTCCGGTGTACCGGTGTTCTCTGCCCACGTTGTGGTGGAGGATGAGATGCTCAGCGCGAAGGGTGCCGACCAGGTCCTGGACAAGCTCACCACCTGCCTCGGCTCGCACTTCGACACCGAGCACTGCACCTTCCAGCTGGAACCGGCCAGCCACTACGAGCACGAATCGCCGCAGCACGCCTGACTGGCCGCTCTCTCACAGTGCTTCCGGAGCCGTCTCTACGCCCGTCGCCTGTCCTTTGTGCGACCACGGCAGGGGCATCGTTCCGCGACACGCCCAGCCACCTCCACCCAAATGACACTGATGTTGTTTATGTTATTGATGTGACCAGTGTTGCCAAAGTGGCAAACTGGCACCTAACCTCAGAGGGCTGGGCATCTTCAGAGGGGCACTACCGTGCTGCCTCCCGACTCGTTCGCCCCGCCCTGACTTGCGAGGTTATGAATGAGTTTGACCGGCCCCGGCCGCACAGCGGCTGTCCTGTGCACCGCCGTCGTCCTCTTGGGAACCCTTGCAGCGCCTGCGCGGGCTGACCTGGCATTCGCGCATACACCGCCAGCATCAGTTGCCGGGTCAGCAGCCCTGACCGTTCCGGCGGCGCCGGAAATCCCTTCCGCCGAGGACATCGCGGCGGCCAAGTCCAGTGAAAGTAGGACGGCGGCAAAAGTCGCCGACATCGAGGGCATCCTGGCTGACGCCGCGGCTGCCCAGGAGGTCACGTTCGCACGGACACTCGAAGCCAACAACGCCTACAGCAACGCCCTGGTGGAGCTGGACACGCGGTCGGACGCGGCCGCGGTAGCCACCGCCAGGGCTGCTGCCGCGAACAAGGAACAATCCAGGAGCCGCAAGGCCGTGGGCGAGCTGGCCGGAGATCTGTACCGGAACGGCGGCCTCAATCCTGAGCTGAGTGGTCTGGTCACGGGCACGGGCGACGTCCTCGCCAAGGCCGCAACGCTGCAGGCCCTCACTGCCGGCCGGAGCAGGGCCTTTGCCGCCGCTGAATCCACCGCGGCCGCTGCCGAATCACTCACGGCTGCCGCCGCTGACGCCCGCCGTGCGGCAGACGACGCGGCGAAGACCGCTGAGACGCTCAAGGCAGCGGCAGACCAGGTCAACGCGGCCCAGGTGAAGGCGGTGGCGGACGCCAAAGCCCAGCGGACTGTCCTCGTGGGGCAGCTTGCCTCGCTGCGGAACACTACTGCAGCGCTCGAGTCCGCCCGGGTGGACGGCCTGGAACGCCGGCGCCAGCAGGCCCGGCTCGCCGCCATTACCGCAGCTGCCGAACGTGCCGCCGCTGACCAGGCGGCCGCAGACAAGGCGGCTGCTGAGGGTTCCGACGGCGGGAATGCGGCGCAGGCGGAACAGCCGGCCTCTGCGCCCTCCCGGAAACCTGCCCAGGCCGCTCCTGCACCTGCCGCTCCGGCGGCTCCTTCGGTGCCTTCGCCTGCGGCGCCGGCTGCTCCGGCTCCTGTCCGCCCGGCTCCCGCGCCGGTACGGCCGGCACCCGTCCGGCCAGCCCCGGCCCCGGCACCTGCACCTGCGCCGGTTCAGCCGGCGCCCGCGCCGGCACCCGTTCAGCCGGCGCCGTCGCCGGGCGGTTCCAACCAGGCGGCCATTTCGGTGGCGATGGGCAAGGTGGGCTCCCCGTACTTCTACCAATACGGCGGGACCGGGGCCTACGGCTTCGACTGTTCGGGCCTGGTCCAGAACGCGTTCGCGGCCATCGGAAAGCAGCTGCCGCGCACGGCTGCGGAGCAGTTCGCCCAGGCACCCGTCCACGTGCCCCTGTCCCAGGCGGAGCCCGGGGACCTCCTGGTCTGGGGTTCGGCCCCGGGTTTCTACCACGTGGCGATCTACCTGGGCGGCGGCCGGGTGGTCCAGGCGCTCAACCCCTCGGCGGGCATCACCGTGACGGACCTCAGCATGATGGCCGGCATGCAGCTCTACCCGGTCGCTGCGCGCTACTGACCGGGGACTCCATTGGCGGGGACCCTGCTGGCAGGGGCAATCCCTATGACAGCACGTCCTTGCTCACGAACCTGCCGTACGCGAGCGCGCCGAACGCAGCGATATAGCCCAACTGCAGCAGCGCGTTGTCACCGAACGAGTCCCAGCCGATGGGCTGCCGCAGCAGGTCTGCGAAGCCGAACCAGTAGTGCGTGAACAGCCATGGGTGCAGCCACTCCAGCTGGGGCAGCTGGTCGAGCACCTGGGACACGACGGACAGCACGATCGTGGCGGCCATGGCGCCCACGGGCACGTCGGTCAGGGTGGAGAGGAACAGCCCGATGGCCGACAAACCCAGCAGCGACACGGCCTGGTAGGCGGCGATCAGCAGCATCCGGACCAGCGCCTCGTCCGGTTCCACCAGGTCGCCCGAAAGCAGCGCCACCGGGCCCACCGGGAACAGCGCCCAGCCGATGCCGGCTCCGGCGAGCGCCACCGCCAGCGGGGCGGAAATACAGAACACCGCGGCCCCGGCATACTTGACCAGCAGCAGCCGCACCCTTCCGGCAGGAGCCACCAGCAGGTACCGTAGCGTGCCCAGTCCGGCTTCCCCGGCAATAGTGTCCCCGGCGACCACGCCAATGGTCAGCGGAAGGAAAAGCGGAACCGAAACCAGCATCGCCGTAACGGCAACGAACAGCCCGTTCTGGCTGATCCGATCCAGAAACGCGGGCCCCCGCCCGGGGGGAACAGCTGAGGAAACGCGGACGACGACGGCGATCACCACCGGGATGGCTGCCAGTGCCAGAAGCATCGCCTGGGTCCTGCGGCGGCGGAACAGCTGCTTCAACTCGGAGGCGAGCAGTGAACCGCTGGACGCCCGGCGCCGGGTCCCGGGCGCCGGGCTGGCGTGCACCGGCGGCCGATCACTGTGCGACATCGAAGCCCTCCCCCGTCAAGGCCACGAACCGGTCCTCCAGGCTGCCACGCTCCACCGTGAACCCGCGGACACGCACCCCGTCCGCCACGAGGGCAGCGACGATCGCTTCCGGTGCCACGCCTCCGTTTGCGGATGGTTCACCTGCCGGCGCCGGGTGATGCTCGGAACCGGAGAGTCCTGCTGCGCGGTCAACCCCTGCGTTACGGTCAAATCCGGCGCCAACGGGCAGACTGGACGTGATCACTGCGTCCGCGCCGTCGGGATGTCCCACAACCGGGGACAAGCCAAACCGCGCCAGAACGCCCGAGGCCGTACCGGCGTCAGGCGTCACGAGGCGGAGCTGCGCGGTGCCGGCCTGGCGGAGTTCGGCCAGGGGCCCCTGCGCCACCAGCCGGCCGGCGCTCATGATGGCTGCATGGGTGCAGATTTGCTCCACTTCGGCGAGCAGATGGCTGGAGACGAAAACGGTGGCACCGTCGGCGGCGAGGGACCGCACCAGGTTGCGGACCTCGCGGGTGCCCTGCGGATCCAGCCCGTTGGTCGGTTCGTCCAGGACCAGCAGCTCGCGCCGAGCCAGCAGCGCGTTGGCGATTCCCAGCCGCTGCTTCATGCCGAGTGAGTAGGCACGCACCTTCTTCCGGGCAGCGTGGGAAAGCCCCACGCGTTCCAGCGCTTCGGCCACCCGCGCACGGCGGGTGGATGGCGCGGCGTGGCGGTCCGCTGCATCCAAGCGGTGCAGATTTGCCGCGCCCGACAGGAACGGATAAAAAGCCGGGCCCTCCACGAGCGCACCGACCCGGGGCAGGACCTCGTCCAGCTGCCGCGGCATGTCCAGCCCCAGGACCCTGACCTCCCCCGCGGTCGCTGCAGCGAGGCCCAGCATCATGCGGATGGTGGTGGTCTTTCCGGAACCGTTGGGCCCCAGGAAGCCGAATACCGAACCCCGGGTCACCGTCAGGTCGATGCTGTTGACCGCCATCTGGTGGCCGAACCGCTTGCTCAGGCCCTTGGTTTCTATTGCCGGTTGTGCCCCGCCCGGGCCGCGGGCAGCGCCTGTCACTTCGCGGCTGCGGCGGCCTGGAGCCGCTCCAGGGGCACGGACCCGACGAATGTCCGGCCGTCATCCGTCAGCAGGACATTGACCAGTGATGTGGAGATGGCACGGCCGCCCTGGACCGTCACTGTCGCCTGGCGAAGCAGGGGGTCATTTAGCAGCTTGTCCACGGATTGCTTTCCGGACTCAGGGGAAGCCGACGGGGCGGAAGCGGAGGGAGCCGGGATGCCGACGATCCGTTCCCAGCCGGTTCCGGTGACCATCGGGACATGCCCGCGCAGGCCTTTGTGGTCCCAATTCTTGTCAGCCCGGTTCTTGCTGCCCAAATCCTTGTCAGTCATATCCTTCTTGTGGCCGGTTGCCGGCACCGCAAGTTCCTTCACCGAGGCACCCGGTGGCGGTGAGAAGTTGAACAGGCTCGCGTCGGGAGCGCCGAGCGTCAGGCTGGAGAACCCGGTCCGGAAGGCAGGTTCCTGTTGCCCGCGCGCCCGAATTTCCACGCTCAGCGGCATGCCGTTCTCACCATCAACGGCCACAGCCACCGAGCCCACCAGGGTCACGTCCGACCGCGGTGTGAGAACCAGGTTGTACGCCGCCCTGCCTGCCACCTCGATGTCTCCAGCCACGGCCACTTCGGTGCTGCTGTCCAGCTTGTCGAGCATCTTTGCGGCCAGCTCCTCCGGCGTGGCCACTCCTGCCGGCATGTCATGGCTGCGGGATTCCTTCGACGCCGCTGCCGGAAGCGTGACGTGCGTGGCCGTGTTGTCCTTGGAGTTGTACAGCCACACTTCGTTGCCCTGCCGGACGGCGTCGCGCTCGGCCATCCGGTCCATCACCTGGATGCGGGCTTTGGTTGCCCCGTCGACGTAGACGCGGGCGCTGTGCGGCCCGGTCAGCAGTTCGGCGAGGGAACCCCTTCCTGCGCCAGAGGTGGGCCCCACCTGGGGAACATCGGGCAGGCCGAGTTCGGAGGACTGTTCAAGCGTGCCGGAGAAGGACTTGGTCTGGTGTTGTCCGATCATGGCCAGCACCTGGGCCGGTGTCCTCTCTGGCAACGGATCCCGGGCGCTCGCGGGCAGGGACCCCGCCAGGACTCCGGCAGCTATAACAGCAGGTACGGCCACGGCGGGTGTCCACCGCAGCCAGGTGGCAGTCATGTCAACTCCGCTCCGACGTCGCAGCTCATACCCTCAGGGTACGCCTCGGCCCCTCATGTGGCAGCCCCGCCCGGGCAGTCCGCTTTCCCTGCCGCGCCTGGTGGGCCAGACTGGGTGGGACACCGTTTTCCAGCTTCCAGGAGCCTTCGCCAATGCGCATTCCCGGTGCCGCATCCAGTCCCGCCGACGAACTGACAGGCTTCGTGGGCTTCGCCGCCCAAGCGATCGATTCGCTCGGGGAATGGGGTGTGGGGCTCTTTACCTTCCTCGAGACGGTATTTCCGCCGATTCCCAGCGAAGTGATCCTTCCGCTCGCCGGGTTCCTGACCCGGCAGGGGTCCCTCAACCTGGTCCTGGTCTTCGTGACCAGCACGCTGGGGGCCTATCTGGGCGCCCTCGCGCTGTATTTCCTGGGCGCGAAGGTGGGGCTGGAGCGTTCGATCCGCTGGCTGTCGAAGCTGCCGCTGGTGGACAGGGAGGACTTTGAGCGGGCGGACGGCTGGTTCCGCCGCCACGGCAGGTCTGCCATTTTCTTCGGCCGGCTGCTGCCCGGCGTGCGAAGCCTCATATCGTTGCCGGCGGGCGCCGAGCGGATGCATCTGGGCACCTTCAGCGTTTTCACGATTGCCGGCAGCGGCATCTGGAACGGTGCGCTGATTGGCTTCGGCGTACTGCTGGGCCGCCAATACGCGATGGTGGAGCAGTACTCGCGCTACCTCAACTACGCCGTCTACGCCGCCCTGGCCATCTTGGTGATCTGGCTCGTGGCCCGGCACATCCGGCGCGGGAAGCCGGCACCGGACCGGCAGTAGCCCGGCCGCCCAGCAGCCCGGCCCCTCGGTTGCCCCGCCTTCAGCAGCCCCTCCTCTCAGTCGCCGGGCACCACGGTGCCCGCCCCGCCGTCGACCGTCACTTCCTGGCCCGTCCTGAGCAGCGAGGTGGCGTCAGCGACGCCCACCACGGCGGGGATGCCGTATTCCCGGGCCACCACGGCTCCATGGGAGTTGGGGCCGCCCATCTCCATCACCAGGCCCCCCGCCGTGAGGAACAGCGGGGTCCAGCCCGGATCGGTGGACGGTGCCACGAGGATCTCCCCCGGTTCCAGGTGGGCGCCGACTGGGTCGAGGATGACGCGGGCGGGCGCTGTCACTGTCCCCGCCGACGCAGGGCTGCCGGACAGTGCCCCGGCATCCGCGCTTCCGACGGCGGTAAGTAGAGTTTCGGGTTCCGTTCCGTCTGAGAGCAGCATCCGGGGAATGTGGCGCCGCTCCAGTTCCAGGTAATAGGCCCCCTGCCGCTGCGCCACGAGATCCTGCATGTCGGCACCGTCCAGCGCCCGGGTGGCCTCGGCAAAGTCCAGGAAGAAGATGTCGTCGGCCCGGGCGATCCGTTCCTGTTCCGCCAGCACGGTGCCGACTGCTGCGAGCTGCTTCCGGACTTCCGCGAGCGCCAGGACGATCTGGAACTTCGGAAGTTCGCGGAGCCCGGCGAAGAGCCGTGCCCGCCGCAGCGCCGCCCCGACGGCCATGCCGCGCAGGCGCCCCCGGGTACTGGCCTCGGCCACCAGCCGCTCGATCTGTGCGTCCGCTTCGGCTGCTGCCTTGCTGAACTGGCGGTCTGGAGCCCGTTCCGGATCCTCCAGCCGGAGGTAGTTGGCCAGGACGCCAAGGATATGGGTGGGGTCGTCCCGCCAGCGGGGCATGCCGACGTCGATCTCGGCGACAGCCCGGTGCCCGTACCGCGCGAGGAATTCCGTCAGGCCGGCCTGGGCCGTGGCCGGCAGGTCGGCCGCGGCGAAGCGCTGGGCCAGCACCGTGGGGTGATTCCCGGTGAGGACAGCCACTGATTCGGCGTCTGACTTGATCCTGGTGGCCACCCGCCACAGCTCCAGGTCCATCTCCGTTGTCACGTTGTTCGGCAAACCGCGGAGAACTGGCTGGAGGTCGATGTTTCGTTTCGCGCCGGCGTTGCCCTCGCCGGCCGCGTCGCCGCCGGAGCCGTCGCCACCGGTCCCAAAAAGCTTGCCGGCGCCGAGGAGTTTCCCCGCCAGGCCGAGCATGGCGAAGCCCAGGCCGGCCAGCGGGAGCACGGCCGGAAGGTTGGGGAAGAGCCGCGACAGTATCCCCTCGGCGTGGTCAAGCCGCGCGTGGGGGGAAGCACCCCGGGGCAGTTCCAGCGTCGCGTTGAACTCGGTGGTGAAGCGGTTCAGGCGTTTGAGGGCAGCCTCGGGACGGAGCAGCGCCCGGACCGCTGCTTCCGGCACGCGGGCCCGGGCAGCGATGGGGACCACGTGCCTGAGGAGGTCCCAGGGCGTGCGGCGGGTGATGGAGAGGCGCGGGTCGTCGAATACGCTGCGCAGGACTTTTGCGGAGCGTGCCTCCATGACGTCGAAGACGTTCGGGATAATCCGGCGGCCCACGGTGCTCCGCGCGGCGGCGGTCAGGTCGATGAAAATGCGCTGCCCGGCTTCCACATAGGGCGGCGGTCCGCTGCGGGGGTCCGGAACGTCAAAGCCGGCGGCGGCAGCGACCGAGGAGCCGATCTGCCGGAGGGCGGCAAGTCCCATCGGGGTCAGCGGCCGGGTGAGGCCCTGGGCGAGGCTGAAGCACAGGTACACACGCAGCTCGTCCCCCTGGCTTCGGCGTTCCGTGTTTTTCTCCCCTGGAAGGGCCCTCTCCGGCAGCGGGTAAAGCGTGGTGATCGGTCGGGACTGGGTCAGCCAGACTTTCCCGCCGCCGTCGAGCGCCCACTCAGTGTCCTGCGGGGCGCCGTAATGGGCCTCGGCCTTGCTCCCCAGCGCCGCGAGTTCCCGGATCCTCGCGTCGGTCAGGCAGGCCTGGCCGTCCGCGCTTTGCTCGACAAATTCTGTGCCTCCCCCGGGCAGCGGCCGGACAGCCGTCCGTTTGTCCCCCAGGCGGCGCTGCAGGATGGCTCCGGATCCGGTGTCCACCACGAAGTGGTCGGGATTGACGGCGCCCGACACCACGGCCTCGCCGAGTCCGGGGCTCGCGTCGATCACGGCCTCCCGCCGCCTGCCGGTGACCGGGTTCGCGGTGAACATCACCCCCGCCGCCTCGGCGTTCACCATGCGCTGTACGACGACGGCGAGTGCCACCGTTGCGGGGTCGATGTTCCGGCTGGCGCGGTACGCCACCGCCCGGTCAGTCCACAGCGAGGCCCAGCACTTCCGGACGGCGTCCAGCAGCGCCACGGCGTCGATAACGTTCAGGTAGGTGTCCTGCTGGCCGGCAAAGCTGGCGAAGGGAAGGTCCTCGG
This sequence comes from Arthrobacter sp. NPDC058097, assembly GCF_042884885.1. Classification (NCBI taxonomy): domain Bacteria; kingdom Bacillati; phylum Actinomycetota; class Actinomycetes; order Micrococcales; family Micrococcaceae; genus Arthrobacter; species Arthrobacter sp. NPDC058097. The sequence goes on from NZ_JBHVSZ010000001.1 coordinate 278,756, forward strand.
CCGTGGCCGAGGACCTCACCGCGACGGGAACGCCGCCCAGCGTACGGTAAGCCGTGAGTATCTCGCCCGCGATCGCCGTCGGGAGTTCCGCCGAGGTGATCAGGCTGCGGGCCCGGGCGGCCAGGCCCGCGAGGGCTTCCAGGTCATCGGCCGGAGTGTTCTGGAGGGCGTTGTGCACGTCTGCGAGCCCGAGCGGTTCCACGGCCTGGACGTAGGCCTCGGTGGTCAGGCAGAACCCATCGGGCACCGGGAGGCCGGCCGCCAGCAGCTCGCCAAGGTTGGCGGCCTTGCCGCCAACCTGCGGCAGCATGGAGGCGCTGAGGTCCCCGAGGCCGAGCACCAGGCCGCTCATGCGCTACGAGGCGCCGAGCATCGGTCCGAAGCTGGCGCGGTCGGCGAGCCGGGGGTCTTCCCGGTCCGGGACCACCATCACGGGGCTCTTGGCATGGTGCAGGACGCCGTCCGAGGTCGAGCCCAGGAGCATGCCGGTGAAGCCGCCGCGGCCGCGGGTTCCCACCACTATCAGCTCAACGTGCCGGCTGGCCTCCACCAGCACGTCCACGGGCGAACCGTCCAGCAGCCGGGTCTCGATGGCCAGCCGCGGGAAGTGGCTCTGCAGCCAGGCCACGCCGGCCTTCAGCTGGACCTGGATATCGGCGAACAGCGCTTCCCGGTCCAACGGGGCCGGAACCCAGGCAAGGGATCCGCTGTACTGCGGCACGGCGCAAATCACGCGGAGCGGCGCCCCCAGCCGTTCGGCCTGCTCCGCGGCTTCCAGGACGGCGACGCGGGCCTGTTCGGACCCGTCCACGCCCACGGCCACTACCCTTTCCACGGGGCCGTGGCCGGCCTTGGCCTGCTCGGCCCGGATGTGCTTGTCCTGCGTGGTCTCGCCCAGGCGGTCCGAGCAGATCAGCGGAACGGTGACCGTGGGGCACTTGGCGTGGGCCGGGAGGGCGCTGCTGACTGAGCCAAGCAGCCGGCCGACGAAGCCGCCCCGCCCCCGTGTCCCGAAGACCAGCAGCTCGGCGGTTTCGGACAGGTCGAGCAGCACGCCGGAGGCGTCCCCGTTCTCGACCGAGGCGCTGACGCTGATGTTGTAGCCGGACACCTTGTCCACGGCGTGTTGCAGGATGGCTTCGGCGCCCTCGCGGATCACCGAGTCGTCCACGGTGGCGTACCCGCCGTCGAGTCCGGAGGCGGCGAAGATGGGCACAGAGTAGGCGGTGACAATGTGGAGGGGACGACGGCGGCGTTCGGCTTCCCGGGCAGCCCACACGAGGGCGCACTGGCCGTGGTCCGAACCATCGACGCCGACCACGATTCCCTCTGGTCTCGCGCGCCGGGCACCGCCATCCCGTGCCGGGTCGGGATGCAATTCGTGTGCGTCCATTCGGTCCGCCTCCTCGCGATACTGCCTGATGATGCGGCTATTCTGCCAGAAGCAGCGCGTCTCGCCGGCACCGGCAGGCCGTCCGTTTCCCGGTTATGCACAGCCCGCCTTTAGGACCAACTATTCTCGGTCGGCGACTTGTTAGCAAGCGGGCCCCTCGGGGCTCTGCCGGTCCACCCGACAGCGTGTTTTTCGGCCCTTCCGGGTGCTCGTCGGGCACTGTCCACGGTGCTCTTCCGGCACGGCTCCGGGTGCTCCGGTGACGCTGTGCAAAGCCCCGCAAACCAATGTTTCGGGAGGGGTATCCAGCGACCAAAAAATTCTGTAATGTCGAGGCACCATCGGTCCGGATTGTGCTCCACGGCACAGCCGGAAATGGGTTGTGTCTGCTTGCTGGGGCAGTGGACGGTGCATGGGCGATGATGCCCTGCGCTTCGAAAATCTCGAGGAGGAAGTAGTGTCACGCATGCCTGGTCTCAGCGGCGCAGAACGGACCACCACTGTGGTCATCGGCACCGGACTTCCCGGTTTAGCCATAGCGACGGAACTCCGGCGCCGGGGCGTTGATTCAATCATCGTCAGCCGGCTGGAATCCCCCGGCAGCCAGTCCCAGAAATCCGCGCACCAGCGGTGCGACGACGCCGAGGCAGCCTCCATCCAGGAGCGGAACGAAATTCTGCGGCACCTGCGCAACTACGCCTCAAGCCACCGGCTGGACATCCGCAGCGACACGTCCGCCGTGCTGCTGGACAAGATGGGGCCGGGAGCGGAAGCCTCACTGCACCGCTGGGCGGTGCACACCCCCGACGGCGTGCTGCTGGCTGACCACATTGTGCTCACGCGCTGCGCCCACAGCCAGCTGCGGCGCATGCTCACGGACCTCGGCATCTCCATCGGCACCAACCTCGTCGCGGCCATGCGCGCCATCGGCATTTACCTGGTCGGCGTGGGTGAGCTCATCACTCCGACGCCGAAGGAGGTGCTGCGCCAAGCCAAGGTGGTGGGCCAGGCGATCTCGGCGAAGGTCTACCCGGACAGCGTGCCGTCGGTCCTGACCGGAAGCTTCCCGGCGCTGCCCGCTATCTGAGGCTGATCCTTCGTTGCGCACAAAGGCCGACGGCGGGAATCGCCGTCGGGCTTTCCGCGCTTCAGTGCGGTGGTTGGCCGGGACCGCGGCCGGCTACCCCTCGGTCCTGCCCCGCCCGTCCATTGGAGTCTGCGCGGCACCGTCGTTGTCGCCGTCGCCCACACCGAGCCTCCGGCGGGCCAACACACCGAGGGTGACGAGCAGGCCGAGAGCCACGGCCGCGAACACCACGATGCTCCAGGGGAAGGGCTCCGAGGAATCCGGCGCCGTTTCCGTGGCCTGCGTGGCGCCAGGCTGCGGCGTACCGAGGGTCTGGACCGGCGCCGACGTTGCCCCCGCCGCAGCGGCCGTTGCGGTAAAGGCGAACGTGCCCTCGATCGGGTGGGAGTCCGAGCTCACCACGCGCCACACCACGGTGTACTTCCCGGCCGGCGCACCTTCCCGCAGCTTCTGCGAGGCTACGTTGTCCACGATCTGCACCGGGCCGTCGGCCCAGTCGGTTCCGGCGGCGTCCGTCACCTTGACCTGCGAGCCGAGCCCCAGCGGGGTGTTGTTGAAGGTGATCGAGACCGTGGCGGGAGCTGTTGCCACCGTGGCGCCGTCGGCCGGGCTGCTGGATTCTGCGGCGTCGTGCGCGGAAGCGGGGCCGGCCGTCAGGAGCATGGCGACGAGCGCGAGCGCGCCCAGGAAGGCGGACAGCAGCTGGCGGGGAAAACGCATGGGCGGACTACTCCTTGTGTTGGCTTCCTTACAGACTAGGCGACTTTGCTGGGAGGGCACCCGGCAACCTACTAGGATTCAAGTTATCCCCACACTCTCACCGGAGGACTAATGCTCAAGCAGGGCTCTGCACTGGATCGGTACTTCAAGATTTCCGAACGGGGGTCGAACCTCTCCCGTGAGATCCGCGGCGGTTTCGCCACCTTCTTTGCCATGAGCTACATCGTGGTGCTGAACCCCCTCATCCTGTCCGGCGCGGACTCCTCCGGCGCCACGCTCGGTTTCCAGGCAGTTGCTGCCGTCACCGCCTTCGTGGCGGGCATCCTGACCATCCTCATGGGCGCCTGGGCCAAGCACCCGTTCGCCATGGCCACCGGCCTGGGCGTCAACGCCTTCGTGGCGGTGACAGTGGCCACCAACCCGGGGCTGACCTGGCCGGACATGATGGGACTGGTGGTCCTCTCCGGCGTCACCATGATGATCCTGGTCCTGACGGGATTCCGGACCGCCGTGTTCCGTGCGGTTCCGGACGGGCTGAAGACCGCGATCGTGGTGGGCATCGGCCTGTTCATCGCCCTCATCGGCCTGGTCAACGCCGGCTTCGTCCGGCGCATTCCGGATGCGGCCGGGACCACGGTCCCGGTGGGTCTCGGCGTCGACGGCAAGCTTTTGGGCTGGCCCACCCTGGTGTTCGTCTTCGGCCTGATCCTGACCATCGCCCTGCTGGTGCGCAACGTCAAGGGCGCCATCCTGATCGGCATCGTCGCCTCCACCATCCTGGCGGTCATCCTCGAGTTCACGCTCCACATCGGACCCAGCTTCGACGGCAAAAACTTCAACCCGCAGGGCTGGTCCCTTGTTGCCCCCAAGTTCAGCGAATGGTCGGCGCCTGACCTCTCCCTGATCGGCAAGGCCAATCCGTTCGGCGCCTTCGGCCATCTGGGCGTTGTGGCCGCGGCGCTGCTGGCGTTCGTGATCCTGCTCAGCATCTTCTTCGACGCGATGGGCACGATGGTGGGCCTGGCCAACGAGGCCGGAACTGTGGACAAGGACGGCAACATCCCGAACGTTGACCGCGTGCTCCAGGTGGATGCCCTGGGCGCCATCGTGGGTGGCGGAGCCTCTGTCTCCTCCAACCAGATCTTTGTCGAATCCGGCGCGGGCATCGGCGAGGGTGCACGGACCGGCCTGGCTTCAATCGTGACCGGCCTGCTGTTCCTGGTGGCCATGTTCTTCACCCCGCTGATCAACCTCGTGCCGTTCGAGGCCGTGGCCCCCGCCCTGGTGGTGGTCGGCTTCATGATGGTGGCGCAGATCGGCAAGATCCACTGGCAGGACTGGGGCATCGCGCTGCCCGCCTTCCTTACCTTCACGCTGATGCCGTTCACGTACTCGATCGCCAACGGCCTGGGCGCCGGCTTCATCTCCTACGTCCTCATCCGCACCTTCCAGGGCCGTGCCCGCGAGGTGCACCCGCTGATGTGGGCCGTCGCGGCCGCCTTCGTCGTGTTCTTCGGCATCGGCCCGATCGAACAAGCGCTGGGCATGTAGTCCCGCACCGAGATGGCATTTGGCGGCAGTGTTCCTCCGTGGCACTGCCGCCAGGTGCCGTCTCGCGGTTCCGGTATTCCAGACAGGACGACGGCGGCGTTGATGGCTTTCGCCGGGTCCGTACGGTGAGCTTGAAGCATGGACTTTCCCGCGCTTGCCGTTGACGACGAACCACGCCCCTGGACGGGCCGCTACGACGGCGACGGCGAAGCCCACCTCAGGTGGTGGCAGGCCGTAACGCCTGCCACCGAGAACACTCCCGCCCTGCACACGCCCTCGGGACACACCCCTGCGCTGCACACTCCCGCGGACACCTCGGCATCCGCACAGCGCCCCGCCGTGATCCTTGGCTTCTGCAGCGACGAGGGCGTGCGCCGGAACAAGGGCAGGACCGGAGCCGCGGCCGCCCCCGCAGCGGTCCGCAGCGCGCTGGGTCCGCTCGCCTTCCATTCGGCAAGACCCGTCGCCGACGCCGGCGACGTGGTGGTCCGCGACGGCGGACTGGAAGCCGGCCAGGCCCGCGCGGGCCTCGCCGTTGCGGCACTGCTCGACGCCGGCCGCCTCACCCTGGTGCTGGGTGGCGGCCACGAAACCGCCTACGCCAGCTACCTCGGCGTGGCAGGATCCCGGGCGGTCCGCGACGGCCGGCGGCTCGGCGTCCTCAACCTCGACGCCCACTTCGACCTCCGGGATGAGGCGGCCCCCAGCTCGGGAACCCCGTTCCTCCAGATGGCCCGCGCGGAAGCCGCCGCCGGGCGCGAACTCAGGTACGCCGTCGTCGGAATTTCCGAACCCAACAACACAGGCGCGCTGTTCAGCACCGCCGATGAGCTGGGAGTGAAGTACCTGCTGGACGAGGACTGCACCGCCGGCGCGGCCGAAGCCTTTGTGGCGGACTTCCTCAGCGGGATCGACGTCCTCTACCTGACCATCGATCTGGATGTGCTGCCGGCCGCCGCGGCCCCCGGAGTGAGCGCCCCGGCCGCGTACGGTGTTCCGCTGCCGGTGATCAGTGCCGTCTGCCGCCAGGTGGTGGCCAGCGGCAAGCTCCTCCACGCGGACGTGGCCGAGCTGAACCCCGCCTTCGACATCGACAACCGCACCGCCCGCGTGGCCGCCCGGCTGGTCAGCATCCTGCTGGGCTGAGCGTCAGGCCCGTGAGGTATCCGGGCCTGTCCGTGCCCGGCTAGTCCTTCGGCTTGGGCTTGGTCGGGGGCTTCGGGGTCGGCCGGACGGGTGCCTTGGGCTTCGCCGCGGGCTTGCTCACGATCGACGCCGGCGGCTTGGGGAAGGCGGCGGCCGGATAGAGGCGCGCCACCTGGAGCATGTAGTTCGCCCACTGCGGCCCCGCGATCATGTAGCCGTCAATGCGGTCGTAGAACTTGCCGTTAACCGTCAGGTTCCGGCCCGGTCGCTGCCGGCCCTCGAGGGCATCGCCGAAGAACGACGCCGTGGCCAGGCCGGTGGTGTAGCCCAGCACCCAGGTGGCGCCGTTGCTGTTGTTGGTGCCGGTTTTGGCTGCCACCGGCACTGTCTTCTGAACCTTGGGGTTGATGTAGATGCCGGAACCCTTGTTGAGCATGTCCTGGAGTGCCTTGTTCACGCCGCGGACCACGTTCTTATCCACGGTCTGGCTGCATTCCCGGGCCTCGGCCGGAAGCTTCTTGCCCGCCATGTCCGAGACCCCTGACAGGGCCACCGGCACGCAGTACCGGCCGTCGGCGGCGAACGTGGCGAAGGCGTTGGCCATGGTCAGCGGGGCCACCTCGGTGCCGCCGAGCAGGTTGCCCAGCTGGTGCATGTTGACTGGCGTCCCGTCCAGCCCGCTGCGGAGCCCGACGGCATTGACCATGTTCTGGATCCCGCAGAAGTCCAGCTGTGCGGCCTCGGCAAAGGTTGCCGTGTTGATCGAGTTGTAGAGCCCGTAGTCGGCCGGCATCTTGCGGTAATAGCCCTCCGAGGCGTTCTGCAGGTCGTCGGCCGCTTCGAGTCCTGCCCGCCGCTGCTTGGTGCTGTAGCCGCCGGCCACCTTGCCGCACGAGTCCCGCCAGCGGAATCCCAGCGGGTACTCACGCTTCGAGGCGTCCACCACTGTGGTCATGGTCTTGCCCTGGTGCAGCCACTCGGCGAAGGTAAAGGGCTTCATGGTGGAGCCCGGCTGGAACCCTCCGGCGCCGTTGAGGTCGTTGCCGTTGGCGTCCTTGGCATCCACGTTGAAGTTCAACTGGGTGTCGAACTTGTCCGGCTGGGGCAGGTACACCGTGTTCTGCGCCATCGCCAGGACCTTCCCGGTGCCCGGCTGGACCGTGACCAGCGAGGCGCCCCACTTGTCCGGGTTGGCACCCGCGGTGGCGTTCACCTGCGCCTGGGCCTTGGCCTGCAGCCGGCTGTCAAGCGTGGTGGTGATGGTCAGCCCGCCGCGGAAGAGCCGCTTTTCGCGGGCCTCGGTGTCGGATCCATACGCCGGGTTGTTAAGGAGCAAGTGGGTCACGTAGTCACAGAAGTACGGTGCCATGGTGGCGGCGGCGCACCCCTGCCGCGAAGGGCGCACCTTCAGGCCGACGCCGGAGGCCACAGCGGCGTCATGCTGCTTCTTGGTGATCATCTTCTGCTTGAGCATTTCGCCGAGGACCTGGTTGCGGCGCTTCAGCGAGTTCTTGGGGTTGGTGACGGGATCGTAGAAGCTGGGGCTGTTGACCAGGCCGGCGAGCAGCGCCGACTGGGGCAGGGTCAGCTTGCTGGCCGGGACACTGTAGAAATACTGCGCCGCCGCCTCGATGCCATAGGCACTGCGGTTGAAGAAGACGATGTTGAGGTAGCCCTCAAGGATCTGGTCCTTGGTGAATTTCTTCTCCAGGGCCATAGCCAGCCGCATCTCCCGAAGCTTGTCCCCCATGGTCTTCTGGCCGCTGAGCACCACCTGGTCCTCACGGCCTTCGGAAATCAGGGACTCGTTAACGATGTTGGTGACGTACTGCTGGGTTAGGGTGGACGCTCCCTGCCGGTCGCCGCGGGTCAGGTTGCTGGTCAGCGCGCGGAGAACGCCCTGGGTGTCCACGCCGCTGTGCTCATAGAAGCGGCTGTCCTCGATGGCGACGACGGCCTTTCGGATGAACGGGGACATCTGCTTCAAAGGCACACGGACGCGGTTCTCCGAGTAGAAGGTGGCGATGAGCTTGCCGTCCGCGGTCAGCATGCGGGTGGTCTGCGACGGCGCAGGCACGGCGAGTTCCGTGGGCAGGCTGTTGAAGTAGGAAATCGACTTGCTGACCGAGGTGCCGGCGAGGGCGGCCCCGGGCACCAGGAAGCTGGCCACGAGGACCCCGCAGAGGCAGCTGACAACGACGAACCCCAGCAACTTTGCCAGCGCGAGAGCCAAACGGGATATCAACCTTCTGCCTGCCATGATCCAAGCTCACCACAACATCGGCCGGAAAGAAGAATACTCGACGCTCCCGGCATGAATCATGCTTCGCAGGGTCAGACCGGAGTGTGCGGCGCCTTTCCCTCGTCACCGAATTTCTCGGCCGCCCTGCGTTCGCGGAGCCGGTCCAGGCGATTCATGACCGGCGCCGTGGTGGCCCCGTGCAGCACCACGGACATCGCCACAACCAGTCCGATGATGCTCCACAGGCGCTGCGCCTGGTCCCCGAAGCTCCCGTGGCCCAGGGCGTAGGCAAGGTAATACAGCGACCCGATGCCTCTGATGCCGAAAAACGAAATGGCGATCCGCTCGCGGGGACCGGTCCTGCCGCGGGCCAGCGCCAGCCAACCGGACAGCGGACGCACCAGGACCAGGAAGGCCAGCGCTACGCCCACCTCGGCCCAGCCGACGCCGGCCAGCAGGCCCCGCGCGACCGCTCCACCCAGGAGCACGAGGATGACCACCGTCAGGAGCCGCTCAAGCTGTTCCACGTAGGAATGGAGGATGCGGTGATAGCCGTGCGTGCGCTCCGCCGCCCGAATGGTCACGGCACAGACGAACACCGCGATGAACCCGTAGCCCTCGACCATCTCGGTCACGCCGTAAGCCAGGAAGGTGGCTGCCAGCGCAACGAAACCCTCGGAGTGGTTGGACAGCCGGATGCTGTCGTGCCGCGCGGAGAAGAAGAGCCGGGCCAGCGCCTTGCCCGTCGCGAAGCCCAGCAGCACGCCCATGCCGATGCGCCACAGGACGTCCAGGCCGAACCACTCCGGAAACCAGGCCGACGGCGCGGTCCCCACGAGGCTCATGGCAATGGCCAGGTATACAAAGGGAAAGGCCAGCCCGTCATTCAGTCCCGCCTCCGAGGTCAGGGCGAACCTGACCTCATCCTCCTGGTCGGTGCCCTCCTCTTCGTCTGCCGGCTCGCCTACCTGGACCTCGGAGGCCAGGACCGGATCGGTGGGGGCCAGGGCGGCGGCCACGAGGAGCGCGGCGGCGAGTCCCAGGCCCAGCAGCCAGAGTCCGAGGAGCGTCAGGCCCAGCATGCACAGGGGCATGGCGATGCCGAGCATCCGCCAGGTGGTGGCCCAGTTCCGCCGCCCCACCGGTCGGTCCAGCGCCAGCCCGGCGCCCATCAGCGAGATGATCACGCAGATCTCGGTCAGGTGGAGCGTCAGCTCGGGGTGCTGGACCGGGTTCGGGTCCGGGAGGTTGGGAAGCAGGCCGAAGGCGGCAGCTCCGGCACCCAGGAAGACCATCGGCATGGAGATCGGCGCGTTGCGCAACGCCTTGGGCAGGATGGCGGCAACGAAGACGGCGACGCCCGCCGCGGCGAACATGATGCTGGCACCTTCAAACATGGTCGTCTCCTGCGCCGTCGGCCTTTCAGACCTGACCAACACTAGCGCGCAAGGCAGGAGTGAGGTGGCTCCGGATCGCTTTGAGAGAGGGCGGAGGGCGCATAATGGTTGATAAGACAACTATCGTAAACATCCTTGTCAAATGACAGTCATCTTACCTTTGTGCCGGTTCCCGATAGAATGGTGTACTGCCCCCCGGCAGGAACCATAGAAAGTCAGTACATGAGCACAGCAACCATGGAGCGCCCAACCGCTCCTACGAGCGCGTCTCCCTCCGCGGATGCCCGGTCCATCGACCTGGCGTTCACCAGTGCCGATCAGGTCCATGAGGGCCTGGAAAGCGCGGTGGAGGCGCTGATCGAAACGGCTGCCCAGCAAGGCACCTGCGGCATCAAGGTCACGCGCCTCGAGCCGGGCCGTTACACGGTGGCCCTCGACGAGTCTGTTCCCTTCGGTGAAACACACGAGGACATCGCAGCCTGACACGCGAAAAAGCCCCCGATCCTGGACTCATGCTGGCCATCTGGCCGAATGATCCAAGGTCGGGGGCTTTTTTATTTCTGGTGTGCGTTCTACCGCACGGCTTGAGCCGGACTACATCCGGCGCACCTGGACGCCGTCGGACTTCATAAAGAGCTGGGACTCCTGGCCTCCGCCACAGATCAGCCAGAGCACGTTTCCGCTCCGTGAGATTTCCTCCACCTCGCCTGCCGCAATGACGTGCGCATGCTTGATGATCTCAATCCGCTCCCCCACGTGCAGCGATCCCCAGTCGGAAACCGTAGCTGCGTGTGCGATGCGTCTGGACAGAACTGCCCCGCGTGCTTTCATTTGAACTTCTACCCCTTTGTGGATGTTCTCTTTACGCCACAGCATCTTTGATGTGACTTTTACTACACCTTTAGTTCTACTACACTCGCGCGGCCTTGTGCGCAGCGTTGCAGACTATTTCGGCACCGCCGGCAAATGCTTGCCGGCGGTGCACTTTGTTCACCCTCAGGCAAGATTGCCGACGGCGGATTCGGCTGCCGTCCGGACCGCGCCGGAGCCAACCAGCCGGTCGGCGGCCTCGAGCTCCGGTGAAAGGAACCTGTCCGTGCCCGGACCGCCGACGACGGTCCGCAGGGTTTCGAGGACAGCCGCCCCGGCAGGTCCCGGCGTCAGCTGGCCGCCGGAAAGCTGGGTACGCATGTCAATCGCCCGGGCCGACGTCACGAGTTCGATCGCAAGCACCCGGCGCAGGTTCTCCACGGCCTTCCGGAGCTTGCGGGCGGCGTGCCAGCCCATGGACACATGGTCTTCCTGCATGGCAGAGCTCGGGATGGAGTCCACGGACGCGGGAACCGCGAGCCGCTTGTTGTCCGAGACCAGCCCGGCCTGGGTGTACTGGGCGATCATGAGGCCCGAGTCCACGCCCGGATCCGCGGCCAGGAATGCCGGCAGGCCGTGCGAGCGGGCCGGGTCCAGCATGCGGTCCGTGCGCCGCTCGGCGATGGAGCTGAGGTCTGCGACGGCGATGGCCAGGTAATCGAGCACGTAGGCCACCGGGGCGCCGTGGAAGTTGCCGTTGGAGCTGACCCGGCCGTCGGGCAGGACGACGGGGTTGTCGATGGTGGCGGCGAGCTCGCGGGAAGCCACCAGTTCGGCGTGGTCGACCGTGTCCCGGACGGCGCCGGCAACCTGGGGTGCGCAGCGCAGGGAGTAGGCGTCCTGGACGCGGGAATCGCCCACGCGGTGCGATGCCACAATCGCCGAGTCGGACAGGACCCGGAGCATGTTGTCGGCGCTGGCGGCCTGGCCGGGGTGCGGGCGGAGGGCGGCGTGAAGCTCGGGGAGGAACACCTGGTCCGTGCCGAGCAGCGCCTCGACGCTGAGCGCGGCGGTGATGTCCGCCGTCGTGAGCAGCTGCCGCAGGTCAGCGATGGCCATCAGGAGCATGCCCAGCATGCCCTCGGTGCCGTTGACCAGAGCCAGGCCTTCCTTCTCGGCCAGGGTCACCGGCTCGATGCCATGCGCGGCGAGCAGCTCGGCAACCGTGCGCTGGCCCGCGCCGCCGTACAGTTCGCCGTCGGGACCGGTGGCTTCGCCTTCCCCCATGAGGACCAGGGCGCAGTGGGACAGCGGGGCGAGGTCGCCGGAGCAGCCCAGCGAACCGAACTCGCGGACCACCGGGGTGATGCCCGCGTTGAGCACGTCCACCATGGTCTGCAGCACCACGGGCCGGACGCCGGTGCGGCCCGATGCCAACGTCTTGGCGCGCAGGAACATGATGCCGCGGACCACTTCGCGTTCCACGGCCGGGCCCATGCCGGCGGCGTGGCTGCGGATCAGCGATTTCTGCAGCTGGGTCCGGAGCTCGCCCGGGATGTGGCGGTTGGCCAGCGCGCCGAAGCCGGTGGAAATACCGTACGCGGGCACGTCGCTGTGGGCCAGTTCGTCGATGTGCGCGCGTACTTTGGCGACGGTGTCCAGGGCTTCTTGGGAGATGGTCACCTTGGCGTCGTGGCGTGCGACGGCGACGACGTCCTCGGGCGTGGCACCGCTGGCACCGAGGGTGACGGTGAGCGGTTCGTGGGTTGGGGCCACGCGAACAGGGTTCCCTGGCCGAGCGTGCGAGGTTAGGGAGTTCGTGGGGATGGTCATGGTTCCTACTTCTCGTTCATGGGGATGCGGACGCCGCGTTCCTTGGCGACGTCGAGGGCGCGGTCGTAGCCGGCGTCGACGTGGCGGATGACGCCCATGCCGGGGTCGTTGGTGAGGAGCCGTTCGAGCTTTTGTGCGGCGAGGTCGGTGCCGTCGGCGACGGAGACCTGCCCGGCGTGGATGGAACGGCCGATGCCGACGCCTCCGCCGTGGTGGATGGAGACCCAGGTGGCCCCGGAGGAGGTGTTGATCAGGGCATTGAGCAGCGGCCAGTCCGCGATCGCGTCCGAGCCGTCGGCCATGGCTTCGGTTTCGCGGTACGGGGAGGCGACGGAGCCGGAGTCCAGGTGGTCGCGGCCGATCACGATGGGTGCCTTGACCTTGCCCTCGGCGACGAGCTGGTTGAAGAGCAGGCCGGCCTTGGCGCGTTCGCCGTAGCCCAGCCAGCAGATGCGGGCCGGCAGGCCCTCGAACTCGACGCGTTCGCCGGCGGCGTCGATCCAGCGGTGCAGGTGCTTGTTCTCCGGGAACAGTTCCTTGATGGCCGCATCGGTCACGGCGATGTCCTCGGGGTCACCGGAGAGGGCGACCCAGCGGAACGGGCCCAGGCCCTCGCAGAACAGGGGCCGGATGTAGGCCGGGACGAAGCCGGGGAACTCGAACGCGCGGCTGTAGCCGCCCTTGCGGGCCTCGTCGCGGATCGAGTTGCCGTAGTCGAACACCTCGGCGCCGGCGTCCTGGAACTCCACCATCGCCTGGACGTGGCGGGCCATCGATGCCTGGGCCTTCTTGGTGAAGCCTTCCGGGTCGGCCGCGGCCTCGCGCTGCCACTCATCCACCGAGATGCCCTCCGGCAGGTAGGACAGCGGGTCGTGGGCGGAGGTCTGGTCGGTGACGATGTCGATGCTCAGCTCGCCGGCCTTGTGGCGGCGCAGCAGTTCCGGGAACACCTCGGCGGCGTTGCCGACGTAGCCGACGGACCAGCCGCGCCGCTCTTCCTTAGCCTTCAGGACCTTGGCGATCGCGGCGTCCAGATCGGTTTCCACCTCGTCCAGGTAGCGCTTGCCGGCGCGGCGGCGCAGGCGGGTCTCGTCGACGTCGACAATCAGGCAGGCGCCCTCGTTCAGGGTCACGGCCAGCGGCTGGGCGCCGCCCATGCCGCCGCAGCCGCCGGTCAGGGTCAGGGTCCCGGCCAGCGTGCCGTTGCTGTCCCCGGTGAGCTTGCGGGCGATCGCGGCGAACGTCTCGAACGTGCCCTGCAGGATGCCCTGGGTGCCGATGTAGATCCAGGACCCGGCCGTCATCTGCCCGTACATCATCAGGCCCTCGGCCTCGAGCCGGCGGAACTCCGGCCAGGTGGCCCAGTCACCGACGAGGTTGGAGTTGGCCAGCAGCACACGCGGCGCCCACTCATTGGTGCGGAAGACGCCCACCGGCTTGCCGGACTGGACCAGCAGGGTCTCGTCCTTCTCCATGGTCTCCAGGGTCCGGGTGATGGCATCGAACGCAGCCCACGAGCGCACCGCCCGGCCGGTCCCGCCGTAGACCACCAGGTCATCCGGGCGTTCAGCCACCTCCGGGTCAAGGTTGTTCATCAGCATGCGCAGCGGCGCCTCGGTCTGCCAGGACCTGGCCGTAAGCTCGGTGCCGCGGGCTGCTCTGACCGGACGGGCACCGGTAGTGAAATCGGCGGGTGCCATGGTGGCTCCTTCGTGTTGCGGGGAATGTGGTGTTGCGTGTTGGTGTTGCTCAAGGGTTTGAGCGGAAGTGCTTCTGTATCAACTAAAGCCCCTTCTGAGCGGGCCAGACAGGGGTTTCCGGTTGGTCCTGTCCGGTATCCCAGACCCAACTAGGTAGCAGATCCGGGGGTTCTGAGCCGCGAGAACGCCCTGTGCTGCTACTTACTGGGGCTACTGCTTCGTGGGGCGGCCGTGGATCCGCACCGAGAGCTCGTCGGCGACCTTTTGGACCCGGGCGGCGAGCACCGGCCACTGGTCCTCCGGCAGTTTGTCCTCCAGGAACGTGACGGCGATTGCCGCCGTCGGCCATCCCAGGTGATCCGTGACGGCGGCGGCGATAGAACCAAAGCCCGGCGTCACCTCGCCGTGTTCTGTGGCGTAGCCACGCTGCCGCACCTGGTCCAGGTGCGATGACAGGGCCGAGTACTTCATGATGGCGCCCTCCATCTCGTGCCGGGCACTGAAGGCGGCGGCGTTCGGATAGAGCGCGCGGACCTGCGACTTCGGCAGCGCGGCGAGAATGGCCCGGCCGCTGGCGGTGAGGTGGCTGGGCAGCCGGACACCGACGTCGGTCACCAGGGATGGCCGGTTCTTGGCGCGCTCCTCCACGATGTAGAGCACATCCCGGCCGTGCAGGACCGCCAGGTGTGCGCTTTCGCCAAGGACATCAACGAGAGAAGCGAGCATGGGCCGGCCCAGTCTGGACAGCGGTTCCTGCCGCGAGTAGGCGGAGCTGAGCTCGAAGGCGCTGATGCCCAGGCCGTAGCGCTGTTCCTCGTGCAGGTGCAGGACGAAGCCGTTCGCCTCCATGACGCCGAGGAGGTGGTACACACTTGAGCGGGGCAGCCCCAGTGCCGTGGCAATGTTCGACGCCGCCACCGGCCCCCGCTTGGAAGCCAACAGTTTGAGGATCCGCAGGGTATTCTCGGCGGCCGGAACCTTTGCTTTCACTGCCGATTCCGGCCGCTTCGCCGCGGTTGCGGCCATCGTGCCCGCCATGTGCCCTCCAGGCTTCGTCGTTTTCTATCTTTTGGGATTTCGTCTGCTCGGGGTCGTATTTTCGCCGTAAATCCGAAAGGTGTCCGGGATCCCGTACTTAAGCTTGCGGCTAGCCAAGGCCTTGCGCCCCTCCTTCTCGGTGGCCGCTGTCTGGAATACCGGACATTGCCCAGCCGGACCCATCATCCCGCCTTTCCGCCGCCGGAGGTAGCGTTTGTCCATGGAATTTCCGTTGAAGGGCAAGGTTGCTCTGGTCGCCGGAGCCACACGGGGGGCGGGCCGCGGCACGGCCGTGGCCCTGGGTGAGGCCGGGGCGGTGGTCTACTGCACAGGGCGCACCACGAAGGGCCGTCAGTCCGAGTATCGTCGCCCGGAAACCATCGAGGAAACAGCAGCCATGGTGAGCGCCGCCGGCGGTACCGGCATCGCGGCGGCAGTGGACCATTTCAGCGCTGCGGAGGTCGAAGCGCTGGTCCGCGGGATCGATCACGAGCACGGCCGGCTGGACATCCTGGTGAACGACATCTGGGGCGGTGAGAACCTCATCCAGTGGAGCACGCCCCTGTGGGAGCATGACCTTGACGGCGGTTTGCGGATGCTGCACGGCGCCGTCGACACGCACCTGATCACGAGCCACTTCGCACTGCCCCTGCTCATCCGGCAGCAGGGAGGACTGGTGGTGGAAATGACGGACGGAACACGCGAATACAACGCCGGGCATTACCGGCTCTCCGCGTTTTACGACCTCGCCAAGTCCGCGGTCCTGCGGCTCGCCTTCAGCCAGGCCGAGGAACTGAAGCCGTTCGGCTGCACGGCCGTGGCACTGACGCCGGGCTGGATGCGTTCGGAAATGATGCTCGAACACTACGGGGTGACCGAAGCCAATTGGCGCGAGGCGGCGGCCACGAATCCGCACTTCGCCGCCATCTCGGAAAGCCCGCGCTTTGTGGGCCGTGCAGTCGCCGCCCTCGCCGGCGATCCCGACGTACACCGACGGACCGGCGGTTCATTCTCCTCGGGCGGCCTGGCGCTGGAGTACGGCTTCACCGACGTCGATGGCTCCCGGCCGGACTGCTGGCGCTATCTGGAGGAAGTCCAGGAGGCAGGGCTGCCTGCCGACGCCACCGGCTACCGCTAGGGCCTCCAGGCTTCTTAGCCGCACAGTCTGAAATCAAAGACACCAAGGGCCCGTGAGCCGCATCACGGCCCCGCGGACGTGGTGTGCTGGATAGCGATCCCCCTCCCAATGACGAGAAGGTATTGGCATGCAACAAGCCCAAACAACAGCCGAAACGGCGGCGCCTGAGAGCACAACCGCCGTCGAAACGGTTCTGAACCGCGGCCTCAACGTCCGCCACATCCGCTTCATGGCGTTGGGCTCCGCCATCGGCACCGGCCTGTTCTATGGTTCGGCCTCGGCCATCCAAAAGGCCGGCCCCGCCGTGCTGTTCGCCTACATGTTAGGCGGCGCCGCCGTGTTCATGGTGATGCGGGCCCTGGGGGAAATGGCTGTGCGGCACCCGGTCTCGGGATCCTTCGGGCAATACGCCAGCCGCTACCTTGGCCCGCTGGCAGGCTTCGTTACCGGCTGGACCTACGTCTTCGAAATGGCGATCGTGGCCATCGCCGATGTCACGGCCTTCAGTATCTACATGGGCTTCTGGTTCCCGTCCGTGGAGCGGTGGGTCTGGATCCTGGCCATCATCTTCCTCCTCGCGGCGCTGAACCTGCTGAGTGTGAAGGTCTTTGGCGAACTCGAATTCTGGTTCACCCTGGTCAAGGTTTCAGCCATTATCGCGATGATCGCGGGTGGCGCGGCCATCCTTGTGTTCGGCTTCCAGAACGGCGATGCCTCGGCCGCCCCGGGCCTGGGCAACCTCGTGGAGCACGGCGGGCTGTTCCCGAACGGCTTCGAGGGGCTCCTGGCCTCGTTTGCCGTCGTCATGTTCGCGTTCGGCGGGATTGAAACCATCGGCATTACGGCCGGCGAGGCTGCCGACCCCAAGAAGGTGATCCCGAAGGCCGTCAACACCGTGCCGGTCCGCGTCCTGCTGTTCTACGTGCTGACCCTGGGCGTGCTCATGAGCCTCTTCCCGTGGAACGACATCGGCAGCAGCGGCAGCCCGTTCGTCCAGATCTTCAGCGGCCTGGGCATTCCCGCCGCACCCCACATCCTCAACGCCGTGGTGATCACCGCCGCGCTCTCCGCCATCAACAGCGACATCTTCGGCGCCGGCCGGATCCTCTTCGGCCTGGCCAGGCAGGGGCATGCGCCGCAGAGCTTCGGGCGGGTTTCGCGGCATGGCGTGCCATGGATGACCGTGGTGATGATGGCCGGGATCCTGCTCGTGGGAGTGGTCCTGAACGCGGTCATCCCGGAAGATGTCTTCCTGCTCATCGCGTCCATCGCCACCTTCGCCACGGTCTGGGTGTGGGTCATGATTCTCGCCTCCCACGTGGCGATGAAACGCGAGATCGCCCGGAAGGGCCTGCCGGCGTCGGAATTCCCCTCGCCCTGGTGGCCGGCGGCGTCCGTCCTCACGATCGGTTTCATGGGGCTGGTGATCGCGGTCCTTGGCTTCTTCGAGGACACCCGCGTGGCGCTTTATGTGGGGGCCGTGTGGCTGGGCCTGCTGGTGGTCGCCTACCGGCTCTGGGTCAAAGGCAACGGACGACGCCGGGCCCACCTTGACGATGAGACCTCGCCCCTGCCGGTGGTCGCCAAAACTGAGTAGGATTCCCGGGGAATGGGCGCGCCAGCCGAGAAAAGGCAAAAAACAGGTAGTAGAAATGGGTAAAGACAGGTAATTGGACGCTGTTACGCGAATGCCTGATGTGATAAATGAGGTAGATGTTACTCGTGTGACGTATGTGATTCCTTCCTACAGTGGACTACACGGTGCCAGCCGGCTGGGGATCTGACCCCGGATGATGACCCGGACCCGCGCCGCCAGTGATTCGACGATTGGTCACACTGTGAAGGAGTGGTCCTCATGTTGGAAATCCAAGCCGGGGCGCCGGCGTCACATATTCAATCCGGGCGGCCACCCGGTTTCCTGGCCCAGACACTGCAGCGGGCGCGGACGGCCGCCGTTCCGTACAAGATCGGCGACGTCCTGGTGGGTGACGATCCGTTCAACGGCAGGCGCGAAGGCACTGTTGTGGTCAAGAACGGCCGGTCGGTCGGGATCCGTTCCTCGGACCGGGTGTACTTCTACGACTACCGGCAATTGAGGCGGCCGGACTAGGCGGGTCACCGCCCGTCCAGCCGACCGACCACAGGAGCCGATCCCATGTCCATCGCCAACCTGCCCACCGCGTACCTCACCATTGCCGAGGTCGCCGCGGCCCTGCGCCTGTCCAAAATGACGGTCTACAGGATGGTCCGTGCCGGAACGCTCGCGGCCGACCGGTTCGGCAAGTCCTACCGCGTGCCGGAGTCGGCCGTGGAGGAGTACATCCGGGCCTCTGGCAACCCGGCGGCGGAGGAACCGCCGGGCCAGCGCGGCTAGGCTCAGTCCGCTGTGGCGCCGCCGATGGGTTGCCAGCCGCTTGGAGCATACCGGTGCTGGCTGGCTGCCCGCCGGTGGCGTTACGATCAGGCATGCTCCCGCTGCAGAATCTCCTGGCCTTCGCCCTGGTCTCGGCTTTGTTGATCGCCGTTCCGGGCCCCAGCGTCCTGTTCGTCATCGGACGGTCGCTGGCCCTGGGGCGGCGCGGCGGTCTGCTGAGCGTCCTCGGAAATGCGGCCGGGGAACTGCTCCAGATCGCAGGGGTGGCGCTGGGTCTCGGCGTGGTGCTGGCTGAGTCGGTGCTGCTGTTCACGGCGGTGAAGTTTGCCGGCGCCGCCTACCTCATCTATCTGGGAATCCAGGCGGTGCTCCACCGCCGGAGCGGCCATGCCGGCACGGACCCGTCCGAGCCGGCGACCACCCGTCGGATCCTGCGCGAAGGCTTCGTTGTCGGGGCCACCAACCCGAAGTCGGTGGTGTTCTTCGTGGCGGTCCTCCCGCAGTTCGTGGACCACGCTGCCGGCGCCATTCCCCTCCAGCTCGCCCTGCTGGGTGCCACGTTCCTGGCCATTGCGCTGGTTTCGGACAGCGTCTGGGCACTCGCCGCCGGCACCGCGAGGCAGTGGTTCGCCCGCTCTCCCCGCCGGGTGGCAGCCGTGACTACCACCGGCGGAGTGATAATGATCGGACTGGGCGGTACCCTCGCACTGACAGGTTCCAAGAGCTAGCGGGCGGACCAGCCCCCGTCCATCGTGTAGCTGGCCCCGGTGACCATGCCGGCGGCGTCGGAGGACATCCAGGCAACCAGCGAGGCCACCTCCTCGGGTTCCACCAGCCGTTTCACCGCGGACTCGGTGAGCATCACCTTCGCCAGGACCTCGGACTCCGGAATCCCGTGGACGCGCGCCTGGTCGGCGATCTGCTTCTCCACCAGCGGGGTGCGCACATAGCCGGGGTTGATGCAGTTGGACGTGACGCCGTGCTCGCCGCCTTCCAGCGCCGTCACCTTGCTCAGCCCCTCCAGGCCGTGTTTCGCCGAGACATAGGCGCTCTTGAACGGTGAGGCCCGGAGTCCGTGCACCGACGACAGGTTGATGATGCGCCCGAAGTTATTGGCGTACATGTGCGGCAGCGCGGCCCGGATCAGCAGGAAGGGCGCCTCGAGCATGAGCGCCAGGATCCGCCGGAACGCTACCGGATCGAACTCCTCGATGGGGCTGATGCGCTGGATCCCGGCGTTGTTGACCAGGATGTCGCAGTCCAGGCTCAGCGCGGCCAGCGCCTCTACGTCCAGCAGGTCGACGGCCCAGGACGTGCCGCCCACCTCATCGGCGAGGGCCGCGGCGCCGGCCCCGTCGACGTCGGCCACCACCACCTTCGCTCCCCTGGCGGCCAGTTCCCGCACGCACGCCGCGCCGATGCCGCTGGCACCGCCGGTGACCAGCGCCTTGCGGCCGTTCAGGTTCTTTTCCACGTCCGGACCTTGTGCGTCCACAGTCTGCTCCTCCAAGTGTCCACGTTGACACGTGCCGCACGCCGTTCACTTCAAACTCGTGCAGCACTTCCGATTCCCCCGAGTATTCCTGCAGAAGGAACGCGGTTCAATGACTAATCGGGCACTGGATTCGTGCAAAATTGCAGATATGGATGCCAACCCGGATGATCTGCTGGTGCTGCTCGCCGTCTCACGCTCGGCGAAGTTCACGACGGCGGCCCAGGTCCTGGGCCTGAACCACACCACTGTTTCTCGCCGGATCGCCGCCCTGGAAAAGGCACTCGGCGGCCGTGTACTCGCGCGGGCGTCCGGTGGCTGGGAGCTGACCGGGCTCGGGGCCCAGGCCGTGCTGGTGGCAGAGCAGGTGGAAACTGCGGTGCGTGCGCTGGGACCGTCAGGCCGCGCGCCTGACCCGATCACCGGCGTCGTACGCATGACCGCTACCGACGGCTTCAGCGCGTACATCGCCGCCCCGGCGGTGGCCCGGCTGAGGAGGGACCACCCGGGGCTCAGCGTCGAGATCGTCACCGTCACGCGCCGGGCGCTGCAGCAGCGCTCGGGACTGGACATCGAGGTGGTGGTGGGCGAGCCGCAGGTGCACCGGGCAGAAGCGTTCCGGCTGGGCGAGTACGAGCTCGGGATGTACGCTTCCCGGCGGTACATCGAGGCGAACGGGATGCCGGAAACGGTGGAGGCTTTGACGGCCCATCCGCTCGTCTACTTCGTGGACTCCATGCTGCAGGTGGACGACCTTGATGCACCGCGGCGGCTGGTGCCGGCCATGCGCGACGGCGTCAGCTCCACCAACGTGTTCGTGCACGTGGAAGCCACACGGGCGGGCGCCGGGGTGGGGTTCCTCCCCTGTTTCATGGCCGACCTGCATGAAGACCTGGTGCGCCTGTTGCCCGGGAACATCGCCGAACGGCTGCCCTACTGGATGGTCCTGCGGCCCGACTCGATGCGCAGGCCCGCCGTCGCCGCCGTGGTGACCGCGCTGCGCGAACAGACCACCGCCCACCGGGAGTGGCTCCTCGGGCAGGGGCGGCTCAGCCGGTGACGTGGCTCAGCCAGTGACCAAAGGCTGAGGCCCGGGTGCGTCTGCACTGGGTTCGTCCGCGCTGGGTTCGTCTGCCCGGGGTGCAGGGTCGTGGCGCACCGGGGCTCCGGCGGCGAAGGCCCGGACCTTGGCATCGTTCCAGATGTGCGCGGGCACCGCCCCGCCCAGGAGCCGCCGCGCGAGCTGCGGATCGTCGTCGAACGGCTGGTCGCTGCCGGCCATCACCATGTTGCCGTAGCGGCGCCCCTTCAGCATGGCAGGGTCCGCGATGATGAGGGTGTGCTCGAAGGCGGCCGCGATGGTGGCGGCATCCTCCCGCGCATTCTTCAGGTCCGGACCGTCGCCCGAATTCACCACGTAGATGCCGCCCGGCGCTAGGACCCGGCGGACATGCCCGTTGAACTCGGCTGTGGTGAGCGGAAGAGGGGTCAGCGCACCGGCGAAGACATCCCGGATGATGAAGTCGCGTGTGTCCGGGGTCAGGGTTTCCGTCACCGCACGGGCCTCGCCGACGCGCAGCCGCAGCAGCGGGGCCTTGGGCAGATCGAACCAGCCGCGGACGTACTCGGCGAGCTTTCCGTCGAGTTCCACCACCACCTGCCGGGCATCCGGATAGGCGGCATGGAAGTACCGGGCCAGTGAGCAGGCTCCGCCGCCGAGGTGCAGGCCCCGCAGCCGGGGCTTGGTCTCGGCCGGCCAGCGGGATTCGATCAGGGCGGACATCCAGCGCATGTACTCGAAGTCGAGAAACAGCGGATCGGCCAGGTCGATGTGCGAACTCATCACGCCGTTGATGCGCAGCAGCCAGCCGGTGGAGTTGTCCTGGTCGGCAATGAGCTCGCAGTCGCCGGTGTCGATGTAGTAGACGCCCTCAGCGGGGCCGTCTGCAGCCGCTTTCTTGGCCAGGTCCAGCAGAGCGGGGGCCGCCGCTACCGCTTTCCGTCCACCCGATTTCCCGCCTGACTTGGTGCGCCGTGCCATCAGTTCTCCGCCGCTTCCGTCATGCTTAAAGCCTAGTTGACCGCAGGCTGCCCTTGATCTCGCCAGGGTCGATCAGCGGGTCCTACGCCTCCGGCACGGGCGCGCCTTCGCCGTTGCGGATGCGCTGGACAATCGCCGTCGTGGAGCGCTCGGCCACGTAGTCGAGGATGGTCACGGTGCCGCCGTAGGCCTCCACGGCCTCCGTTTCGGCCAGCATCTCCGGGGTGTAGTCACCGCCCTTGGTGTAGATCTCCGGCCGCAGCTGTTCGATCAGCGGAATCGGCGTCGGGGTGTCAAAGACGGTGACGTAGTCCACGCAGCTCAGGGCGGCGATCACGGCGGCCCGGTCGGCCACGCTGTTGATCGGACGGCCGGGTCCCTTGAGCTTGCGGACGGACTCATCACTGTTGAGCGCCACCACCAGGATGTCGCCGAGCTGCTTGGCCTGGTTCAGGTAGCGCGTATGCCCGCGGTGCAGCACGTCAAAGCAGCCGTTGGTCAGCACCACGCGCTGGCCGTCGCTGCGGTGGGCACGGATGTGGCGCTCCAGTTCTTCGGCGGTCAGGGCGGTGTCAGCGAAGCTTTCGAGGTACCGGCCCAGCTCGTCCGTGCCGCACACCGAGGTCCCCGGATGGTGGACCACCACGTCCGCTGCCGCCTGCGCCAGGTCCAGGCTGGCTGTCAGAGGGAGGGACGCGGCACGCGCCAGGGTCAGCGCCGCCACGAACGTGTCGCCCGCGCCGGAGGCCTGTTTCTCGGTGGCGGGCCGGGCCCACGTCCGGTGCGGGTTTCCGGCGGCCGGGATAAGAACGGTGCCGTCCCGGTCCAGCGTGACTACGACGGCGCGTGCGCCCGTCGCCTTCAGCAGCTCGCCGCTGTGGGCGGTCACCACTTCTGCGCGCCCGGGCCCGGTGCCGAGCGGGAGGTCCAGCATCCGGGCGGCCTCCTGGGCGTTGGGCGTGACGAGGTCCGGCTCGAGTCCGGCCCACGGGCGGGGATCGTGCGCATCCACCACCACAAGCGTGTCCGGCCCGCGGTCCGCCAGCAATCCGATGAGCCGGCCGCGCACCGGTTCGGCGAGGACTCCCGTTCCGTAGTCGCAGATCACCACCGCATCTTGGTGCCCGACGGCGGCCGGAACCGCCGCCTCGAACGTCGCCAGCGCGTCGGCCGGGACAGCTGCCGCGGAGTCGTCGAAGCGCAGGAGAACCTGGCCGCCGCTGCTGATCCGGATCTTGGTGGTGGTGACCATCTCCGGGTGCCCGGCGAGGAGGGTGGTGTCCACCCCGGCGGCGACCAGTTGGCGCCTGAGTTCCGTGCCGGCGTCGTCCGTCCCGATAATTCCGGCCACGCTGACGCGGGCGCCGAGGGCGGCCAGGTTCATGGCGGTGTTGGCGGCGCCGCCTGGAGCGAAGTCGCGCCGCGCAATGTCCACCACGGGAGCCGGTGCCTCGCGGCACATCCGGTCGATCGAGCCGGACCACCAGCCGTCGAGCATGAAGTCGCCCACGACGGTGATGGCCGGCCGCTCTTCAGCCAGCCTCCGGGGAAGCCACGCCGCCAGGCCGCGCTGTTCGGAGAGCACGGGTTCGGAGGGCACCGCTTCGGAGGGCAGTGGTTCGGAATGTTCCGCGGCGGTCACGATGCCGCCCTGTTGGCTTCACGGGCCGCAGGGGCGGGAGGCGCGGCGATGTGGACCACCTTGACCCGGCTGAATTCGTCCAGGAGTTCGGGGCCGTAGCCAAACCCGTGCCCGCTGTCGCCGCGGGGCTGGGCCGCCCCGCCCGGCGCGCCGCCGAACACCTCGTTGACCTTGACCGTCCCGACCGGAAGCGCGGCGACGGCCTGCTGGGCGTGGGCGATGCTGCCGGTCAGCACGGTCGCAGCCAGTCCATACCGGCCGGCCGCGGCGAGGGTGAGCCCTTCCTCGAAGCTGTTCACCACGCGCACCGGAGCCACGGGGCCGAACGTTTCCTCGGACATGACGTCCATGGCTTCTATGCAGTCCACGAGGACCGTGGCCGGATAGAAGGCGCCCGGCCCGTCCGGAACGGAGCCACCCTCCACGGCCCGCGCCCCGAGTTGCTGCGCCTCGGCGACGTGCCGCTGGACAGAGTCCCGCATCCTGGTGTCCACGAGCGGTGCCAGCCGGTTATCCCGGTTCCGTTCCCTGGCCTGCTCCACCAAGGCCTGGCAGAACGGTTCTGCGATGGACGCGTGGACATAGATGCGCTCAACGGATGTGCAGATCTGCCCGCTATTGCTGAAAGCCCCGATCGCCGCCTGTTCCGCGGCCCAATCGGGATCGACGTCGGCATCCACCAGCAGCGGATCGTTCCCGCCGTTTTCCCTGATGACGTACGCACCCGTCAGCACCGCCGCCCGGGCAATCCGGTCGCCGGTGGCGCTGGATCCCACGTGGGCGAACATGTCAACGTCCGGCTGCTGGGTGAGGAGGGTCCCGACGTCGGCCCCTCCCGTGAGCGTGGCCAGCACGTTTGGCGGAAAGACAGGTGCCAGGGCCTCCCCCAGCAGCTTTCCCACGTGGGGGCAGCGCTCGCTCGGTTTGTGAATGGCCGTGTTCCCGGTGACCAGGGCAGCGCCGATGAGTCCGCAGGCGACAGCCACGGGGTCATTCCAGGGGGTGAGCAGCACGGCCACCCCGCGGGGCTCGGCGACGGTGTAGTCGGCGGCCAGCGCGTTGCCGCGAAGGCTGTGCCCGCGGTGTACGGGGCCCAGCTCCGCATACTGCTCCAGAGTGGAAACTCCGGCGGCAATGCCGGCCAGGGCTTCCTCCACCGGGCGGCCGGTTTCCTTTGCGTTCAATTCGGCCAGCCCGGCGCCAGCCGCGTCCAGCGCCCGGGCGGCCTCGCGCAACAACTTGCCCCGCTCCCCCGGCGGTGTGGCCGCCCAACCCGGCTGGGCGGCGCGGGCAGCCGCCACGGCTGCCGCCACCTCTGCTGCGTCGGCGACCGAAAGGCTGCCGACGGTTTCCCCTGTCCGCGGGTTCAGGATGGTGAGCATGTCTTCCGCATTGGCCAGCTCGCTGGTGATGGTCGATTGCATGTGGCTCCTCACTGGGATTTTAGGCATGCTGCTCAGTGTTGCCGGGCGTCCGTTCCCGCCCTCTCTGAGGTGATCCGTACCCCGGCGTCTGAGGGTTTACACGCACCCGAGGCAGGAGTTTTCAAAGCTGCCGGCCCGGGTTCCATCAGGCTGTAGGGCCGAGTTTTCCGGGCTGGCAATACGGGCCCGGTGCACCGTAGGGTGGGCCCCACTGAACGCGACTTGGACGCATCCCGACCTGAACGATCCGGAACCGAGAGGGCTGACTGCATGGAACTCTTCAACGCCGACTTTGGCGGAGCACGCATTACGGGGCACGGGATCGGCCCGGTTTTGGAACCCTTCGGCGGGATCTCCCGCATCGCCGTTCTCCGCGGCGGCGGGCTGGGCGACCTGATGTTTGCCCTTCCGGCAGTGGCAGCGCTGAAGGCCGCCTACCCGGACGCCCGCGTGACCCTGCTCTGCACACCGATCCAGGCTGAGCTGTTGTCCCAGACCGTGGGACCAGCGGATGAGACAGTGATTCTGCCGTTTGCCGAGGGCGTCCGCCCGGGACCGGAGGACCACCACGAACTGGACCGGTTCTTTGCCGCGATGCGCGCCCGGAACTTTGATCTGGCCGTCCAGCTGCACGGCGGCGGCCGGTACTCTAACCCTTTCCTGCTCCGGCTAGGAGCCCGTCACACCGTGGGCACCAGGACCCCGGACGCAGTACCGCTGGAGCGGACCGTACCGTACCTGTACTACCAACACGAGCCGCTCCGCGCCCTCGAGGTTGCGGGATTCGCCGGGGCCGCTCCCCGTGAGCTCGAGGCCAGGCTCCAGGTGCTTCCGGAGTTCCACCAGCAGCTCGAGCAGGACCTGCCGCTGGGAGACGGCGGGCCGGGCAACGGCGCGCCCGGCGACCACCGCGTACTGGTGATCCATCCGGGTGCGACTGATCCCCGCCGTCGGTGGCCGGCCGAACGCTTCGCGGCCGTGGCCCGAAGAGCCGCCGACGAGGGCTTCCGGGTCGTCGTGGTGGGCGACAGCAGCGAAAAGGAACTCGCCGAGACGGTGGTGGAACTCGCCGTCGGGGACTCCGGAAGCGCCCATCCGGCCATCGAGTCACTCGCCGGCAAACTCAGCCTCGGTGAGCTCGCTGCACTGCTCGCCAGCAGCAGTGTCGTGGTGGCGAACGACAGCGGACCGCGCCACCTGGCCCAGGCCTTGGGCACTCCCACCGTGGGCGTTTACTGGGCGGGCAACGCCATCAACGCTGCACCCCTTGGCCGTAGCCTGCACCGGGTCCGCCTCGGCTGGGCCACGCGCTGTGAGGTATGCGGCGTCGATATCACCCAGGTCGGGTGGACGGCCCCACGGTGCCCCCATGACGAGTCCACCGTGAAGGCCGTCGAACCCTCTGAGGTCTACGAGGACGTTCTCCAGCTCACGGCCACGAGCCCTCTTCTTCGTGGCAGATGAGCATTTCCCGGACCTCGCAGCCCGTGGGCTGGGAGAGAACGAACAGGATTGCCTGCGCCACGTTGCCGGGGTCGTTCAGCCGTGAGTCGTCCTGCGGCTTGTACTGCTCGGCCCGGTCATCGAAGAACCGGGTCTTCATGCCGCCGGGGATCATGGTGGTCACGCCGATCTCGCCGCCCGTCTCGGCGGCCAATGAGTGGCTGAAGCCCACGACGCCGAATTTTGAGGCGCAGTAGGCGGTGGCCTCCGGCAGTGCCCGCTTGCCCAGCGTTGACGCGATGGTGACCACCCGTCCACGGGATGCCTTCAGGTAAGGAAGGGCCGCCCGGACGACAGAGACCGTGCCCATCAGGTTGACCCCGATGACGCGCTCCCACTCGTCCGCGGCCACATCCTCCAGCTTGCCGCAGCGGTCGATGCCGGCGGCGGTGACCACGGCATCCAGCCCGTCCAGGGTTTCCGCGGCCTGCTGCACAGCCTCGGTCACGGCAACGCGGTCCGAGACGTCCACTTCGAAGGCCTTGGCCGCGGAGACGTTCCGGATGTCCCGGTCCAGCACCACCGGGGTTCCTCCGGCTTTCAGTACGGCATCGACGACGGCGGCCCCCAGTCCGGAGGCACCGCCGGTTACCAGGACCCGGCCGGGCCGGATAGTCGATTCAGTCATGGTGTTCCTTTCGCTTGGGACAAGTTCAAAAATTTGTTGGGCAATTTAGCTGACCTTCGCCAGCGCATCCGCGAGCACGGAGGTGGACCGGGCCTGGTGGAAGGGCACCGTCACGCATCGCCCGCCCCAGCTCTCGACCAGCCCGGCCTCGGGTAGCTCCGACGCACGGTAGTCACCGCCTTTCACCCAGACGTCCGGCCGCAGGGTCTCAAGGCAGTCCTCGGGTGTGTCCTCCCCAAAGACCAGGACAGCGTCGACGCATTCGAGCGCCAGCAGGAGTTCGGCCCGGTCCTGCTGACTCACGAGGGGGCGCTGCTCTCCCTTGATCCTGCGCACCGACTCATCCGAGTTCAGGCATACGATCAGGCAGTCGCCGAGGGCCCGGGCTGCCGCGAGGGTGCGGGCATGGCCGGCGTGCAGGAGGTCGAAGCAGCCGCCCGTGGCCACGACCGTTCCGCCGTTGGCGCGCACCCGCCGGGCCATTCCGATGGCGTCCTCCTCGCTGCGGTGGTCCCAGACCGGCCGCTGGCGGTCCGGCAGGGAAGCCACCCCGCCGGCGCCGAGGAAGGCCGCCGCTTCATTGATCGCCAGTTCGGCGGCGTCGCTGAGGATGCGGCCCTCGGCCAGGTGCACGGCCAGGCTGGCCGCGAGCCGGTCGCCGGCGCCGCAGGGATCGGTGACCTCGGTGGGAGGCGCCGGGATGGTCACCGGCGAAGCGCCGGGCCGGGACAGCAGGCCGCCCCGCTCCCCCATGGTCACCAGGACCGCCTGGCTTTGCCAGCGGTCCAGCAGCGCTTGGCCGACGGCGGCAACCGCCGCAGGTGCTCCGGCGCCCGGACCAGCGGTCCCGGAGTCGGCGGCCCTGGCGGCCTCGGACAGGTTGGGGGTCACCACGGCCACGCCGCGGACGGGGACGGCGCCGGAAGGATGCGGATCCCATACGATCGGGATGTCGCCGGCGCGGGCCTCGAGCAACCGCCGGATCTCCGGATTCGCGGCGACGCCCCTGCCGTAGTCGGCCACTACGATCACCTCGGCCTGTTCCAGCGCCCTGAGCATGCCCGGGGTGGCCACCGGCACTTCCGGCCGCTCGCACCCCTCATCCACCCGCACCACCGGTTGGCGGCCCGCCCTGACCCGCGTCTTTACCGGTGTCCTGGCCCCGGAGGGCCCGGAGACAACCCGCATGCCGGCGAGCGCGCCTTCCAGCGCGAGGGAGGCATCATCGTCGGAAAGCACAGTCACCAGCGTGACCCGGTGGCCGTCGTGGGCCAGCATCCTGGCGACGAGCCCGGCACCGCCGGCCCGGCGCCGGACATCGGAGACGTCCACCACCGGCACGGGTGCGTCTGGGCACAGCCGTGTTGCTTCACCGGAAAGGTCCACATCCAGCAGGACGTCGCCCACCACCGTGATTCTCATCCGCGATCAGCCTCCGGGCCGGGCACGCCCTGGCCCCTGCGGGCCACTTCGGCTTCAAAGGCGCGGCAAATGGCGTGCAGTGCGATCAGGTGCCCCTCCTGCGCGTTGGCCGAGATGGCATCGATGGCCACGGCGTCGTCGCAGCAGGACGCCAGCGGGTTCGGCGCCGTCCCTGTCAAGGCCCATGTGGTCACGTTCAGTCTGGCTGCCGCTTCGGCTGCGCGGAGCAGGTTGGGGCTTTGGCCGCTCGTGGACAGCAGCACAAGGATGTCCCCGGACCTGCCGTGGGCGCGGACCTGCCGGGCAAAGAGCTCGGCGTAGCCGTAGTCGTTTGCAATGGCTGTAACGGCCGAACTTTCGGCGTGGAGGGAGATGGCGGAAAAAGGCATCCGCTCGCCGTCAAACCTGCCCACCAGTTCGGCCGTGAGGTGTTGCGCCTCAGCGGCGGAGCCTCCGTTCCCGGCAGCGAGCAGCTTCTGCCCGCTCAGCAGGCGCTGAGCCAGCTCCACGCCCCAGCCGGCCAGTTTGTCGGCCTGGCTTTCCAGGGACCGCAGGGCGGGCAGGACGTTTTCCAGGTGCGTCCGCACAGCATCCCGCGAGCTCAGGACTGCTTCGTCTCCGGGGGCGGCCTCCGGAGAGGACAGGGCGGTCTCGTGCCCGACGGGATTCTCGGAGAAACCGGGCGGATCGCCGATCCGGGGCAAGGCAGGAAGCTCTGCCTCCCGCAGGGATTCCGGAGTCACAGTGCCGCTCCTTCCATCGGTTCAAGGCTGCCTGCCTCCGCAGAGCCGGCGATGGCAAGCTGGTAGGCCTTTTCGGTTTCCGCGGCGACCCTGTTCCACGAGTAGCGGGCCTTCGCCCGGCGCTCGCCCGCCCGCCCGAGTTTCGCTCGGAGTTCCGGGTCGGCCAAGAGGGTGCCGACGGCCTCTGCGATGGCCTCCGGGTCCTTCGGCGGCACGTGCAGGCCGGTTTCACGGTCCACTACGCTGTCCGTCAGGCCGCCCACTGCAGCGGCGACCACCGGAACGCCGCAGGCCATAGCCTCGAGGGGAACGATGCCGAAGGGCTCGTACCAAGGTGTGCACGCGACGGCATCCGCACTCCGGAAGATGCCGGGCATGGCGTCCCGGGGCACCTGGCCCCGGAGCTCCACGTGGGCTGCCACGCCGAGCTCGCGGGCAAGATCCAGCAGCCGGCGCGCCTCCGGATCGTGTCCGTCCGGGTCAGCCCCGCCGCCCACAATCAGCAGTTCGACGTCATCGAATCCAGCCTTGAGCAGATACGGCAGCGCACGGATCACCAGATCCACGCCCTTGCGCGGAACCAGCCGGCCCACGGACAGGATCCGGTTGGACCGTGAGGGTGTGTCGGCCGGGCCGTCGCTGGAGAAAAGGTCCAGGTCCACACCGCAGGGAGCAATCGAAACCCGGCGGGTGTCGATTCCCATGGCCCGCAGTTCGAATACCTCGTCGGAGCAGGTGGCCACGATACGGTCCGCCGACCGGCCCACCGACGGTTCGAGGAAGCGCCGCTCGGCCGGGCTCGTGTCGGCGGCGCCCTGGTGGCGGCGCTTGACCGTCCCCAGCGCGTGGAAGGTCTGCACCACGGGAACCCGAAAGCCGCCCGGCTCGCGGCGTGCCGCGTCCAGCGCGGCGACCCCGGACATCCAGAAATGGCCATGCACCACGTGCGGCGGTGAGCTGCCCCAGTCCTGGACCACTCCGTCCGCGAGGGCGGACATGAAGGGCAGGAGCTCGTCCTTGGGCACATGTTCGGCCGGCCCGGCGTCCACGTGCACCACCTCGAGCCGGGGGTGCACCCGTACCCGCGGAGGCAGATCGGGCGCGTCACGCCTCGTATAGACCGTCACCCTGTGGCCGCGCCGGGCCAATGCCGACGACAGGGCGGCAACATGTACATTCTGGCCACCCGCATCCACTCCGCCAAGCGCTGCCAAAGGACTGGCGTGTTCCGAAATCATTGAGATCTTCAATGCGTATTCCCTTCTCGCGCCGCGGTCAGGGCATCCGGTCCGGACCCCTTCGAAGCTGCATCCCCGGATGCCGCCACTTCCCAAAGCCCCCGCTGCGGGCCGTGCCCCTTATTGGAGCGGGCCGGTCCTCCCGCCACCAGGTCGGCCAGTACCTCGTCCCAGTCGGCGAGGAACCGCTCAAGTCCGTAGCGCTCAAGCGCTGCCTCCCGGGCTACCTTGCCCCGCCGTCGTGCTTCCTCCGGGTCGTTGAGCAGCAGGCGCGCGCAGCGGCGCAATTCCTCCACGTCGGTGGAGATGCAGCCTGCCTCGGACGGGACGGCCCGCGCCGCCTCGGTGGTGGCCAGCGCCAGGACCGGCATGCCGAGGTGCATGGCCTCCAGCAGCGCCAGCCCCAGGGAAGTCCAGCGCAGCGGGTGCAGGTACGCCCGGCAGCGCGCCATTTCCCGGTGGAGCTCTGCGGTTTTCAGGTCCCCCCGGACTGTGAGGAGTGCGGCCGGAATGCCGGTGGCTTCCGCCAGCCCGTCGCCGCCCATGCCGAAGACCTGGAGCGGGGCCGCGGTGGCGAAGCGGGGCAACAGGTCCGTCCCGGTCACACGTCCGCGGCGGACCGGTTCATTGACCACAACGCCCAGCTCCGGAACCTCACCCGTGTACAGGTAGCCGGGATCCGCGATGCCGTGCTCGATGACCTTGGTGGGTGCCCGGCCGCTGTCCCAGAACAGCTCGTTGAAGTGGGTCACATGGACGATCGGGATGTCGCGCTGCTCTCCGAGCGGATGCACGGTAAAGGGCACATCGCCTTTGGGCGTGTTGTGTTCCACGTACACGGCGGGAAGGTCGACGCCGGGTCGGCGGCCCAGGACGCGCGCCACCTCCGCCGCTTCCTCTGGACGCTGGAGCACGACGGCGTCGACGCTGCCGGCGTCCAGCTCCGCGAGCGCCACCTCCCGCACGGAAGCGGGCCAGTCCCGGTCCGCGCGCCCCAGTCCCCAGGCGCCGCGGCCGGGCAGGACCGGCAGCAGGTACTCGTGCCGGCCGCGGACAAAGGCGTCCGTCCACCCCCCGTGCACGTGCCAAAGCAAAATTCTCATTGTTTCCGGACCTTCCTCCGTGTGCTGAGTGAGGAGACCCCGCTCAGCAGGCGTTCCACCGCGTCCACCACCTGCTCGGGCGAAACCGAGCTGAGGCAGGGATGTCCCGGTACCGGGCAGTCCCGTGCGCGGCTGAGCCGGCACGGCGCGTTCTGGTCGCCCAGCAGTTCCAGCGGAACCCCGTACGGCGCCCAGCGGACGGCCGGCACAACTGGCGAAAACAGGCTGACCACAGGGGTTCCGACGGCGGCCGCCAGGTGGGCGGGTCCCGTGTTTCCGGTGACCACGACGTCCGCGTTGGCCAGGACCCCTGACAGGGTGGCCAAGTCCGTCCGGCCACCCAGGTCGATGGCGGAGGGGCCGGCCACCGTCGCGGTTAGGGCGGTTTCCCCCGGCCCTCCGGTCACCACCACCCTGTGGCCTGCGCCCTCCAGAAGTTCCACCGCCGCCGCATGGTGGAGCGGCGGCCAGGCCCGCGCGGGCACCGTTGCCCCGGGATGGACCACCACGTAGGGGCCGTCACCGACGAGGTGGCGGATGCCGGGAGGGTCCTTGACCATGAGCTTCCCGTCGTCGCCGGCCTTGAGCTGGAAGCCGGCGGCCCGGGCGATGCCCAGCGCCCGCACGGATTCCGGCTGATCCTCGGGAAAGTCCTCGCCTGGCCTCAGGCGAACGTCCAGGAGTGAGCCCGCGTAGTCGGTGGACGCGCCGGTAATGCGCTCAACGCCGGCCAGCCGCAGGAGGAGCGCCAGCGGAAGCGGCGACTGGTGGAAGGAGGTCAGGATGACGGCCTCGGTGATGCGGGAGTTCCGGACGAAGCCCACCAGCGAGTCCAGGTGCGGTCCGGTCACCGGCGGTGCCGGATTGCTGATCCACGGGGCGTCCCAGGCAAAAACGTCGGCCACTCCGGGCAGCAGCGACGCCGCCGACTGGCCCTGCGGTCCGCAAAGTACGACGACGTCGTTGGGGCTGCCGCCGTCGGCCCGCCGTCCGTTCGCCACGGCCCGGACTGCCGGGCCCGCCAGGAGCACGTCACCGACGCTGTCCAGCCGGGCCACCAGGACCCTGCTCATGCCGGTCCCTGGAGCACGGGGTCCCGAAGCAACAGGGCAAGGGCCTGCCCGAGGTCCGCGGCCACCTCGGGGGCCGCTTCGACCTCTTCGGCTCTGGTCTGCGAAGTGGGAACCAGGACGCCCCGCGCACCGGCAGCCGCTGCGGCCTCCACGTCGCTGCCGATGTCACCGATAAACGCCGCCTCGGACGGGTCGATGCCAAGGCGCCGGCAGGCGCTGTGGATCATGCCCGGCGCCGGTTTCCGGCACAGGCACCCGTCGCCGGCGCCGTGCGGGCAGACTTCCCACACATCGAAGGGCCCCAGCAGATCCTCCACCCGCGCGTTCACCCTGTCCACCTGCTCCGCCGTCAGAAGGCCGCGGGCGATGCCCGACTGGTTGCTCAGCACGCCGATGGCAAGCCCCAGGCTGCGCAGCTCGTCGAGGACCCGCCGTGCGCCGGGGTACGGCTCGACCAACTGCGGGTCACCGTTGTACGGCACGTCAACCACGAGCGTCCCGTCCCGGTCGAACAGCACAGCCTTGAGCGTCAAAGCGTTAGTTGCCATACCCCCTCCGTTCCCCGCCCGGCAGAGACCTAAACAACCGACCGCCCACTTCTTCTCGGCTAGACTCCTCGACAAGCGGCTAGCAGAGCCGGGCCGAGGAGCAGAAGGACTGCAGTGGAAGCACCAAACGGCAAGCATGAACAACCCATCCTGCTCGTGCTGCGGGCCCTGAAGCTGGGCGACCTGCTGGTTGCTGTGCCGGCGCTCCGCGCGCTGCGGCGCGCCTATCCGGAACACCGCCTGCTCTACGCGGCCCAGGACTGGCTGGCGGATGCGCTGGAGCTGGTGGGCGGTTTCGAACTGCTTCCCACCCATGGCCTGGACGTTCCGATTCCCATCGAGGCAGGCACTGTGGACATTGCCGTGAACCTGCACGGCAGCGGGCCGGAAAGCGAGGCCCGGCTCGCCGCCGTCCGGCCCCGGACCATCCTCGGCCACCGGAACCCCGAACGGCCGGGACCGGCCTGGCTGGAGGAAATCCACGAGCGCGAGCGGTGGACCAGGCTGCTGCAGTGGCACGGCATCGATGCAGAGCCGGACGATTTCCGTCTTCTCCCGCCAGCGGTTTCCAGCCCGTGTCCCGGCGCCACGGTGCTGCACGTGGGGGCCGCCTACGGCAGCCGGCTGTGGCCGGAGGAACGCTTCGCCGAAGTGGCACGCACCCTCGCGGCGGATGGCCACCAAGTGGTGTTCACCGGCAGCTCGGCTGAACGGCCGCGGGCGCTGGACGTTGCACGGCTCGCCGGACTCACGGAGTCCCAGGTTCTGGCGGGGCGCCTGCGGCTGGCCGAATTCATGGCCGCCATCGCGGAGGCCCGGCTGGTGGTGTCAGCGGACACCGGCGCGGCGCACCTCGCCTCTGCGTACTCGCGGCCCTCGGTGGTTCTATTCGGACCCGCTCCGGCCGAGGTCTGGGGACCGCCGCCGGGACCGCACATTGTGCTGACTGACCCTCAGGCGCGGCGCGGCGACACCTTCGCCGCCACCCCCGATCCCGCCCTGCTGGCGGTTTCGGTGGAGGATGTTTTGGCGGCCGTAGGGCAGCTCCGGCTGGCCTGATCCTCGTCGAGCAGCCGGCGCTGGAGCCAGACCAGGATCCGGGAGAGCCGCCGGGACACCTGCATCTGGGAGATCCCGAACCGTTTGCCCAGTTCCACCTGGGTCTCCTCGCGGTAGTATCGCCGGTACAGCATCTCCCGGTCGTCGGGGTCCAGCTCCTGGATCGCCTCATTGAGGCACACGAGTTCTTCCAGATGCTCGATCGGCTGGTCCGGCGAGACCAGCCCCTCGCCCATGGTCGGGCCACCCCACGGATCGGGGCTGTCCAGCGAGTCGGGATGCATGCTGCTGCCTGCTGCCTGCGCTTCCCGGACCTCCGCCGGGGTGACGCCCAGTTCGCTGGCCAATTCCTGTGCCGACGGGACGCGGCCCAGCGACTGCGACAGGTCCGGGGCGGTGTGCAGGAGCTGCGTGCGCACATCCTGGATGCGCCGCGGCGGCCGGACGGTCCAGCACCGGTCCCGCAGAAAACGCTTGAGTTCGCCGCTGATGGTGGGTGCAGCGTAGGCCGGGAAGCTTTCGCCCTTCTCTTCATCGAAGCCGCGGGCGGCCTTGACGAGGCCCAGGTAGGCCACCTGCACCAGGTCTGAGCGTTCCCTGCCGCGGGCTGCATACCGCGAGGCGAGCGACTCAGCCAGGTCCAGGTAGTTGAGCACCAGCTGGTTCTGGAAGGCGTCATGCAGCCGCCCAGTTTGGGCCGCACTTGGGGGCACCGGCTGGAGGGCCGAGTGGGCTGCTGTGTGGCTTGGGAAGGACGCGGACAAGGAGGGCGGGGTTTCTGGCATTGTCGTGGGTTCCTTCGATTCGGAGGTCGAGAAAGCCTGCGGCAAGACTTAGAAGTAGGAAATCATAAGCGTGCTTATTACACAATGGTCCCGAGGCGATAGGGTCGAACGAAGCACACGGTCACGCCCGCCGTCGGGCGACTTGGCCTGAATGTTCCACCCAAACTTGCACGGCACACTTTCCACGGCATCGGACGGAAGGCATTTCATGCGTATCGCGATCACGGGCGCCAGCGGCAATGCAGGGACAGCGCTCCTGCGGAGGCTCCAAAGAGCCGGCAAGGAACAGCCGGGCGGGCTAGAGCTGGTGGGCATCAGCCGCCGCGCGCCGGACACGTCACGGCCGCCGTACGCGGGCGTCGAGTGGCACGCCCTGGACGTAGGCAGCGAGGGGGCTGCAGAGGACCTGGCGAGGGCTTTCACCGGCGCCGATGCAGTGGTGCACCTGGCCTGGCAGATCCAGCCGAACCGAGACCTCCCCCAACTGCACCGCACGAATGTCACGGGTACCGCGAACGTACTGGCAGCCGCACGGGAGGCAGGAGTCCAGCACATTGTGTGCGCCTCCTCGGTGGGCGCATACAGCAGGTCGGCAAAGGACCGCCGGGTGGATGAAAGCTGGCCGGCAGGAGGCATGGACGGTTCCCATTACAGCCGGCACAAGGCAGAGCAGGAACGGCTTCTGGACAGCTTCGCGGCAGGCAATACGTCAGTTGCCGTGGCCAGGCTGCGCCCCGGGCTCATCTTCCAGAGCCAGGCCGGAAGCGAAATCGGCAGGTACTTCCTCGGGTGGGTTCACCCGAGGTTCGTCCCGCGCCGGCCGGCGTTGCCGATTTTGCCGATTCCCGAGGAACTGATCTTCCAGGCGGTGCACGCCGACGACGTCGCTGAAGCGTACTGGCGCGTACTTGAGCGCAGGGCCAGCGGGGCATTCAATGTGGCGGCCGAGCCGGTGGTCACGCCGCAGAACCTGGCCAGGCTTTTCTCCGCCAAGAGGATCCTCCCCATTCCGGTCCGCGCGCTGCACGCCTTCGTTGGCGCCACGTGGCGTCTGAGGTTGCAACAAACAGACTCGGGATGGGTGGAGATGGCGGCCGGTGCACCGATCATGGACACGCGGCGGATCCGGGAGGAGCTCGGCTGGGAGCCGCAAACGCCGTCGCTGGAAGCCATCCGCGAGGTGATTGACGGCATGGGAAGAGGCGCCGGCGTACCGGCGTCTCCCCCGCTGAAGCCGCGTCCTGACGCTCAAGCGCCGGCACTAGCTCAGCGGCCGCTCGTCACGGCGGGGGTTGCGGCTTTCAGGTGTAACGGTCGACGGCGGCTACTCGCGCGGGGTGTTCCGCCGGGTAGCGTCGGTGGCGGCGTCGGCGTTGCGCACGTCGGCGTCGTGCACATCTCCGACTTGCCTGCCAGCGCCGCGCTCACCACCCAGGTCCCGTTCATTCATCCGAGCGTCGTCGGCCCGCCTGTCATCTGCCCGGGCGTCGTCGGCCCAGGTATCAGTGTTGCGTGCGTCGGCGTTCCGTGCGTCGGCGTCCCGCATGTCACCGGTCCCGGGAGCCCGAAGATCGTCACGCCCGGCGTCCGTCCGTGCATCGGCGCGCCGGTTGCCGTCCTCGTCCACGTCCGGGTCCAGGGCATTCGCCTTGTACTGGTGCTTCTCGGCATCCGTCCGCAGCTCCTGCGCGGATGACTGCCGCTGTTCGGCCTCCTGGCGAAGCCTCGCGGCCTCGACCTGCGCCTTCTCGGCGTCAGCCTTGGCGTGCATGGCCCGGGCCTCGTTTTCGCGAGCCTCAAGGTCGGCGTTCTCCGCCTTCCTGCGGATCTCGGCAGCGTGCTGCCGGTTCTGCTCATCCCTCTTCTGCCGGAAGGCCTCCCGGCGCTTGCGGCTGGACATCAGAAGCACCGCGATGAGCGCGATGACGACGATTACAACGACGATCCAAATCCAGGCAGTTGGGTCCACCGTGGATCCACCTCTCTCTTTTCCAGTACGTCATTATCCGGCAGGTCCGGCCGCCGGGACCCGGCGCAGCGGTGCCGGAGGGTGGCCGATTGAACTAGCGGCGATCAGGGTACTTACGATCTAATAGTAACCATGCTTACTATTTTATGGCGAGTGGTTGCCGGTGTACCCGGCACCGCCACATGTTGGAGAGGGATTGACCATGACGGAGAACCAACAGCCGCAGGGCACAAGCGCCCCGGCCGACGCTACCCTGCCCGCTTCTGACAAGACCGCTGCCGAAGAAGCCGGGGCCGGCGCCCGGAGCGGCGGGCAGGACCCCAACCCGTTGGCTTCCGGCCAGCTGGCCGAGACCCCGCAGTCGAACACCCGGATGGCGGACGATCCCCTGGATGGGAGGCAGCCGGCCGACGATCCGCTGGGAAGCGACCCGCTCACCATGGACCGCCGCAACCCGCCAAGGACGCCTGGACTCCAGGTGCCCTGACTGTAAGCGACCCGAACCTGCGACCTGTTGCACGCCCCGCGAGCCCGACCCCCTGATAGCGGGCAGGAAACGATCCGCGACGCCGGAAGACGTCCTGCCCGCGAACGAAAGGATGCCTCATGGCTACGAACGAAGCCCCGGAAACCAGCACAGCAAAGGCGGACACCGCGCCCGCACCCGATGATGCGCGAAAGCCGGACAGTCCTCCGGACCTGGACAAGCCGTCGTGGAAGTACATTTTCCGCAAGACCCTGCGTGAATTCACGGCCGACCAATGCCCTGACCTCGCCGCAGGGCTTACCTACTATGCGATCTTTTCGATGTTCCCCGCGCTGCTCGCCCTTGTTTCGCTGCTCGGCATCTTCGGGCAGGCGGAAAAGACGACGTCTGCACTCCTGGAAATCGTTCAAGGTGTGGCACCGGGTCAGGCAGTGGAAATGATCCGCGACCCAATCCAGGAACTGACCACGTCACCTGCAGCCGGATTCACGCTCGTCATCGGCCTCGCGACGGCGATCTGGTCCGCCTCCGGATATGTGACTGCCTTTGGCCGCGCGATGAACCGGATTTATGAGATCGATGAGGGCCGAGGCTTCGTGAAGCTCCGCGGCACCATGCTCGGCGTCACCGTGGTCGCGCTGATCATCGTTGCGCTGCTCGCAGCGATGCTTGTCATCAGCGGCCCCGTGGCCGAAGCCATCGGCAATGTTCTGGGACTCGGCGGCGTGGCACTGACCGTGTGGAATATCGCCAAATGGCCTGTCATAGTTGCGCTGGTCATTGTGGTGATTGCCATCCTCTACTACGCCACCCCGAACGTGCGTCAGCCAAAGTTCCGCTGGATGAGCCTTGGTTCGCTCATAGCCCTGCTGGTCTTCGTGGTGGCCTCTGTGGGCTTTGGGTTCTACGTGGGGAACTTCAGCAATTACAACAAGACGTACGGCGCCATCGGCGGTGTGATCGTCATGCTGCTGTGGCTCTGGATCCTGAACATGTCGCTGCTTTTCGGCGCCGAATTCGATGCGGAGATGGAGCGTGGCCGGCAGCTGCAGGCTGGCATCGAGGCCGAGGAAACGCTCCAGCTCCCGCCCCGGGACACGAAGAAGAGTGACAAGCTCCAGGAGAAGGAAGAGGAAGATATCCGGCTGGGGCGCGAACTGCGCGAGAAATACAGCGAACAGGGCAACGGCACGGACGGCAGCGACAAGGACGGCAACGGCCAAGACCGAAGGCACGACGGCGGCCGTAAAGGCAGCAGTGAGGCATCTGGCTTCCGGGACAAGGACCGGTAGCCAGCAAGGGCGGGGCGCCGGGTACCGTGCCGCGCAGACTACCGCGAAAACAGCCGACGGGGCTGATTGTCGTACCCTCCTCCTAGTCTGGGAGTGTCCGGTGAGGGGAGATGCCGGCGGGATTTCAGAGGCCAAGGGTTTCCGGGAGGGGGTGCGGCATGGAGGTTCAGGCGTTCGTCGCTGATGGCGGGGTGTGGGTTCCGGCTGTGGACTTCACGGACCGGGAGGATTCACTGCTGGCCGGCACCCTGAGCGTCCCGCTCCCGTCGTTCCTCACGGCCGACGAGGCGCTCGGCGTGGTGGAGTCGGCCGACCAGGTCATCGCCTGGGCAACAGCGGTGAAATTGCGCGCCCTGGCACGGGTCGAGGAAGCGATGGGCGAAGAATCCCCCCGGCGGATGGAGAACCAGCCGGTCCGCTTCGGCGGGAACGAGACCCATGCCCTGGCCGTCAGCGAGGTATCCACCGCCTGCGCCCTCTCCGAAGGCACCGCCGCGCGCTGGCTGAATGACGCCGGCGACCTCGCCACGTCCCAGTGGCAGGTCCTTGAAGCGATCGAGGCGGGTGAAATCTCCGACGCTCATGCCCGGATCATCCTGGACCAGGTCCGCTCCCTCCCCGCCTCGCACGCCGAAAACTTCGCCACCACCGCCCTCCAGCGGACCCGGACCCGGCACGGCCGCCGCCGCACCCCGTCCGAGTTCCGCTCCTGCCTGCGGCGGCTGCGCGAGCGTCTCCACCCCGAAAGCCTCACCACCCGCAAAGAAGCCGCCCAGCATGAACGCGGAGTCTGGTTCACGGCCGAACCCGACGGCATGTGCACCCTCACCGCACGCCTGCCAGCCGAAACCGGGCTCGCCATCTACAACGGACTCGACCACCACGCACGGCAAGCCAACGCACGAGCCACCGCACGAGCCACCGCACGAGCCACCGAACCCGGAGACCAGCCCGGGAGCCTTCCCGATTCCGGCGCCACGCCGGATCACAACACGCTCCCGGAACTGCGCGCTGACGCATTCACCTACCGCTTCCTGGGCGGGCCCGCCAGGCTTTTCGGCGGGTCCGACGAGCTCCTCAGCGAAGACGGGCCTTTCAGTGGAGACGGGCCGTTGGGTGGAACTGACGGACCGGAACCCGGGGCGTTCCGCGCCGAGATCGTCGTGACCATCCCGGTCCGGCACGTCCTCAGCAACGCTGAATCCGGCGAGGGTGCCGAACAGGCCGAGCTCGAAGGCTACGGGCTGATCGATGCCGCGACGGCCCGGCGCCTGGCCGCCCTCGCCCCCACCTGGCAACGGCTCTTCACCGACTGCACCACCGGCCAGGCCCTCGGCGCCGGCCGCACCGCCTACCGCCCACCCAAAGCACTCCGCCGCTACCTGAACTCC
This sequence comes from Arthrobacter sp. NPDC058097, assembly GCF_042884885.1. Lineage (NCBI taxonomy): Bacteria > Bacillati > Actinomycetota > Actinomycetes > Micrococcales > Micrococcaceae > Arthrobacter > Arthrobacter sp. NPDC058097. The sequence continues at coordinate 319,025 of NZ_JBHVSZ010000001.1, forward strand.
CGCGACAAAACCTGCCGGTTCCCCGGCTGCCCCCGCCCCGCCGCCGCCTGCGAACCCGACCACACCATCGAATGGCAAAACGGCGGCACCACCGACCCCGCCAACCTCGCCATGCTCTGCCGAAAACACCACGCCCTCAAATCCATCGGCGCCTGGACCTACAAACAGTCCCCAACCGGGAACCTGCAATGGCGATCCCCACTGGGCCGGAACTACAGCACCGAACCAGCAGACTTCGGCACCACCTTCCACCCCGGCGAACCACCAGAACGAACACCGAAACCACCGGACCACTCCGCGGCACCCGAACCCCCGCCCTTCTAGATGCCGGTGACGCAGCCCTGCCCTTCCGGCAGCCCATTTACCGACTCAGTTTCGCTGCCGTTGCTGATTGATCAGCTGCTCTGGAGCCCAGCTGCTGCCTCAACGCTGAGCGCACGGAGGTAGGCGCCAAAACCGTGGGGTGCCCTGGCGATGGTCCGGCCGGAGGTCATCACGCGGGTGCTGTCCGTGGCGGTGACGGCGAAGCCCCGCCGCCGCAGCTGTTCCACCAGGGCGCGGTCCTCGGAGGAGCGCAGCGGGGGAAATCCGCCGGCCTGCCGGTACGCCGAGGCGCGCACGCCCAGGTTGGCGCCGTAGACATTGCCGTGCCTTTCCTCCAGCGGATGCCTGAGGCGCCAGCTGTGCAGAAGCTCGGGTTCCATTCCGGGGGAGTCGGGCTCCACGGAACCCAGCACCACGTCCCAGCCGGCGTCCGCAAATTCCACCTGGCGCACGAGCCAGTCCTCGGGAACCCGGGAATCGGCGTCCGTGTTCGCCAGCCAAGTACTTTCCAGATGCAGAGAGCCCGCGCCTTCCAGAGGAGCGGTACTTTCCGGAGGAGCCGTGCTTTCCAGACGGCCCGCGCTTTCCAGACGTTCCGCGCTCTCCCAACCGTCAGGGCCGGCATCCCCCAGGGCGGCTGCCACACCCGCCGCCCTGCTGGCCCCCGCATTGCGGAACCTCCGTTGCAGTATCCGTACGCCGGTGCTGAGTCCGGCGCTTGATCCGGCGTACGCCCCAGCGAAGCACGCCGTGATCTCCGCCGAACGGTCGGTGCAGTGGTCCAGGACAACAGTGATACCCACGGCTATCGCAGGGCCGTTCTGCTCCAGCGCTTTTGTAGCGACGCCGAGCGCCTGCAGGGCTGCTCCAAGGTGGTGCTCCTCGTCATGGACCGGCATCACCACCTCCACCCGGTTGATGACCGGCCGGGACCTATCGGCCGTCATGCGCGGCCTCCGGCCGGGAACCTGGCGCGATGAACGACTCAAGGACGAAGTCCCGCTCCCGGTAAACACCCGCCGGCGGCCACCCGAGCTGGCTCCGGGCCAGCGCGTGGACGGCGTCGCCGTCGAGCTCCCAGCCGGAAACCGGATGCCTCCAGTGGCAGAGCAGCAACGTTCCGCCCGGAAGGAGGGACGCGGAGATCCGGGTGAACAGCTCCTCCAGTTCAGCCGCCGCAAGGTAGTAGCCCATCTCGGAGACCACGACCAGGTCAAAGCTGCCTGCCGGCCACTGGTCCGGCAGGGTCAGCTGCCTGGCTTCGGCGCCCGGGTGCCGGGCGAGCCGCTCGGCTGCCCGCGCCGCAGCGGTGCCGCTGGCGTCCACGGCCAAAAACCTCCGGCACCGCATTGCCAGTTCCGCACTCAGGGTGCCGATCGAGCAGCCGACCTCCAGGCCGGCGTCGTACTTCTGTTCCGGGAGCGCGGCGAGCGTCAGGCTGCGTTTGCGTTGCTCATACCAGCTGTCCTGGTACCTCCAGGGATCCTCGGCGCTGCGGTGCAGGGCGTCAAAGACCGCCTCGGCGTCCCGGGCGCTGCGCCTTCCGGTGACCGGTGGCTGCCAGGCGAAGACCTCAAAGGGCCTGGAGAAGTGCGAAAGAAACTGCCCTGACAGCAGCACCTCGTCGCCGGGCTGGTCAGAAAGCGGCTCCAGCTGGGAGGCATGGGTGTGCAGGGCCTCACGCTTAGCCCGCTGTTCACCGGAGCCCAGGGGCAGCCGCACCCAGCTCTGCCATGCGGTGTCCCCGGGCGTGGCCCACAGCCAGTACCAGATGGGATATTCCAGCAGTCCGTGGCCGCCGGCGTCGGCAGCCTCGGCCGCCACAGCTCCCAGGGTGTCGTGGTCGATGTGTCCGTCCCCGCGGTACGGGGCAACAATGACCACGGTGCGCTGCCCGTCTTCCCGGCCCTGTCCAATGACTCCCGCCAGTCGTTCGGCAATCACGGCGCGGTGCCGGGCCAGCGCGCTGTCCGGAAGGTTCAGGAACTGCCAGTGCTCCGCGAGCCCCAACGCGGCCATGGCTGCCCCGAACTCGTCCCGGCGAACTGCGGCAAGCTGCTCCGGCGTCGTAGTGGGCGAATCCGGGTGGGACGCCTCCCCCGCCGAGCACAGGAGCACCTCAACGTGTGCACCGGCCGATGCGAGCCGGGCCAGCAGCCCGCCGGCGCCGAGGGATTCGTCGTCCGGATGCGCCACCAGGACAACAAACTCCATCCGTGCCAGCTCGGCCGAATCGAGCGGCAGTTCGCCGATCGTGTCCAGGCCGCTTGCCATCCAGGCCGCCTCGTCCGTGCCGGCCTCGGTGTGCGAGAACGTCACCACGCGTGCTCCCCCTTGAGGGTGAGCACGCCCAGCTGGGCGTCGTCACGCATGGCGTGGTGCTGCCGCACGTAAAGGGACAGGTCCGCCATGCACTTGCCGTACCGTTCATCGAAGGCCAAGGGGCCGGGTCCCAGGTTCTGGCTCACCAGGAGCTGGACGCGTTCGACGGCGGCCGCAACAGTTCCCCGGACACGGAGCGCCTCGCTCCATCCGCCGACGGTGCTCCCGCTAAGCTGGGCATCCACAGCGTCAGCTGCCCGGGCCAGGTACTGGATGGTTGATGTCAGGGTCCGGTCCACTTCGCCCAAGGCGGCGAGCGCCACCTGGTCGGGCTCCCGCTGGGACCTGGCGCCCCGCAGGAGCGCGGCCTCGAAGTGCCGGCCGAGCGCCACGGCGCCGCCCAGCCAGCACGCGGCCACGCCCATGCCGCCCCAGGCAAAACCGGGGCGCTCGAAGTACCAGCCGTCACCGCCCAGAGGCACGGCCGGCACCCGGTCGAAGTGGACTGTTCCGCTGGGGATTTCGCGCAGGCCACGGCTGGTCCATTCCGGCACGTCGCACGTGACACCGGCGGCCCGAAGGTCCACGGCAAAGGCGGCCCGGCCGCCCGTATCGGTGTGCGCTGTCACCACTGCATGGTCAACGAACTGGGCCAGCGAGCACCACGGCTTGGAGCCCGTCAGCTGCACGCCGGCGGAATTCCGGGCTTGTGCCCCGCCGGGTTCTGCTCCGCTGGGTTCTGTGCCGCCGGGTTCTGTGCCGGCAGAGGACCGTCCGTCACCAGGGGCGGTCGCCGGCCCGGCCGTCAGCCGCGTGCCGGGAGCCTCGGCCGCATACACGCCCCACGATCCGGTGAACGTCTCCGGTGTTCCCGCCTGGGACAGGATAGCGCCTGCATCCAGGTGCGGCTCGATCACCCTGGCGGCAGCCACGTCCACCGTGGCCACGGACGCCAGCAGTTCCCACAGTTGTGCTGTCCGCCCGTCACCCGGTTTCGGCGCGGCACGGCCGACCTGCTGGGCGATGGCCAGCAGGGCGGGGATATCCCCCACGCTCGAAGCAACCCTGTCCAGCAACCGTTCGAGGTCGAGCGAAGGTCCGGGTTCCCGCGCAGGTTCGGTTTCCTGCACGGGTTCGGCCCCCGGCGCAGTTTCCAGCCCTGCCCGACGCGCCGGTGCCGGGCTAAGGCGAACGGGCTGCCACTGGCGGTGCGGAGCGTTCATGCAGCTTCCCCTGCCAACCCTGACAGGTCGTCCGTTACCGGGCCGGACGCGGACAAGTGGTCCACGGGCAAACGGGATAGCCGGATCATGGCGCTGCTATTCCTGTTCCGGCGCGGTCACCGGCGCAGAAGCGGGCATCACTTCCGCGTTCACCATCCACGCCAGCTGTTCGAGCCGGGTGATGGCCTCATGCAGGAGGTCCGCGCTCGTGGGATCTTCTTTATCCACCTCATCGTGGACTCCGCGGATGGTCTTGACCGTTTGTTCCAGCCTGGCGGTAATGAGCTTGGCGGTGTCCTTGGTGACGGTCAGTCCGGCGGGATACTGCTCCAGCCTGGTGCCGGACGAGACGGTGGCGCTCCGGCCGTCCGGAAGTGCGTGGAGCGACCGCATGCGCTCCGCTGTCTGGTCGGCGAGCAGCCGGGCACTGTCCACTATCTCGTCCAGCTGCAGATGCAGGTCGCGGAAGTTGGTGCCCACCAGGTTCCAGTGCGCCTGCTTGCCCTGGACGTGCAGCTCGATCAGGTCGGTGAGAACTCTCTGCAGATTGCTGGCCAGAGTCTGGGATGCTTTCATGTTTTCCTCCGCTGCCGCCGCCGATGCTTGTCCATCCCGGCCAGCCGGAAGCCCGCCGCGATGATTCCCAGCTTACTTACCTTTTTGGGTGCGGGTGTTTCTGGCGGGGGCACGTGCATTGGCGCCGCATCAGCGGCCGAAGGGCCACAGCACCGTGGCTTGCAGCGATTCCAGCGGAACGCTCCCGTAGATGCGCGAATCTATGGAACCCGCCCGGTTGTCGCCCAGGACGAAGACATGCCCGGCCGGTACCGTGACCGGACCAAAGTAGGTGCCGTCGATGCGGCTGTGGTCGATCCCCGGTTCGGCCTGCGGGACACCGTCCACCACCAGCATCGAGTCCTCGATGGCGACGGTCTGCCCCGCGAAGGCAATGGCACGCTTCACGGCGGGGTTCCCGTCCTCGGGGCTTGTGAACACCACCAGGTCACCCGCCCGGAGGGATCCGAGCGCCGGCCCGGGCTTGAACATCAGCGCTGTGCTGCCCTTGGGCAGCGCAGGCTCCATGCTTTCGGAGCTGACTGTCACGGGCTCCACCAGCCACAGGCGGGAGGCGAGCAGACCCGCGGCGAGCAGAACCGCCGTCGTGATTGTCCTCCCGGGAAAACCCCGCCGGACGGATCCGGCAGGCTTCCCGGTGACGGCTGTACTGTCAGGGACTGCCCTGGGTCTTGGGTCGGCCCTGTGTGCCGCTAGCCGTCCCATTGGGGCAGCGCCGCCGTCATGGGGTCGTTGGGATCGTTGTCGGTTTCCTTCAGCCCCACCCGGAACTGAACCATCATGTCGTGGTCCTCGTGGGGCAGGTTGTGGCAGTGCACCATGTAGCGGCCCCGGTGCGGACCGAACTTCATGAGCAGGCGGACCGTCTCGCCCTCACCCACATAGACCACGTCCTTGGGCCCAAGTTCCTGGGGAAACGGCGCCTTGCCGTTGCGGCTCAGGATCTTGAAATCCACGAGGTGGATGTGCACGGGGTGGAACCAGCCGCCGGACCTGTTCTCGATCTCCCAGATTTCCACGGCGTTGAGGTCCACCTCCGCGGCCACCTTCTTGTAACCGCTGGCAATGACGTCCTGCCAGCTGTCGTCGTCGATGGTCCACATGTTGGTGACGTCATTCCGCTTGACCCGGAACTTCCGTACTTTGGTGGCCTGCTTCTCGGTCAGCGCCATGACCTCATTCCCCGGCGCCAGCTGGGCGGGCACAGTGTTCCAGGTGGGGTCGCTGGTGTTGACGGGCTCGTCGGTGACGTCGAAGGCCATCACCTTGTTGGTGAAGTCGTAGTCGACGTTGTTCGGGTTGGACAGGTTCCGGAGCTCGATCCGCTGGCCGGTCTTGTACTTCCGGAAATCGATGAGCACCTCGTACCGCTCCGCCCCGCCATGGCGGTAGCTGGCCACCTTTTGAGGCGTGGGGATCAGGCCGCCGTCGGTGCCCACGATGACCAGCGGGTCGCCGGTGCTCAGCGTGAGCCGCACGGACCGGGAGATGCTGCAGTTCAGGATCCGGAAGCGGTAGATGCGCTTCTGGACCTTCATGACCGGCCACGGCTTCCCGTTGACCAGGATGACGTCTCCCCACAGGCCCGAGTGGGTGTTGTCGTCATAGCCCAGGGCGCCGTTCGCGGCGAACATCGCATCGGAAATGATGAGTGGCACGTCGAAGTCGTCCTGCGGGAGCAGCTGCCGTTCCAGCGGATCGTGCATGTGGTACTGGGCTGCCAGGCCGGAGTAGGCGTTCTGTGCCGTGAAATGCACCCCGTGGTCGTGGTACCAGAGCGTGCGGGCGGGCTGGAAGTTCGGGTAGTGGTAGTCCTTGAAAAACCCGGTGTGGGTGACGTCACTGGCATACCCGTCGAACTGGGGCAGCGAGGCTGATCCGTGCAGGTGCGTGGACGTGGCGAGCACGTGGCCGTCGTTCGGGTGCGTTGCGGGAAGCTGGTTCCGGACCCGGACCACCGCCTTGGTGCCCTGGTCCAGGCTGATCGTGGGGCCGGGGAAAATCCCGTTATAGCCCAGGATCGGCGTCTGGAGCCGGGGCAGTATAGACGCCATGGCCGCCTTCTCTGTCAGGGTGTAGTAGTTGACGGGCTTGCCGTCGGCGGGGTCCACCTCCACCCTGTCCGGAGCGAGCACCGGCGGCTTCACGAAGGCCGACTGGAACGGTTTGGGCATCTCTGCGGCGCTCAGCCGGCTGACGGACTTGGCCTCCACCTCGGCCCGCGGGAACGAAAGAACGCCTGCTCCCACAACGCCGAGGCCGCCCAGTAGCAGGACATTTCGTCTGGACACGGTCATTACCGGGCCTCCTTTCGATAGGGATGGGTCGGGACCAAATGGGCATGGTTCGAGGATGTCCCGGCCTACTTGGAAAAACCCGGACCAGGCTGGGAGCTGTGGGGGTTCTGAGGGAGTACCCCCAATTGGGCCCCCTCAAATCGATGGTCTAATTCGGCCTTCCCACCCGAAGTCCGCACCGTTGCGGGCCGCTGCCGGGGGGAAGCGCACCGGACCGGGGCCTCGCAGAGACCGCTCCCCACCGGCTTAATCCGACCTTTGTCCAAGGTGCTGCGTTCAGTGTTGAAGGCAGTTGGGAACGCACCTCCCGGCTTGGCCTTGAAGGTACTGGGGGCCACAAATCGAGTGTCCAAAAAGGAGTTACCATGTCCTCGCATTCTGCGATGAGGCCTTTGGTGCCTGACGGAGCCAAGCGCTCCCGGTCAGCGCACGGCAGGCCCTCAACCGCCGCCGGACGTTTTGCCCCGGCCGTCGCCGGCGCTCTGCTCGCCGCTGCCCTGTCACCCCTCGGCGCTGTTCCCGCGAACGCGGAGACGGCCGGGATGGGTCCGGTCGACCCCTCAAACGGGTTCCCCACCTGGTATTCGGACGGCACGGTCCGGCTCCAGTTCTGTTATCAGGCCGGGCAGGGGTGCCTCTCCGAGCCGCCTGATCCTGGCGCTCCGGCGTCCTACCCGGACAACTTCCCGGAAGAGGCCTTCTGGTTTGCGGCCGAGGCATCGGCCGGCAACCTGGGCCTGTACGAGGCTGCCCTCGAAGGGGCGCACGCCAACGGACCGGTGGTTGACGGCGAGCAGATGGGCTTCGGCCGGCTCCGGTTCCGCCTCACCGGCCTGGTGGCCGGGCAGCCATACACCATCACGCATCCCTACGGCGTCCACACCTTCACCGCCACTGCTGACAAGGCGGGACTGGGTGAAATTAACCAGACCCTGGACCAGGGCGTCTGCGCCCCATCGGCCACCACTCCGTGCGACTGGGCCGGGGTGGGGGCCGCCTTCCTGGGCGACTTTGGCCGGGGGACCACGGCGACGTTCCTTCGCCAGGATGGCGCGGCACCTGGCACTCTCGGCGACATCAACACTGCACGCACCGTCACCGGCGCACCCTCGGGCAATAACTTCGTGCGCGTCGTGGGCCCGAACGCCGGCGGACCCGGAGTCAATACCCTCACCGTGAATACGTTCACGGTCCAGGGCCTGATCGCGACGGATTCCGTTGGCGGGCCGACCACGCCTGACCTGGCGGCCGCCAGCGACAGCGGCCGCTCCAGCTCCGACAACATCACGCGGGTGACCTCGCCAACCATCACGGGCACGCTGCCCGCTGGAACCGCCGGTCCCGTTCAGCTCATTGTCGACGGCGGCGCTCCCCGCTCTGCCACCCTTACGGGATCGACCTACTCCCTGACGCTGCCCGCCCTGGCCCAAGGCTCCCACTCCGTGCAGGCTGTTGCCGGCGGACAGAATTCCGGGACCCTCAGGTTCACGGTGGACACGGCTGCTCCTCCGGTTTCGATCGTGGCGCCGTTCCCGTCGTCGCCCAGCCTGGACGACACCCCGACCCTGAGCTTCACGAGCAGTGACGTCCAGGCCCGGTTCGAATGCCAGCTCCAGCCCAGCAACACGGCCTGGGATCCCACCTGCGCCTCGCCGAAGACGTGGGACCGGCAGGCCAGCGGCACCTATAACTTCCTCGTCCGCGCCACGGACGTCGCGGGCAACGTCAGCCCGCTGGTCAGCCGCACCGTGCAGATCGGCACCACCGTCACCTCCCCGTACCGCAAAGTCCAGGACTTCAACGGTGACGGCCGGGCGGACGTCGTGTCCCGCGATTCCACCGGAACGCTCTGGCTTTACCGCGGCAACGGCACCGGCGGCTTCCTCGCCAGGACCAAGGTCGGCGTCGGCTGGAACTCGATGACGTCGATCATCAGCAGCGGCGACTTCAACGGCGACCGCAAGGCGGACGTCATCGCCAGGTCCTCAACCGGCCTGCTGTACCTCTACAAGGGCAACGGCATCGGCGGATTCTCCAGCCGTGTTCAGATCGGCTCCGGCTGGAATTCCTTCACCGCCATCACCGCCGGCGGCGACTACAACGGTGACCGCAAGCCCGACCTTGTGGCCCGCGACAGCGCCGGAAGGCTCTACGCCTACCTCGGCGTCGGCAATGGCAGCCTCTCCGGGCGGCTCCTGATCGGCGCCGGTTGGAACAGCCAGAACACCATCCTGGGCACCGACTTCAACGGTGACGCCAAGCCGGACATCGTCTCGCGGGACGCTGCCGGCAGCCTGTGGCTTTACCGGGGAGACGGCGCCGGCGGGTTCCTCACCCGGACCCAGATCGGCGCCGGCTGGGGCGGCCTGAACTCCCTGGTGGCCCCCGGTGACTTCAGCGGTGACGGCAGGGCAGACGTCATCGCCCGTGACTCGAGGGGAGCCCTCCTCCTCTACCGCGGCAACGGCACCACCCTCGTCAGCAGGACTGTCGCCGGCACCGGCTGGACCTCGATGAGCTCAATCCAGTAGTCCGCCAAAGGTAAAAGCGCCAAGCAAGAAAAGCACCGCCCGCGTACAGCCAGTACGCGGGCGGTGTTGGTTAACGGACGACGGCCAGCGCGAAGCCGTCCCAGCCCTTGGACCCCACGGTCTGGATGACAGTGGCGTCCAGCCGGCTGTCCTCCCCCATCATCCGCAGCGCGCCGATGATTCCGGGGGCGTTGACTTCATCCAGGGAGGGGTCCAGCGCCACGCCCTCCCACACGACGTTGTCCATCACGATGCTCGTCCCGGCCCTGCCCAGCCGCACGGCCCACTCCAGGTACTGGGGGTTGTTTTCCTTGTCCGCATCGATGAAGACGAAGTCGAACGGGCCGGCTCCTTCGGCTTCGAGGGCCGCGAGCGTGTCCAGTGCCGCACCTGTCCGGATCTCCACCTTGTGGCTCACGCCCGCGGCGTCCACGTTTGCCCGGGCTACATCGGCGTGTTTCTGGAGGTATTCGCACGTCACCAGCCGCCCGTCGTCGGGCATTCCCTGGGCCATCCAGATAGTGCTGAACCCGGCCAGCGTGCCGATCTCCAGCACCTTGCGGGCACCGGACGCCGCCACCAGCAGTTTCAAGAGTTTTCCGGCATTCGGGGTCACCTCGATCGGCGGCATTCCGGCATCCTCGGCGGAGCGCACGGCGCGCTGGACTGCATCGTCGGGGTGGACGACGACGTCGGACAGGTACTCTTCTACGGCCGTCCACTCGGGCCGCGGCTTGTGCTCAAACATGGGCACAGTCTTCCAGCAAGCGCCCGGCCGGGCTAGGTTCGCGTCAGTTGCCTTCGGCCCGCGAACCGTCCGGGGCGCCGTCCGGGCCGCCGTCCAGGGCACCTTCCAGACGCTCTACCTTCGCGGTGAGCTCGCCGGAATACCCGGGCCGGATGTCGGCCTTGATCACCAGGGACACCCTGCTGCCGAATTTCCCCACGGCGTCGGTGGCCCGCTTGACCACGTCGAACACCTCATCCCATTCACCTTCGATGGTGGTGAACATCGAATCCGTCTTGTTCGGCAGCCCGGACTCCCGGACAATCCTGACGGCGGCAGCCACGGCGTCGTGCACTGATGCGTCCCCGGTCCCCGCCGCGGCGTAGGCAGGATCAGCGGGAATTCCGGACGGGGCGACTGAAAATGCAAGCAACATGGGTCCAGTCTGGCATGGCCGGATGGGCTACCCGGAACGTGGCCTGTGTCATATTCGGCGCTACCAACCGGTAACGGAGTCAGGCCGACACAGCGTTGCTAACCTTGATTTCATGAACCTCGCAGTAGAGCGCAAGCCCCTCCGTGCTGACGCTGCACGCAATGTGGACAAGATCATTAACGCCGCCCGCGAGTGTTTCCGGCAGTACGGCCCGGACGTTCCGCTGCAGACCATTGCCGCAACGGCGGGGGTGGGTCCAGCCACGCTGTTCCGGAATTTCTCGGACAAGGAGCAGCTGGTTTTGGCTGCCCTCAACCGCCAGCTCCGGCTCAATGTGGATCCGGTTATCGACGTCGCCCTTGCGGGCAGCGATGCGGCCGAAGGCCTGTTCCGGGTTATCGACGCTGTGATGACTGCGGCCAGTGACAATGCCAACCTGCTCGGCGCCGTGGCCGGCAGGAGGGATTTGCTCACCGGCATTACCGGAGGCCTGATCGAGTCTGTTGGCGTTCTCCTTGACCGAGGCCAGGACCAGGGGACGCTGCGGGTGGACATCTCGCTGACTGACATGGTGCGGCTGCTGGCAATGCTGATCGGTGTGGTGGACACCATGGAGCCCGGCTCCGACGCCTGGCGCCGGCCGGCTGCCCTCGTCGAAGACGCGATCCGTGCGGAACGGCCCGTCAGGACGCTGCCGCCGCAGGTGCCGCTCCCAGGGTCCCAGTTCGAGTAGCGGCTCGGAGTCCGAGTAGCCGCTCCCAGTTCGAGTAGCGGCCCGCAGTCCGAGTTGCGGGCGGGTCCGGAATGACGGACCCGCATATTCCGCACACCGGCCGTGCACAGTAAGCTAGGCACACCGGTGGGTTAGGAAGTCAGCCTCGGACAGTTCCATAAACGGAGCAACACCATGTCATTTCCTGCATGCGTTCAAATCAGACCGGCCGTGGCATCATGAACCGCTCACAGCTAGCACACTTCATGAAACATTCAACGGATCCCGAAACCACAATAACCGCGGCCTCCACCGATGAGCTCAGCATCATCGTGGACGCGCTGTACCGGAACCTCGATACACCGACCCCGGTGTTTGGTGCCCAGGACTGGTACGACCTGGCCACGGAAGAGCTCGCACGGCGGGCCGAGGCGGTTTCCCCGGACGCCTACGGCGCTGCGTAGATCCAGCCGCCTAACCCTCTCCCCTACGAAGGTCTAACCGCGCCAGTTAGCGCAGCGCCGGCAGATAGGCGCTGCGCGCCTCACCTGCGCGGCTCCGGCCTCTCGGACAGGGCGTGCAGGGCCGACGCCAGGCATTCACTCATGGCTTGGAGGGCGATCAGTTGCGCTTCCCGCACCTGGGGTTTGGGCGAGTTGATGCAGATCGCTTCGTCGGCAGCCTGGGCCAGCGGGTTGGGGGCTGCCCCGGTGACAGCCCAGACGGTGGCGCCGGCTGCCCGGGCTGCCGCCGTCGCCTCCAGCAGGGCATGCCGGTGCCCGCTGGCGGAGACCACCAGCAGTACATCTCCGGAACGGATATGGGCGTGCACCTGGCTGGCGACCTCGCCCGCGTGCCCCTGCGCAATTTCGATGGCACTGACGGGGGCAGCCCCTGCTGACACCCCCGGCCGCAGGGCGATGACGGAAAACGGCTGGCGCTCACCCGCGTGGCGTCCCAGCAGCTCCGCGGTGAATTGCTGCACCTCCGCCGCCGAACCGGCACTTCCGGCTGTAACCAGGCGGTTGCCCGACAGCAGGCGGCGGGCCAGCTCCTCACCCCAGCCAGCCAATCGCGAGGACTCATTCCGCAGCGAGGCTACCGCAGGCCCTACCTGCCGCAGGTGCTCGAGGACGATGTCCACCGGCGCTTTGATTTCGAACGGCGCGTCCGTGGCGCGTGAACGTGACAGTCTGCTGACGGCCTTCATTTTTTACCACTCCTCTTCATTCGAGGATACAACGAGTGTGACCGACATCACTCGTCAGTTCCAGCCGGCCAGCCGGAGCAGGGCAGCGGCTCCGGCCCCCGCCAGCACAACCACCAGGAAGGGCGCCCGAAGGAACAGGGCTGCAGCAGCCGCAGCCAAGGCGCCCAGCCGGGCATCAAGAACCAGGGCCTGCCCGCTGGCCAGAGTGTTGACGATCGTCAGCGACGCCAGCAACCCGATGGTCATGGTTCCGGCCATCCGGGAGATCCTGGGGTTCTGCAGCAGGCTTGCCGGGAGAAGGTAGCCCACCAGCTTCCATGCGTAGGCGAAGAGGCAGGACAGCAGCAACCACCCCCACAGACTCACTTGGCACCTCCGGGGCCCGGGTGGTGGCTGGGGTGCCACTCCGTGTAGGGGTCGATATCCGGTTCCAGCCCTTCGTCCTGGCGCCCGTGGCTGAACCAGCCAATCACCCCGGCCACCACGGCGGCGATGAGGATGGGGACGCCGGCGGGGACGAACGGCACGGCCAGCACGGTTGCCAGCGCGCAGACGACGGCGATCGCCACAGGTTCCCTGCCCTTCAGCCGCGGCCAGAGCAGGCCAAGGAAAGCCGCGACGGCTGCGCCGTCAAGCCCCCACTGTTTAGGGTCACCCAGCGCACCTCCGGCCAGGGCACCCACTGCGGTGAAGATGTTCCAGAGCACGAAGATCCCGACGCCCGCGGCCCAGAAGCCCCTTTGTTGCTCGTCAGGATCCGACTGTCCGGTGCTTGTGGCCGTAGATTCGTCGATGGTCACATGGGCGGCGGCGTACCGGCGCCACCCCGTCGGCCGGAGCAGCACGTTGAGCTGCATGCCGTAGATCCCGTTGCGCATTCCCAGCAGGGTGGCGGCCCCCATGGCTGCGAGACCCGAGCCGCCGCCGGCAACCACCCCGATGAACGCGAACTGCGAGCCGCCGCTGAAAAGCAGCAGGCTCAGTGCCATGGTCTGCCAGAAGTCCAGGCCCGAGGTCACAGACAGCGCACCGAAGGACACTCCGTAAAGGCCTGTGGCAACGCTGATGGACAGGCCAACACGGACCGCAGGGGAACGCAGGAGTTTCGGGGGCCAAATGATGGGCATGCCACCACTCAATCACAGCGGCGGCAGTGCCTGGGTGGCTGAGCTTGCGGCAAGGGCCGGCTGCTGGAGCTGGGCCAGGACCCGCGCCGGCCGGTTGGTGGTGATTTCCTGGATGCCCAGCGCCCGGCACAGGGCCACGTCGTCCTCTTCGTCCACCGTCCAGACCCGGAACCGGCGGCCGGAATCCAGCCAGCGCCGCACAGTGCCGGCGTGCCTGCGGACATAGTCGATGCCGGGCCCGGCAAGAGCCACTTCGCCGTCGTTGAGAATCCGTTCACCCTCCAGCTGCGCGGCCTTCATCACGTTGGCCACGGCACTGCCCGTGAATGGCCCCAGCCCCAGTTCCTCGCGGATGCCGGTGACGTTCACGTCGTCCACGAGCTGGCAGATGAAATCCCCCGGGACGGCTTTGCGAAGGTGCCTGACCGAGTCGGGGCTGAAGCTCATGAAGGTCACCCGGATGTTGCCCAGCCTGGATGTCGCGGCGTCCCAGCCTTCCGCGCGCAGCACCTCCAGCACCCTGTCCTCCAGCTTCAGCTGATAGGGGCTGGGATGCTTCAGCTCGATGGCCAGCCCGATCTCCCGGCCGGCAGCCCGCAGCAGGTCCAGCAGGTCCGGCAGGGTCAGGAACTGCTCGGACCTGGGCCCGAAGGCCTCGGGGATCCGGACGCCTTTCCAGGATGAGAAATCCAGCAGCCGCAGCTGGTCAATGGTCCGTTCGGCCACGGGACCTGTGCCGTCCGAGGTCCGGTCCAGGTTCGAATCGTGCAGCAGGACAACGTGCTGGTCGCGGGTCAGGTGCACATCGCATTCCACGCCATCAGCGCCGTCGGCGAGCGCCCGGAGATAGGCGGCACGGGTGTGCTCGGCGAAATCCGCGCTGGCACCACGGTGGGCGTAGACCAGGGGACGGGTTGGGGCTGACTCGTCGGCTGTCATGGTCACACGTTAGCCGACCGCGGCCGCCAAAGCGGGGCTAGGCTTGGCACATGCAGGTGAACTCTGAGCCAACCACCCAGCAAGATCCGACGGAGGAGCGAAGGCTCCGGGAAAGCCCCAAGCCGAACGGCGGACTTGGCGGCCGCGCTCCGGCGCGTCCCGCCGTCGTACGTGACTTCACGGCGGGCGACGCCGAAAAGGCGGCAGCGCTGCGGAAGATGAAACTGGTGGCCCTCTGCCTGCTGATTGCCATGGCGGTGGTGTTCGTCGTGGCCTTCGCGCTGCAGAAGCAGTATCCGTGGCTGGAGTACGTCCGGGCCGCGGCGGAAGGCGGCATGGTGGGCGCCCTGGCCGACTGGTTCGCGGTGACGGCCCTGTTCCGCTACCCCATGGGGCTGAAAATCCCGCACACGGCCATCATTCCGCGCCGCAAGGACCAGATTGGGGCGTCCCTGGGCGAGTTCGTGGAGACCAACTTCCTCTCCGAGCAGGTTGTGCAGGACAAGCTGGCCAGCATCAATATCTCCGGCAAGGTGGGCAGCTGGCTGTCGGGGCCGGGCGGCGCCGAGCGCGTGGCCAAGGAGGGTGCCGCCGTCATCCGGGGCACGTTCAAAGTGCTGAACGACGACGACGTCCAGGCAGTCATCGAGGGCATGGTCCGCAAGCACCTCCTGGCTCCGCCGTGGGGACCGCCCGTGGGACGCATGGCCGAGCGGATCTTCGCCGACGGGCACCACCACAAACTGGTCGACCTCCTCGTGGACCGCGCCGCGGACTGGGTGGCCGCCAACCATCAGACGGTCAGCCGGCTCGTCACTGAGCGGTCCCCGCAGTGGGTACCCAGCTTCGTGGACGGCCTCGTGGGAGACAAGGTCTACATCGAACTGCTGAAATTCACCCGTGCTGTCCAGGACGACCAGCAGCACCAGGTCCGGCTGTCCATCGACAAGTACCTGACGGACCTGGCCCAGGACCTGCAGCACGATCCCGCCATGATCGCCCGCGCGGAAGGCATCAAGGCGCAGGTGCTGGGCGACCCTGAGGTCCGGGAACTGGCCTCCCGCACCTGGGCCACCATCAAGGGCGCCCTGCTCACCGCCGTCGACGACCCGGACAGCGAGCTGACGGTCAAGTTCAAGGCAGCCGTCCGCGATTTCGGCAGCCGCCTGGTCAACGACGAAGAGCTCGCGGGCAAGGTCAACGCCTGGATCGGAGATGCCGCCGGCTACCTGGTCCGCACCTACCGGTCGGACATCGCCGGGGTGATCACGGATACCGTGGCCCGCTGGGATGCCGAGGAAACATCGCAGAAGATCGAGCTTCAGGTGGGCAAGGACCTGCAGTTCATCCGGATCAACGGCACAGTGGTGGGGTCCCTCGCCGGGCTCGCGATCTTCACGGTGGCCCACCTGACGTTCGGCTGAGCGGGCTGGGCCCTGCCTTGCGGGGCTCTCGAACGGGGCCGGCTCCTGCTGGCCGGCAGCGCCCTCAGGCCGGGCTTAGGCGAACGAGGCCACTTCCACTCCGGCCTCCTCCAGGCCCGCACGGACAGCGGCGGCCATGTCTACAGCGCCAGGGGTGTCGCCGTGGATGCACAGGGAATCCGGGTCCACCCGGACCACGGTCCCGTCCACTGCCACCACCTCGCCCTTGAGCGCCAGGCGCACTGCCCGCTCAACGATCGGTCCGACGTCGTGCAGCACGGCACCTTCCTGCGAGCGCGGTACCAGCGTGCCGTCCGGCAGGTAGGCGCGGTCCACGAAAGCCTCACGGAAGACGGGATGCCCGGCGTCCTCGGCCTGCTTCAGGAGCTCGGATCCGGGAAGCCCCAGGATGGGCATGCCGGGATCGTAGGCCTGGATGGCTGCCACCAGCGCGGACGCCTGCTCGGCGTCGTGGAATGTCCGGTTGTAGAGGGCGCCGTGCGGCTTGACGTAGACCACCGAGGCTCCGACGGCGTGCGCCACTCCGTCGAGGGCCCCGAGCTGGTACAGCACGTCCCCGAACAGCTCGTCGAAGGACATGTCCAGCGAGCGGCGGCCGAAGCCCGCGAGGTCACGGTAGCCAACGTGCGCGCCGACCCTGACGTCCAGTTCATAGGCGGCGCGGCAACTGTCCAGCATCGTCACGGGGTCTCCGGCATGGAAGCCGCAGGCCACGTTGGCGCTCGTAATGAGCTGAAACATGGCGGCGTCATCACCCATGGTCCAGGAGCCGAAGGACTCCCCGAGGTCAGCGTTCAGATCCACCCGTATCACCTTCCGTGAGTTCGCCCGGCACCGTGTCCGGCATCGGCCCAAAGGCCTCCCTCGCGTTTACGACGACGGCCCGGCCCATCATGAGGTTACCGGCACCGCCCACCACGGCCCCAATGCCGAACGGCAGCGCACGTCCGAACAGGGCGGTTCCCTGCCGCCTGAGCAGGTTCCGCAGGAAGGCCTTCTGGATGCGCTCCCGGATGAAACCGAACCCGGAGGACGACATCCGGCCCGTCAGCACATTTCCCCAGGCCTGGCTGGCACCCTTGCCCTTGCCCATCGCCTGGCCGCTGAGCGAACCAAGCAGTGCGGTCCCCTCCTCGCCGAGCATCACGGCCATCACGAGGGTGCTGGCCTTCTCCGGGTCCGTCATCCGGATCCCGTGGAGTTCGGCCAGCGAGGTGGCGTAGAGGGCTGTCGCCTCGAGGAAGCCAACCGTGGCGGCGGCGGAGAGGCCCAGCGACGCCACCGTGCCGACCCCGGGTACGACGGCGGTAGCCCCGACCAGCGCCCCCCCGCCTGTCACGGCCCGGAGATAGTCGCGTTCAAGGATGTCGGCGAGCTGGGCGGCGGATGCGCGGGGGTTGCGGCGCTGGAGCCGACGGATGTAGGCCAACACCAGCGGACGCTGGATCTCCACGGCCCGCAGCAGCACGTTGTGGACGCCGGGTTTGGGATTGCCGTGGGCGTCGAACACGGCGTTGTGGGCTGTTTCCTGCGCGATTCTCATCGCGGGGTTGCGTCGCTTGGCCATCATCACCTCTACCTCGGAACAACCGGCGGCCGGAGACCGCCGTCTAGCCTTAACACTAGGCCACACCCCAACATACCAAGCATGCTGATCACCGGGGGCTGTCACAGCGCCCAGGACTCACCCACCGCCATGTATGCGGACGAGGAAGGCCCGCGGGGACCCGGGTAGACGGTGGGCGCGCCGGGCCATTCGACGCCGAACTCCGAGAGTTTGCCTCCGCTGCACGGATGGTAAACGTTGGTCATCGAGGCGCTGGCGGGCCCCAGCTGGAAGTCGGGCGCGGAGAACTGCCGGCGGTCCAGCACCCCGGAGATTTCGAGCGCGGCCCGCCGCCCGGTGGCCCGGAGCCCGCGCTCAAGGTCCAGTTCGACGTCGAACTCGTCCTGGGTGTGGCTGACCGCGCCGAGCGGGAAGCGCGCAGCCTCCGGAAAGAAGCGCGTCAGTTCGGTGGCGAGGGAGGAGGCAAAGAATTCGTTGGAGCCGTAGCTGCGCCAGCCCTGGAGGGTGGCCACCATGAGGACTTTCCCGGTTCCCCACCGGGACCAGTCAGCAACCCAGAAAGAGGCGAAACAGCTGGCGGGCTCGCCGGGAATATGGACGCCGTTCCGGTCCACCGGGTGCAGGGCAAGGCCAAAGTTTGCGCCGATCAGCGCCACATTGCGCCGCCCCGGCCTGGCCGGTGTGTTCCCCATGGCTAGAGCCTATCCTCCAGGACGCGTTCCACGCGCCGGGGGCTCGGCCTAAGATTGCCGTGTGCCCCTCCCCCGCGCCCTTCGACCCTTTTCCCACCGCGAATACCGCGTGCTGATCGGTGCCCTCGCCATTTCCATCTTCGGATCGGGCATGTGGGCAGTGGCCATGGTCTACCAGGTCATCCACATCGGCGGCGGCCCGCTGGAACTGTCCCTCGTGGCCGCGGCAGGCAGCGTGGGTCTCGTGGCGTTCGTCCTGGCCGGCGGCATCGCAGCGGACCGGGTTCCGCAGCGGCTGCTGATCATCGCGGTCGAGGGGACCAACCTTGCCGTGATCGCAACGGTCAGCGGGCTGGCGATGGCGGGCTGGCTTCAGCTCTGGCACCTGGTGGCCGGCGCGTTCGTCCTTGGCGTCGGTGCGGCGTTCTTCTTCCCGGCGTATTCGGCGATTCTGCCGCGGATCCTGCCGCCGGAGGACCTGCTCGCGGCCAACGGCATGGAAGGAACCCTGCGCCCCACGCTGCAGCAGGCGGCAGGTCCGGCCGTGGCCGGCATCGTCGTGGCAGCCCTCTCGCCGTCGCACGCCGTGACCGGCGTTGCCGTGTGCCACCTGCTGGCGTTCACCGTCCTGAACTTCCTGGGCCAGCACGCCCTCGAGGCTCCTGGCTCCCGCGGGGCGAAGGACGGTACAGCCAGCACACCGGCCAAGACCTCCTTCTTCGCCGACCTCCGCGAGGGCGTCAGCTACACCGTGCGGACGCCGTGGCTCCTCTGGACACTCCTGTGGGCCTGCATTTCGGTGCTGTTCCTGATCGGCCCCATCGAGGTGCTCCTGCCCTTCGTGACCCGGGACCAGCTGGGCGGCGACAGCCGCATGTTCGGTTTCCTGCTGGCCGTCATGGGAGTCGGCAGCGCCGTGGCCTCGCTGGTCACGGCATCCGTCCGGCTCCCGCGCCGCTACCTGACCGTCATGATGGTGTGCTGGGGAGCGGGCACCCTGCCGCTCGCAGCGGTGGGGCTCATGGACAGCTTCTGGCTGCTCGCCCTGGCGCTCTTCATCTTCGGCGCCACAGGCAGTGTGGGCATGGTCATCTGGGGCACCCTGCTGCAGCGGCGTGTGCCGCCGCACCTGCTGGGGCGGGTTTCCAGCCTGGACTTCTTTGTGTCACTGGCGCTGATGCCGGTGTCGATGGCGCTGGCCGGCCCCGCCGCTGCCGTGCTCCCGATCTGGCTGATCTTCCTGATAGCGGGCGGGGTGTGTCCGGTCATGGCGGTGGTGGCCCTGCTGGTGGCCCGCATGTCAGCGGACGAAATCGCCCATCCGCTCGAACGCCAGGGCACCCTGGCCGCCGGGGCCGAGGCCACTACCTAACCGCGCCACCTGGGCCGGCGTCCCTAGTGGGCGCGCACCACCGGGATGCTCGCCGTCGGCGGTCCGCTCGGGAACACGGAGGGCTCGGGGACGTGCACCGGCTCCAGCGGAACCCGCACGGGCTGGGAAGCCACGGTGAACCGGACGCCGCGCACGTCGATGTCCAGCGCGTCGCCGTCGAGGACGGTCAGCGTGATGGCGTCCTGGTCGAGCTCTACCAGGAGCGGGCGGCCCTGCAGCTTCAGGTGGAAGCGCAGACTCTCCCATTCCTCGGGCAGCCGCGGATCAAAGAACGGCACGGGCCCCTGGTCCCGGAGTCCGGCGAAGCCGCACACCAGCGAGCTCCATACTCCGCCGGTGGAGGCAATGTGGACGCCATCGATCGTGTTGCCGTGGGAGTTATCCAGGTCGATGAAAACGGCATTCGTGAAATGCTCCAGGGCAGCCCTGCGGTAGCCCACCTCGGCAGCCATGATCCCCTGGACGCACGCCGAGAGCGTGGAGTCCCCGGTGGTGATGGGATCGTAGAAGTCGAAGGCCCGGCGCTTTTCCTCGGCTGTGAACTCCTGCCACTGCAGGAACATGGCCAGGACGGTGTCCGCCTGCTTCAGCACCTGGTGGCGGTAGATCACCAGCGGATGGAAGTTCAGCAGCAGCGGGTACTTGGAGCGCGGCGTGGTCCAGTCCCACGGCTCCAGGGTCATGAAGTCGTTGTCCTGCGAATACACCTGGAAGGTCTCATCGAAAGGCAGCTGGATCCGCTCCGCGGCCGCCTCCCACAGCTCCCGTTCGGCGTCGTCCACTGCCGGGTGGTCCAGAGCGGCGGCGGCCCGCAGGTTAAACCTGGCCATGACGTTCGTGTAGAGGTTGTCATTCACCACGGCCGTGTACTCGTCCGGCCCGGTGACACCGTGGATATGGAACAGGCCGTCCTTGCCGAAGAAGCCCAGCGAAACCCACATGCGGGCGGTTTCGATCAGCAGGTCGGCGCCCATCCCGGCGCAGAACTCGGAGTCACCGCTGGCCCAGACGTACCTGTTCGTGGCGAAGGCAACGGCGGCGGCAATGTGGAACTGCGCGGTGCCGGCAGCGTAGTAAGCGCTCGCTTCCAGGCCGTTGATGGTGCGCCAGGGGAACAGCGCGCCGTCCACGCTGAGTTCCTTGGCACGGATCTTGGCGTCCGGGAGCATCTCGTGACGGAACTCCAGAACCTGCCGTGCGCCATCGGGGTTTGAATACGTCAGGTACGGCAGGAGGTAAACCTCCTGGTCCCAGAAGTAGTGCCCGTCGTAGCCCGAACCGGTAACACCCTTGGCCGGGATGCCGGCGACGCCCGCCCGGGCCGTGGCCTGCGCGAGCTGGAAGAGGTTCCAGCGGATGGCCTGCTGCAGTTCCGGCTGGCCACCCACCTGGATGTCGGCGCACGCCCAGTAGCTCCGGTAGTGCGCCTCGCTTTCGGCGAAAACGTCGGCAACCGGCTTCAGCCCGGCTTCCGCGGCGTCGGCCGGATCCTCCCCCGCCTGGGTGTCCGCGGCGCCGGGCAGGCCCGTCCGGGCGCCCCGGGCCACGGCGTAGCTGACGCTCTTTTCAAGCCGGAAGGGCTCGTCTGCGGCAATCGCCAGCACATAGCGGACGCTGCTGTCGTCCTGGTCCACGAGAGTATCGAAGGGCTGGTGGCCGGCAGACGTCCAATGGTCGACGGCGATCCCCACCCGCTGCTTGGACTCCGCGGCCTCCCACGAGAGGCGCAGCGAACCGTCGCCGCCCTCCATCCTGAGGGGCAGCAGGACACGGCCTGCGTGCCGGCCCGCCCGGCGCGGGTCGTGCGTGGAGTGGTCCTCCACCGGCTGGTCCTGCCGGTTAATGACGGACGAGGTGACGTCCGCGGAGACTGCCCGGTCGGCCGAAACCTCCAGGGAGATACCCAGGCTGCCGCGCGCCTCGAAGCCGACCGCCCGGCGCTCCACCGTGGTCACCGTGGCGCCTGAACGGCACTGCCAGACGATGCTGCACTCGTAGATGCCGGTGGCGAAATCCACGGACCGCCGGTAGTCCAGCACTGTCGATTCGGCGAGGCTGAGCATTTCGCCGTCGATGATGACCGTGAAGTTGTTGGCATCCGGAATGTAGAGGATGCGCTGGCCCGTGCGGGCGAAACCATAGGCGTTCTCGGCGTGCTTGATGTCCCAGATCTCGTGGAAGCCGTTGATGAAGCTGCCGGGCAGCTCGGCATCGGCTGCGGCCCAGTGGGCACCCCGGACACCGAGGTGTCCGTTGCCGAGGGCAAAGAGCGTCTCAAGCGTCCCGGCGTCGCCGGGTTCGTGGCTCGTCTCCACGAGCTTCCAGGGATCATTGGGGAAGCGGACGCGGTCGGCGGTGATGAGTGCCATGAGTGGCGTTCCTTAGACGGTTGAAAGTGGTGCTGGAGATTCTGTCGGAGCTGGAGGTACCCCGGTTGGCGGCCTGCGAACCGCGGTGCTGGAACCGCGGAACTAGAGAAGTTCCTCGAGGTCGCTGACCACGAGGGTGGCGCCGGCGTCGAGCAGCGTCTGCCGCCCCGCCCCGCGGTCCACGCCGATGACGGAGTGGAAACTGCCGGCCCTGCCCGCCTGCACACCGGATACGGCGTCCTCGACGACGACGCACTGCTCGCTTGGAAGGTCCAGGAGCCGGGCGGCGTACTCGTAGGTGGCGGGGTCCGGCTTGCCGGGCAGCCCTTCCTCAGCGGCCACGACGCCGTCCACGACCACCGGGAAACGGTCCGCCAGCCCTGCCGCGCGCAGCACCGAAGGGGCGTTCCGTGAGGAGGAGACGACGGCGACCTTCAGTCCGCGGTCCAGCGCGGCTTCCAGGAAGCGCACCGAACCCGAATAGGGGTCCACCCCGGCGCTGACGATGTCGTTGAAGATCCGGTTCTTCCGGTTGCCCAGGCCCTGGACGGTGATGTTGTCCGGATCGTCGTCGGCAGGGCCCTCGGGAAGGGTGATGCCGCGGGATGTCAGGAAGTCCCGGACGCCGTCGAACCTCGGCTTGCCGTCGATGTGGTCGAAGTAGTCGCTCTCCCGGTAGCCGTCCTTTTCGGGAACGGTTTCCAGGTAGCCGTCGAACAGCTCCTGCCAGGCGCGCTCGTGGACCACGGCCGTGGGCGTGAGCACACCGTCGAGGTCAAAGAGGATGGCGGCGGCGCCGGTCCAGCTGTTGGGCCGGCTATCAGCGCTGGTATTCAGGGTTTCGGTCATGCTTTGTTCCGTGTCCTTTCGGGGTTCGGACAGCAATATGTTGGGGACTACCAGAAACGTGGTCGCCGGTGACCAAAAGGGTGCGTGCCTGCAGAAGCTGCCGCCCAGGACCTTCGGCTCAGCATCTCAGTACCTTTGGCTCAGCGCGCCGCGGGCGCGATGGTTCCTTGAGGGTGATTCTGCAGTTTGAAGGACGGGCCGGCAGTTTTGCGGACCGGGCGGCGTTGCCCTGGCGGCCTGCGACGGCGCAGCACTTCTTGCGGCCGGTTCGATACCGGCCGGGTTATGTCCGGCGCGTGAATTCGCGCGGTTCCGCCACTTGCACCGCGGCGTTCCGGGCCAGGCAGAATGCGTCGATGCGCGGGCGCACGTTTTTTTGCCTACGTCCATGATGAACGCGCGGGCGGTTCAGGGCAAACCAGCGGAACATCCCCGCGGGACGGGTGGCGCAAGGATGCATGGCGCGGTCCTGCCCTTTCGAACACTCTTGAGTGATGTACTGCAAACTGCCCACCGCCGAGCGGACGCCTGCCGGCCGGGTCCCGGCCGAAGAAGAGTGTAAGCGCTTGCAGATTTACCCTGCAACTGTTTTTATTTCCACCGCCCGATTCCGGGAGGCGCCGCCCCGGCGCAATCCGGGTCAGCCCAGGACGTAGTGCCGCAGGAACGCACTGACGTCCACCATCTCCGCCCTGGACATGGCATGGCCCATTCCGGGATACGTCCGCGCAGTGAGCCGCGTGTGCGTGTTGAGCCATTGCTTCGTATAGGCGATAGCGTCCGCGTTGATCACGAGGTCGGCCTTGTCCCGCCCCCAGAAGAACGGGGGCCGCTCATCCAGGGACTCACTGAGCGCCAGCAGGTCGTTGTCCAGGACGAAGCCGGAGAGCCCCACCACGGCCGGGAAGTCCTGCGGCCGCAGGCGCATGAGCGTGCTTGCCATGGCCATCCCCTGCGAATAGCCCAACAGGCTCACGCTGCTGTGGAGCGTCCTGGCCGAGTCGATCCAGGCGAACACGGAATTCGCGGCCGTGACGACGTCGGCAAAATCGTTGGTCAGGAAATAGTCCAGAAGAAACCAGCCATAGCCGTTCGCGATGGGCATGGGCGCCCGAAGCGCCGCGCAGGTGAATTCCTTGGGCAGATAGTCGAAGAGCTTGACCATCCGGGATTCGTCCGTGCCGTAGCCGTGCATCATCACCAGCAGCGGGGTGCCGGCACGCTCCTCCTCCGGCCTGGACCATACAACCGTCTCCATCCGATCAGCCTAGCGACTCACCAAAAAAGGCGGCCCGCCCCTGACCTGCGGATTTGATTGAAACCCGGGTTAGCGGGATGTAGCCTGACGCTTGACAGCATGCTTAGCAATTGACGAACAACCGCACGGACCACACCGCGAGAAGTACGCGAACGCAAGGAGCAAGTCATGAGAATCGGTTCCGCCATCTTCCTCATCGCCCTGGGTGCCATCCTTGCCTGGGCCGTAACGCCTGGCCTTATCCCCAACGTGGACCTGACCCTGATCGGCTACATCCTGATGGCCGTCGGCGTCATCGGCCTCGTCGCCTCACTTGTCATCGCCGCGCCAGGCAGGAGCCGCCGCGTCAGCGAGACGCGATCCGTCGTGGATCCCAACACCGGCGAGCGGATCACCCGCAACGAAAGCCGCGACAACGGCTTCTAGAGCCGCACGAGATCTGCCGAGCTGCACCAACGGGCAGCAGCAGTGGAACAGCCAGGCATTGCCGGGCCGGACCTTCGGGTCTGGTCCGGCTTTTGGTTTTCTGTGGTTTTTTCGTTGACAAACCAACAAGAACGAAGATAAAGTCAAGTACTTGCAGATTTGTGACAGTGGTCACTGATCGGTGAAGGGCTGAGAAAGGCAGTGCCGACCGCACTGCAGCAGTAACTACGCAATGGAGGGTATGTGTTTGCCGAGGAGCGTCAGCAGCAGATCGCCGGGCTCGTTGCAGCCAGCGGCCGCGCGAGCGTGACCGACCTCGCCGAGCGCTTCCGCATCACCACCGAAACCGTCCGCCGCGACCTCGCCGCCCTGGAATCGGCCGGCTCGGTGCGCCGCGTGCACGGCGGGGCGGTCTCCGCTGACCGCTTCAGCACCACGGAGGAGAGCATCCTCGAGCGGACCATCCAGCGGCAGGCGCAGAAGCTCCGCATCGCAGAGGCCGCCCTGGACTTCCTCCCGAAGGGTCCCCCCAGCAGCATCCTCCTCGACGCCGGTTCCACCACCGAGGTCCTCGCCGACCTCCTGGCCCGCCGCGGCGCCGCTGCTCCGGCCAAGACGGCCGATCCGGCCCAGGAACTCCTTGTCATCACCCACGCGGTCCCCATCGCCGCCAAGCTCGCAAGCACGCCAGGCATTGCCCTGCAGATCCTGGGCGGCCGGGTCCGCGGACTCACGCAGGCAGCGGTGGGCCAGGGCACGGTGGAAGCCGCCGGCAAGCTGCGTCCGGACATCGCCTTTGTGGGGACCAACGGCATCCACGCAAGCTTTGGCCTCAGCACACCAGACCCTGAAGAAGCCGCTGTTAAGGCTGCCTTCGTCCATTCGGCGCGCCGCATAGTGGTGCTGGCCGATTCGTCCAAGCTGGAAGCGGAAACGCTGGTCCAGTTCGCCTCGTTGAAAGATCTGGATACCGTGATCACTGACCGCAAACCCGGTTCCGAACTCGCTGCGGCCCTCGCCGAGGCCGGCGTGGAGGTGGTAGTCGCATGATTGTCACCCTCACGGCCAACCCGAGCCTGGACCGCACGGTGGCACTGCCCGGCCCGCTCGAGCGGGGCGAAGTGCAGCGCGCTGTCTCGGTCCGCCAGGAATCCGGCGGCAAAGGCGTGAACGTCTCCCGCGCCCTCGTGACTTCAGGCCTCGAGACACTTGCGGTGCTGCCCGGCGCCGAATCCGATCCCGTGCTGGCCGGCCTGCGGGAGGAAGGCGTTCCCTTCGCGTCGCTGGACATCCATGAGCCACTGCGCACCAACGTGGCCCTGACGGAGCCGGGCGGCGTGACCACCAAGATCAACGAACCCGGCCCGGCCCTCGCGGACGATGACCAGGAGGCGCTGATCAGCCTGCTCCTGGAACGGTCGCGCGGAGCCAGCTGGGTGGTCCTGGCGGGGTCGCTTCCGCCCGGCGTCCCGGCGGATTTCTACGCCACAGTCACCCGGCGGCTGCGCAACGCCGACGCCGGGGCCGGCGTACCAATGATTGCCGTCGATTCCTCCGGCGCGCCGCTGGCAGCGGCCGTCACAGGCGACGCAACAGAAGCGGTGTCCGGTAAACCGGACCTGCTCAAACCCAATGCCGAGGAGTTGGCGGAACTGGCCGCAGCAGCAGGCTTTTCCTCGGTGAGCACGGCTGAGGAACTCGAAGCGGACCCGTATGCTGCCGCGGCGGCAGCTGCCGCCGTCGTGCGTTCCGGTGTGGGGGCCGTGTTGGCAACGCTCGGTTCAAAGGGCGCTGTCCTCGTGACGGCCGACGGCGCGTGGCTGGCCACGCATCCGCCGGTCACCGCAGTCAGTACGGTCGGCGCCGGTGATTCGTCGCTGGCCGGCTACCTGCTGGCCGCCAGCCAGGGTGCCGCCCCGGCTGACTGCCTCCGCCAGGCGGTGGCGCATGGCGCCGCCGCCGCTTCCCTGCCGGGCTCCACCGTCCCGGCAGTCCACCAAACAACCCCCGACGCCGTAACCATCACGGCCCTCCGGAAGGATTGACAGTGACTCAGCTCATCACCGCGGACCTGGTCGAGCTTGACCAGAACCTGGGCAATTCGCCCGAGGACGTGATCCGGCACCTGGCCGGCCGTGTTGCCGCCAACGGACGTGCGAGCGAAGTCGAAGGCCTCTTCACCGATGCCTTCGCCCGCGAGCAGAAGACGGCCACCGGCGTTCCCGGCGGCATCGCCATCCCGCACTGCCGTTCGGCCGCCGTGACCGAACCCACCCTCGCCATGGCACGCCTCTCCCAGCCTGTGGACTTCGGCGCCAAGGACGGCCCGGCCGACCTCATCTTCTTCATCGCTGCACCGGCCGGCGCCGACCAGGAGCACCTGAAGCTGCTGTCCAAGCTCGCCCGCTCGCTCATCAAGAAGGACTTCACGGGTGCGCTCCGCGCCGCCGCCTCCCGGGAAGAAATCGTGGAGCTCGTGGACAACGCCCTCGCGGACAAGCCGGCTGCCGCGCCTGAAACTGCTGCCGCCCCGGCCACGGCTGCCGCCACTGCCGGCGTAGCCGCCGGCGTTGCTTCCGCCGGCGCCGCTTCGGCTGGACCCCGCCGCCTCGTCGCCGTTACGGCCTGCCCCACCGGCATCGCGCACACCTACATGGCGGCGGACTCGCTCGTGGCCGCAGCCAAGGAAGTGGGCGTGGACCTGCAGGTCGAAACCCAGGGCTCCTCCGGAGCCAAGCCACTGGATCCCGCCGTCATCGCCGCTGCGGACGCAGTGATTTTCGCCGTCGACGTGGACGTGCGCGGCAAGGAGCGCTTCGCCGGCAAGCCGGTCATCAACGCGCCGGTCAAGCGCGGCATCGACGAGCCCGCCAAGATGGTCCAGGAAGCCCTGGACGCGGCGGACAACCCGCACGCCCACCGCGTTCCGCACTACGGTGCCGAGGAGCAGGCCGAGCGCGAAGCCGCCGAAAAGGGCGAGCACATCGGCCAGAAGCTGAAGAGGGCCCTGCTCACCGGCGTTAGCTACATGATTCCGTTCGTGGCCGGCGGCGGCCTGTTGATCGCACTGGGCTTCCTGCTCGCCGGATTCGACATCGCCCTGGGCACCAAGGCCAACGACATCCTGGCCAACAACTCGCTGGTCAACCTTCCCGACGGAAACCTCGCCCTGTACCTCGGCACCGTCTTCTTCAAGATCGGCGCCCTGTCCATGGGCTTCCTGGTTCCTGCCCTCGCCGGCTACATTGCGTACGCAATCGCGGACCGCCCCGGCATTGCACCGGGCTTCGTTGCCGGTGCCGTCTCCGGCTTCATGGGTGCCGGCTTCCTCGGCGGCATCGTCGGCGGCCTGCTCGCCGGCTACATCGCCCACCTGATCGGAACATGGTCGGTGCCGCGCTGGCTCCGCGGCCTGATGCCCGTCGTCATCATTCCGCTGCTCGCCTCCATCGTCGCCTCCGGCGCGATGTTCCTCTTCCTTGGCGGACCGATTGCAGCTATCACCGTCGGACTGAACGCCTGGCTCTCCGGCATGTCCGGCGCTTCGGCCATCGTCCTGGGCATCATCCTCGGCCTCATGATGTGCTTCGACCTCGGCGGCCCTGTCAACAAGGTGGCCTACGCCTTCGCCGTGGCCGGCCTGGGAGCCGGCAGCGCCACCAACCAGGCACCGTGGCAGATCATGGCCACCGTGATGGCGGCCGGCATGGTGCCCCCGCTGGCGATGGCTCTGGCCACCGTCCTGGACAAGAAGCTCTTCAGCCTGGCCGAGCGCGAAAACGGCAAGGCCGCCTGGCTGCTGGGTGCCTCGTTCATCTCCGAGGGCGCCATTCCGTTTGCGGCAGCCGACCCGCTCCGCGTCATCCCCGCCAGCATGATCGGCGGTGCCGTCACCGGCGCGCTCACCATGGCCTTCGGCGTCACGTCACAGGCACCCCACGGCGGCATCTTCGTGTTCTTCGCCATCGGCAACGTGGTGATGTTCATCGTGGCCATCCTGGCCGGCATGGTGGTCGCGGCGCTCATCGTGGTGGCCCTCAAACGCTGGGCTGCCCGCAAGGCCGTTGATACGGTGGAGACCGTCCCTGTAACTGTCTGATCCCGCTGTCCTTCAGCACCCAACCCGCACTGCAATTGCAAGGAGCAGAAATGTCCGAACGTACCGCAACCGTCGCCAGCCGCGTAGGCCTGCACGCCCGTCCTGCCGCCATCTTCGCCGAAGCCGCGGGCGAGTTTGACCTCGACATCACCATCGCCCGCGAAGGGGAGCCGGCCGACGAGGCCATGGACGCAGCCAGCATCCTCTCCCTCATGAGCCTTGGCGCATCCCACGGCGACGTTGTGGTGCTGCGGGCCGAGGGTGATGGCGCGGACGCCGCCCTCGAGCGCCTGGTCCAGATCCTGGAAACGGATCACGACGCCGAATAGGCAGCGAGCGCTTAGTGTCACCTGCGCTTTCACGGCCGGTTTCCGCATCAGCTCCCCTTTGGGGACTGCCGCGGAGGCCGGCCGTCCCCGTCTGCGGGCATCTTCCCTGATCAGGGGCTGTTCCACGTAAGTAAGCAAACTTAGTAGTTTCTTGTTTTTGATTCTGCTCCCCACTAGCTTGGAACTGTGGCCAGCCATTCGAGACCGCCGGAACAGCCGGGCTGAAGGAGGATGACGGGGTGGAAACCTTGCAGGAAAGCGTGGACGTCGAGGTACCGGTCAGCACCGCCTACAACCAGTGGACCCAGTTCGAGTCGTTTCCCCGTTTCATGAAGGGCGTCGAATCCGTCGAGCAGATCGACGAAACCTCCCTCCATTTCCGTACCAGCGTGGCGGGCGTCAAGCGCGAATACGATGCGCAGATCCTGGAGCAGACGCCGGACCGGTGCATCGCCTGGGTCAGCAAGGACAAGCCCCGCCACGCAGGCAGGGTCACGTTCGAGAATCTAGGCGAGGATCTCTGCCGCGTGAACGTGGAACTGGAATGGGAGCCGGAGAGCCTGCTGGAAAGGGCCGGCGCCGCCGCCCACGTTGATGAGCAGCAAGTGTCCTCCGACCTGTTGCGGTTCAAGGAGTTCATCGAGGCCCGGGGTATCGAGACGGGCGCCTGGCGTGCCGCGGTGGACCGGGGCGAAGTGGACAGTCCGGGAGCCCACTGACCCTGATCGTTCATGGCGATCGTTTCATTGCGACCGGTCGTTCACCTAGCGACCGGCAGTTCCGCCACGGAGGTAGCAAATGCCAGAGAAGAAGAACCCCAGCCTGAAGGATCCAAAACTCTACGAAGAGCTCCGCGACGAGGGGGCCTCGAAGCAGAAGGCCGCCCGCGTCTCCAACGCGGCAGCCAGGAAGGGCCGGTCCGAGGTGGGCCACAAGGGCGGCAAGTCCGGCTCCTACGATGACTGGACAGTGGACCAGCTCAAGGCCAAAGCCAAGGAAATCGGCCTCAGAGGGTACTCAGGAAAGAAAAAGAGCGAACTCATTTCCGCGCTCAGGAACTCCTGAGACGGTGCACGCACAGCCGCGCGGCGAGGCGCCCGCCCTGTCAGGCGCCCTTCCGTGCGGTCTTCGCCGTGGACGCGGTCTTCGTGGCGGACTTGGCAGCCGTGCCGGTCTTGGCAGCGGTCCCGGTCTTGGAGGCCGTGCCGGTCTTCGCGGCAGCACCCGTCTTGGCAGCGGTACCGCTCTTGGCAGCAGTGCCCGTCTTCGAAACGGCGGCGGTCTTGCTGCGGGAGCTTGCAGTAGCCCTCTTGGCCGTGCCGCTCCCGGCGGTATCGGCGTCGGAAGCGTCGGCGGCCTTTTTGGCGGCGCTGCTCCGGCTGCTGGTCCTGCCGCCGGCGCTGCTCCTGCCGCCGCCGGTGCTTCCGCCACCGCGCTTGGCGGGCTCGTACGGCTCGTCCTCATCCGACTCGTCTTCGGACGGTTCCTGTACGGCCGCCCCTCCCCCGCGTTTCTTGTCGAGGCTGCGTTTCAGGGCCTCCATCAGGTCGATCACTTCGCCGGTGCCGCCCTCGGCCTCGGCACCGAACGTCTCTTCCGTGTCCAGCGCGTCGCCCTTTTCCAGCTTCGCCTCAATGAGCTGCCGAAGCTGCGCCTGGTAGTCGTCGGTGAACTGCTCGGGCTCGAAGTCCGAGGCCATGGACTCCACCAGCGCGGCGGACATCTCACGTTCCTGCGCGGAGATGCGGATGGACGTGTCCAAGGCCGGAAACGACGCTTCCCGCACTTCGTCCGCCCACAGCAGCGCCTGCAGCATCAGGACGTCGTCGCGGATCCGCAGGGCACCGAGCCGGGTCTTGTCCCGCAGTGCAAACTGCACCACGGCCACGCGCTCGGTGTCCTCCAGGGCCCTGCGCAGCAGCATGTAGGCCTTGGGAGACTTGGAGTCCGGCTCGAGGTAATAGCTCTTCTCGAACATGATGGGGTCGAGCTGTTCGGAGGGGACGAACTGCACCACTTCGATTTCGTGGCTGTTCTCGGCGGGAATGGACTTGAGCTCCTCCTTGGTGAGGATCACCGTCCGGCCGTCGTCCTCGTAGGCCTTCTCAATGTCCGAGTAGTCAACGATCTCGCTGCAGACCTCACAGCGCCGCTGGTAGCGGATCCGGCCGCCGTCGGCATTGTGCACCTGATGGAGGCTGATGTCGTGGTCCTCGGTGGCGCTGTAGACCTTCACCGGGACGTTGACCAGCCCGAACGCGATGGCGCCTTTCCAGATGGCTCTCATGGGACAAGTCAACAGCACACAACGCCGGAGGTGAAGCCCCATGGCCGGCGGTAAGGAACGCGTGCGGGTCGGCGGCCGCGAATTGACGCTCACCAACCTCGACAAGGTGATGTATCCCGCCACCGGCACCACCAAGGCGGATGTCATCGCCTACTACGCCGCTGTGGCCCCGGTGCTGATCCCTGCCGCGAGGAACCGCCCGGCAACCCGCAAGCGGT
This sequence comes from Arthrobacter sp. NPDC058097, assembly GCF_042884885.1. Lineage (NCBI taxonomy): Bacteria > Bacillati > Actinomycetota > Actinomycetes > Micrococcales > Micrococcaceae > Arthrobacter > Arthrobacter sp. NPDC058097. The sequence goes on from NZ_JBHVSZ010000001.1 coordinate 350,381, forward strand.
GGGTGCACGGGGTAGGAACCGAAGGCCATCCCGGCGAGATGTTTTTCCAGAAGAACCTGGACGATTCCGCCCCCGGCTGGGTGCCGCGCGCCGCCATCACGCACAAGACCAACACCAACTACTACCCGCTGGTCAACGATCCGGCCACCCTCACGTGGTTCGCGCAGATCGCTTCGCTGGAAATCCACGTGCCGCAGTGGACGGTGGACTCCCACGGCAGCGCCCTGCCTCCCGACCGGCTGGTCCTGGATCTCGATCCCGGGGAAGGCGCGGGGCTGCCTGAATGCGTGGAGGTGGCCAAACTGGCGCGGACCATTCTGCAGGATGTGGGGCTTGACCCCGTTCCGGTCACCAGCGGCAGCAAGGGGATCCACCTGTACGCGGTCCTGACCGGAACGCAGTCCTCGGATGAGGTGTCGGCTTTCGCGCGTGAGCTGGCCCGGGCGCTGGAGGCCGACCACCCGGACCTCGCCGTCAGTGACATGAAGAAGGCCCTCAGGACGGGAAAGGTCCTGGTGGACTGGAGCCAGAACAACGCCGCGAAGACCACCATCGTTCCCTATTCGCTCCGCGGGCGCCTGCACCCCACCGTGGCGGCTCCGCGGACCTGGCGCGAGCTTAGTTCGCCGTCCCTCAAGCACCTGGACTACGAGGAGGTCATGCGCCGGGTGGCAGCCGGCAAGGACCCCTTCGCCCCGATCAGTGCGGCCACCAACCACCCTGACCCAGCCCACGCAGCCCCCGCGACTCCGAAAGAGACCGGACCGCGGGGCGGCGGGCACGCGGACCCACGCCTGAACAAGTACCGGTCCCTGCGCGACCAGGGCAAGACGCCGGAGCCGTTCACCGCGGAAGAGCACCACGCGGCAAAAACCAACGGCGCTGCGGCGCAGGCTGGCAAGGAGATCTTCGTCATCCAGGAACACCACGCCAGCCGGCTCCACTACGACTTCCGGCTGGAGCACGAGGGCGTGCTTGTTTCCTGGGCGCTGCCCAAGGGTGTGCCGGAATCAGGGGACAAAAACCATCTGGCGGTACAGACCGAGGACCACCCCATGGACTACGCCGATTTTGAGGGCGACATCCCCAAGGGCGAATACGGGGCCGGCAGTGTGAGCATCTGGGACAAAGGCGTTTATGAGCTCGAAAAATGGGTCAACGGCAAGGAAGTCATCGCCACGCTGACGGGCCGTGAGGGCGGCGGGCTGGGCGGCACCAGGAGGTTCGCCCTGATCCACACCGGCAAGGGTCATGGCGAGGAGTCACAGTGGCTCATTCATCTGATGGACAGGGTTCCGGGGGCACGGAAAAGGCCGGCCAGCGCCAGGGAAGGGGCCAGCACCAAGGCAGCGGCTGCCGCCAAAGAACCGGCGGGCCCGGCCCGCACGGCGGCTTCCAGTCAGGCGGCAGCCCGGAAAGAAACGCTCCAGGAGGATCCGGCCCCCATGCTCGCCTCGGCGGGCACCCCGGCGGACCTGCACGGCAGCGACTGGCTCTTCGAACTGAAGTGGGACGGAATCCGCGCGCTGGTGGTGGCGGACGGCGACCGGATCAGGCTCCTGAGCCGCAACGGCAACGATATGTCGGCCAGCTATCCCGAATTCACGGACCGGAGCTGCTGGCCGCCGCAGGACTTCATCGCGGATGGCGAGATTATCGCCGTCGGACCTTCCGGCAGGCCCGACTTTGGGCTCCTGCAGGGAAGGATGAAGCTGACCAAACCGGGCGACGTGAAACGGGCCCGTGCCGCCATCCCGGTACGGATGATGCTCTTTGACCTGCTGGCCGACGGCGGCGACGACTTGCGCAGGCTTTCGCTGCGGAAGCGGCGGGAACGCCTCACAGATTTCTTCGAGCCCGGCGACTGCCCGGTGGAACTGTCGGAGACCCTGGACGACCGGGTGGAACACATCCTGGAAAGCGCCCGCGAGCTGGGCCTGGAAGGCGTGATGGCCAAGCGGGCGGACAGCCGCTACGTGAGCGGGCAGCGGACCCACACGTGGATCAAACTCAAGATCGAGCAGACGCAGGAAGTGGTGGTTGGCGGCTGGCGTCCGGGCAGGGGAGGCAGGTCCAACACCGTGGGCTCCCTGCTGGTGGGCATTCCCGAGGGCAAGACGCTGCGGTATGTAGGTCGCGTGGGAAGTGGCTTCAGCATGCGTGAACTGGAGGAGCTGCGGAAAAAGGTGGAGGGGCTGGCGCGGAAGACGTCACCGTTCGATGACGTTCCCTCGGCGGATGCGGCGGACGCGCGGTGGGTGAACCCTGACCTGGTGGGTGAGGTGACCTTCGGTGAGTGGACCGGAGGCGGCAAACTCCGCCACCCCGTGTGGCGGGGCTGGCGGCTGGACAAGGAACCGGATGAGGTGGTGCGGGAAGCATGAAACCGCCTGGCGACGCCCCCAATATCGGGCGTCGCCAGGCGGTCTCTTAAGGCGAGCTGGTCAGGACGAATGCGGCATCTGCGGGCGGCTGGTCCGGTGGATTGCCGTCACAGCAGCGCCCTGTCCAAGGCGGCCGGGGCTTGCGCCGTGTTCCCTGGGGTGGCGGTGTTTGCCGCTGCCATCAGGCCACTGCTTTGACCCGCCCAGTGCCGAGGTCACGGCCAGGGTCTCGGGAGTGGGCAGCGGCGGCGTGTCCATGGATTCCGCCAGATGTGCAGCGACATCGGGCTTGATGCTGCTTCCGTTGTAGGAGTCGGCCATTTGTTCTTCCTTTCCGCGATGAAATGAAGTGTTTAGCCATTCAGGGCCGTGATCTTCCGGATGCGTTGGCATCACGGGGCAGAACCTGAACAGGCGAAGTTACGCGAAAATCAGTGTTCCCATGGGTCCACCTTAGGCAGAATTATGCCGTCCGGGAAGAGACTTCTTAGGCGCCGGCAGCCGCGTCAGTCGTCGGTCCCGGCCCGGAAGGATCCCTCCCATACCGCCCTGGACCCCGATTCGCCGATCAGTGCCACAGCGGCGACTGCGCCGCCGCAGAGCACCAGGGCGACCGCGACGGCGACGATTGCCGCGATGCGGGATCCGGCGGTGCCCAGTCGCTGCCTCATGCCCGCTGCCTGCGCAGTGCCGTAGCGGAACCACAGCCATTGGGCGAGGGCCACGAGGAACACGCCAACCACCCAGGGCAGGAGCATCCCGGCAAGCTGCATGTGGGCGAGAATCCGCGGGGTGGCGTCAACACGGTCCAGCAGCCACTGCCCGGCCGCCGCAGTGAGCGGCACCAGGACGAGCGCCAACAGTGCAACCAGCGGCGTGACGATCCCCAACCGCCGTCGGGCAGCGGGCCAGAGAAGGCTCAGCAGCGTGCAAAGGGCCGCCAGCGGAACGAAGACCACCGTGGCGTGGACGAGCAACACGTGCATCGGCAGACCGCTGATCTCGTAGTCCATGGCGAACACCCCTGTCTGAAGTTATGAGCGGTCTGGAAGTAGTACTGAACTAACCAATGAGACGAGCCCAGCGGTTGAACGGTTCAATCGGCACCCGTGGATGGCTGCTTGAGACGTCCGGCAGGGCCGCCTTCGGCCCGCCCGGCAGGACCGAATTGGCGCAAAATCGGGCCCGGAAAGCCCTGTTCCAGAAAAAGGTTTGATAACGATCGACTCGGCGGCGGAAAATCCGCAGGATGGCGGGGCCAGATCGGGCAAAACAAATCTGATTTCAGCCCGGTTGGGCCCCGCAAATCGGGCGATCATACGGCACTGAACTCTCGAAATCCATGGAAATCCCGTAAAATTGAAGGCCTGCCCGGAGCGGGGCAGCTATAAGTCGCAAGCAAATGACCTCCACAGGAGTTGCCCAAATGCCCACAGACCGAAGCACGACCGACTCTTCAGCAGGCGCCAGGAACGCCAGCGGAAACGACCAGGCCGCACCCCAGAGTGCGAAGAAACCAAAGCTGCTCGCGCGGCGCCGGCTCAAGGTATCCGACGTTAACGTCGTCGACCAGCCCATGCTCAAGAAGGCCCTCGGCGGCACTATCGTGGGCAACACCATGGAGTGGTACGACGTCGGCGTGTTCGGCTACCTCATCACCACCATGGGGCCTGTGTTCCTGCCGGAAGCGGACAAGAGCGTGCAGACGCTCTTCCTCCTGGGTACGTTCGCTGCCACCTTCATCGCCCGCCCGCTCGGCGGCGTCGTCTTCGGCTGGCTTGGCGACAAGAGTGGCCGCCAGAAGGTCCTCGCGGCCACGCTGATGCTGATGGCGGCGAGCACTTTCGCCGTCGGCCTGCTGCCCGGCTACGCTCAGATCGGCATGTGGGCAGCGGCCCTCCTGGTGGTGCTCAAGCTCGTGCAGGGCTTCTCCACCGGCGGCGAATACGCCGGCGCCACCACCTTCGTGAGCGAGTACTCGCCGGACAAGCGCCGCGGCTTCTTCGCCAGCTTCCTGGACATGGGCAGCTACCTCGGCTTCGCCTTGGGCGCCGCGCTGGTGTCCGTGCTGCAGCTGACGCTGGGCCAGGCCGCCATGGAGGACTGGGGCTGGCGCCTGCCGTTCCTGGTCGCCGGTCCCTTGGGCCTGATCGCGGTGTACTTCAGGAGCAAGATTGAGGAGTCCCCCCAGTTCCAGGCCACCCTGGACGCCCAGGAGGAACTCGCCAAGGATGCTGCCGCCGCTGATGACGCTGCAGCCAAGGGTCCCGTAGGCATCGTCAAGGCCTACTGGCGCTCGATCATCGTGGCCATGATCCTCGTAGCCGCGGCCAACACCGCCGGTTACGCGCTGACGTCCTACATGCCGACGTACCTCACCGAGTCCAAGGGTTACGACCCCGTCCACGGCACGCTGCTCACCATCCCGGTGCTCGTGGTCATGAGCCTCTGCATTCCGCTGACCGGCAAGCTCTCCGACCGCATCGGCCGCCGCCCGGTTCTCTGGATCGGCGCCGTGAGCACAGTGGTGCTGGCCGCCCCGGCCTTTCTGCTGATCGGCATCGGCAGTATCTGGTCCACGCTGGCCGGCCTGTCGCTGATCGCCTTCCCCGTGACGTTCTACGTTGCGAACCTCGCCTCGGCGCTGCCGGCGCAGTTCCCCACGGCCAGCCGCTACGGCGCCATGGGTATTGCCTACAACTTCTCAGTGGCAATCTTCGGCGGCACCACGCCGTTCATCGTCGATGCCCTCATCAACGCCACCGGTAATGACATGATGCCTGCCTACTACCTGATGGCCACCTCGGCTGTTGGTGCCGTGGCCATCTACTTCCTCAAGGAATCCGCCCAGCGCCCGCTGCCCGGCTCCATGCCCAGCGTGGACACCGCGGCGGAGGCCCGTGAACTGGTGGCCACCCAGGACGAGAACCCGCTGATCGACCTCGACGAACTGCCGTTCGAGACCACCGATGAACTCAACAGTGCCTTGGAGAAGGACAGTGACCTGGACACGGAACCCGACGACGAACTGAATAAGGTGCCCGCCCGCACCTGATGCTGCCGCAGCCCGTTTGAGACGGCTGTTGTCTGACGCGACTGAGGGCCCGTCCGCTATTCCCTCCACCGGGGAATAACGGGCGGGCCTTCGCGCTGCCTGAGGGCCCCCGGCTGCACCCCTGCCGAGGCAAACCCGGCCCTGTTGCCTTCCTCACTTTGTGACGCAGCCCGCGGTGTGATCTTTGCGGCGGTGCTACCTTCGTAGGGTGAAAGGGGTTGTGCCGCTGCAGTCTGTAATGCACCACCTGAGGCAGCTGCACAGTCTGGGCCCTGCCAACAACGACCACCTCTCCGCGTGGCGCGTTGCCATCAGTGTGGCCGCCCCCTCCCTTGTCCTGCTTCTCCTCGGCCGGCCGGAGCTCACCATCTACGCCGTGTTCGGTGCGCTCACCGGCATGTACGGCCGCTCCGAGCCCCACCAGCTCCGGCTCAAACACCAGCTCCAGGCTGCGCTCGTCCTGCTTTCCGGCGTGACCGTGGGCGTGGTCCTGTCCGTCAACGGCATCCACTCCTGGTGGCTCGTTGGCATCGAAGCCCTGCTGGCCGGTGTGGGCTCCGTTTATTCGGACAAGGTGCATCTCCGGCCCAACGGCCCGTTCTTCGGAATCCTCGCCCTGGGAGCCTGCGCCTCCGTTCCCGCCGCCGTGCCCTGGTTTGTGGCGCTGCTCATCGCCGCCGGGTCCGCGGCGTTCTCGCTGCTCGTGGGATTCGGCGGCTGGGTCCGCGGCCGGGCCTGGCACCGCGGCGCGGCCCGGCCCTCCGCCCGGTTGCGGGGAGCCCTGCGCCGACGGACGGCCCTTCACGCTTCCCGTTACGTGCTGGCGGTCGGCGCCGCAGGAACCATCGGCGTCCTTACCGGAAGTGGCCACCCGCACTGGGCGATGGCGGCCGCGGCGGTTCCGCTCGCCGGCGCCGACCTGCCCAGCAGCGTCCACCGGGGCATCCACAGGATCATGGGAACGTTCCTCGGATTGGTGGTTGTCGCCGTCGTACTTCTGCCCGGGCCATGGGCTCCGCTGCACTTTTTCCCGGGAGCGGAAGCCGCGGTGCTGGCGCTGCTGGTGATCGTCTTCCAATTCGGCACCGAGCTGTTCATGACCCGGCATTACGGGCTGGCAATGGTCTGGTTCACTCCGGTGATCCTGCTCATGACCCAGCTGGCGTCGCCGGCCGATCCGCAGGTGCTCATCGTCGAACGCGCCGTCGAGACCGTAGTGGGGGCCGGCACCGGAATCCTCGTGGTGGTGCTTAGCCGCTCGCGCCGGAACCGACGCCCGGCTCCTGCGGCCGGCGCGGCGGGCCGGCCGTAAACCTGTCCGGCACCACGCGGACCACAGCTGCCAGCACCTTGTAGCGCTTGGTGGGAATGGAAACAGCCTTCCCGCGCTCGTTGTCCGCCAGCGCTTCCCGGACCACCCGGCCAGGCCGCAGCCACGTCCAGCCCGGGGCCACGGACTTGTCCATCCCCATCCGGTCGTGGAACTCGGTGTGGACAAACCCGGGGCAGACGGCGGTCACCTTCACGCCGCGGGGCGAGTAGGCGAGGTTGGCCCAGCGGCTGAAGCTGAGCAGCCAGGCCTTCGCCGCCGAGTAGGAGCCGCGGGGAAGGAACGCCGCCACGCTGGCCACGTTGATGATCCGGCCGGAGCCGCGCGCCAGCATCCCCTGGAGGGCGGCGTGGCAGAGCTCCATGGCCGTCTCCACGTGCAGCTTCAGGTGCTTCTTCTCGTCCTCGATCGGGTTCTCGTCGAAGTTGTGCAGCAGCCCGATGCCGGCGTTGTTCACCAGCACGTCCACCGGCCGTGAGGGGTCGGAAAGGCGGCCGACGACGGCGGCCACGCCGCCGTCGTCGGTCAGGTCCGCGGTCAGCACCTCAGCCGTGGTTCCGTACCGCCGCTGCAGCTCGTCCGCGGTGGCCTGCAGCCGTGCCGTGTCGCGCGCCACGAGCACGAGGTTGTTCCCCTTTTCGGCAAGCTGGCGGGCGAATTCGGCGCCCAGTCCCGCGGTGGCGCCGGTGACGAGGGCTGTGGGTCTGTCGGTGTTGGGCGTCATGGCAACAGCCTAAGCCCGCGGCACACTGAAAACAGCCGTACCGGCGGCCCGGAGCTCAGGCGAATCTGGCCAGCGGATTCGCAAGCCTTCCCGCCTTCTGCAGTCCGCCCGACGGGTCGGCCAGGTCCAGCATCTGCTGGTTGTTGCGCAGCTGCAGCCGGTTCAGGCAGGACAGCTCGAAGTCCGCGGCGAACAGATCGTGGCGCTGGAACTGGTCCGCCAGTTCCGGATGCTCGGCCTGGTAGCCGCGGACAGCTTCCGCCGCCGTGCGCCAGAACTCCTCGCCGCTGAGCAAACCGTCTTCCTCCAGGAGGGCGGCGAGGAAGCGGAAGATGCAGTCGAACACGTCCGTGAAGATGGACAGGACCTTGTCGCCGTCGGGAACATCCACCTTAATCCGGGCCACCGCTTCGGGCAGGTCGAGCCTGTCCCCCATCACCACGATCTCCTCGGCGATGTCCTTCATGACGGCGCGGACCGGCACACCATTCTCGAGGACCAGGATCACGTTCTCGCCGTGGGGCATGAACGCAAGCTCGTAGCAGTACAGGCAGTGCACCAGCGGGACGAGGTACGCCTCGAAGTACCGCCGCAGCCAGGCGGCCGGCTCCAGCCCGGACTGCCCGATCAGCGCGGACACCATGGTTTTTCCGTCGGCGTCGACGTGCAGGAGCGACGCCATGGTGGCCAGCTGCTGGCCGTCCTTGAGCAGCGGCAGCGGGCTCTCCCGCCACAGGGCCGAAAGCATCTTGCGGTACGGCGAGCCCTTCGCAGCTGCAGCCTCGTAATAGCTGTTGTGGTAGCCGATCGCCGCCACTTCGCGGATCATGGCAAGCCCGCGGCCCTGCAGTGCGTCGTCCCGGTCAATCAGGTCCTGGAGCCAGTCGTTGATCGCCGGCGTCGCCTTCATGTACTGCGGCGACAGCCCGCGCATGAAGCCCATGTTGAGGACAGACATGGCCGTCTTTACGTACGCTTTCTCCGGTGCGCTGGTGTTGAAGAACGTGCGGATGGACTGCTGGGCCTGGTAGCTGTCGGCCCCGATTCCGAGGTGGACGATGTGCCGCTGCGCGATGTCGGCCGCGAACGTGACCGTCAGTTTGTTCTCCCACTGCCACGGATGCACCGGCATCAGGAAGTACTGGTCAGGGTCCAGGCCAAGGGCACCGAGCTCGGCGTCGAAGAAGGCCAGGGCGCCGGCCCCGAGTTCGGCTTCCAGGTGGGCGGCGTACGCCAGCCCCTCGCTGGACGTGAAGACTGCCTTGCTGCGGTGCACCGCGATCCATTCCAGCTGCACCGGGGCACCTGCTTCCGGGGCAAAGGCGCGGTAGTCACCGATGCCGAACCCCAGGCGGCCGTTGTTGGCCACGAAGCACGGGTGCCCCTCGGTCATGCTGCGTTCAATCGCCTGGAAGTCCGTGCCTGCGTCCGCTCCCCGGGTCACGCCGGCTGCCAGTTCGGCTGCCGACGGCTGGCCCATCCACTGCTTGAATGCGTGGCTGGAGAGCGTGCTGCTGATCTCCTCGAGGTAGACCGGGAGCATTTCCTGGCGGATGCCCAGCGTGGCGGAGAATTCGGTGATGAAGGTCAGCGCATCCAGCGGGGCGTCCTGCCCGTCGCGGCTGCAGGCAATGGAGGCCGCATCGACGGACCAGTGGTCCAGCTGCAGGATCCGGGCCGAGAACCGGTATTCAGCGGTGCCGTCATCGCTCCGGACCCGGTACCCGCCGTCGCTGTTCCTGTCATTGTCGATGCCGCCCACCGGTTCCGGGACGAGGATCCGCTCGTGCGAGAACTCGGCGAGCGCCTTGCGGACCAGGTGCCGGTTGGCGGCGGCCCAGCGGTCCGGCGTGAGGTGGGGGGCCGCATTCCCAGCGGTTAGGACGGAATCAAATTCAAGGGTGGTCACAGTGATGCTTCCTCGTGGATCGGGGTTGAACGGGCGGCGCGGGCGGCGCGGAACGACTCGCGGGTGCAGAAGCTCAGGAGGGCCTGCTTGTCCGGCAGGGTCACCTCGCCGGCGGGCTCAAAGCCCAGCCGCGCATTGAGCACGTGGATCTTGGCATTGCGGGCGTCGGGTTCCACCACGACGCGCTCCACGCCGGGCTTTTGGAAGAGCCGGTCCAGGACCGACTCCATGACATCAGCGGTGAAGCCGTTGCGCGGTGTCCCCTGCGGCGGGGCCACCAGCAGGTGCATGCCGATATCGCCGGACTGGACCGCGTAGACGCTGTTGAGCGGCGATGACGCCGGGAGGTACTCCTCCATCAGGAAGGCCGGAACGCCGTCGGTGATCCCCAGCAGCGCGTGGTGGTGCCCGCTGGACTGGATCTTGGAATACTCCGCCACGACGTCCTCGACTGTCGCATTCAGCATCCCCCAGAACGAGGCGTAAGGGCGGGTGACCCAGCTGTGCAGGAGCGGCGCGTCCGCCTCGGGATCGAGGCAGCGGAACGTGAAGCTCATACGGGCACCTCCGTCATCGCAGCTACTCCAGCCGGCACTGCCGCGGGCGCCCCGAACTCCTGGAAGGCGATACTGCGCTCCACCGGATAGACCTCGCGGCCCAGGATCTCCCGGAGGATGCACGAGTTCCGGTAGGCGGCCATGCCGAGGTCCGGTGTGACGAAGCCGTGGGTGTGGAGTTCGGCGTTCTGCACAAAGATTTCTCCGGGCTCGACGCCGGTGCTGTAGTTGCGCTGTACCGCAAACCTTCCGGTGCCGTCCCTGGCAATGCGCCCCTCCACACCGGCAAGGAACGCCGGCTCGCGGTAGGCGTATCCGGTGGCCAGGACAACGGCTTCGGTCTCCAGCGAATAGTCCGTGCCCTGCTCCCCGTGGGACAGCTCCAGGGTGTGGGTCCCGGCGGCGGCATTCCATGCGGCCCCGGTCACCGTGGAATGCGTGAGCAGCCGGGTGTCCACCATGCCGGAGAGGCTCTTGGTGTACAGGAGGTCGTAGATGGCGTCGATGAGCTCGGAGTTGATGCCCTTGTAGAGGTTCTTCTGGTTTTTGATGAGCGAGTCGCGACGTTCCTGCGGTAGCCCGTGGAAATAGTCAACGTACTCCGGCGAGGTCATCTCCAGGGTGAGCTTGGTGTATTCCAGCGGGAAGAACCTGCCCGAACGCGTGACCCAGTTGAGCTGGTATCCATGCACGTCGATGTCCTGGAGCAGCTCGTAGTAGATCTCCGCCGCGCTCTGTCCGCTGCCGACGATCGTGATGCTCCGCCGCTGCTGGAGTTCGCTTTTCCGCGCCAGGTACTCGGCGTTGTGGAGGACCGTTCCTCCGGCCCGCACAATCCCCCGGCATGCCTCCGGTACATACGGCGAGGTTCCGGTGCCGAGCACCAGCCGGCGCGCACGAAGCACCTCAGGCCCCGCCGGGCCGTCCACCGAAACCGTGTACACGCCGTCGTACGTCACGTTGGTGACGGCCGTGCCGAACCGGACCGACGGCAGCTGGCCGGCCACCCACTGGCAGTACTGGTTGTACTCGGCCCGCAGCGGGTAGAAGTTCTCGCGGATGTAGAAGCGGTAGAGCCGCCCGGTCTGCTTGAGGAAGTTCAGGAACGAGTAGGGGGACGTCGGATCCGCCAAGGTCACGAGATCGGCCATGAACGGCACCTGCAGGTGGGCAGGCTCCAGCATCATGCCGGGGTGCCAGTCGAAGGATTCGCGGCGCTCGAGGAACACCCCGTCCAGGCCTTCGACCGGTTCGCTCAGCGCGGCGAGGCCAAGGTTGAAAGGCCCGACGCCGATGCCGGCGAAGTCGTAAACACGGCCATCATTTGAGGTACTCGATGCGGGGGTGCTCATGCGTGTGCCTCCGCCTTTGCCTCGGAGCCGGCACCCGGAAGATCGGCATCCAGCAGCCGTTCGCCCGAGCTCCGAAGCAGGGCGATGATTTCGCCAATGTCCTCGAGCGTCGCCTCGGCGTTGAGGAGCGTGAACTTCAGGTAGTGCCGTCCGGCCACCTTGGTGCCGGCCACCACGGCCTGGCCCGAGGCGAACACGGCCGAGCGGATGGCCGGATTCAGCTCATCGGCCGCGTCCTCGGACAGCCGGGTCCCGTCAGCCAGGAGCGGCCGGTACCGGAAGACCAGCGTGCTCAGCCGGGGCTCGGCCGCGAGTTCGAAATCGCCGTCCGCCGCGAGGAGCGAGCCCACACGGGCAGCCAGGTCGATTGCCTCGTCAAGCAGCGCGCCCACGGCATCGGCGCCCATGATCCGGAGGGTCAGCCACAGCTTGAGGGCATCGAAGCGGCGTGTGGTCTGGATGCTCTTGTCCACCTGGTTGGGGATCTCGGCACGCGCCGCGGTTTCCGGGTTCAGATAGTCGGCGTAGTAGGTGACGTGGCGGAGCATCGCGCCATTGCGCACCAGCAGCGCGCTGGAACTGACGGGCTGGAAGAAGGTCTTGTGGAAGTCGACCGTGACGGAGTCCGCCAGCCGGATGCCGTCCAGGAGGTGGCGGTGCCGGTTAGAGACCATGAGCCCGCCGCCATACGCCGCATCAACGTGGAACCATGCACCGTAGGCTCCGGCCAGGGCGGCCAGTTCGGCCAGCGGATCGACGGCGCCAAAGTCGGTGGTCCCGGCCGTACCCACCACAGCCATGGGGATCAGGCCCTCATTGTGGGCCGTGGCAAGGGCGCTGGCCAAGGCGGCCGGATCCATCCGGTGGTCGGCCGCCCAGGCTACGGATACGACGGCATCGAACCCCAGCCCCAGCATGGAGGCCGACTTCTGGATGCTGAAGTGGCTGTCTGCCGAGGTGAAGATCCGCAGCTTTTCGAGCAGCAGCGGGAGGCGCAGCCCCTCGTTCGCCGGGTCCCGCCGCAGCCGGGCCACCGCATGGTTCCGGGCGACCAGCAGTGCCTGCAGGTTGGACTGGCTGCCGCCGGAGGTGAACACCCCGTCGGCTTTGTCGCCCAGGCCGAGGCGCTCTGCCGTCCAGTCGATGAGGCGGCGCTCGATCATGGTGGCGCCTGCGCTCTGGTCCCATGTGTCCATCGACGAGTTCACGGCCGAGAGCACCGCCTCCCCCACGAGGGCGGGAATGACCACCGGGCAGTTCAGGTGGGCGGCGTACTTGGCATCGTGGAAATAAACGGCGTCGCGCAGGTAGGTGTGCTGCAGTTCCTCCAGTGCGGCCGCGGTGTCCGGCAGCGGCCGCTCCAGGTCCACTGACTCGACGCGGCGCTTCATCTCAGCCGGTCCGATCCCGGTGAAAGGCTGCGAGGTCCGCTCGAGTTTGGTGGCCACGGCGTTGACACCCTGCAGCACCTGGGCCACGTAGCGCGGCGCGTTCCGGGCGTTGAAGAGCTGGTTGCTGGCGGCGAGGGCGAGTTCCACGCCGGACCCGAAGTCCAGCCCGGAGGGGCCCAGGGCGATGGGGGCTTTCGCGGATGACTCTGGGGCACCCAGTCCAGTTCCGGCATCGAGGTCCACGAGTGGTTCGTCCACGTCGGGCAGCAGCGTCATAGGTCATCCTTCTTGTCGGCGTGATGCGCCCACCAGCAGCGGGCGCCAAGCAAGGCAAGCCTTACTTAGGTCAGCCTTTTAGTCAAACTTTTGTGATGTATTTGCCGAATCCCCGGAAATTCGGGGTGTTGGGACGTTAATCGGGAGTCATTGACTTTCGAGGGGTGACGGGATTCCACATAATGTCCGCCCGGGACAGCGCAGAACTGGCGGAGTAGAGTTCTGGCACGAGGGGTCGACCACAGCAGGAAGCAGGGGGACATGTCCGGCAGCGAGCATGATCCGATACATTTTCGGGAAGTGGATGCGCAGGGAAATCCCGCCGAATATGGGCCCGCGGCAGGGCAGCCCGGACTGGGACAGCGGCAACCAGGCACACCCGACTTCGGGCAGCGCAGACCGGCCGTGAACCCGCTCATCGTTGCGCTGTGGGTGCTTGAGGCGATTCTGCTGGTGTCCCCATTCGGCGTCTTCACGATTGCGCAGGAGTCCCTGAACTCCGGCACCGAACCGCAGGTCATGCCCGTGAGCTACATGTGGATCACGTTCGCGCCGCAGATCCTGTTCGCCGGGCTCGTCGGACTTCTCGGCCTGCTTTTCTGGCACGCAGCGCAATGGCAACGGAACCGCGCAAAGCAGCTCCCGCCGTCGTAATCCCCACCAAACGCGAACGGACAGTTAAGACCCCCGCCCAGGGCAGCCGCGGCTACCCGGCGGGAACCCCGCTTGCCACGGGATCGTCCGGGGCAATCCCGGCCGCGCTGGATGGTGCCGACGACCGGACACGGCGCAGCCGGAGTTCCTCGGTGACTTGGACATACCAGAAGCGGGCACCAAAAGCAGGACTGGGCGTGTCCAGATGCCGGTACAGGCCGTCCGCCAGCCGGGCCAGCTCCGCATCCGGCACGGCCGCGAGGGTTGCAGCCGGGTCAACGGCATCGTCCAGGCGCCCGTGCAGGAGGGCGCGCAGTTCGTCATCGCCCATCGCACCGGCCGCGACCTCGCCAGTCATGACCGCCCCAACCCCGCCGGGACCTCACAGGTGGGCTGACGGAAGTCCGGAGTGATGTGCCGGGGATACGCAACCCGCACCGGCACGCGCAGTTCTTGATTCAACGAGATCCCCAAAAAGAGAGTCCAAGGGCCAACTGCATAGCCCTGCCCGATCGTACGGAATTGTCCCCGCGGTCACAAGTACCGCGGGCTCACAAGTACCGCGGGGTTACGGCACGGAGCCCGCGTGGGCGCCTGTCAGGTGCCGAGGAGTTTGGGCGCGGCCGCCTCAGGCCAGTCGATGCACTGCGTGTACACCTCGTGTTTGCGCAGGTAGCGGGCGGTAAACGGGCAATGCGGAATGATCCGTTTGCCCGACGCCACCACATCGTCGAGGGCGAAGTGGATAAGAACCTTGGCCAGGCCGTGGCCCTGGAACTGCTCGGCCGTCTCTGTGTGGATGAAATCCACGTGCCCAGGCTTGTCTTGGAACCTGACTTCCACCGCCAGCTTCCCGCCGACGTGCAATTCGTAGCGGTGGAGCGCATCGTTCCGGAAGGTGGTGACGTCCGGGGTGAATTGGTCCTCGGTGGCTGCCGTGTTCTCCGTCATGGTTCGACATTGGCACTTAAAGGCTGTGCTGGCAATGGCCGGGTGCCGGGGGCGGGAACGCGCCCCAGCAGCAGCACGGCCATGGCAAAGCAGGCGGCGCCGCCGCCCAGCAGTCCCAGCGTCAGGCCGTTGACGGCGGCCTCCGCAACCGGGACAAAAACGACGACGACGGCGGTCACCACGGCGGCCGGCGCCCGGCCGCGTGAGTGCATGGCCGGCGTCGGCCGTTCCTCAAGCCGCCCGAACAAAAGAACGGCGGGCACCAGGAGGAGGACCACACCGAGGAAAACGAGCGGACGCGACCACCACCATTCGGCAGTGCCCGAAACCGGTTTGGGAAAGTCCGTCAGCAGGAGCAGCCCGGTCATGGCCGCCAGCAGCGGCAGGTGCCAGAGGTAGACCGTCATGGCGTGGCGCCCGGCAACGGCCACCACCGCACTTATCCAGCGCACGGCGGCGACCGCGAACAGCTGCGGCCGGGCGAGCTGGAGTACCGCCGCCTGCGAGACGCCCAGCAGGACGAGGCTGAGGTTCGGCGGATTCAGGTTCACCAGCATGTTGTCCCGGTACAGGCCCAGCATCACGAGGACAAGCATCAGCAGGTTACTGGCGGCGACCAGCCCCACCAGCCGCGACCTGCTCCACCGGTCAAGCCAGCCGTCCGCCACAAAAAACCCAAGCTGCTGGACTGTGCACCAGACGAACACCATGTTGATGTAAGCGAGCGTCGGGAAAGCACCGCGGAAGCAGTCCACCGTCACGACGAGCGCCACCAGCCCCAGGAACGTCAACCACGGGGCACGCCGGTGGAGCCCCACCAGCAACGGAATGTTCAACTGGGCCGCCAGATAGGCAGCCAGGAACCACAACGGCATCCCGGCCCCGCTGGCCAGCAGCTGCACCACCTGCGGATCCACACCGGCCAGCAGCGCACCCCACAGGCCGACGAACATTACCGCCAGCAGGGCCGCTGCCGGGCGGACGAGGCGCAGCAGCCGGAACTGGACGAACTCAAAGCCGGTGCCGCCGCGTGCCTGCATGCGTCGCCAGGACTGCGCCCCGGTGATGCCCCCTGCCACGAAGAACAGCGGCATCACCATGAAGACCCAGATGACCGGCTCGAACCAGTCCTGCTCGGCCAGGGTGTTTTCGGTGGTGACGGTGCCGTCGGGGTGCAGTACCGGGCTGGTCATCATGCAGTGGCCCACCACCACAATGGCGAGGCAAATGAAGCGCGCGAGATCGATGGCCAGGTCGCGGGCGGTGACGGCAGTGTCCGCCCCCGCCGCCGGCTCCGTGGAATTCTTCATGGCGCCCCCACCACTGGAACTCGCTTACGTCTTTGTGCTTTCCATTGTGCGCCAAGTTGCCCCGCATGGAGCGGCAACCATGTGGAGGGGTCTGGAGTTTTTGTCCACGTATTGGCCTCAAAAGGCCCGCGAAGTCGCGATACGTGGACAAAAACCCCTTCGTCAGCGGCTGAGGATCGCCAGCGTGCTCGCGCCGAAGTCCTTCGCGGCGCCGTCCCACCGGACCAGGAGCCCCTGCAGGTTCTCGCCGTCGGCCCGGTGCGCGGGAAGCTGCTCCTCGAGCGTAGCCAGGACGCCGGTGCGGAGCTCGGTGTTGAAGTTGACCTTGCCCACGTTCATGGCAGGCGCCTTGGCCAATTCATCCGCCGGAATGCCGGACGCGCCGTGGAGCACCAGCGGGATGTGGGTCCGCACGGCGATATCCTGCAGGACATCCCAGCGCAGCCGCGGCTCGCCCTTGTACTTTCCGTGGACGTTGCCTACGGCCACCGCGAGCAGCTGCGCGCCCGTCCGGGCCACAAAGTCCTCCACCTGGGCGGAGTCGGTGAGCCCGGCAACCTCGTTGCCGGCGTCGTCCCCTTCGGCGCCGAAGGCCTTGTCCTCGTCGCCTGCCAGTCCGCCGAGTTCGGCCTCCAGGACCACCCCCGCATGCCCCTGGGCCTCCAGCGCGGAGCGCACTGCACGCACCAGGGCGATGTTCTCTTCGTACGGCAGCGCCGAGCCGTCTGCCAGGACGGAGTCCGCACCGGCAGCGGCGGCGGCGGTGATGACCCCAAGATCGGAGGCGTGGTCCAGCTGCACGGCAACCGGCACGGACGCCGCGTCGGCCAGGCCCCGGAGCGCGGAGATGAGCCGCAGTCCGTTGCCCGTGGCGGCGGCCTTGGGCGCCACCAGCAGGATGACTCCGCGCTTGGCTTCCTCCGCGGCGCTCACCACCGCCAGGGCAGTAGTGAAGTCGTAGCAGGTGAACGCCGGCACGGCCGAGCCCCGCTGGAGGGCGGTCAGCACCAGGTCATCGAGTCGTGCCCGCATCAGCCTTCCCCGGCGGTGCGCTTGGTGGGGGCAACCACCTTGATGACGGCGGAGTCGTCGGCGGCGGCCAGCCCATGGGCCTGGCCCAGCAGGTACAGCTGCTCGGCGGCGGCGGCAACGGGGGTCGCCAGGCCGGCGCTGCGCGTGGCCTTGCCCACGATGCCCATGTCCTTGACGAAGATGTCCAGTCGGCTGAGCACCTCGGCGCCTTCCTCGGTGTAGGCCTCCAGGATCCGCGGTCCGCGGTTGGACAGCATGAAGGAGCCCGCGGCGCCGGCCTCGAGGGCGGCCAGGGTCTTCGCCTGGTCCAGGCCCAGGGCATCGGCCAGCGCCATTGCCTCGGCGGCTGCCGCAATGTGGATGCCGCAGAGCAGCTGGTTGACGGTCTTCAGCGCCTGCCCGTCCCCGGGCTTGTCGCCGACGACGGTCAGTGTGGAGGCGAGCAGCTCCAGGACCGGACGAGCAGATTCCAGGGCAGCGGGTTCGGCGCCGACGACGATCAGCAGATCGCCTTCGCCGGCACGCTTCGGCCCGCCGGACAGCGGTGCGTCCACGAGGCCGACGCCGAACTCGGCCAGGCGGGCGACGGTGGACGGAATGGCTTCGGTGCCCACGGTGCTGGTCAGGATGACGACCGCACCCGGCTTCAGGACCGAGGCCACGCCGTTCCCGCCGAACAGGACGTCGTCGAGCTGTTCGCTGTTGCGCACGGCGAGCAGCAGGGCGTCAGTGTCCTGGGCGGCGTCCCGGGCGGAAGCGAACGTCTTCACGCCGGCTTCTTCGGCGAGGCGGAGCCGCGGTTCGGCGATGTCGAACCCGTGAACTGTCAGCTGGCTGGCGAGGCGGGTGGCCATGGGCAGCCCCATGGCACCCAGGCCGAGGACGGTGACGGTGTAATTCGAGGTCATGGTGTTCTCCAGTGAAAGCTTGCGAAGTTAGAGCGTGCGTGGGGATTAAAATGTGTTGCTGAGCTTGCTGGTCACCTGGGCGAGCGACTCGTCGTCACCCACGTTGCCGGCGAAAACGATGTACGGGATCCCCTTGGCAGGTCCGTCGACCGGCTCCCACAGGCTCACGATGCCGGGCAGCATGGGCCCGCGGACGATTGCGTGCCGGATCTCCAGTCCGTGCGCGGCGACGTCCGAGGACGTGATGCCGCCCTTGGCGATGACGAACCGCGGCGGGAAGGTCTTCAGCGTCCGGTTCACGACGGCGACGACGGCGGCGGACACGGTGCGTGCGATCCGCAGGCTTTCGGCCGGGTCATCGGTCTTGATGAGCAGGCGGCTCGTGTGGACGATGACGTCGCCGCCGCGCAGCGCCGCCACGACGGCGTCGACGGTCTGGTCGAGGTAGGCCGGTGCCTCCTCGCCCAGCAGCTTTTCGACGTCGATCTCCACAATGCGCGCGCTGCTGTGCCGGTCTGTCAGCACCTTGAGCTGCCGGGTGGTCACGCCCACGTGGGAGCCGACGACGATCAGGCCCCCGGCTTCGGACGGGGTGTTGCCCGCGTAGGCTTCCTCGCCGCTGAGCTCGGGGCGAATGTCCTGGCCGATCCGGGCGCGCATGAACGGCGGGCCAACCCGGTACAGCAGCTTCTTGCCGCGGCGTTCGGCTTCCTCCAGGCCCAGGGCCAGGGCGCGCATGTCGTTTTCGGTGACGATGTCCACCACGATGGGCGTGGACTGCGTGGCCGGCTCGATGGCGTCAGCGATGGCCTTGGCCGAGACTCCGGCCTCCCCGGTGGCAGAGCCGGCGCGGATGATGTTCAGGTCCAGCACGATCACGGAGTCCGCGGCGAACCGCCCCTGGGACTTCTCTTCCACGTACTTGGCCATCTCGGAATTGGCGAAGCCGAAGGTGGCGTCCCTGGCGAACTCCGTCTCGGCAACGGGGGTCAGCTGCCCGGTCCCCGGTCCGCGTGTGTAGTGGATCCCGCCAATGGTGATGCGGCCGGCGTCGGGAAACGCGGGAACCATCACGACGCCGTCCGTGGCCTCTCCGCTTTCGGCTGCCACGGTGGCAGCAATGACGTCCGGCTCCAGCGGGAAGTGCCCGCGGAGGGTCGAGTCGCTGCGGCTCACAAAGCCGAGCCGGACCTCACCCTCGCCGTCGCGGGCAGCCGCCAGGGCGTTGCGCACTACCTCTTCGTTGCGGGCGGCTGCTTCTTCGGGATCCAGGCTGCGGGTGTTCGTCAACACGTAGACGGCAGGCTTACCCTGATGGAGAGCCCACTGGAAGTCCTCGACTTCCCAGCGGGTGAGCACAGGGAGATCCGCAACCGACTGCGTGCCGGTGGGGTCGTCGTCGAGCACCACGAGAACGCGCGGGGACATGGCGGCCGTGGCGGCAACGGCGTCTGCGACCTGCCGGGCAGGGATGTGGAGCTCGGCGGGAAAGGCGGCCAGGACGTCGGATTCGAGGGGCACTGTGCACTCCGTTGTGTCGAAACTGTCTTGCGGATATTTGTAAGATGTCAGACATCTGTTCTTTGGTGCTAGTGTGGCATAACGCACAGCACGTGCGCAAGTACACTTTTGGCAGACATCCCCGGCTGTAACAGGCCGCACACGCTGAACGGAAGAAATGGCACGCAAATCACTGGTGGGCGTCGTCGCCGACGAACTCCTTGACCGCATTATCTCCGGCGAGTTTCCGCCGGGCAGCAGCGTGCCGGGAGAACTGGAACTCAGCGCACGGCACGACGTCAGCCGCATGACGGTCCGTGAGGCAATGAAGACCCTTGAGGCGCAGCGCATCCTGAGCGTGGAACGTGGCCGCGGCACGTTCGTGAATCCGCTCAATCGCTGGTCATCGCTCGAGGCGGTGCTGCGGGCCGCATCCGAGGGGCAGAACGGTCCTGCCGCCGCGGTCCAGCTGATTGAGCTGCGCCGGATGCTGGAAACGGGAGCCTGCGAGCTGGCTGCCCAGCGCATCACGGACGCCGAGCTCGAGGGCCTTCGGGACTGTGTGGCGGACATGCAGAAGGCGCATCAGGGCAACGACGTGGCGAGCTTTGTTGCCGCCGACCTGGCTTTCCACGACCAGATTCTGCACGCGTCCGAGAACGTATTCGTGGCAGTCCTCTTCGAACCGCTGCACCGCGTCCTGGAAAAGGGCCGGACCGAAACCTCGAGGGTGCCTGACATCCAGGAGCATGCAATCGGCCACCACCAGAACATTTACGAGGCCCTGTTTGCCCGCGATCCGCAGCAGGCACGCAATGCAATGGATGCGCACATGCAACAGACCCTGGACGACCTCAGAAGCTACGTGCTGGAAGCCTAGTTCCCGGGCGCCCCGTCCGATACTCTGCAGGAACGGCCCGCAGCCGGGTATCGATGGCGATCATGAGGAGCGAAGATGTCTAATAACACCTACAGCATTTCTGAAATTGTCGGAACCTCGACCGAAGGCGTCGACGCGGCCGTCCGCAACGGCATTTCCGACGCCGCAAAAACCCTGCGCAACCTGGACTGGTTCGAAGTCAAGGAGATCCGCGGCCACCTCGAGGACGGCAAGGTTGCGGACTGGCAGGTCACCCTCAAGCTCGGATTCCGCCTGGAGCGGGACTAGATTTTACCGTTCGCCGCGGCGGAACTGACCGCACGGCAGCGGATTAAGTAAGGCGGCGTCGGCGGTTCTCCAGCCGGCGCCGCCTTTCGTGCTTAATCCTGGGCGGTAGCACTCGGGCGCCACACAGTGGGAATCCCGCGGAATGCGGGAAACACCTGTCCTTCAAAGAAGGCGTGCGCCTCGTCCGGCGAGTCTGCAGGGGCCCACATTCCCGACGCCGGGCAGTGGGTTCCGGTCGGAGCGGAAGGTGTGTGGCGTTCCCGAAGCAGTGCGATGCGTTTCATCGTTGAAGGTCATCCTTGGGTCGGAGGGCTGGGAGAAGTTCTCCTCCAAGGCTAGGAAACGCGCCACACCCGCCCAATGGGCGAATGGATAAAATCCTGCGCTCCTGCTGGGCAGAGGTACAGGAGACGCCTTTTCTCCCGCCACCCGGCTGCATGTACGGTCAGCCGCGGCTGGCCGACGGCGCATCCTCACTGCCGTTTCCCTCTGGCCTGCCAATGCTGGAAGCCTGCTCCCCCGTCGCGCTTTCATCCCCGTTCACGGTTCCCCGGCCCATGCTGTCCGCTCCGAGGCTTCCGAGCAGCGCCAGCGCATCCGCCGACGGCGAGCCCGGCCTGGCCGAGTAGATCCGCAGGGTCTGGTCGGCGTCGTCCGGCAGCACCAGGTTTTCGAAGTTCAGTTCAAGGTCTCCCACCTCGGGATGGTGGAGGCGCACGGTGCCTGCAGAGCGGGTGGCCACCCGGTGGCCGGCCCACCATTGGCGGAAGTGTTCACTGTGCACGGCAAGCTCCCCCACGAGATGGTTGGCCTGTGCGTCATTGGGGTGCCGTCCGACGTCGAGCCGGAGGGCGCCCGCCGCCTCCGCCGCCACTGTCTTCCAATCGCGGAAAAGCTCCCGCGCCCTCGGATCAAGGACCAGCCACCGGGTGAGGTTCCGCTCCCCGGAGGACAGGTGCGGGAAGTCCGCTATCAGCAGGAAAGCCATCCGATTACCGGCCAGGACATCCGTTCTTCGTCCAAGGACAAGGGCAGGCACATCGCCAACGGCGTCCAGGAGTTGCCGGAGACCGGGCCGGATTGCCTGGACGGGCATCGGTGACCGGGCGGACACTGCACAGTGCCGCAGAAGGTTCATCATGTGGGCTTGCTCGCCGGCGTCGAGCCTGAGCGCCCGCGCCACCGAATCCAGAACGGCCCGCGACGCGTGGATGTTGCGGCCTTGTTCGAGCCTTGTGTAGTAATCCGTGCTGATGTCCGCCAGCCGGGCGATCTCCTCCCGCCGCAACCCGGGCACGCGCCGCGCGCCGGCGCCGTCAGCGATGCCGACGTCCTCCGGTTTCAGCCGGGACCGCATTGCCTTGAGGAATTTGCCGAACTCGGCGCTCTGACCCATGACCTCCATTGTGCCTGCCCCCGGGCACCGTTTCTACAACGATGGTAGGACTGGCAATCCTAGGAAAAACAGGGAGAGCCACGGCCGCTGACTCCGGAGCCTTGGATGCATAAGCTCGGAAGGAGCCCGCGCCCTCACCCTCCCGCGCGGCGCACTCTCAACACGGACTATCGAGTTAGATCATCAAGGAGAAGACATGTCGCAGATCCCGCAGGTCGTCCTCAACAACGGCGTTTCCATCCCGCAGCTGGGATTCGGCGTTTTCCAGGTACCCCCGGACGAGACTCAGCGGACCGTTGAGGACGCCCTGGAAGCCGGTTACCGCCATATCGACACCGCGGCCGCCTACCGGAACGAGGCCGGGGTGGGGGCTGCGATCGCCGCATCCGGCATCCCGCGCGAGGAGCTGTTTATCACCACCAAGCTACGCAACGGCGACCAGGCCACTGCCCAGGAGGCGTTCGAGAACAGCCGGAAGGCACTGGGGGTCGATGTCGTTGACCTGTACCTGATCCACTGGCCGGTGCCTTCCCAGGAACTCTACACACAGGCCTGGAAGGCGCTGGAGGAAATCCACGCCACCGGCCAAGCCCGGGCGATAGGCGTCTCAAACTTTCTGGAAGAGCACCTGGATGCTGTACTGGCCGACGCGGACGTGATCCCCGCTGTGAACCAGTTCGAACTCCACCCGACCTTCCAGCAGGCCGCGCTGGCCACCAAGAGCCGCTCCCACGGGATTGCCGTTGAGGCCTACAGCCCGTTGGGCCAGGGTGCAGACCTGGACGCACCCGCAGTGGCGGGCCTGGCCAAGGATCACGGGGCGACGCCCGCCCAGATCGTGCTCGCGTGGCACCTGGCAACCGGCAACATCGTCATCCCGAAGTCCGCCGACTCCGCAAGGATGCGGGAGAACCTCGCAGCAGCGACAATCCGGCTGACTGCCGCAGACGTGGAATCGATCAACGGGCTTGAGGCCGGCTCCCGCATTGGCGCGGACCCCGCCGTCGCCGCGTTCTCCCAGCTCTAGCCGCTTTCCCAGCTCCACCGAAAGGACGAACCATTCATGGAGTACACACATCTGGGCCGTTCCGGCCTCAAGGTTTCCCGGCTTTGCCTCGGCACCATGAACTTCGGCCCGCACACGGAGGAACCCGAAGCGCACGCGATCATGGACTCCGCCCAGGAGTCCGGCATCAATTTCTTCGACACGGCCAACGTGTACGGCGGGACTGACCACCGCGGCTGGACAGAGGAGATCATTGGCCGCTGGTTCGCGAAGGGAGGCGAGCGCCGGGAACGCACCGTGCTGGCCACCAAGCTCTACGGCACCATGACGGACCGCCCGAACGAGTCGAAGCTGTCCGCACTGAACATCCGGCGCGCCCTCGACGCCAGCCTCAAACGCCTCCAAACCGATTACATCGACATCTACCAGTTCCACCACGTGGACCGGAACACGCCGTGGGACGAGATCTGGCAGGCCGTCGAAGTGGCCATCCAGCAAGGCAAGATCCTGTACTCGGGCAGCAGCAATTTCGCCGGCTGGCACCTGGCACGCGCGCAGGAAGCCGCCGCCAGCCGCAGCTACACCGGCCTCGTCAGTGAGCAATCGATCTACAATCTGCTGACGCGGAACATCGAGTTGGAAGTCATCCCCGCGGCCCGGCAATACGGGATCGGGATCATCCCGTGGTCCCCGTTGCACGGAGGGCTTCTGGGCGGCGTGCTCAAAAAAGAGCGCGAGGGCGTGCGGCGGCTGGCGGGGCGGGCGGCGGAAACGCTGGAAAAGCACCACGACCAGATCCTGGGGTACGAGGATTTCGCCGCGGAACTCGGCCATGAGCCCGGCGACGTTGCACTCGCGTGGCTGCTTCGGCAGCCTGCGGTTACCGCCCCCATCGTCGGGCCCCGCACGCAGGAACAGCTACACGCGTCCATCCGGGCTTTGGACGTGACACTCAACGATGATGCACTCAAGCGTCTCGATGACATTTTCCCGGGGCACCGGACCGCTCCGGAGGACTATGCCTGGTAACCGGGACGGCTTCCGGCGGGCCGCCGGCCGCGATCCAGCCGATCAGTGATCGAAGCGCGGATTACTGCTGCGGGCTACCCCGGCGCCGCCCGCCTACCGGGCTGGCGGCCGCTGGGGATCCTCCAGGGCGGGCTCGTCCGGCTCTCCGTCGGGGCCGGTGGGTGGTCCGGGGTTGTCCTGCGGAGGAATTGCCGGTTCTTCCTGGGGAGGGTCCTGGTTGGGGTCAAACGGGAAGCCCCCGGGTGAACCGCTTTCAGGCTGGTCCGACGAATTCGGCTCCGGATCGGCGGGCGTTTCGCTCATGGTCTGGATCCTTTGCTGTTGGGAGGGCCTGGACTTACCTTGCTCCGGCCCGCTTCAACCTTTACCAGCGGCGGCCACCGTTAGTCCAGAGCCGCCGGACCCGCGGTGAACTTCGGCGCCGCACCGTAACGCCGCCTTCCTTTACTGCTCCGTTAGTTCACCAGTTCAGTGCTGGAGTGCCGCCCGGTCCACTTTCGGTGGCTTTGCTCCAGTTCGACGACGTCCCGGCCAAACGAGGCCACCAGTGCGACGAGCGCCAGGACAACAGTCACCATCCCGATTCCACCGGGAACCCCGGGCGTGAGTGCCAGCAACAAGGCGAACGGCTGGAAGGCGCCGATAACCTTCCGCAGCCTCTTAACAGGCAGCATTCGTTTCAGCTCAGGCCGGAACCAGCCGGCAGTGACGAACGCGTACCACATGAGCCCGGTGGCCAGCACCCAGGGGCCAAGGATGGGCACAGCAGCACACGACAGCACGAGCACCAGGGCTGCATCGGTCTGGACATCCAGCCGGCCTCCAGCCGGGCTCACGCAGGCAAACCGCCGCGCAACGGCCCCGTCCACCGCGTCAAGAAGAAATGCGGCCGCACCCACCGCGACCACCGGCACGCCGGGCCCCACCCCGCCGAACAGCGCCGGGACCGTCGCCGCCGCGCAGCATGCCACCAGCACAGCGCGAAGCAGGGTAACACGGTCCGCAGCCGTGGTGAGCCGGGGCTTGCGGCTGAGGATGGAAGCGGCGGCATTTCCCACCACTGCCAGGCCGGCAGCTATGGCGGAAAGGAAGTATGTTGCTCCAGCATCTGCAGCGGTCAGGATCCAACTCCCGGACACAAGGAAGGCAGCCATGGCGACAACCACGTCCACCACAGCGCGCCTTCCGAGCAAGACCTGCATGTGCCTCCTTGCGCTCATCGTAACAACAGGCGGTCCATAAGCATTCCCGGTTTGACCTCGGAAGATAGCAAAAGGTGGTCCCGAAGGAGCAAGGAGGGTCTGGGCAAACTGCCACTGATAGGAAAGACTCTTCCGCATGGCACTCGCACCAGTCATCGAACTGAACGACGGCAACCGGATCCCTCAGATCGGCCTTGGAACCTGGCCGCTGAACGACCGGGAGGTGAGTGACGCCGTCGTACGCGCTGCGGAAGCCGGGTACCGGCACATCGATACGGCCGTGCGCTACGGGAACGAGGCGGGTGTCGGCTCCGGAATCCGGGCCAGCGGACTGGACCGGACAGAGTTCTTTGTCACCACCAAGCTGGACGGGGAATTCCAGGGAGGGAATCTGGCCACGGCCGGACTTGAAGGCTCGCTGAAACGCCTGAACCTGGACTATGTCGACCTGCTGCTGATCCACTGGCCGCTCCCCCGCCGTGGAGAATTCATCTCCACGTGGCAGACGTTTGAGCGACTCCAGGGCGAAGGGAAAGTCCGGTCGATCGGCGTCTCGAACTTCAAGCCCGCCCATTTGGAAAAGCTCATGTGGGAGACCGAGGTTGTCCCGGCCGTGAACCAGATCCAACTCAACCCCTCGGTGACCCGTTCGGCCGACCGAGCCTACAACGACGGACACCGGATTGTCACAGAGTCGTACAGTCCACTGGGTGCCGGATCCGGACTGCTGTCTGCGCCTGTGCTGAACCGAATCGCGGGCAAACACGGCCGAACAGTGAGCCAGGTGGTGCTGCGCTGGCACGTCCAGCAGGGTCTCGTGGCCATCCCCAAGTCCGCGGATCCGCAGCGGATGAAAGAGAATATCGACGTCTTCGATTTCGCCTTGGATGAGGAAGACCTGACCGCCATCAGCACCCTCGATGAGGGCCCGGAGGCGGGCGTAAACTCCGACGTTCAGGGCCACTGACGCCCGGCCCCGGGTGCGCACTGCCGTCCGCCCCTCACTGGAAGGCGACTGGCAAAAAAATAGTAAGCATGATTAGTATTGAGCAGAAGGACGAAGCGTACCCGGCAACCCGGGTAACTCCTCTAGATGAAGAAGGAACGATTAAAAGATGGGTTTTTTCGCATTTCTGATTCTTGGCCTCATTGCCGGAGCCATTGCTAAGGCCATCCTCCCCGGACGGCAGGGCGGCGGCATTTTCATCACGCTGCTGCTTGGCGTGGTTGGCGCAATTCTCGGCGGCTTTATCGGCAGCGCGCTCTTCGGAGTTGGCATCAACGAGTTCTTCTCGCTGTCCACGTGGCTGCTCGCGATTGGGGGCGCACTGATCGTCCTGCTGGTCTACGGCATGATTACCAAGCGCACGGCCCGCTAGACAAAGTCGCTGGTAGAGCAGCGCCGGAACCGGCTCCGGGGAACTTCCCGGGGCCGGTTTCCCACCCCCAGGCCGTATTGGCCGAACCAAATCGTACAGATCCCCCTCAAGAGTAGGAGATCATCATGAAATCCAAACTTCTCTTCGGCGCCGGAATCGCTGCAGGTTATGTGCTCGGATCCAGGTCCGGCCGGGCAGCGTACGACAAGCTCAAAGCACGGGCCGCCGGCATCTGGGACAGCAAGCCGGTCCAGGACAAAGTCACGGCAGCAAAGGAAGCCGTCAAAGAAAAGGCCCCTGAGGTGGGCGACCAGCTGGCCGAAGCCGCGCGACGGGCAGGAACGGTACTCGACTCCGCCATGCACCGCGATGCACCAAAGCCGGGTGACGCCGGTACAGCTTCCGCCGGCACTTCTGCATCTGGTACGTCTACAGACAGCGGCCACGTGCCCGCGCACAGCACCCATCCGGAGACGGTCAACCTCGGCACTTCCGATGTGGAGTCCGATCCGGCGCTCAACGCCAGCACGGGCCAGGACTGGACAGACGAGGGCGGTGCCACGTCCGCCGGAGCTGCCACGAACGTGCATCCGGACAAGCAGTAGTAGCTCCCAGTAGTAGTTCCAAGGTTGGCTGCTTGAGCCCGCATCCCGGGCGGGGCGGCAAGAACTAAAAATGTCAGACGCCTCTGACAATGTTTTCCTATGGAAGCCACCGGGGAAAGCGCGGGAAGTATGCCAGGCCGGGCAGCAGTGCCCGGCCTGCGTGCTGCCCGGCTGTGTAGCGTTCCCGCTTCCGGGCGTCCGGCTTCTGCCGGAACGGGCACCGTCGTTGCGGACACATCTTCGTCCGACGGCGGTGCTGCCGCCGACCTCACCGCCGGCACAAGCCAATTTCATCATTACTGTCAGACCCCGTTGAGATAGTTTTCGTATGGAAGCCTTTGGGGAGGATCGAGCGGACATTGCAGCCGGGACTGACGTCTCGGGCCTAAGTGCCGCCGCTCTGCTGCCTGCCCGCCGGCTGCGCAGCGTTCCCTCCGAAGCCCCCGCTGCCGGTTCCCGTTCTGAGGCCGCTATTCAGGACGCGTCCGACGGCGGCGCTGCCGCCGCCTCCGGTCCGGTCACTCCGCCCCGGACATGAACGGC
Organism: Arthrobacter sp. NPDC058097; assembly: GCF_042884885.1. NCBI lineage: Bacteria > Bacillati > Actinomycetota > Actinomycetes > Micrococcales > Micrococcaceae > Arthrobacter > Arthrobacter sp. NPDC058097. Next base: position 378,042 of record NZ_JBHVSZ010000001.1, read on the forward strand.
CCGGCATCAGCTGCCAAGGCAGCTACTGAACTGGCGTCCCCAACGCTGGCGACGCCCGATCTGAAGGCGGCCTTGGCGTTGCTGGACTCGGCCACCAGTTCGGCGCCGGAGGAGCTGGCCACGGCCAACTTCCTTCAGGCGGCCGATTTCGCTGAACTGAACGAGAAGCTCTCCCGCCGCGTCGAACACCTGCAAGTAGCCGCCGCCGCGGCCGTGGACCGGACACGAACCGAGGCGATCAACGCCGCCGCGACCGCCAGCCGCGCCGCCGGCTGGACCACAGGCTGGGGCACCGAACCCGAACCCGCCCCGGCTCCTGACGCTCATCCCTCCGATGCCGCCGCCCCGCCTGCCTCGGCTCCTGCCTCTGCGGTGGGCTGGTCCCCGGCCGATGACGGGGCCCGCAACACCGCCGAGTTCCTCCGGACCCGGCTCCGGATCAGCACCCCCGAAGCACGCCGCCGACTCGCCCTCGCCAACGCCACCCTCCCCCGCACCGGACTCGCCGGCCGCCCCCTGCCACCGGAACACGAAGAAACCGCCGCCGCCCTCACCGCCGGAACCATCTCCTCCCGCGCCGGAACCACCATCACTACCGCCCTGGACAAAGTCCGCCACACCCCCGACCCCGCCCTGATCGCCGAAATGGAACACAACCTCACCCAAACCGCGATCGAAAACGACCACGACTTCCTCACCCGCATCGCCCACCGCTGGATCGACGCCCTCGACCAGGACGGCACCGAACCATCCGAAGAAAACCTCCGCCACCGCCAAGGCGTCTTCATCCACCACAAACGCGGCGGCCTCCACCACCTCGAAATCCGCGCCACCACCGACCAATACGAAGTCCTCACCACCGTCATGAACACCGCCACCAACCCCCGCACCACCACACCCAACACCACCACCTGCGGAACCGACAGCAACCCCGGCGGCGACAACGACGGCAGCGCCGGCAGCGACAGCGCCGCCGTTGACCCCGACACGGCCTTCAACACCCCCACCCCGCTCCCCGACCTGGACCGCCGCACCCCCGCCCAACAACGCCTCGACGGCCTCGTCGGCGCGTCCAAAGCCGCCCTCGCCACCGGCACCCTGCCCACCACCGGAGGACTCCGCCCCCAAGTCATGGTCACCGTCGGCTACCGGGACCTCCTCAACAGCATCCAAACCACCGCCACCCGCGGCCCCCGCTACGCCCCAAAGAGAAACCGCACCGGCACCTGGCAGACCAGCGAACCCTGGCCCGAACCGGACACCAGCACAGACGCCCCGCAGACAATCGAACCCGACGCCCAAACAGGCAACCGGCCCAGCACCAACGTCGCCAGCACCGACCCGCCCAGCATCAACCTGTCCGGCACCGACCTCTTCGCCACACCCCCGCCCGGCACCAACTGGACAGGCACCGACCTCTTCGCCACACCCGGCGAGCCCACCGGCGCGGCCACCGGCAGCGGAACATTCGCCTACACCGGCCCCGTCACCGCCTCCACCATCCGCAAAATCGCCTGCGATGCCGACATCATCCCCGTCCTCCTCGGCTCCCAAGGACGCATCCTCGACATCGGCCGCACCACCCGCATCTTCCCGCCCCACATCCGCAAAGCCCTCAACACCCGCGACCAAGGCTGCGCCTTCCCCAACTGCACCATCCCCGCACCATGGTGCGAAGCCCACCACATCACCTACTGGTCCCGCGGCGGACCCACCAACACCGACAACGGCGTCCTCCTCTGCACCCACCACCACCATCTGATCCACAAGGAACAGTGGAAAATCCACATCAAAAACGGGATCCCCTGGTTCATCCCGCCACCCCACATCGACCACGCCAACAACCCCGACAAAACCACCACCACAAAACATGACCCCGCCGCAAAGACCCGACCTGCAAGACCGTGCCCGGCTGATTGGACTCAAGCGGAGCGGCCGCGTCCACGGGAAGTGCCGCTTCGTGGCGAGCGGGGGCTGGCCCCGCATCCCCAAGCGAGTTACAACAGCTGCCCGATCACCACTGTCGCGTCCAATTCAGCCGACGTGGCAATCCGCGGACTTAGGCCCCCATCGACCATGGCCGCTGCGGTATGCGGAGCCTGCAGCCGGCTCGTTTCGATGAGCAGGTGCCCTCCCGGCCTAAGCCAGTCCGCGGCTTCGGCGGTCACCCGGCGCTGGATGTCGAGACCGTCGGGCCCTCCGTCGAGCGACACCCGCGGCTCATGAACGCGGGCTTCATGGGGCATGCTGCTGATGGACTCCGTCGGCACGTAGGGGGCATTGACCGCGAGGATGTCCACGGAGCACCGAAGGCGAGCGGGTAAGGCTGAGTAGAGGTCACCCTCATGGACAGCTCCGCCCGCTGGCACCACGTTGCGGCGGGCACACTGCACCGCGGCCGGGTCGACGTCGGAAGCATGCACCTCCATGCCGGGCACCCATATGGCCAGCGCGGTGCCCACAGCGCCGGAGCCGCAGCACAGGTCAACGACAACCGGGGGCATCGATGGCAACACGGGCGGGGTGATGCCAGCAGGCCCGGTGGGCTCAGCGGGCTCCGACCCCGCCGACCCCGCCGACTCGGCCGGCCCTGACCCCGCGGCCCCCAGGATCGCGGCAGCCTCCCGGACCAGCAGTTCCGTCCGGCGTCGCGGCACAAAGACCCCGGGCTCGACCCGGATCCGCAAGCCGCAAAACTCGGCCCAGCCCAGAATGTGCTCGAGCGGAAACCCGTCGACCCGCCGCTGCACGGCGTGCCTTAGCCCATCGAAGGCAAGGCCGGCCGAAAGGAGGAGGTCCGCTTCGTCCTCGGCAAAGACACAGCCGGCAGCGCGCAGCCTGCTGATGACGGTGGAGCGGGAAAGCGGTGATTGAACAGGCATGGATGCGTCCTTCGGCTGAATGATGGGCGCTCCGTGCATATGTCCTACTGACCTTGACGGTCCGTAAGGCGGCGGGCAGGGAGAACCCAAGCTGGCGTTGCGTGAATTGTTCTCACCTCCCGGGGTAGTACTAAACGGGCACATGTAAGCGTGCCCGGCACTCAAATCGGCTCTGCAAAAAACCATGTTATCCGACGCCGAATCCGGCAATCATTGGCAGGATGGAACGATGACCCACAGCGAAAACCACACGCTCATCTGGACTGGCTCCTACACCGCGGACAGCGGCGGGCACGGGGCCGGGATCGGGGCCGTATCGGCCAACGCTGATGGGACGCTCATCTGGCGCGGGACGGCCGCAAAGGCGGACTCGCCGTCGTTCGTCGCGGTGCACCGGAAACTGCCGATGGTTTACGCCGTTGGTGAGAACGCCAAAACCGTCCAGGCGTACCGGCGGCGTGGAGAATTCGGCCTCGAAGCCGTCGGCGAGCCCTGGGCAGCCGGCGAAGCTGCCTGCCACGTCACCGTCGATCCGCAGGGCAAGTTCCTGATCGTCGCCTGCTGGGGCGACGGCCAGGTGCTGCTCTACGAACTGACGGACGACGGCGGGATCGCCCGCCGCCTTCCGGCGGCAGCATCCAGCGACCCGCACCGGGACGACCGCCCCAGCCGCGCCCACGCCAGCCTGGTACTCGCCGACGGCCGCATCATGACCACCGACCTCGGCCACGATCTCCTCCGAGTCTGGAACCACGTTCCCAGGACGGGCCTGGTGCTGGACCATGAGGTGGTGCTGCCGAAGGACAGCGGCCCCCGCCACCTGGTGCAGCACTCCGATGGAACGGTGTTCGTCGTTTCCGAGTATTCGATCGAGGTCTTCGCAGCCCGGGCCGCCTCGGCGTCGGGGAAGTTTGAACTGGTCGGCCAGGGGCCAGCGACGTTCGAGGGCGCGAAGGATGGCGACTCCGCGGCCGAAATTGCCTTGTCGGCGGACGGGCGGTTCGCGTATGTAGGCGTGCGGGGCTCCAACCGCATCAGCGTGCTGGAGCTGACCTCATCAGCAGAGGGCGGCCCGCTTCGCCCGCTCGGCGACTTCGCCAGCAGCGGCGACTGGCCCCGTCATCACCTGGTCCGCGGCGAATGGCTTCACGTGGCCCACGAGCGCTCACACGACATCACCACCTTCCGCCTGGACGTCCGGACCGGCCTCCCGGAAGGCCCTCTTCAGCGTCTCGTTGCGGGTTCCCCCACGGCCCTGATTGTGGCAAGCTAACCGCAATCGACAAAGCCAATACAGGATCAGTCATTGCCAATACGGTCCCATCAAGGGCCTGGTATCGGTGATCGGGCCCGCCTTGGACGAGTCGGCACCCTAACGGATTCCGGGCTTCCCCACCCGGACAAGCAACGTTGCTTTGCGGAAGGTCCAACATGTTCACCGTCCCTCGCCTGAATTCCCCGCGCCCCACCGCCGGTCCGATCAAGCCCACGCGAGCAGCCCTGGCGGCAACCGGCGCTCTCGTCCTGCTGGCTGCGTCGGCCCTGCCCGCGCAGGCAGCCCCACAAACTCGGGCAGCCCCGACAGCCGCGGGCGCCGCGACAGCCCAGACACCCACCCAAGCCGCAGTTACCAACAGAACCCCTGGACCGCCGTCGGACACCAAACCGGGCGCCGGACCGGGAAAAGGTGCCCATTCGCTCCGGACTCCGGTCACCGGCGAGAACTTCTACTTCGTCATGGCGGACAGATTCAGCAACGGCGACGCCGGCAACGACCAGGGCGGGCTGGGACCGGATCCGATGGTTTCCGGCTTCGACCCCACCCGCAAGGGCTTCTACAACGGCGGCGACCTGAACGGCCTGCTGGACAAGATCGACTACATCCAGGGCCTCGGAACCACGGCGATCTGGCTGACGCCCAGCTTCAAGAACAAGGCAGTCCAGCCCGAGGACAACTCCGCCGGCTACCACGGCTACTGGGTCACGGACTTCACCCAGATCGATCCGCACCTGGGCACCAACGCCGAACTGAAAGCCCTCATCGACGAGGCGCACTCCCGCGGCATGAAGGTGTACTTCGACATCATCACCAACCACACCGCGGACGTCATCGGCTACAAGGAGGGTGCCCGCACCGGCTACGTCTCCAAGGACAAGGAGCCATACCGCACCGCCTCGGGTGAAGCCTTCGATGACCGGGACTTCGCGGGCCGGGCGGACTTCCCCAAGCTCGACGCCGAGACCTCCTTCCCGTACACACCGGTGCTTGATCCGGCGGAACAGAACCTCAAGGTTCCGGCCTGGCTCAATGACCCGACGCTCTATCACAACCGCGGCGACACCACCTTCGCCGGCGAGAACTCCTTCTACGGCGACTTCTTCGGCCTGGACGACCTGTTCACCGAGCACCCGACAGTCGTGGCCGGCATGACGGACATCTACGAGACGTGGATCAGGGACTTCGGCGTGGACGGGTTCCGCATCGACACCATGAAGCACGTCAACGACGAATTCTGGCAGCAGTTCGGGCCCGAGGTCCTCGCCTACGCCAGGGAGCACGGCAAAGAAGAGTTCTTCATGTTCGGCGAGGTCTTCGACACGTCCAAGAGCTTCACGAGCCAGTTCACCACCCGCAACAGGATGCAGGCCGTGCTCGACTTCCCGTTCCAGGACGCGGCTCGCAATTTCGCCTCGAAAAGCCAGGGCGCGAAAGAGCTGGCAACCTTCTTCGCCGCCGACGAATGGTACACCGACGCGGACTCCAACGTCTACCAACTGCCCACCTTCCTGGGGAACCACGACATGGGCCGGATCGGCAGCTTCATCAGCACCGACAACCCCGGATCAACCGACGCCGAACGCGTGGCCCGCGATGAACTGGCCCACGAGCTCATGTACTTATCCCGCGGAAATCCCGTCGTCTACTATGGCGACGAGCAGGGATTCACCGGCCCCGGCGGCGACCAGGACGCCCGCCAGACGCTGTTCGCCAGCAAGGTGCCCGACTACCTCGACGATGACCTGCTCGGCACGGATGCCACCCACTCCACGGACAACTTCGACACCGGGCATCCCCTCTACGCCAAGATCCGCGAACTTGCGCAGCTGACCAAGGAGCATCCCGCCCTGCGCGACGGTGCCCACCAACACCGGTACGCCTCGGACGGACCAGGCATCTACGCTTTCTCGCGCACCGATGCCAAGGACCAGCGCGAGTACGTGGTGGCGCTGAACAACAGCGAGAAGCCACAGACCGCCGCTGTTCCCACCTACATCGCCAAGCGCAATTACAGCCTTCTCTACGGCGACGCAGCCGCAACCTCCAGGACCTCGGTCGACGGCAAGCTGACCGTCACGGTGCCGCCGCTGTCCGCCGTCGTCTACCAGTCATCAGGCCGGATCCCCCGCGAGAAGGCTGCCCCCGCCGTCACGCTGCAGGCACCCGTTTCCGCCGCGGCCACCGCTGCGTCCGCCACCACCACCGCCGGGGACAACGGCAGGATCCAGGTGACCGCCGATGTCGACGGCACCTCGTTCTATGAGGTCACCTTCGAGGCCAGAACTCCGGGCGGCAACTGGGAGCCCGTGGGCACCGATGACACCGCGCCGTACCGGGTCTTCCACGATGTTTCGGACCTGAATCCCGGCACTGCCGTGGAGTACCGGGCGGTGGTCCTGACCAACGCCGGCCGCACGTCGGTCAGCACTTCGCGGTCCGCTGAGGTGCCGGACCCGGTGCTGACCATTCAGCAGCCGGCCGAAGGCAGCACCGTCCAGGGGAATGTGGACGTGGTTGCCACGGCCGACCCGGAGAAGGCCAGCCACGTGGTGCGCTTCGAGCGGAGCGTCGCGGGCGGGCCATGGACAGCCGTCGGCTCGGGCGATGATTCGTCCCCGGCGTACACCGTGGCGGATGACCTGGCCGCCCTCGACCTCGCCGACGGAACCGGGGTGCGGTACCGGGCAAAGCTCGACGTATCGGGCGTGGTGAGCAATGTCCGGACGGTGGTGGTGGGCGCCGCGCCGCAACCGGACTCGGTCACCGTAGCGGGAAGCCTGAACAGCGAGATGGGCTGCCCGGATGATTGGCAGCCGGCATGTGAGGCCGCGTTCATGGCCTTCGATCCGGCGGACCACCTGTGGAAACTCACCGCAGACCTTCCGGCCGGGCAGTACGAATTCAAGGCGGCCATCAACGGCTCCTGGGATGAGAACTACGGCCTGGATGGCGCCCCGAACGGTTCCAATATCGTGCTGAACCACGACGGCGGACCGGTCACCTTCCGGTACAGCCACACCACGCACGTGATCACGGCCGGCTAGGCCCGCATGGCCTCCTCGACCGCGGCGAGCAGGGAGTTGAACCTGTCGTCGTCCTCGAGGCTGTCGATCAGCACGGCGTCCCCGTCGGAGTTGGCCAGCGGCACCTGCCAGTTGGGGTACTGGGCGGAGGTGGTCCCGGGCTGGTTCTGCACCCTGCGTTCGCCGACCGCATCCACGAGCGCCACGCCGAGAAGGACCGACGGAGTCTGTGCGAGCAGCCGGTGCAGCGCCTCGATCCGTTCCTGCTCGGAACCGGCGTCGGTGGACGACAGCAGGCCGCGCTGCCGGAGCAGGTCCATCATTTTCTCCAGCTTGGCGTTGTGCTCCAGGCGCTCCTCCTCCGCAGAACGCTCCAGCAGCCCCAGCGCGTTCCGCAGCGTCACGTGGTCGCCGGCGAGGTAGCCGGCCGTGGGCGGCAGGTCGTGGGTATTCACGCTGGAGAGCGCCTGCAGCCTGTACCGTTCGGGCGGCAGCGGGGCGTCGCCGTCGTTCTCAAACCACAGGATCGAGGTGCCCAGGATGCCGCGGGCGGCGAGGTAATCCCGGACCCACGGCTCGAACGTGCCGAGGTCTTCGCCGATCACCACGGCGCCTGCACGGTGGGCCTCGAGCGCAAGGATGCCGATCATGGCGTCATGGTCGAACCGGACGTAGGCGCCGTCAACCGGCGAATTCCCTTCGGGCACCCACCACAGCCGGAAGAAGCCGAGGATGTGGTCCACCCGGATGCCGCCCGAATGCCGCAGCACGGTCGCGAGCATCTCCCGGAACGGCTTGTACCCGGCCTCGGCCAAGCGGGTGGGGTGCCACGGCGGCTGGTGCCAGTCCTGGCCCAGCTGGTTGTACATGTCCGGCGGTGCGCCCACGCTGACGCCGGGGGCAAGAACGCCGCTCAGTGTCCAGGCATCGGAGCTCTGCAGGTCCACGCCGACGGCAAGGTCATTCACCACGCCCAGGCGCATGCCGGCGTTGCGTGCGGCCTGCTGCGCCGATTCGAGCTGCTCATCGCAGAGCCACTGCAGCCAGCGGTGGAACTCGATCCGTTCCGCCAGCTCGTCCCTGAGCTTCTCCGCCAAAGGCGAGCCGAGCGCAGCCGTTGGGTCGGTCCAAAACGGGTCGTCGGCGTCGAGGTCTTCACGGATGGCACACCAGAGGGCAAAGTCATCCAGGCCTGCACCGGCCCTGCGGCAGTAGTCCTCAAACGCGTGCTGCCGCGAGGGCGAACGGCGGACGCCGGCAATCAGTTCGAGCGCTGCCAGCTTGGCGGAGTAGACCTTGTCCCGGTCAAGGCGCGTGGCGTCCTTGTTCAGCTTCCGTGCCTGCTTCGTGAGGCTGTGGACGAGGGCCTGCTTCTTGGGCTTCAGGTACGCCAGTTCCGGAATGGACTCGATCCGCAAGTACAGCGGGTTGAAGAACCGGCGGGTCGACGGCGAATACGGCGACGGCTCCAGCGGCGGCACGGGATCGGCGGCGTGCAGGGGATTCACCAGAACGTAGTCGGCCCCGCGTGCGCCGGCCACAGCCGCGAGCTCGGCGAGGTCGGAAAAATCGCCCACGCCCCAGGACCGCTTAGAACGGACGGAGTACAGCTGCGTCGCCAGCCCCCAGCCGCGGCGCTGCTCGAGGTCGGCTGCCGTGGACAGCCGCGCGGGGGTCACCACCAGCGTGGCCTCCGCAACCACCCCTGCCGCCTCGGCACGCAGGGTGTGCCACCCAAGGCCCGTATTCTGCGGCACGGCGAAGGTGGCCCGTCCGGTCAGAACGCCGTCCACGTCACGGGGTTCCACCCAGACGTCCTCCTGGACCGCCTCCAGCTGACGCCCGTCCTCGGTGACAGCCCACATCCGGACGGGCGAACCGTGCGGGACATGGACACTCACCTGCCCCGGCGTGCCGTCCTGGATTACGACGGCGGGCGGCAGCATCCTGCGCCAGGGCGCCAGTTCCGCCTCCGCCAGTTCGTGCTCGATGAGCTGGTCGGTGTGCGCGTGTACGCCAAGCGCGGCCAGGACGCGGATTAGGGTTTCGGCCGCAACCTCGTGCGGCTGCCCGTCCCAGCCCTGGTAGGACGTGCCAACGCCGTAGGCCTCCGCCAGCCAGCGCAGCAGCTCGGGATTGACTGCGGTATTGGCTACCGGCTTTCCGTTGCTCGCTGACGTTTCGGAGGAAGAGGTTTCCGGGGAAGGTGTTGCAGGGGAAGAGATCTCATGGGAAGTCGCGTGCTGCTGGCTGGGAACGTTCATATGTCCGCCTCGTCTGCTGTAATCGGCCCGAAACTAACGCTGCTGCCCGTCACGGCCGGCCGTTTTCAGAGCCCCCGCAACTGCTGGTTCCGATTATTGCAGGCTGCGCAGGCAGCATGGCCTCAAGCGGCGGCGCAGGCCTTCTGGAGCTCCCGGACAGAATTGCTGGGAACCTGATCTCCGGCCTCGGCAATCGCCTTCAGTGGTCCGGTGATTTCGGCGGGCACGCCGGCTGTCTCTGCCCCGGCGACGAGGCCCGCGAGCGCTGCCTTGTCCGAGGCGCTGACCAGGCCGTCCTCGATGATTGTGCAAATCTGGCCCTTCACCTGCTCGGCCGCTGCGTTGGCAACCTGGGACGCCGCCGAGCTCGCCGCATTCTGGGCTGCTTCCCCCGCCTGGGCGCAGCCCGACAGCAGGACGACGGCAGGGAGCAGGGACAGTGCGAGGAGGCTGCGTTTCATGAATCCACCCTAACAACGGCTCTTCCGGTGGACTTCGCTGTCGCGGCTCTGACAACGGTGTCGCGCGCGCAATTGCAGGCCGAATTACCGCCGCCTGATCCGTTGACTTGTCTTGTGGACATCCCCTAGCGTTCCAGTCACTGACAACGTTGTCTACCCGGATCAACTGGGGAAAGGCACGCGCGATGAAGGGCGACACCAGCACAATGCAGCAGAGAAAATTCGGCAGACTACAGCGATGTACCGCACTGACAGTGGCGGGTTTAGGCCTGGCCACGGTACTGGCCGGAGCAGGGACCGCAACGGCGGCGGACACTGCCGGCGACGAGCAGTTCCGGCCGGCCTACCATTTCACGCCGCAGCAGAACTGGATGAATGATCCCAACGGGATGGTCTTCTACAAGGGCGTCTACCACCTCTATTTCCAGCACAATCCGACCGGCAACCAGTGGGGCAACATGTCCTGGGGACACGCCACATCAACGGACCTGGTCCACTGGAAGGAGCAGCCCCTGGCGATCGCCACCGACGACCAGCAGGACATCTTCTCCGGCAGCGTCGTGGTGGACAAGAACAACAGCTCAGGCCTGGGCACTGCCGCGAACCCGCCTCTGGTGGCGATCTTCACCAGTGCCTACAAGGACGCCTCGCCGCACAAGGGGCTGCAGGCACAGTCCCTGGCGTACAGCGTGGATGAGGGCAAGACCTGGACCAAGTACAGCGGCAACCCGGTGCTCAACCGCAACTCGGCGAACTTCCGCGACCCGAAGGTGTTTTGGTACGACTCCCCCGGCGGAGGCGGCTACTGGGTGATGGCCGCCGTGGAGGCCACCGAGCACAAGGTGGTGCTGTACAAGTCCGGCAACCTCAAGGACTGGACGCAGCTCAGCGAGTTCGGCCCCGCGAACGCCACGGGCGGCCTCTGGGAATGCCCCGATCTGTTCCCGCTGGCCGTCGACGGCGACCCCGCGAACGTCAAGTGGGTGATGGTGGTCAACATCAACCCGGGAGGCGTGGCCGGCGGCTCCGCCGGGCAGTACTTCGTGGGCAATTTCGACGGCACCACCTTCACGTCGGAAACCACGAAGGCCAGCGACGCGCTTCCCGCGGGCACTCCCCTGGCCGGCTTCAACGACGGCACCTACAACCGCTGGACGGTCACCAACGAACCGGGCAACCCGAAGGACGGCCCGTTCGGCGCAGCACCAGCGGCCGGCACCCTCGCGGGGCAGAATGGCGTCACCGGCTTTGCCGGCGCCGGGCTGATCAATTCATTCAACGACGGCGACTGGCCGGTGGGGTCGATGACCTCGCCGCAGTTCACCGTGGAAAGTGATTACCTCAACTTCCTGGTGGGCGGCGGACAGCATCCGCGGGTCTCGGACAAACTGGACAACACCCCGCCGCCCGGGGACCTGCTGTTCAATGGCTTTGAGGTCCCGGACGGCTCCACCCTGGCCGACGCCGGGTGGACAGGAACCGGGGACCTGGCACCGGCGTTCCAACCGTCAACGTCCGGCGGGGACTTCTATATCGGAGCCAAGCGGATCAACACGTTCGAAACGGGAGGCGCACCCGGCGACGACCGGCAGGGAACCATGACGTCGCCGTCGTTCACGGTAAACCGGAACTTTATGAGCATGCTGGTGGGCGGCGGTCACCGTCCAGCGGGTTCCGGGCAGACGCTGGAAGCCCAGCTGCTGGTGAACGGCAACGTGGTGCGCAGCCTCGCCGGTGACGACGCGGGTGCCCTGAACTGGAAGGGCTGGGATGTGTCCGAGTTCGCCGGACAGCAGGCACAGCTGCGGATCGTGGACCAGGCCACCGGCGGGTGGGGGCACCTCACGCTGGACCACGTCATGCTGACCGACCAGGCCGCTGTGCCCCGTTCCGATGAGACAACCGTGAATCTCGTGGTGGACGGCAAGGTGGTCAGGACGGCCACCGGTGCCAACAGTGAGGTTCTGGACTGGGCGTCGTGGAATGTGTCCGAGTTCAGGGGGCGGCAGGCAAGCATCCGGGTGGTGGACAACAACCGCTTCGGCTGGGGCCACATCCTGGCGGACGAATTCGTCGCCTCGCCGCGGCCGGCCACTACGCGGGTCCAGACCTACGACTGGCTGGACTACGGACGGGACTACTACGCGTCTGTATCCTTCAACAACATGCCGCAAAACAAGCGCATCATGCTCGGCTGGATGAACAACTGGGACTACGCCAACAGCATTCCCACCACGCCCTGGCGCAGCGCCATGTCCCTGCCCCGTGAAGTGGCGCTGACGCAGACGGCCAGCGGTCCGCGGCTGACGCAGAAGGCGGTCCAGCAGGTGGACGGCCTCGGCACAAAGGAAAGCTACGCCGAAAAGCGGGCGCGAAACATACCCGCGGGAACGCACGCACTGCCGGCTGCGGCGTCGGGCGACGTGCAGCGTATCGATGTGACCTTCTCCCCCGGATCAGCGTCCAAGGCCGGGATCACCGTGCTGGGGAACGGCGGTAAATCGACGGTCATCGGCTACGACAAGGCAGCCGGTGAACTGTTTGTGGACCGGAGCAACTCCGGCATGACGGACTTCCACCCGCTCTTCGTTTCGGTTGACTCCGCCCCGGTGGCCGTGGACGACAGCGGCAATGTGACGCTGCGGATCTACGTGGACAGGTCATCGGTGGAGGTGTTTGCCCAGAACGGCCTGCGGTCCATTACGGACCAGGTCTTCCCTGAGCAGGTCCCGTCACAGCAGGTCCCTAACCAGGTGGCCCTCTTCGCCGAGGGGGGAACCGCACGACTCAAGTCCCTGACGGTCACGCCGCTCGGCCAGTCCATGTTCCAGCCTGCGCAAGTGCCCGCCAAGAACCGGAAGTAAGCCGAGAGCCGGGAGTAAGGGCCGGCGTCGGATAACGACGACGCACGGAAGGCCGGTGCCCGCAGAACCTGCGGACACCGGCCTTCCCCCTGCTGCGCACGCACTGGTTAGGCGGCGTGTGGGGCCTAGTGGACCGGCTGCAGCCAGGTCAGCACCGACCCGTCCTCCTCGATGTGGTCCGCAAGCTCCCCGTTGAACCGGGCTCCGTAGTCCGCCGTGATGTGCTCCTGGAAGGCTGCCGCGTCCTGGTAGACCTCGAACACGAAGTACTCGCGGGGGTTGTTTTCCCGGGTGTACGGCAGGAACAGCTGGTTGCCGGGCTCGTTGCGCACCTGCTCGGTGAGTTCGCGCATCATTTCGGCCACCCGGGTTTCGCTGCCGGGCTTGACGGTGAATTCGGCGTAGAGCGTCTTGGTCATGGTTCTCCTGTCGGGATGGGTTGCGTGGGGATCGGGCAGTTTTGTTAGGTCGGGTTTGTTACGTCGGGCGGCTTTAGTCCGCGGGCGGGTTACTCCGGCGGCCGCAGCTCGCCGGATCCGCGGGTGATGAGTTCGGAGGGGACAACGTAGGTCTGTGCAGCACCGTGGTCACCGTCGATCCGGGCCAGCAGGCGTTCGGCGGCCAGTTTTCCGATCCGGTCGGGGTGCTGCGCAATCACGGTGACGCCCGGCTCCATCATGTCCGCCAGCGTGAAGTCGTCGAAGCCGACGAGGGCAACGCGCTTGTTCAGGCCCAGCTCCTTCAGGGCCCGCATGGCGCCGAAGGTCACCAGGTTCTGGCTCGAGAAAATGGCAGTGGGCGGGTCTTCGGCGCTGAGCAGTTCCAGCGTGGCCAAGCGTGCCGACTCTTCATCGTGGAGTCCTTCGAGGACCGGAATCGTGGACGTGGGTATCCCCGCCCTGCCAAGGCCCTCGACGAACCCGCGGCGCCGCTCCCTGGCCGTCTGGATGTCGGTGCGGTCACCCATGTACGCGATCCGGGTGTGGCCGTGCGCGATCAGGTGCGCCGCAGCCTTGGCGGCGCCGGCGGCGTTGTCCGTCACCACGGCGTCGGCCTCGATCCCCACGGGTTCGCGGTCGATGAAGACGATGGGCAGGTCCCGGGAATGTTCCGGAATGACGTAGGCCTGGCTCTTGGCGATGGGTGTCAGCACCAGGCCGTCCACGCGCCTGCCGAGGAACGCAGTCACCAGGGCCTTCTCCCGCTCAGCGTCGTCGTCCAGGCTGGCCGCGAACACCGCGATTCCGCGGGCAGCCAGTGCGTCCTCCATGGCGCGGTGGATCTCGCTGCTGAACGGGTTGGCCACACTCGGCAGCAATAACCCGACGGAAAGCGTCTGGCGGCCGGCGCGCCGAAGGCTGCCCGCCGCCATGTCCAGCTGATAGTTCAGCTGCTGCGAGGCGCCAAGTACACGCTGCCGGGTGGCTTCCGAGACGCCGGGCTCATCGTTCATGACGCGGGACACCGTCTTGATCCCCACGCCGGCCAGCGCCGCGACGTGGCGCATGGTGGGGCGGCTCTTGGACCCCTCGGCCTGGTAACGATTAGACATCGTTGTCATAAATCCGTCCTTCATCTTTGCATTTGCCTTGACTCTACCCTGTGACGTTGATTACATGATGCCTGACATCGTTGTCAGGCACACCAGATGCCCTGAAACCCAGGAGATTCAATGTTGAGTTCCAAAGCCCCGCGGACAGCCACCCACCGCCTGCTCGCCATCGGCGCAGTCCTGACCCTCGGCACGCTCAGCCTCACCGCCTGCGGCGGAAGTTCCACCGCCACCTCCGCCACCGGGGGCTCCTCCGAAAAGGTCGGCGTCTCCCTGATCGTGAAGACCACGTCCAACCCGTTCTTCGTTTCCATGCAGGACGGAGCCAAGAAGGCCGCCGAGGCCGACGGCGTGGACCTCAAGCTCGCGGCCGGCAAGGCCGACGGCGATGAGGACACCCAGATCCAGGCCATCGAAAACGCCATCTCCAAGGGCGACAAGGGCATCCTGATCACGCCCAACGGCCCCTCCGTCGTCGATGCGCTGAAGAAGGCCAAGGACGCGGGCCTGTTCGTCATTGCACTCGACACTCCGCCGGACCCGGCCGACGCCGCCGACATCACGTTCGCCACGGACAACTTCGCCGCAGGTGAACTGATCGGCAAGTGGACGGCCGCGCAGCTGGGCGGCAAGAAGGCCACCATCGCCCTGCTGGACCTGTTCGACGACAAGGTGGTCTCGGTGGACTACAACCGTGACCAGGGCTTCCTCACCGGCCTCGGCATCGACACCGCGGACAAGAAGAAGAACGGCGACGAGGCCAAGACCGGCAAGTACACCGGCGGCAAGGGCGGAGACTACGAGATCGTCGGCAGCCAGGCCTCCCAGGGTGCCGAGGACGGCGGACGCACCGCCATGGAGACCCTGCTGGCCAAGAACCCGAACATCAACGTTGTCTACACCATCAACGAGCCGGCGGCCGCGGGCGCCTTCGAGGCGCTGAAGTCTGCCGGCAAGGAGAAGGACGTCCTGGTGGTTTCGGTGGACGGCGGCTGCACCGGCGTCAACAACGTCAAGTCCGGCATCATCGGCGCCACCGCCCAGCAGTACCCCGTCAAGATGGCCGAGCTCGGCGTCAAGGCGATCGTGGACCTGGCCAAGACCGGCCAGAAGCCGGCCAACTCAGAGGGCCTCGACTTCTTCAACACCGGCGTGGAACTCGTGACGGACAAGCCGGCCGACGGCGTCAAGAGCATCACGACGTCGGACGCCTCCCAGATCTGCTGGGGCAAGTAACCGGACATGACAGGAGCAAACATGGCCCAGCAACAGACAGCCGGTCCGCCCGCCACCGGGCACGCCGACCTGGCCGAGGAGTTCCTCGACCGCCAGACCCCGCTCAGCCGCATCCGCAACGTCCTGCACCGGTACCCCGCGCTCAGCCCCGCCATCGTGCTGCTCGTGGCGGTGGTGGTCTTCGGGCTCCTCAACGACAGGTTCCTGCGGTTCGAAAACCTTTCCCTGATCACCCAGCAGGTCTCGGTGGTGGGAACTCTGGCGATCGCGCAGACACTCATCATCCTCACGGCGGGAATCGACCTCTCCGTGGGCGCCGTGATGATCCTTTCGTCCATGGTGGTGGCGCAGCTGGCGGTGGGCAGCGGCATTCCCGGCCCGCTGGCCCTGCTGACCGGCCTGGTGGTCGGCCTGGGGGCGGGCGCCCTCAACGGCTTCCTCGTCACCCGGTTCAAACTTCCGCCGTTCATCGTCACCCTCGGCACCCTGAACATCTTCATCGCCATCACGCTCTTGTACTCCGGCGGCTCCACCGTCCGCGGGTCCAACATGCCGGATCTGCTCACCTGGACCGGAAGCACGTTCCCGCTCGGCCCGGTCCGCATCTCCACCGGCGTGATCATGATGCTCCTGCTGTACGGCGCTGTTGCCTTCATCCTCGGCAAGACCGCGTGGGGCCGGCACGTCTACGCCGTCGGTGACGACAAGGAAGCCGCCCGCCTGGCCGGCATTCCCGTCAACCGCGTCCTCATGAGCGTCTACCTCGCCGCCGGAGCCGTGCTCGCAATCGGCGCGTGGCTCCAGATCGGCCGCACCAACGCGGCCAGCCCCAACGCCGGCGTGGACCTCAACCTCGACTCGATCACCGCCGTCGTGATCGGCGGAACCAGCCTCTTCGGCGGCCGCGGCTCCGTCTGGGGTTCCCTCCTCGGCGCGCTGATCGTGGGCGTGTTCCGCAACGGCCTGTCCCTGGCCGGGCTCGACGTGCTGTACCAGACCCTCGCCGTGGGCGTCCTCATCATCCTCGCTGTGTCCATCGACCAGTGGATCCGAAAGGTGAAATCATGACCGCCACTGAAATCCAGCCGTCCGGCACGGCGGTGCGGCAGCCGATCCTGCAGGCCAGGAACCTCGTCAAGACCTTCGGCCGCGTCGTGGGCCTGGACGGCGTCAGCCTGGACCTCTACCCTGGCGAGGTCCTGGCGGTCATCGGCGACAACGGCGCAGGCAAATCCACCCTCATCAAGTGCCTGACCGGCGCCGAGGTTCCCGACTCCGGCGAGCTGAAGGTCTCCGGCCAGGCCGTGCACTTCAAGCGGCCGCAGGACGCGCGCGCCCACGGCATCGAAACCGTCTACCAGAACCTCGCGGTGTCACCGGCGCTGGACGTCGCCTCCAACCTGTTCCTGGGACGTGAAGAACGCCTTGCCGGCCCGCTGGGCAAGCTCTTCCGCGTCCTGGACACCAAGGGCATGCGCCGCAAGGCCAAGGAGGAACTGACCCGGCTGGGCATCTCCACCCTCCAGGACGTGACGGTCCCGGTGGAGAACCTGTCCGGCGGCCAGCGCCAGGCCGTGGCCGTGGCCCGCGCCGCGGCGTTCGGCTCCAAGGTGGTTGTCCTCGATGAGCCGACGGCGGCACTCGGCGTCCGGGAATCGAACCAGGTCCTGCAGCTTGTCCGCGACCTCCGGGACAGGGGCCTGCCCGTGATCCTGATCAGCCACAACATGCCACATGTGTTTGACGTGGCGGACCGCATCCACATTCAGCGGCTGGGAAAGTGTGCAGCCACCATCACGCCGCAGTCGCACAGCATGACCGACGCCGTGGCGATCATGACCGGCGCCGCCACCGCCTGACCGCGCGGCACCGCCCGACTGCGGCCCTGCCCCAAACCCGGCACCCCACCGGGCCCAACCCGGCTCCACCAAAGCCTCACCAAAACCCAGCACCAACCTCCGTCCGCGGGCCCAAGCCGGCCCGCGGACGGCTCCATGAAAGGCCCCACCGTGATCCCAACCTCCACCCCCGGAACGTCCGGCCCAGGAACTGCCTACTCCGGAGCCCACGCGGCAACGCCGGAAGTCATCGTCATCGGTGAAGCGCTGATGGACGTCGTTGCGTCCGCGAACGGAACCGTCGAGCACCCCGGCGGGTCGCCGTCGAACGTTGCCTACGGACTGGGCCTGCTCGGCATCCGGACGGCGCTCCTCACCTCGATCGGCGACGACGGCCGCGGCCGGGCCATTGAGGCCCACCTGCAGCGCGCCGGCGTTGCGCTACTGCCCGGCTCCAGGACGCCGGGCACGACAGCGACGGCCACCGCGACGCTGGCGGCCGACGGCTCCGCCAGCTACGACTTCGACATCCGCTGGGAACTGCCCCCGGTGGCACCTGCGTCCCTGCCCAAGGTGCTCCACACCGGCTCGATCGCCACCTTCCTGGAGCCGGGCGCAGCAGCAGTCCGGGCCCTGCTGGAGCAGTCGCACCGCGAATGCCTGGTCACCTACGACCCCAACATCCGTCCGGCCCTCCTCGGCAGCCAGGCAGAGGCGCGGACCATCTTCGAGGAGCTGGTCCCGCTCACTGACGTGGTCAAGCTCAGCGACGAGGACGCCCGCTGGCTCTACCCGGACCTGCAGCTGGAGGACACTGCGGCACGGATCCTCCAGCTGGGGGCGGGACTGGCAGTTGTCACCCGCGGTTCCGAAGGGTCGCTGCTTGCCACTCCTGAGCTGCAGCTGGTGGTGCCCGCCATCAGGTCCGCGGTGGCCGACACCATCGGCGCCGGGGATTCCTACATGTCGGCGCTGATCTACGGACTGCTGGCACGCGGATCGGACGGACTGGCACCTGCCGTGCTGGAAACACTCGGCCGCACCGCCTCGAAGGCCGCCGCGATCACAGTGCGCCGCCCCGGAGCCAACCCGCCCACGGCGGCCGAGCTCCTGGCGGACCTGCCCGAGGACAGTATGCCCGGGGACGTGACACCCGCCGTCGCCTAGGGCCCTCGGGGCAGCCGAGGAGGTCGACGGCACCGCCACACGCGGGCCCGGATATTTACCGCGTTCACACCTGGTGCCTCCGTACACTGGGTCCCATGGCATGCCGTATCAGCGAACTTGTCCTCAACTGCGCCGACCCCGAACTGCTCGCAGGGTTCTGGAGCCAGGTGCTCGGCTACGTCGAACTTGACCGGGAGGACGGTGCGATCGAGATCGGCCCGCCCGACGCCGGGTTCGGCGGCCTGCAGCCCACCATTATCCTGAGCCCGAGCACCGATCCGCGCAGGGGAAAGCTCCCCCTCCACATCGACGTCAACCCCGTCGACCGGGACCAGGACGCCGAGCTGGAGCGGTTGCTCGCGCTCGGCGCCCGTCCCGCCGACGTCGGGCAGAAAGGCGACGAGCAATGGCACGTCCTGGCCGACCCTGAGGGCAACGAGTTCTGCCTGCTGCGCAAGCGGCTGGAGCCCATCACCGCCTAGGAGAGTCGTGTCCCGGACGGCGATGGCCTGGGACAGCTACCGGCCGGTCCCCGCCCCCGAGTGCTGGACGCCTGAGTGCTGCACGGCCGAGTGCTGCACCTGCCCGTCCACGACGGTCGCCAGGACCCGGGCCGCCGCGAGGTCGTCCGGATCAGCAGCCAGCGGATCGACGTCGAACACCGTGAAGTCCGCGCGCTTGCCAACCGTGATGGAACCGGCAACCTGCCACTCCCCCGCGGCCCGGGCAGCGTGCGAGGTGTAGCCTTCGAGTGCCTGCCGGGCTGTAAGGGCCTGGCCGGGAACAATCGGCTGTTCACCCGGGCGTCGTGACCGCCGTCTTAATTGCGCGTCCGCCAGGATGGGCAGCGGTTCGAACGGGGCGATCGGCCAGTCGGAGCCGAGCCCCAGGGTGGTTCCGGCGGCACGGAGGTCCGCGCAGCGCCAGGCGTTGTTGGCCCGTTCGGTGCCGAGCCTCGTGGACCAGTTGTCCGAGTGGTCGGCGCGGGAGTAGTGCGTGCAGTGGGTGGGCTGCATGCTGGCGATGAGGCCGGACCGGGAGAACCTGCCGATCAGCTCGTCCGGAACGGTTTCGAGGTGCTCGATCCGGTGAACGGCAGGCGGGGTGCCCGGAGGGAGGGACTCGAAGGCGTCCAGGACCGCGGCCACCCCGGCGTCGCCGATGGCGTGCGTGGCCGTGGGAATGCCGCGCCCGGCGAAGTACCGCACGGCCTCGGCGTATTCCTCCGGCCGCGGCCAGAACGGAGCCACCGACTCGCCATAGGCATCGGGTTCAAAAAGCCACGCCGTGCCGTTGTCCACCGTACCGTCGACGAACAGCTTGATGCCGGCCACCTGCCATCGCCGCCCGCCGGCACCGATCTGTTTTGCCAGCCCTCGCCATTCCGGTTCACCCGTGCCGGGCATGCACCACGGCGAGATCCGCAGGCGCAGCGGCAGGCCGCCGTCGGTCTCTTCTTCGACCGCCCGGTAAAGCTCCAGCGAATCGTCGTTGCAGTCCATCACGTGCGCCCCCGTCAGCCCGGACCGGGAGAACTGCGTCAGCAGTTCCGCCAGCCGCGCCTTCCGTTCTCCGAAGGGCTCGGCGGGCATCACCCGGGCAACGAGTTCGACGGCGGCCGCCTCCAGCAGGAGCCCCGTGGGCGTGCCGTTTCCGTCGCAGACCACCTCGGCAGCCTGGTCGAAGGACCGCGGACCGGTGACCCCCGCGATTTCCAGGGCCCGGGTACTGGCGAGCGCGGAATGCCCGTCGAACAGGCGGAGAAGGCACGGCCGTCCGGAGACGGCGTCGTCTATCAGGTCGCGGTGGGCGGCAGCGGATCCGAACACATTGGGGTCCAGGCCCCAGCCGCGCACCCACTCCCCCGGCGCTGCTGCCGCCGCCTCGGCACGCAAGAGCGCGCGCACGGCAGCCAGGTCCCAGGCGCCGGACAGGTCGCAGCCGCGGGTCAGTTCCAGGCCAAACACGGGATGCGTGTGGCAGTCCACCAGGCCGGGGGTCAGCACTGCGTCGCCGAAGTCGATGACCTCCGCCGCCTGCCAGCCGGCCGCCTCCGCACGGCTTCCGACGGCCGTGATCACGCCGTTCCGGACGGCAACGGCCTGCGGCGCCGGAGCCCCGGGCGGCATGCCCTCCATGGTGTGAATGGTGCCGGCGAGGATGATCACATCATGATTCATGGGTTTCGAAGCTTCCAATCTGGGCGAAGGTTTCCGGCCGGTGGCGGCGCAGCCAGCGGGCGGCCAGGAGTCCGGCGATAAAGACGAGCGGGGTCACCAGGATGAGGACGGTGTTGGTCAGGGCGTCGGCGAAGGTGAGCAGTTCGATGTTGAACCCGATCAGCAGCACCACGCCGAAGAGCAGGATGGCGGACGCCAAACTGAGCGGGACCATGAGACGGTGCGTGACGGCGTCGGGGTTCCGGCGCAGGTAGAGGAACGCCGCCACCGACACCAGGCCCTGCAGCCCGACGATGCCGAAAATCCCCGGGGTGTTCACCCAGATCAGCAGCTGCTGGTACGGATCGGCGTTCAGGACGGCGCACACGGTGATGACCGCTGCGGCGAGGAGTGTCTGCACCTGTCCTGCCCGGTGCGGCGACTTGAACTTGGGGTGGGTCTGCCCCAGGAGGGCCGGCAGCACGCCGTCGCGCGCCAGCATGTAGACGTAGCGGTTGATCGCGTTGTGGAAGGCCAGCTGTGAGGCGTAGACGCTGGTGACGATCAGCATGTACATGGCCACCTCGGCCCACGGACCCACATAGTGGTTGATGGTTTGGAAGAACATCCCGCCGGCCAGCTCCCCGGCGGCTTCGGCGGCACGGACTTCGCCGTAGGCCTGCACCACGGCCCAGACGATGAAGGCGTAGAACACGGACATGAAGCCGACGGCGATGTACGTGGCGCGCGGCACCGACCTGTCCGGGTCGCGGGCCTCCGAGCGGTACAGCACGGTGGATTCGAAGCCCATGAAGGCGGCGAAGCAGATGCCGAGGATGGCCAGGACGCCCGGCCCGAACGCGTTCTCCGGGCTGAAGGAGCCCACGCTGATGCCGTGCGCGCCGCCGCTGCCGAGGATGCCCGCACCCATCAGGGCCAGGATGCCGGTCTCGGCAACGAGGAGCACCCCGAGCACTTTGGCTCCGACGTCGATGCCGCGGTAGCCGAGGAACCACACGGCCGCGACAGCAGCCAGGGCGATGGCCGGCCAGGGCACCTCAAGCCCGAAGACCACCTTGAGCATGTCGTGCGTCTGGACGGCGAAGAGGCCGTAGACGCCGATCTGCAGGCAGTTGTAGGAGACGATCGCCAGGATGGCTGAGGCGAGTCCCGCCGTCTTGCCCATGGCCAGGCAGATGTAGGTGTAGAAGCCGCCGGCCGCCTTCACATGGCGGGTCATGGCCATGAAGCCGACGGCGAAGAGGGTGAGCACGAATCCCGCCAGCAGGTAGCCGGCCGGGGCGCCAATGCCGCCGACGTTGATGGCCACCGGGGCAACGCCCGCCATGACGGTCAGCGGCGCTGCCGCCGAAATGACGAGGAAGGCAATGCCGCCCGTGCCCAGGGCATTGCGCTTGAGGGCGCCGTCCGCAGACGACGCCGGAGGTCTGGTTTGGATATCCGGCACTGGTCCGTCCTTTCTGGGAAGCCCGACAAAACGAAAGGCTTTCGTTTTAGTATGAGGGTGTGTGGCGCGGAGCACAATAGCTTTCGCAAAAGCGGCGCCGGCGGGAGGCGGAGACTAGGCTGGGTTCCTATGTTCCAGAGCTGCAGACAGGAGATTCCATGGGGCGCCCGCTCCTTCCGCTGATATCTGTGGAGGCCCTGACGACGGCCGCGCTGGAGCTGGTCGATGAAAGCGGCGACTTCAGCTTTCCAAAGCTGGCGAAAAAGATCGGGGTCAGCCAGTCCTCCATCTACAACCACGTCAGCGGCCGGGACGAGATCCTGGAACTGCTGCGGCACCGGATCATCACCGAGGAGCCGTACCCGCCTGTGGACCACACCGACTGGGAGGGCGCGTTGCGTGTCCTGATCCGCGCGTACCGCGACGCCTTCGCCCGCCATCCGCGGCTGGCTCCGCTGCTGGTGCTGCAGTCCATCACGGATCCGGCGGTCATCGGCATGTACGAGGACCTGGCTCTGGCCCTGGAGAGCGCGGGATTCCGGGGACGCGACGTCGTGGCGGCCATCTCCACCATCGACAGCTTCGCGCTGGGCGCGGCCCTGGACCTGGCGGCGCCGGAAGTGGTGTGGGACCCGCCGACGGAGGGTTATCCCACCCTGAAGCGCGCGCTCGGCAACGCGGGCCCTTCGGAGGAACGGGGCGGGCACGCCTTCGATTTCGGCCTGGACGTGGTGATCGGCGGCCTGCGGGCGAAGCTGGGGAACTAGGTTTGCCCGGGGCGAACGGCGGGACATGGCCCGGCGCCACGCCGGAATTTCCCTGAGCGGGAGCGGGACTAGCCGGCTTTCCGGCGTGCCCTCAGCGTCGCGCCGCCCCAGAGCAGCAGGAATGCAGCCACCAGCAGCAGCCCTGCGTCGCCCAGGTCGATGCCGGCCAGCCAGGCGGTGAGCGGGTCGGTCAGCCCGAAAGCCTCGCTGAAGAAGCCGCCGAGGGTGACCACGGCAACGAATAGCGCGGACAGCGCCGAGAGCCCGGTGATGACGGCGTTGAACCCGAGTTTGCGCACCGGGTCATGGATGGCTGACCTGTACATCCGCATCATGGCCACGCCGTTCGTCGTGTCGCACAGGGTCATGGCGGCTGTGAACGCGAGCGGCAGCGCCAGCAGCGCGACAGGCGAAACGCCACTCAGGGAAGCCGCCGTCGTCATCACCAGAAGCCCGATGGTGGTGGCGGTATCAAAACCCAGCCCGAACAGGAATCCGATGACATACACATTCCTGGGCCGCCGCACCTTGGACAGCGGCCGGGCCATAAGGCGGGCCATCAAGCCCTTCGCTTCGAGCTCGCCGGGCAGCAACGTTCCGCCGCCGCGGACCCTGCGGTAGGACCGGGCGGCACCGAGGAATGCCGAGCCGTTGAAGATGCCCATGGCCAGCAGGAACAGGCCCGAGACACCGCTGCCAATCAGCCCCAGGACCAGGTTCCCCGTGCTGCCCTCGGTCATGAACCTGCCCACCAGCGAAACGCCGGAAACCACCAGCGCCCCGGCCAGGATCACCACCGAACTGTGCCCCAGGCTGAAGGCGAATCCCACGCTCGTGGGATCCTGGCGCTGGGCCACGAACTTCCGCGTGGAGTTGTCGATCGCGGCGATATGGTCCCAGTCGTAGCTGTGCTTGATGCCGGCAAGGTAGGCCGTGAGCACCAGCCCGAACGCCAGCGGCCGCCCCGATGCACCGGTGCCGGCCATGAGAAGCACGACCGCGGCGAGATGGAGAATGGCCACCGCACCAAAGGTGGCCAGCAGGCGCGTCCGGAGCGGCAACCGCTCACGCTCGCGGTACATGGCGGCGAACTGGGTCAAGGCAGTCATCAGTACTTCCTCAGATTCAGGGGCGCCTGGCCATACCATCGTTGGCGGAGAAGGCCGCTGCAGCCACCCAATAGCGTATTGAGTTTTTCGGTGCTGTTGGACAGGGACCTGAGCACCAGTGCCGTGATGCCGTCCATTGTGGCACTGAGCGAGACGCCTGTGTAGGCGTCGAACTTTTCCGCCAGTTGGTGCAGTTCGTCGGCGAGCGCCTGGTCCACCCGGGCGTCCACCACCACCAGCGAGCCCAGGTGGCTGTGGCCCTCCATGAAGCCTGTGCCGGTGACATCGTCGAGCGGCGGGCGGATCAGCAGGTTGTCCAGGGCGAGCAGCCGGGTGCCCTCCCCGGTCTCCACGTGGATCTCGTTGCGGAGCCGCAGTTCCTCGTACCGAAACGAGGCCCCGTCCGGGGACCAGCCCGGCGTGATCACTTCCGCCATCAGCAGGCTAGACGTCGGCCGGACCGTGATGTGGGTGTTCTGCCGGTAGCTGGCCTCCCGGTAGGCGATGACCTGGTCAGGAGCCAACTCCAGCCGTGCCCCCTCGCCCAGCCGGATGGTCGTCCGCTGCTCGGCAAACGAGCCCGGGGTCCGGTAGATCTTGGTGGCCGACTGCGTGGTGAGCAGCAGGTCAGCCCCGTCCCCCACCTCCACATCGATGACGTAAAGATCGGCCCCCAAATATGCCCCGCCAGGATTGACGACGACGTAGCAAACCTGCCCGGAGTCATCCAAGTAGTGCGGCCGCAAAACCCTCAAGGCGCCCCGATGGAACTGGTGCGTGGCCACGGACCTGCCGCATCGATCCTCGATACGCAGAGCGAGTTCGCCCATGGGTTCCGGGCTGGCTCCGGCCGCTTCGCCGGATTTGGGGCCGTGCCCGCTTCGCGGTGCCCACCACGCCGCGGCCCCAAAATCCGGCCTCGCCGCCTCAGCGTCTAGGTCACCTTGTGCACTTCTCACGGTTGGAGGTCGAGCATCAGGACGTCGTGCCGAATCCATTCGATGACCTTGTCCAGGCCTTCATCGGTTTTGAGGTTGGTGAAGCAGAACGGTTTGGCGCCGCGGAATTCCTTGGAGTCGCGCTCCATGACGGCGAGGTCGGCTCCGACGTGCGGTGCAAGGTCTGTTTTGTTGATGATGAAGAGGTCGGACTTGATCATGCCCTGGCCGGCCTTGCGCGGGATCTTCTCGCCCTGGGCGACGTCGATGATGTAGATGGAGAAGTCCACCAGCTCGGGGCTGAAGGTGGCGGAGAGGTTGTCGCCGCCGGATTCCACGAAGATCACCTGGAGGTCCGGGTGCCGCTGTTTGAGCTCCTCGATGGCTGCTGTGTTCATGGACGTGTCCTCGCGGATGGCGGTATGCGGGCAGCCGCCGGTTTCGACGCCGATAATGCGGTCCTCGGGCAGGATGCCGTTGGCGGCCAGGATCTTGGCGTCCTCGATGGTGTAGATGTCGTTGGTGATGGCGGCCATCGAGATTTCTGCACTCATATGCCGCGTCAGCCGCTCCACGAGCTGGGTCTTGCCGGCGCCGACAGGTCCTCCGATGCCGATCTTGATGGGTTCAGTCATGTTGTCCTCCTGCTAGCTCATGAACATCCGGGCACGCTGGCGTTCGTGCCTCATCTGCGAAATCTCCAGTCCGGGGCTGACCGCCCCGAAGTCGTCGGGCGTCAGGCGGGCGGCGCGCTCGACGGCGACAGCAACGGCGTCGTGCGCGTTCCGCAGCAGCCGCTGTCCGGCGGCCTGCCCGAGCGGGATGGCCCGGACGGCGTTTTGCGTCAGGGAGGTGACGGCGGCGAAAAGGTACGCGGCAATCGCTTCCGCCTGTGGAACCCCGAGGGAACGGGCGACGACGGCGAACGCCAGCGGCTGATGGCCGGCAGCCCGGCGCCCGCTCACCATCGCCCGGTACGCCTCCAGCTCCTCCGACGGAAACACCTCCGCACCGATCTCCATCAGCCGCCCGCCCATCTTGACGCTCGCCTCCCGCACCTGCCGAGGCAAAAGCTGAGCAGTAAGCAACCCATCGAGTTCCAGGACGGGAACGCCCTCATACAGAAAACGAATCGCCAAGGCATCCGAATAAGTCAGCTGCTGCCCCAAGAACGCAGCCAGCCACACCCCAAAAGACTCCTCATCAAAAACGATCCCCCGCTCGATATAGGTCTCAAACCCAAGCGAGTGCGCAAAAGCCCCGGTAGGAAGCGAGGAATCAGTAAGCTGCCTCAGCGCCAGCTGGTAGTCAGTGCGTGTGTTCAGCATGGCGAAAAGGCACTGGCATGACGCGCTCCTGCCGGCCGTAGGGCACTCCGACGTGTTTGAGGTAGTCCTCGACGGTGTGGTCGTACTGGCACACCATGACTTCGGCACCGTACTCGGAGGAAGCGTCGAAGAACTGTGCCTGCAGGTGCCGGTTGCCGAGGGAATGCGCCACGACGCCCATCTCGTGGATGGTCCGTGGTGCGATGACCAGGACGTCGGTGGGCAGCACGGACACCACGATCATGTTGGTGTCGGCCACGTGCAGCACGTCGCCGTCGCGGAGGTCGGCAGAACCGGCAGGAAGCCGGATGCCGATCTCGTTGCCGTGGTCAGTGGTGACCCGCTGAATCCGCTTGACCAGCTGGGCACTGGGCAGCACCACTTTCTCCCGGTGCAGGCCGAAGTAGGACTCAGCAGGCAAATCGTGAACGTTGCCGAGGACTTTCTCGATGATCATCTGAAGCTCCTAGAAGAGGAAGTACCGCTGCGCCATGGGCAGGACGTCCGACGGTTCGCAGGTGACCTCTTGGCCGTCCACGGTCACCGAGTACGTTTCCGGGTCCACCTCGATATCGGGCGTGGCGTCGTTGTACTTCAGGTCCGCCTTGGTCAGCGTCCGGATGCCGGAGACCGGCCGGATGACCTTCTCCAGTCCGAGTTCCGCCGGCACGCCGGCGTCGATGGCTGCCTGGGAAAGGAAGGTGATGGACGACTTCTGCAGGGCCTTGCCGTGCGTGCCGAACATCGGCCGCATGGTGCGCGGCTGGGGTGTCGGGATGGACCCGTTGGCATCGCCCATCAGGGCGTAGGCAATCTGGCCGCCCTTGAGCACCAGTTCGGGCTTCACGCCGAAGAACGCCGGATCCCAGAGCACCAGGTCGGCGAACTTACCCTCCTCGACGGAGCCGATGGAGTCAGCCATGCCCTGGGCGATGGCCGGGTTGATGGTGTACTTCGCCACGTAGCGCTTGAGCCGGAAATTGTCGCTCTCCGAACCCAAACCAGCAGCGGAACCGTGCGTCCCGCCGTCGGGATCTTTCAGCACGCCGCGCTGCTTCTTCATCTTGTCCGCCACCTGCCACGTGCGGGTGATCACCTCGCCCACGCGGCCCATGGCCTGGGAGTCCGACGACGTGATGGCGAAAATCCCCATGTCCTGCAGGACGTCCTCTGCCGCGATGGTTTCGGCCCGGATGCGGGAATCGGCGAAGGCCACGTCCTCCGGGATGTCCGGGTTGAGGTGGTGGCACACCATGAGCATGTCCAGGTGCTCTTCGATGGTGTTGCGGGTGTAGGGCAGCGTGGGGTTCGTGGAGGCGGGAAGCACGTTCGGCAGGCCCGCGATCTTGATGATGTCCGGCGCGTGCCCGCCGCCGGCGCCTTCGGTGTGGAACGTGTGGATGACGCGCCCGTCGATGGCCCGGATGGTGTCCTCCACGAAGCCGCATTCGTTGAGCGTGTCCG
This sequence comes from Arthrobacter sp. NPDC058097, assembly GCF_042884885.1. NCBI lineage: Bacteria > Bacillati > Actinomycetota > Actinomycetes > Micrococcales > Micrococcaceae > Arthrobacter > Arthrobacter sp. NPDC058097. The sequence continues at coordinate 405,841 of NZ_JBHVSZ010000001.1, forward strand.
TGTGGATGGCAACCTGGATGTCGTACTCGTCCGCCACCTTCAGCGAGGTGTCGATTGAGGACGTGGTGGAACCCCAGTCCTCGTGGACCTTCAGGCCCACCGCGCCGGCGCGGATCTGCTCCGCCAGCGGTTCGACGGCGGAAGCGTGCCCCTTGCCGAACAGGCCGATGTTGACGGGAAGCCCTTCGGCGGCCTGCAGCATGCGCTGGATGTGCCATTTGCCGGGGGTGACTGTGGTGGCCTTGGTGCCTTCGGCAGGTCCGGTGCCGCCGCCCACCATGGTGGTCACGCCGCTGCAGAGGGCAGCGGCCACCTGGTCCGCGGAAATGAAGTGGATGTGTGTGTCCACTCCTCCCGCGGTGAGGATCTTGCGCTCCCCCGCGATGATCTCTGTACTGGCCCCGATGACGATGTCCACGCCGTCGGCGATCTGCGGGTTTCCCGCCTTGCCGATCCGGAAGATGTGGCCGTCCTTGAGAGCGACGTCCGCCTTGTAGATGCCGGTGTAGTCCAGCACCACAACGTTCGTGATGACGGTGTCGGGCACACTGTCGCGGACCGCCTGGCCGTTCTGGCCCATGCCGTCGCGGATGACTTTGCCGCCTCCGAACACCACTTCCTCGCCGTAGTTTGTCAGGTCCTTCTCGATCTCGAGGAACAGCTCGGTGTCCGCCAAGCGGATGGCATCGCCCGCCGTCGGGCCGTACAGGTCCGCATACTGCCTGCGGGACAGTTCAAAACTCATCGGCGTTCCCCTGCCTGTTCAGTGCCGTCCCGGCCGCCGTCGAGACTGCCGTTCACCGCGTTGCTTAGGCCGTAGACCTCCCGGGTGCCGGCCAGCCGGATGAGGCGGACGGTCCTCCGATCGCCGGGTTCAAACCGGGCGGCGGTGCCGGCGGGGATGTCCAGTCGCCGCCCGTGGGCGGCGTCACGGTCGAACTCCAGCGCCGGGTTCGCCTCCGCGAAGTGGTAGTGCGAGCCCACCTGCACGGGCCGGTCGCCCGTGTTAAGGACGACGACGTCGGTCGCCTCCCGGCCCGCGTTGATGACCACCGGTTCAGGTCGCAGGACGTACTCTCCTGGAATCATGGCGCCCCTATCGGATGGGATTGTGGACGGTGACGAGCTTGGTGCCGTCAGGGAAGGTGGCCTCGACCTGGACGTCGTGGATCATCTCCGGCACGCCCTCCATGACGTCGTCGCGGCTGAGCAGCGTGGTGCCATAGCTCATGAGCTCGGCAACGGTGCGGCCGTCCCGGGCACCCTCGATCAGCTCGTAGCTGATGATGGCCACGGCCTCCGGGTAGTTAAGTTTTAGTCCGCGCGCCTGCCGCCGTCGGGCGAGGTCGGCGGCGACCACGATCATGAGTTTTTCCTGCTCACGAGGCAGCAAATGCATGAGAATCCCTTCAACGGCCTGCGGGTCGGCGTGGGACCCACACTAGGCCCCTTTCGTTTCACCCACGTTTCGGAAGTGTCAGGTCCTGCCCCCGACGGTGCCGTTCTGTCCGGCGCCGAGCCGGGCGAGGATCTCATCGCTCGACTCGACCGCCTGGCGGTATGTGCTGGACAGGATGCGCAGCATGTCCGCAGCGTCCTCGCTGTCCTCCGACGCCATGGCGTCCTGAGCGTACGTGACCCGGATGTTGTGGGCGAAGGCATCTGCTCCGGTCTGGGCGATGCAGTTGTGCGTGGAGACGCCGGCCAGCACCACTTCGTCTGCTCCCCAGTTCCGCAGCCGGGACAGCAGGTTGGTCCCCACGAAGGCGCTGTCCCGCGTCTTGCTCAGCTGCGGCAGGCCGTCGGTGGCGAGCCCCGGCACAGCCTCCGCCTGCTTGCTGCCGCGGAAAATGAAGCCCTGGTCGTCGTCGAGCATGTTCAGTGTCCACGTGGATTTGTCCCGCTCGTGTTCGGTGCCAACCAGCAGCGCCTTGTGGCCGCTGGAGGTGAATCCCTCCAGCAGCCTGTTGCAGGTGGTGACCAGCCGCACTTTCTCAGCTGCCAGTTCCGGCGCTTCGAAGTACGCGTTCTGCATGTCGATGATGAGCAGGGCAATCATTGATCCACCTTTCGTGCACTTCGAAGTCTAAGGGGCCGAGGCACGGAGCCTCAGTTCAAATTCTGCTTTCACATGCACGCTCCCGGCGGCCTTCTCGGTACCCTCGATCCGGTCGATCAGGAGCCGCACGGACCGTTCGGCTATCTCGTCCATGCCCGGAGCAACTGTGGTCAGCGAAGGGGACGAGAACCGCGCCTCATCGATGTCGTCAAACCCGGCGACGGCCGCGTCCCCGGGCACGCTGACCCCGCGCAGCAGCAGTTCGTGCATGGCTCCCAGAGCCAGGGCGTCGTTCAGTCCGAAGACGGCGTCGAAGGGCTGGCCGCTGTCCACGAGCCGTGCGACCGCCGACGAACCGCCGTCACGGCGCCACTCGGCGGGCACAACCAGGGCGGGGTCAAAGTCGATTCCAGCGTCTGCCAGCGCCTCCCGGTATCCGGCCAGCCGCAGTCCCGGCGAACCCTCCCGGTCCCCTGGTGAGGCACCGATCACCGCAATACGACGCCGGCCTCCCGCCAGCAGGTGGGCCGTCATGGCCCTGGCGGCTCCGACGTTCTTCATGGTGACCAGGTCGAACCGGGGGTCGTCGATGTGCTCGCCGAGCATGACGAGCGGCTTGGTTCCGCGCCTGGCGGCGGCCACAGCGTCCGCGTCGAGCACCAACGGAGTGAACAGGAGACCGTCCGTCAACTGGCTCAGGGATCCCTGCAGGGCAGTAAGCTCGTTGGCCCGGGTGGCAGCCGACTGTTCCACCAGGACACGGTAGTCCCGGGCGGCTGCCACGGTCATGAGCTTGGAAGCGAGCTCGGCGTAGTACGGCACGGAGAGGTCGGATACCACGAGGCCCAGCATCCGGGATTTTCCGGAACGCAGGCTCCGCGCTGTCAGGTTGGCCTCGTACCCAAGCTCGGCGATGGCGTCCAGCACCTTCTGCCGTGTGGCCGGCCTGATGAACTCATAGTTGTTGAGCACATTCGACACGGTTTTCAGGGACACCCCGGCCGCGCGGGCAACGTCGTTCATTGTCACGGCCATGCAGGGTCCCTTTCGCGGCAGGCGTTCCTCTTCAGTACATCTCTTCGGTACATCGTTGCAGAATGCAGGCCGCCCCGCCCGCCAAGAATTTTCCAAGGTGGGTCCCCCACCCTTTCTGCATGGTCTCTTGGCTCTGGGGCCAGGCAACGGCGCCTGGCCCCAGCGACAACCGGCGGTGTCCGAATTAGCGGCGGCCACCGGCGGGACCGCTCCGGAAGCGGTGGCCGCGCGGTGCCACTACCCGGAGCGGCCGCCAAGTGGCGCGGCAGGACAGGGTGGGGAACGTTGCGGCGGAAGGGTGCCGAATTGTTGCAGGGTGCAGGGGGATCCATCGAGGGATTAGCCCCGTCAGAACGGCAGTTTGCTCTTGTGGTCTCCCATCATGCCCGCACACCGGACCGGGGGAAAGTTCCCCGGTCCGGAGACGGGTGGCCCGAACCGGTTGGGGACGGGGAAAGCCGGGGTTCCGGCCTCGAGTTCCTGGCCCGGCTCGGTTCGGGACCCGTCCGCATCACTTCGGACGTGCTTGCGGACCTGGACGGCGTGGCGGGAGCGGTGGTGCTCTCCACGTGCAACCGGTTCGAGGCCTATTGTGACGTTGCTCCGGGCGCGGATCCGGACACCACCAGGAAGCGCGTTCTGGATGCCATCAGCACATGCTCGGCTGTGTCCGCGGACGAACTCTGCCTGGCACTTGAGTGCCTGACAGGCACCGCGATGACCGAGCATCTCTTCTCGGTGGGTGCCGGCCTCGACTCGGCAGTGGTGGGCGAACGGGAAATCGCCGGGCAGTTGCGACGCTCGCTTGCCTCGGCCCAGGAGACCGGGTCTGCCAGCGGATCACTGGTCCGGCTCTTCCAGGCAGCCTCCCGTGCCGCCCGCGAAGTTGGATCGCTGACGGCCCTGGGAGACGCCGGCCGGTCCATGGTGTCCGTTGCACTGGACCTGGCCCTGGCCAAGCTGGGACGCCGGGACCTGAAGGGCCTGTCCGTGGTGGTAATCGGCACCGGCGCCTACGCCGGATCCACCCTTGCGCTCCTGGCGGCAAGGGCGGGCACGGCGGTGTCCGTGTTTTCCTGGTCGGGGCGGGCCGAGGCCTTTGCGGCAGCCCGGGGTGCCGCCAGCCTGACTTTCGAGGAGCTGCCCGCTGCCGTCCGCGCAGCGGATGTGGTGATCGGCTGCAGCGGCCGCGGCCCCCGGCTCACCGCCGAGGACTTTCTGGCCTTCCGGCAGGGTGCTGCCGCCCCGCCCGTGGTAGTCGACCTCGCCCTCAGCCGGGACTTTGAACCGGAACTGGGCGAGCTGCCCGGGCTTGACCTCATCACGCTGGAGGATGTGCGGCTGGCCTCGCCGCGTGAGCAAACCGACGTCGTCCGGCAGGCCGGTGAACTGGTCCGGCAGGCCGCCCTGAAGTTTGAGGAGGACCGGCAGGCGCGGCTGCTGGATCCGGCGATCGTGGCGCTGCGTGAACACATGCAGTCGGTACTGGCCGGTGAAGTGGCCAAGGTGAAGAACCAGCACGGCTGCACAGCCACGGCGGAAGCGGTGGAGTTCGCCCTGCGGCGGGTGGTGCGGCAGCTCCTGCATGTGCCCACCTCGAGGGCACGCGAGCTGGCGGCAGCCGGGCGGCAGGACGAGTACACCGCCGCCCTTGAGACCCTGTTCGGCCTGGACGTGACGGCTGGCGCGGAAGCACAGGCGGCCGCTCCGGTGTCAGAAGTGCGAACCGGCCCGAAGGGCTGCCCCGCACGGGAGAGCCAAGACCGTCAGGCCCAGGAGGACACCCTGCCGGCAGCGAGTTAGACGGTTTGCCCGAGGGAGGCACGGACATAAAAAATCCCCGGATTCCTGTTGCCAGGAAGCCGGGGACTTTCCACTCTTCGCTAAAAGAGTGGGCCCTGTGGGGATCGAACCCACGACCCACGGATTAAAAGTCCGATGCTCTACCAACTGAGCTAAAGGCCCAAACTGCCTGCTGGAATGCGGGCCTCAAGAGCCTGCAAGTGCGAAACAGTTCCAGTCCATTTCTGGACGTTTAATACTGTACCCCAGACGGTGGCGACTTCAGCACGGCGCCCCGCCGCCGTCGTCGAACGTGTCTTTGCCGGGAGGCGGCAAAGGTTTGCGGTTGTGGAGGGGAGCCAGTCGGGCACCGCAGAGGACGCTCGATTCCGGTTCCATGCAGGAGTAGCGTGGGACCATGAGTCAGACAGCAGGAACCAGCGGCCCGGGCGGGGCGGAGCGGCACCACAAACCGAAACCTTTTGCGCCCATTGATTTCGAACCTTTCGCAGGCGGCGCCGATCCGGCTCGTGTCTCGGAAGCCGCGCATCTGGCCGCGCAGGCCCTGGTGCGCCACGGGCGGGACAGCGATGATCCCGTCATCACCAAACGGCTGGTCAAGCTGGCCGACGAGCAGGGCCTTGAGGCAATAGCGGAGATGTGGGCTGAGAGCCCGGCCCGGTCGCTGCCCGGCGCGCTGTGGCGGCTGTATGCCCTCCGCGCGGCAACGGTGCAGGACCCCGAGCGCATCTCCGTCTATTTCAAGGCGGGCAAGGACACCGCCCAGGTCTCCAACGTGGTGGCCGGCGCGGCCGAGCCGCCTGGCGCCGATGAAATGAAGAACATGGCGGACGCCATCCTGTCCGGAGCCTTCGACGGCGACTTCGACGTTGCGCTTGAGCGTTCCGCTGCGTTCTGCCGCGTGGTCGCTCTCGGCCAGGCCACGCTCGCGGACGGCGCGGAGCACTCCAACGAGAGCCATGCGCGGAAGCTGACGCGCAACTCCCACTTGCTCGTGAAGACCGCAGAGGACTTGGAACACGCCGCCAATGCCTGGCGCCTGGGTGAGCTCGACTGACCCATCAGGCCCAATCTGTCAATGTTGACTTGGCCCAGCCAAAGTAGAAGACTGAAATCGGTGCCGAACCGCGAAACCCCCGGGCTTCAACATTTAGCCGCCTAGAGCGGCCTACCGCCGAGAGGCGTATCCGGTTCGGCACCATTTTTATGCCCCAACGCAGGTGCCGGTAAAGTACTGACTAGCTGCGGCTCGGACGTCAAGTCAAAACTCCCGCGGCGTCCCGCCCTGACGATCCTTCCGGAGACCGGTACTCATGAAGCTGCGCCTTTTTCCCCAGGAACCCGCAGGCCTGAACCTTCTTTCCCAGCTGGCCCGGCAGATCGTCTTTGCCAGCGCCACCATGGCGGAAATCCTGGGCGCCCCGGCCACCGAACACAACCGGCTGGTGGAGGACATGCACAACCACGAGGCGAAGTCGGCCGAGCTGCACTTCGCCCTCCTGACGCACATGCGCACCAGCTTTGTGAATCCGCTCCCCCGTGAGGACATGTACGCCCTGTCGCAGAGCCTGAACGAAGCCATTGAAAAGCTGGACGCCGCGGCCGAGCTGGTGGCGCTGTACAACCTTGACCGGCTGCCGAAGCGCGCCGCCGACCAGCTGGAGATCATCAGCCGGCAGGCCGAGCTGACGGCTGATGCCATGCGCCGGCTGAACAACCTGGACGACCTTGAGGACTACTGGATCGAGGTGCTGCGGCTGGCCAAAAGGGCCGAACGCACGCACCGTGTATGGGTCGCGGACATGCTCAAGGACATGAAGTCAGCCCAGTACGCCCGCAACCGGGACATCGCCAACCAGCTGGTTGACGTCACCAAGGACATGCGCCGGATCGCCACCCTGGTGGGCAGCATTATCGTCAAGGAATCATGAGGTGACGCTGTTCATCTTCGCCCTGGTGGTGCTCCTCACCGCGGCATTTTCCTTCGTCAACGGGTTCCGGGACGTGTCCACCTCCGTAGCCCTGGCCGTGCGAACGCGCGCCCTGACCCCCACCGTGGCGGTGCTGCTGGCCGCCCTCTTCAACCTCATCGGCGCCCTGCTGAGCGCCGGACTGGCCGTGGCCGTCAGCCAGAACTGGGTGGCCCTCCCGCACGGGGACAGCGGCCTGACCATCATCGCCGCCGGCCTTGCCAGCGCGTGCGCCTGGGGCATCTTCCTGTGGTGGAAGGGCGTTCCCTCGTCCTCCACCCATGCCCTGGTGGGTGGGCTGGCGGGGGCCGGAACAGCCAGCGTGGTTGTGGGCGGCAATTCCGTGGGCGGTGTGGACCAGTCGCTGCTGTTCCAAGTGGTCCTGCCCCTGGTCCTCTCCCCTGTCATTGCCTTCATCGCCGCGTACCTGCTGGTGTTTCCCGTCACCTGGGCGGCGCGCTATACCCAGCCGAGCGTCGTCAACAAACGGTTCCGTTCCGCCCAGGCCATCGCTGCCGGCGCCGTGGCCTTTGGCCACGGCCTGCAGGACGGCCAGCGGATCAGCGCTGTGCTCATCCTGGCGCTGCTGGCTGCCGGCTATTCCGACGGCGGCTCGCTTCCCCTGTGGGTGGCGCTGCTGTCCGCGGCCACGATCACGGCGGGCACGATGTTTGGCGGCTGGCGCATCTCGCACACCATCGGCTACCGGCTCACCCGGATCGACCCGCTGCGCGGTGTGGTGGCCCAGGGCTTCAGTGCGCTCCTGCTCTTTATTGGCGCCATCGGGCTGCACTGGCCCGTGTCCACCACCCACACGGTCACGTCCTCAGTGCTCGGCGCGGGGGAAAACCAGCAGTTCGCCACCATCCACCGCAAGCTGGTGACCCGGATCCTGTCGCTGTGGGTCCTGACGCCGGCAGCCACGGCCGCTGGGGCCTTCGTCCTCGAACTGGCGCTCTCCCCGCTCATCGCCGCCTGATAAAGCAACGCGGGGTCACTTACCGCCCTTCCGGAGGTCCGGAGAGGGCGATAAGTGACCCCGCGTTGCTTTGTGGGTGGGGACTATCCGAAGCGGCCGGAGACGTAGTCCTCGGTGGCCTTCTGGCTCGGGTTGTTGAAGATGGTGCTGGTCTCGGCGAACTCGATGAGCTTGCCCGGCTTGCCGGTGCCGGCGATGTTGAAGAACGCCGTCCTGTCCGAGACGCGAGCGGCCTGCTGCATGTTGTGGGTCACGATGACCACGGTGTACTGGTCCTTGAGCTCGTTAATGAGGTCCTCAACGGCCAGGGTGGAGATCGGGTCAAGCGCGGAGCACGGCTCGTCCATGAGGATCACCTGCGGCTCCACGGCAATGGCACGGGCGATGCAGAGACGCTGCTGCTGGCCGCCGGACAGTCCCGAACCCGGCTTCTCCAGACGGTCCTTGACCTCGTTCCAGAGGTTGGCGCCGCGGAGCGAGCGCTCCACCAGGGCATCTGCTTCGCCCTTGGAGATTTTCTGGTTGTTCAGCTTCACGCCGGCCAGGACGTTGTCCCGGATGGACATGGTGGGGAACGGGTTGGGCCGCTGGAACACCATGCCGATCTGGGAGCGCACCGTCACCGGGTCCACGCCGGGACCGTACAGGTTGTCGCCGTCGAGCAGCACCTCGCCCTCGACGCGGGCACCCGGCAGCACCTCGTGCATGCGGTTCAGCGTGCGGAGGAAGGTGGACTTGCCGCAGCCCGACGGTCCAATGAACGCCGTGACGGACTTGGCCTCGATGTTGATGCTGACGTCTTCCACGGCCAGGAAATTGCCGTAGTACACGTTCAGGTCTTTGACGTCGATGCGCTTGGACATGATGTTCCTTAACTTGCTGGTATGAAATGAAGTCTAGAGCCGGCCGCGCGGACCGGTAAGGGCGGTCCGGCCTAGCGGCCCGTCTTCGGGGCGAATACCCGGGCAATCAGGCGGGCGCCGAGGTTGAGCAGCATCACCAGGATGATGAGGACCAGGGCCGCACCCCATGCCCGCTGCGACGACGGATCAGGGTTGGACGGCGAGGTGGGGTTCAGGATCTGCGTGTAGATGAACGTGGGCAGCGATGCCATCCAGCCGCCGAACACGTTGTTGTTGATGCTGGTGGCAAACCCTGCGGTCACCAGGATGGGAGCGGTCTCGCCGATGACCCGGGCGATTGCCAAGGTGACGCCGGACGCAATGCCGGAGATCGCCGTCGGAATAACCACCTTGAGGATGGTCCGCCACTTGCGGACGCCCAGCGCGTAGGAGGCCTCGCGGAGCTCGTTGGGCACGATCTTCAGCATTTCCTCGCTGGAGCGGACCACCACCGGGATCATCAGCACGGACAGCGCGACGGCGGCGACGGCGCCGGTCTTGGTGCCGGGCCCCACCACCGCGAAGAAGAACGCGGCAGCGAAAAGGCCGGCCACGATGGACGGGATGCCGGTCATGACGTCCACGAAGAACGTGATGGCACGGGCCAGCGGGCGGTCGTTGCCGTATTCAACGAGGTAGATCGCCGTCAGCAGGCCCACCGGCACAGAGATGACGGTGGCCAGCAGGGTGATCTGCACGGTCCCGAGGAGAGCGTGGTAGATGCCGCCGATCACGGGCCCGGTGCCTTCTGCGGCCCGGTTGTCGTAGACACCGGTGACGCCGTTCATCGAGGTCCCCAGGAAGCCGGGGTTGAGCACGCCCGGGATGCCGTTGACCATGACGGTCCAGATGACGGAGATCAGGGGCAGCAGGGCGACCAGGAAGGCGCCCACTACGAGGCAGGTGGCCAGCTTGTCCTTGGCCTTGCGCGCACCCTCAACGGCGGCGCTCCAGCCGACGAGTCCTGCGGCGAACAGGATGGCGGACACAACTCCCCAGCCGAAGGCATTGAATCCGATCAGGGCGAGGATGGCCGCCCCGAGGACCAACGCGACGCCCAGGACCACGTAGGGAGCGAACTTGGGCAGCTGGCCCTTGGTCAGGGCGGACCGCTTGCGGACCGGGGTCAGGGTGGAGGTCATTTAGTTGGCTCCCGAGAATTCTTTGTGCCGGCTGATGATCCACCGGGCGATCATGTTGACGGCAAGGGTGATCACGAACAGGACCAGGCCCGCGGCGATCAGCGTGCTCACCTTGAGGCCGCTGGCCTCCGGGAAGTTCAGGGCGATCTCGGCGGCGATGGTCTGGTTGCCGGACTGGATCAGGCTGGCGGTCAGCGCGCCGGAGGACAGCACCAGCGCCACAGCCATCGTTTCACCCAGGGCGCGGCCGAGGCCCAGCATGACGGCGCTGATGATGCCCGGGCGGGCGAAGGGCAGCACCGACATCTTGATCATTTCCCAGCGCGTGGCTCCCAATGCAAGGGCCGCTTCCTCGTGCAGCTTGGGGGTCTGGAGGAAGATCTCGCGGGACAGCGACGTGATGATGGGGATCACCATGACGGACAGCACGATGCCGGCGGTCAGGATGGTCTTGCCCGTGGCGGAGGCCGGACCGTGGAAGATGGGCAGCCAGCCCATGTTAGCGGCGAGCCAGCCATAGGCGGGCGAAATCTGGGGGGCCAGGAAGGCCGCGCCCCAGGCGCCGTAGATGACGGAGGGGATCGCGGCGAGCAGGTCGATCACGTAGCCGAGGCCGGACGCGAGGCCGCGCGGGGCGAAGTGCGAGATAAAGAGGGCGACGCCGATGGACACCGGCGTGGCGATGGCCAGGGCGATGATGGCCGCAATGAGCGTACCGACGACGATTGGCCAGATGTAGGCGAAGAAGCCCTCCCCGCCCTGGATGTCCGCGGCAGGGGCGGTGAAGGCGGGGATTGCCTGGATCACGAGGAACAGCGCCACGCCGAACAGTACGGCAAGGATCAGGCAGCCTGCTGCGAGGGCCGCTCCGGAGAAGACTTTGTCCCCGGCGCGGCCTGCGCCTCGGGAACTGGTCAGGGAGGTGGTGGTCATACCCGGCCCTTCGATGTTGGTGGTGCAGAGATACGGATCGTGCTGAAACCGCGCGTTACACGGCTAAGTTCCCCGCCCTGCCTGGCGGCTGGGCGGGGAACTTCGGCGTTCAGGTCAAGGGTTACGACTTGACCTTGATGGATTCGATGGCCTTGACGGCCTTCTCGGCCAGGGTGGCGGAGATCGGGGCCGACTTGGCGGACTCGGCAGCTGCCTTCTGGCCCTCTTCGGAGACTACGTAGGTCTCGAAAGCCTTGACCAGGTCGACGGTTTCCTGCTTGTCGTAGCTGGAGCAGACGATGTGGTAGGAAACCAGGACCACCGGGTAGGCGCCGGCTTCGGTGGTGGTGCGGTCGAGCTTGATGGCACCGTCGGTGTCGGCGCGTCCTTCAACAGGCTTGCCGGCGTCGACTGCCTTGGAGGCAGCTTCCGGGGAGATCTTGACGAACTCGGAACCGACCTTGATCTGGGCGATGCCGAGCTTGCCGCCAACGGCGGAGTCATCGGCGTAGGTCACGGCACCGGGGGTGTCGGTGACGGTCTTGACGACGCCGGACGTGCCCTTGGCGTTCTCGCCCTTGAGGGATGCAGGCCAGATGCCGTCGGCCTTGTCCTTCCAGACGTCGGGGGCCGCAGCGGAGAGGTACTCGGTGAAGTTCTTCGTGGTGCCGGAGTCGTCAGAGCGGCTCACCGGGGTGACGGCGAGGTCCGGAAGCTTGGCGTCCGGGTTCAGGGCTGCAATGGCGGGGTCGTTCCACTTGGCGATCTCGCCGCGGAAGATCTTGGCAGCGGTCGGGGCGTCCAGCTTCAGCTCGGTGATGTCCGGCAGGTTGAACGCGATGGCGATCGGCGAGATGTACACGGGGATCTCGATGGCACCCTCGGGACCGCACACCTTCTTGGCGGAAGCCAGTTCCTCGTCCTTCAGGTAGGCGTCGGAGCCGGCGAACTGTGCCGAACCGTCGAGGATGGCCTTGCGTCCGGCGCCGGAGCCGTCCGGGGAGTACTGCACGGTGGCGCCCTGGTTAGCGGAGGCGAAGTTGGTCTTCCAGACGTCCATGGCCGCGCCCTGCGCGGAGGAGCCGATGCCGGTCAGGGTGCCGGTGACCTTGGTGCCGGCGGCGGAGGCGCTGCCAGACGGGGCGGTGTTCGTGGCGTTGTCTGAACCACAGGCGGTGAGCGCGAGTGCGCCAGCGGCGATAACAGCGATTGCCGCGTGGCGGCCGAAGCGGAGTGCCTTCACTGGGTGTACCCCTTCCAGGGTTTCTGATGCGGTGCGGACCGGAGACGTCCGAACGTGAGCTGCGTACTTTTTGTACCTTTACTGAAGTTATGGGCCGCAGGTAACAAGTTTTGGGGTCCGAGGTGAACGGAGGGTTAACGACGGCGGGCCATTGGCTTACAGATGCTGGGTTGCCATTGCGTTAGATGCGCCACAGCCGTAGTGGTTTCGTCACACTCTTAACAGCGTTTACTGCTGCCCCACATGGCACGATGGGCTTATGGAAACGTCAGGTCCGCTGGAGGCACATCTGTTGGGCGACGGGCCGTCGGACGCCGACGTGGACGTGTATCGCAGGCTGAGTGCGGACATCGCCGCCGGCGTCGCCGCGGTTTCCACCCGGCTGCGGAACCGTGACTACGCCGCCACCGTGAGCGGCTTCCTCTCGGTTTCCTATGACCCGCCCACCATGCTGGTCAGCCTGTACGCGGAGTCCCGCATTGGCGAGGCCGTGGAGGAGTCGGGCACCTGGGCACTGAGCGTGCTGTCCGGCAGGCACCAGGGCACGGCGACGTGGCTGGCCAGTCCGGGGACACCGCTGCACGGGCTGCTGGCGCAGGTCCCGTTCCGCCGCGGGCCGGCCACCGGAGCTGCGATCATCGACGGTTGCCTCGCCTGGTTCGAGCTTCGCACCGTGTCCGTCCATTCCGCCGCCACGCACCTGCTGGTTGTGGGCGAGGTCGTGGCCATGGGCAGCGGCGCGGAAGCGTCCGAGACGCCGGACCCGCTGGTGCATTTCGGCTCGGAGTTCCGCCGGCTGGCGCCGTGAACCCCGCTGGCACGCTTTGGCACCGCAAAATGGGTGCGTTCCGCCGGGAAACCCTGCGGAACGCACCCATATGACTGGGGCGCTTGGGTTGGTTGGGCTGGACCGGCTACTCGAGGTGGACCGGCTGCGCCGGCCGGGTGTCCTGGTCGGCCTGCCGGTCCCGGAGGAACCACGCCAGCAGCACCGTCCCGAGGACGGCGATGGCGGTGGACACCATGGCCAGTCCGGGAACCGCCGGGAGGACAAGGAAGACGGCGGCGGCCACGGCCAGGGCGATGACCGTGGTCCGGGGCTGCTTCATGGAGACGATGGCCTGGACCAGCACGGCGCCGAGGACCGCGGGCAGCACGTAGAGCCGGGTCACGTTCATGACGGCCGGCGGGATAACGCTGATGAGCCAGCTCCCCAGCAGCCCCACGAAAATGGCGAGTGAGGCCAGGTGGACGGCGGCCGCCCCGCAGATGGCCACGACGGAGGCCAGCTGGCCGCGGCGGGTTCCGGGCTTGGCGCCGATATTGGTCTGCGCGATCAAGGCGGCTGGCAGGAGCTTGTTGGAGATGTTGCCGATCATGAAGGCCTGGTACATCGCGGCCGGTCCGAGGATGGGGTAATACGTCAGCGGCTCCACGATCCAGATGACCCCGAACGTGGCAGCGACCGCCGCGAACGCAATCCAGAGCTGCGCGGGCGCGATGTCCAGTCCGCCGGCAAAGACGAGATACAGGGGGCCGGCAACGGAGACCAGCAGGCCTGCCATCATGGTGGGGCGTCCCCAGCGCGAGGTGGTGCGGTCAAACTCGGCCATGGCTTGGTCCGTGGCGGCGGGTGCGGTGCTCGTGGCTGTCATGGTTCCTGTCCTTAACTAGGGGCTAACTGGGGGCTGGTCCGGGTGGGGCGGTCCGGGTTGTGCCGGACATGGTGTCCGCCGGTGTGGGGTCCGCCGGATATGGGGTCAGCCGGCGGACGTGAGAAATGCCGCGCCAAGGGCGGCGACGATCGAGATGCCCAGGCCCCACTCCCGCAGCCAGCTCTTGCCGAGCGCCTTGGCCAGCAGCAGGGACAGGGCCATAACCGCGGCGGAAACGGCAAAGGTGACCACGTGGGTGCCGGACTTTGGCAGTTCCGTGAAGCCCAGGCACGCGAAGGCACCGATGAGGGCCGCCGCGGGGACGATGGCCATGGCCGCCGGGTTGATCGCGCGTACCTTGGTGTCGCCGCGGCGAAGCAGCGGGGTCAGGATCAGCGTGGCGATCATCCACATCGCTCCGCCGATGCTCATGGCAAAGAACGCCACTGCAAACACGCTTTGGGTGTAGCTCCCGTCGCCGAGCCTGGCTTCCATGGTGCCTGCCGCGATGCCGGCCGCCGAGACGTCGTAGGCGGCGGAGCCGATCAGTCCGATCCGGGACAGCACGGCCGGTGCGCCGAAGAGCGCCAGCAGCGCGACGGCCACGAGTGCAATGGCGAGCGACGGGCCGATCGCAGAAACAGCACCGGATCGGAAGGACGTCTTGATGTCCCCCGGTGTCATCTGCACCGAGGGCGCTGCCCGCCGCACTGCCCGGAGGAAGATCAGGGACTGGACCACGATGACGCCGAAGACGCCTGCCACGCAGAGCCAGAGAACGGGGGCATTGGCGATTGCAAGGATGTCCGTTGAGCCGGTGGGGGCCAGGGGTGCGTGCATGGGAGCCTCCTGTTTAGGGCCGCAGTGGGCCGGCGATGCTGATGCCGCGGGCCGGACCGCTGCGTTGCGGAATCTGGACCTCCGACCGAATCGGCCAGCAGGTTAGGAATACTGTCCGGGTCGCCGGCCCTGGAGGGCAAGGGATGGCGGAATCGGCCAAAATTCTGGCCGGATCAGTCATGCCGCGGTTTCGAGGACGGATGCCTTCCACTCGCGCTCGCGGTCCTCCACACTTCAGGGAAGTACCACCGCGCACTCTTCAACCGCCGCCCAAAGGAGCACCATGTCTGACGCCATCAGCGAGCTTTCCGCCGTCGAGCTCACCGCCGCCATCAGGAACAGGGCAATCTCGGCGCGGGAGGCCCTCGACTGCCACCTCGAACGCATTGCCGAGGTGAACCCCCGGGTCAACGCGGTGGTGACCCTCGACGCCGAGGGCGCCGCGAAGCTGGCAGCCCGCGCCGACGAGCTCACAGCATCCGGCGCCGAGCTGCCGCCGCTGCACGGGCTGCCCCTGACCCACAAGGACACCAATAACACCGCCGGAATGCGCACCACCCAGGGCTCGGTGGTGCTGAAGGACTTCGTGCCGGCCACGGACGACCTCATCATTGCCCGGCTCAAGGCCGCCGGCGTGGTCAGCACGGGAAAGACAAACGTTCCCGAGTTCGGGGCAGGCTCCCACACCTTCAACGACCTCTTCGGCACCACCACCAACCCGTACGCGCCGGCCCTGAGCGCGGGCGGAAGCAGCGGCGGGGTGGCCGCCGTCGTGGGTGCCCGTGTGCAGCCAATGGGTGACGGCAGCGACATGGGCGGCTCGCTGCGGATCCCCGCGTCCTTCTGCAACATCGTCGGCTTCCGCCCGTCCCAGGCCGTCATTCCAATGCCGTCCGATATCAACGCCTGGTCCTGGCTGGGGCGGACCGGCCCCATGGCGCGGACCGTGGAGGACATCGCCCTGTTCATGTCGGTCACCGCCGGGCAGGATCTGCGGGTGCCCCACCCGCAGGTGGTGGATCCGGCGGATTTCAGGTCGGGGCTTGAGACCGACATGCGCGGGGTGCGGATTGGCTGGTCACGGGATTTTGGCATCGGTGTTCCGGTGGAACCCGAGATCGCGGACCACCTTGAACGCCAGCTCGCCGTGTTTGAGGAACTGGGAGCAGTGGTGGAGGAGGCGTGCCCGGACTTCAACGAGGCAGACCTTGTCTTCGGCAACACGCGGGCACTGGATTTCGCGGCCAGCCTGGGCAGGCTGGTCGCCGAATCAGGCGAACTCATCAAGCCCGAGGTGCGGTGGAACGTCGGCAAGGGCCTGGCCCTCACCGCCGAGGAGATCATTGCCACCAACGCCGCCCGCACCCGGCTTGAATACAGCGTCCAGGAATTCTTCGGGCGCTACGACATCTTTGCCAGCCCGTGTGCCCAGGTGCTGCCGTTCGATGCGTCCCTGCGCTACCCGCAGGAGGTGGCCGGCGTTCCATCCGAAACCTATCTGGACTGGATGCGGTCGGCGTGCCTGCTCTCGGCCACCGGCCTGCCGGTGCTGAGCATGCCGGCCGGGTTCAGCGGCGCCGGGCTGCCCATCGGGCTGCAGCTCGCCTCCAACCACTACACCGACGTGCAACTGCTCCGCTGGGCAAAGGCGTTCGAGCAGCAGACCCGGTACGCCGCGGTGACGCCGGACCTGGGCGGACTCAGGCCGGTGTCCGCGGCGGGCGCATGACGCGCCCGCCGCGCTTGCGGGCGTCCAGCAGTATGGATACGTCAACACCCGAGGCCTGCGCCGCCCAGTCGGAAGCTGTTATCAGGCGGTACAGGGACGGCTGGTCGGGCACGGTCACGTCGGCCACGATCTGGTAGTCACCGGCAAGCGCCGCCGCGTAGCGAACGCTGGGCAGCTCGGCCAGGCTCCGGCCCAGCTGCTCCACGTGGTGCGGCGCCGCCCTGATCCACAGCAGGGCCTCGACGGCGAGCCCCAGGGCGGCGGGTTCCACCACAACGCGGGGCTGGACCTGGTTAGTGGCGAGCAGCCATTCGCAGCGCCGGCGGGCAGTTGCCTCCGAGACCCCGACGCGCCGGGCCAGAGCTTCGAAGCTGATGCGCCCATCCGCGCAGAGTGCCTCCACGAGCTCTGTGTCCTGGCGGTTCAGGGGCTGCCGCACCGCATGCACGCCGGTATCGGCAGCGACCGGCGAGCGCAGGGCATCTGCCTGCTCCGCGGTGAGCATCTCCGGCCGCCAACCCTGGATGGTCCGGAAGTACCGCAGCACCGGATAGCTCACGGAGTGCCGCAGCCCGATGGTGGAGGGCAGTTCGTCTGAGAGGATGTCCCCCATTCGGTCCGGATCCGTGAGGATCTCGGCCACGCAGTCGCCGTTGCCGGTGACCGTGTAGACGAACGTGGTGTCGGGGCGCTGCGCCAGCGATTGCGCGGCAGCGCGGACTGTGCCCGGCGTGCAGCGCATTTCCACCAGCATCGACGCCGGATGCGGCCGCACGGCGGCGACGGCAACGGCGCCGGATTCCAGGAGCTGCGCCCCGCGGCGGGCCACAGTGCGTTCCGGCTCGCCCAGGACCGCGGCCATCTTGCGCCACGGGCAGCGGGGATCCAGCTGCAGGGCAGCCACAATCCGGCGCTCCAGTGAATCGAGCAGGATCATCCGCACTCCATCATCCGCAAACAGGCCTTCCGTTAGGGTCCATTCCAGCATGGAACCGGGCCGAACTCCGGGGGACGGAGCGAAGGCGGGCCAGCAGCGTCGCGGCGAGGAACGCCGTCGTAATTTCCAGGACGACGACGGCCAGCAGGCCCCCTGCGCCAGAACCCGAAGCACCCGATCCCACGAAATCCGACACAGCGGCGCCCACCGCCGCTCCGGCATGGGAGTGGCCGGACGCCCCGCCACCGGAGGAGGCATGACCACCCAGCAGCAGGACGGCGTGCAGGGCGGTCATGGCCAGGGCACAAGCCATCACCTGGCGCAGGGCCTTCTCCCGGCCGTCGCGCCACAGGTGCACGGCGCACGGCAGGCAGACACCGACCATCGCGAGCATCACGGCGCCCAGCCACGGTCCGTGGTGGTTCCCGGCGGCCAGCCAGAGGTGCACCCCGCAGGACGCGGCGGTCACCAGCGAGACGGCGCGGGAGTGCAGGACCCGGTGGCCGGTGGCGAAGGAGCGGTTGCTGCCGCCGCGGGCGGGGCCGGCCGTGCGGCCCCATCCCGGCAGTGCGGTCACGGCGTGAACCTAGCCGTGGCAGTGGGAATCGGGCGACTCCCCGGGGTCAGTGTGGCAGTGGCCCCCGGCCTGCACATTCGGGTTGGCGGGCACGTCCAGGACCGGGCTGCGGTCGAAGAAGCCTTCGGGGCGGAGCTTGAAGCCCACGGTGTCCACCGGCATGATGGGCCAGTCCTCCACGCGCGGGAAGTGGGTCAGGCCGAAGGTGTGCCACACGACGATGTCCTGGCCGTCGATGTCGCGGTCCTGGGCGATGTAGGCGGGCAGGGCCGCCCCGCCGGAGTGCTGGTTGACGAAGTCGCCGGTCGGGTAGCGCTCGGCCTCGGCGTAGCGCGTCACCCACAGATCCTTGGTGGCAAACGCTGCCCGCCGGGCAATGGAGGACCCGGCGTCGGCCACCAGGGTGGGCTGGTTGTGCGCGTGCAGCTTGTAGCCCACCGGCTCGCCCAGGCGGTTGCGGGATTCGGGGTTGGAGATGATCCAGGTCCGACCTGCGCGGGCATCCGCCTCCCGCACGGCTTCGGACTCGCGGGCCAGCACGGTCCGCTTGCGGGAGAACGCGTTGCCGCGCTCGTTGCCCGGGCCCATCGCCTGCCGCACCACGTCCTCCTCCTCCACCCTGTTGGTGAAGCCGTCGACCGCCATGTCCAGGCGGGCGCTGAAAATGTGCTGGTGGAACGGCGCTCCGAGCCCCGGCGCGAGCTGGGAGATGTTGTCCGAGCCGCCTTCCGGGTACGCCGAGGTGAAGACGACGCCGGTGGCTTTGGCTTCGAATTCGATGGTGCCGTCCAGGTAGAGGTACCAGTAGAAGCCGTAGTCGTAGTTGCCGATGGTGGTGAAGAAGGAGATCACCAGACGCCGGTTCCGGCGGGTGTAGTTGACGCCGGTCCAGAGGTCGCTGTGCTTGGCCAGGATGCCCCAGTCCTCCTCGTGCATGCAGATGCCGTTGCGGATCTCGCGCGGATTGCCAAAGGCGTCACTGATGACGGGGCTGAGGTAGGTGATGTCGCCGAGGCAGTCGCAGCCCAGTTCCAGGGAGTTGGCGTACTGGCCCACGAGGTACTCCCCCGTGTCGAAGTAGTTCTGCCAGGACCGGATCGGGGACGGATCGCCGTACGGGACCACCATCTCGGCGATCGACGCGCGGTTGATGATGGGCCGGAGCCGGTCCCCGTCCCGGAAACCGATGTTGTGCAGCACCACGCCCTCGCGGACATCGAAGCCAAGATCCAGGCTCCACTTCTCCCACTCGACGTGGTTGCCGCCGGTCACCGTGAAGCTGGGGCCCTCGGGCTGGGTGATGCTGATCGGCTTCTGCGTGGTCCGCAGCGGTCCGGTTAGTTCCGGATCGGTGTAGTTGCCGTGCTCGGCCGGGATGGGGAAGACGCCGGTGTCGATCACCTGGGTGACTTCCTTGCTGACCACGTCCACGTAGGCCACCAGCCCGTCCACCGGGTGGGCCCAGGCGCTGTCCTCCGGAAAGTCCTGCACGAAGGCGAGCCCGCGCAGGATCCGGCGGCCCTTCTCCTCCGCATACTCGAAGACACCAGCGGACAGCGGCGCAACGCGCACCTTGCTGACATCCAGGTTCCGGGCCGCCAGGGCCTTCAGCCACCGCTCGTCGGTGGCCAGCAACTGCTCCACCACCTCGAACTCCTCTTCCAGGACCGGCAGTTCGCCGGTGGCCGCGGTATCGAGTTCGACGGCGGAGATCACCGTGCCGCTGGTGACGGAGACAGTGACGTCCTGGGGCCGGGCGCCGGAAACGTCGTGGATGAAGATCCGGAATCGCCGGTCCACCTCAGCGCTTCCACGGGCAGGATCCAGCAGGCCCAGGTAGGCGATGCGCTTTTCCGGGCCAAGGAGGCCCGCAGAGCGGAGAATGCCCTGGACCTCGCCGATGTCCGCCGCGGATGCGAGGCGGAACGGGCTGGCTGTTTCTGTGATGGAGAGCGTCATGACGGCCTTTGTCCGGGACCCTGGCGGGTCGGATTTTTATATTCTATAGTTGTAGAGAATAAGCGAACGTAAGATGGCTCACAAGAGTCTGGGCGAAAATAGTTACTGGGGAGCGGCCGCGTGCCAAAGATTGTTGACCACGACGAGCGCCGCCTGGAGCTCGTCGATGCGACCTGGCGGATCATCGCCAGGCTGGGCATCGAAAGCGCGACGATGCGGGAGATCGCCACCGAGGCGGGCTTCGCGAACGGCGCCCTGAAGCCGTATTTCCCCACCAAGGACACGCTGCTGACCTTCGCGTTCGGCCACGTCTTCAACCGGACCAACGAGCGCATAGCCGAAGTCACCTCGGGGCTTTCGGGGCTGGCGGCCCTGCGGGCCTTCTGCGTCGAAGTGCTCCCGCTGGATGAGGAACGGATCAATGAAGCGCGGATCGTCATCCCCTTCTGGCAGAAGGCCATCAACGATCCCGGCAAGGCGCAGATCCACCGGGAATCGATGCAGCAGTGGCTGGATACGATCCGGCGCCACCTCGCGGAGGCCAGGGACAGCGGGGACGTAACTACCGCCGTCGACGACGACAGCCTCGCCGGCCAGCTGCTCAACATGCTGCTGGGCGCCCAGATCGCGGCCGCGCTGCTCCCGGAGGGCCAGACGGAGCTCGGCCTCGACGGGCAGCTTGAGGCATACCTTTCCCTGCTGACGGGCCGGCAATGAGCGACCACCAGGAGACAGCGGCAGTGACCATCCCGCAGGAAATCGATACTCCGGACATCATGATCGACGTCGACATCCTCGACCGGAATATCGAGCGCATGGCGTCCGCCGTCCGGGCACGGGGCCTGGGCCTGCGCCCGCACGCGAAAACCCACAAGATTCCCGAAATCGCCGCCCGGCAGATGGCAGCCGGAGCCTCCGGGCTGACAGTGGCAACCATCGGCGAGGCTGAAGTGTTCGCGGCTTCCGGCGTCGACAACCTCTTCATCGCCTACCCGCTCTGGATGTCGCCGCAGAAGGCCGGGCGACTCCAGCGCCTGTCGCAAACTGCGCAGATCGCCGTCGGCGTGGACTCCGAGGACGGTGCAACGGCGCTGGGATCCGCCATGGGAAGCGCCGCGCCGAGCATCAGCGTCCTCGTGGAAGTGGACAGCGGCCACCACCGCAGCGGCGTCCACCCGGAATCCGTCGCCCCGGTCGCCGAAGCAGCGGCGCGCACCGGCCTGAAAGTTTCGGGAGTCTTCACCTTCCCGGGCCACAGCTACGCACCGGGCATGCCGGTCGAGGCGGCCATGCAGGAGCAGCAGGCCCTGAACCGGGCATCCGAGGTTCTGACGGCGGCGGGGTTCCACGCCACCTGCCGCAGCGGCGGCTCCACCCCGACGGCGATGCTGACCGGGAACTCGGCTGCCACCGAGGTACGCCCGGGGGTCTACGTCTTCGGTGACGCCCAGCAGCTGGAGCTGGAGCGGTGCGCCGCCGAGGACATCGCGCTGACGGTGGCGGCCACCGTGGTCAGCCACCACGCAGCCCCAGCGGACGGACCGGCACGTTTCATCATCGACGCCGGCAGCAAGGTTCTCGGCAGCGACCGGCCCGCGTGGGCAAGCGGCTTCGGGCGGGTGATGGACCATCCCGACGCCCGGATCACCGCACTGTCGGAACACCACGCCACAGTCGAGTGGCCGGAGCCCGACACTGTACCGGCCATCGGGCAGAGGCTGCGCGTCATCCCCAACCACGTGTGCCTCGCAGTGAACCTGGTGGACGACGTCGCAGTGGTCCGCGGCGGCGAACTCGTGGACCGCTGGGTGGTAGCGGCCCGGGGCAAGAACAAGTAAGAGCCCGCCGGCTTGTGTTTGCGGGATCTTTTTTCGACGGATGTTGAAAAAAGATGACAGGGCAGGATTTCGCCGCTAACCTGAAATGACTGTGTTCTACGACACAGCGTTGGGGATCCGCAAACAGACAGCCAACCGGCGTCAGGAATGTTCATGCCAGCAACCACAGCCCGCCCCGCAAACCAGAACCTCACCTCCAGCGTGGCCGCCTCCTTTGACCACTGGAGGCACCTCGTCGCGCAGTCCTTCGTGCCGCTGGCCGCCGAAACGGACCGGCCCGAGCAGTTCCGCGGCCGCATGCGCTCGAGGGTGCTGGACCGTACCTGCATCGTGGAAGTTTCGGCTTCGGGCCACAGCGTCCACCGCACACCGGCGCTCCTGGCACAGTCCGCGCAGCGCTATTTCAAGCTAAACCTCCAGCTCGAGGGCACCGGGCTCCTGATCCAGGACAACCGCGAGGCCGTGCTCCGCCCCGGCGACCTGGCCATCTACGACACCAACCGCCCGTACACGCTGGCTTTCGAGGATGCGGCGCGCATGATGGTGGTCATGTTCCCGCACGATTCCCTGTCGCTGCCGCCGGACTATGTGGGACAGCTGTCGGCCGTCCGCATGGCCGGGGAATCCGGCCTCGCGGGCATCGTGGGACCGTTCATCACGCAGCTCGCCGGCAACCTGGACGCGCTCAGCGGGCCGAGCGGTTCCCGGCTCGCTGCCAACACCCTCGATCTCGTCGCCACCATGCTCCACTCGGAACTGGATCTGGCGGCGGACAGCATGAAGCCCCAGGCGCTGCTGGCCACGTCGGTCCGCGAATACATCGATGCGAACCTCGCTGACCCGCAACTGTCGCCGGCCACCATTGCCGCCGCCCATTTCATCTCGACCCGCCACCTGCACAACGTCTTCCACGAGTCAGGCAGCACGGTTGCCAGCTGGATCCGGAGCCGCCGGCTGGAACGGGTCCGCCGGGACCTCAGGGATCCGCTGCACTCCGGCTCCTCCGTGGGTGCCGTGGCGGCGCGGTGGGGATTCCTGGACGCGGCGCACTTCAGCCGCACGTTCCGGGACGCCTTCGGCGAATCACCCAGCGACTGGCGCCGGGGCGCCTAAGGAAGCCAGCGCCCAAGCAGCCAGATCAGCCGGCGACTAAATCAGGCCCTGCGCCAGCATCGCGTCCGCCACCTTAACGAAGCCGCCGATATTGGCGCCCAGCACGTAGTTGCCGGGGTCGCCGTACTCATCCGCGGTGGCGGCGCAGCGCTGGTGGATTCCCACCATGATGTCCGTGAGGCGCTGTTCCGTGTGCTCGAAGGACCAGGAGTCGCGGCTCGCGTTCTGCTGCATCTCGAGCGCCGAGGTGGCCACACCGCCCGCGTTGGCGGCCTTGCCTGGCCCGAACAGCACCCCCGCCTCCTGGAACACCGCCACGGCGTCCCGGGTGGAGGGCATGTTGGCGCCTTCACCGACGGCGGCCAGGCCGTTCCGCACGAGCCGCGCGGCAGCATGGCCGTCGAGCTCGTTCTGCGTGGCGCACGGCAGGGCGACAGTGGCGTCGACGTCCCAGACGGAGCCGGCCTCCACGTAGGAGACGCCGGAACGGCGGAGAACGTAGTCCTTGAGCCGGCCGCGCTCCACCTCCTTGACCTGCCGGAGCAGCCCGACGTCGATCCCAGCCTCGTCCACGATGTATCCGGAGGAGTCGGAGCACGCCACGACATTGGCGCCGAGGGCCTGGGCCTTCGCGATGGCATTGATGGCCACGTTGCCGGAGCCGGAAACCACCACGCGCTGCCCGTCGAAGGATGAGCCCCGCGTCTTGAGCATCTCTTCGGTGAAGATCACGGTGCCGAAGCCGGTGGCCTCGGGACGGACCAGCGAACCTCCCCACGAGATGCCCTTGCCGGTCAGAACGCCCGATTCGTAGCGGTTGGTGATGCGCTTGTACTGGCCGAAGAGGTACCCGATTTCGCGTCCGCCCACGCCGATGTCGCCGGCCGGCACGTCGGTGTACTCGCCGATGTGCCGGTAGAGCTCGGTCATGAACGACTGGCAGAACCGCATGACTTCGGCATCGCTGCGGCCCCGGGGATCGAAGTCGGAACCGCCCTTGCCGCCGCCGATCGGCATCCCGGTGAGCGCATTCTTGAAGATCTGCTCGAACCCGAGGAATTTCACGATCCCCAGGTAAACGGAGGGATGGAACCGGAGGCCGCCCTTGTACGGGCCGAGCGCCGAGTTGAACTCCACGCGGAAGCCGCGGTTGATCTGCACCCGACCAGAGTCGTCCGTCCACGGCACCCGGAAGATGATCTGGCGCTCGGGCTCGCAGAGCCGCTCCAGGATGGCGGCCTGAAGGAACTCCGGGTGCCGGTCATGGACAGGGCCGAGGCTTTCGAATACCTCTACCACCGCCTGGTGGAACTCGGCCTCGCCTGGATTCCGCGCCAGCACCGCGTCCCTGACAGCCTCCAGCCGTGCATCCATGAAACGTCCTATCTTCGGCGGACGGCGGCGCAGTCCGCCGTCCTTTGGTTGAGCTTTCAAGCTAACCGATTAAGACCGCAGGCCGATAGCCAGCTCAGCGCTGATGCCCTATTCTCCGTATTGTGACAACAAAATTCCGCATTATGAGAGACGAATTTCCGGTGTCTTTGATTGGGAAGGCCGGCTGATGGCACATGTCTGCCTCCTCCTCTCGGGCGCCGCGCTGCTGATCAACGGGCTAGCCACCCTGGGAGCCCTCCCCCGCCGGGATGCCGCCGTGATGAGCCTGGCCGTCGGCGGCCTGCAGCTGCTCCTCGGCATCACGTATCTGGGCATCACGTATTCGGGCGTCACAGCTCCGGGCGTCGCAGCTCCGGGTATTGCGCCTCCGGAGTCCGACGGCGGCGTGCAGCTGCTGCTTTCGGCGTCCGGCATGTTCCTGTTCGGCCTGACCTACGTTTATGTCGGGCTGGATTTCCTGCTGGGGCTGGGGTCCAGGGGCCTTGGCTGGTTCTGCGGAATGGTGGCCGGGTGCGGCCTCGTGCTGGCTGCGGCCTGGTTCCCCGGGGATCCGCTGCTGGCGGTGCTGTGGCTCTGCTGGTCCTACTTGTGGATGCTGTTCTTCTTCTCGCTGGCGCTGGGCCGTAGCCGGCTGTCGCCGTTGATCGGCTGGTCCCTGGTCCTGGCAAGCCAGGTGACGGCAACGGTGCCTGCCCTTCTCGGGATCACCGGGCAGTGGCCCGGCGACACCGCAGTGGCCGGCGGAGCCGCGGCGTGTATGGCGGCGCTGCTCCTGCTGGCAGCGGGCCTCGCCAGGCGCGACGTCCGCAGGGACGCGCGACGGGACGGCGGGCTGGAAAGCCAGCCCGCCGTCGTCGTTCCTCACGAACCGTTAGGGACGACCGGCCGTTAATTGCCGCTGACAGCAGCCTCATCGGCGAACGGGAGCCCAGCGGTGCGGCCCCGTTTCTCTACTGCGATTTCCGCCGCCACTCCGGCCACGAACATCACCGGGACGGCAACCAGCAACCCGGCGGCCGTTTCGGCACTGCCGCCGATCAGGGACGTGAAGTTTCTGACCACCAGGTACAGGACCCACGCCAGCAGCAGCGAAGCCAGTGCCGGCGCGATGAGGGTCTGCCAGAGCTGTCCTGGCACCCGTTCGCGGCGGAAGAACGCGACGACGGCCAGGGAGCAAAGCATGTAGAGCACCAGCAGCGCCGCCACCGCGAGTCCGCTGAACCACGAGAAGAGCGTCAGCACCGGGTCCATTCCCAGGACGGCGAACGGAGCCACGAGCAGCACGGCAACGGTTGTCTGGACCCAGGCCGCTGATGCAGGAGCGCGGTGCTTGTTGGTCCGCGCCAGGACAGCGGGCAGTGAACCGCGCAGGGCCAGCGAGTGGAGGTAGCGGTTGATGCCGTTGTGGAACGCGATGATGCCTGCCAGGAGGGAGGTCACCAGGAGGATTCCGGCGGTTACACCGGCCCACGGGCCGAATAGATCGACGAGCGGGCCGATCACGAAGGAAGTCGCGTCCCCCGACTCCAGGGCGGCCCCGGCGGCGTCGATGACGTGCGAGGGCCCGTAGAAGCTCACCAGCATCCAGGTGATGAAGGAGAAGAACACGGCGATGATGCCCACGGAGAGGTACGTTGCCCGCGCCACCGTCCGGTGCGGATCCTTGGCTTCGGCGGAGTAGATGGCCGTTGACTCGAAGCCGAACATGGAGGCAACGGCGAACATGATGGCAACGCCGGGAGCGCCGCTTGCGATCGCTTCAGGGGAGAAGGAGGCTGCCATATCGAGGCCCTCCGGGCCTCCGCCCTTCAGCAGGACGGTGAATCCGAACAGCAGCAGAATCGCCACTTCCAGGCCCACCAGGACTGCCAGGACGCGGGCGCCGAGCTCGATGTTTTTCGAACCAAGCACCTGCACGCCGGCCATGGTGGCAACGGACAGAAGCCACCAGGGAACGGTCACGCCGGCGGACCCCAGCAGGCCGGAGAAAGCCGCGCCGTACAGTCCGTACATGGCGGCCTGCACCGTGCTGTAGGCGAGCAGTGCCAGCCAGGCAGCGCCTGTGCCTGTCTTCCGGCCGAAGGCGGCGGTGATGTAGGCGTAGAAGGCGCCGTTGGCCTGCACCTTCCGGCTCATGGCCACGAAGCCGACGGCGAAGATGACGATGACGATGCCCACGACGAGGTAGGCGCCCGGTGCCCCGGCGCCATTGCCGAGGGCAGCCGCGAGGGGCGCTGCGCCGACGACGCCGGTCAGCGGGGCCTGGGCCGAAAGCACGAAAAAGAGAATGCCCAGGACGCCGATGCTGCCCGCGCGGAGGGCGGTGGACTGCTCCTTGCGCGGATTTGCTTCTGCAGTCCGGGACTCGGAATTTGAAATACTCATTGGATCCTTCTTAACGGTCATGAGCGTTGGAGAGGGGTGCCGGCATTGGCCTCGCACCGCTGAATCCAGCTTGGCAGTCCCGGTCGGACAGGGCTTGTCTGGCAGCGATCAGTTGTTGTTCCTCAGCGCACTGGCCGGCTGTCGAACCTTTATTCAGAGGGTCCCGCGGTGGCAGCGCGCGGTCAAGAAGGCTACGGCCGCGGGAACGGGGACCAGAGGCGCACCCGCAAACAACAGAGTCCGGATCCCTTGTCGCAAAGGATCCGGACTCTGTTGTTCCGAGGTGCAGCAGGTTCCTACACCAGGTTGGCGACCAGCCCCGAACCGGCGGACTGTAGCGTTTCGGGCTGATGCGCTTCGGCCTGCCCCGGTTCAGCCCGGCGGGCCGGGAGGATGCCCGCAAAGAACTCCCCGAGCTCCGCCGTCGCGGTCAGCGGCAGGACGTTCGCAACGTACTGGTCAGGGCGGACCACCACCACGACGCCGCCGCGGTCCAGGCCGCGCAGTTCGAAGATGTCGGCCGTCGGGTCCGTGCCGTAGACCTTCTCGAGGTTAGTGAGCTTGAACGGCCCGACCTCCGGCTTGAACACGGCCGGAACCGCGTTGATGTCGATGCCCCGGTGGTCCTGCTGGTAGATGACCTTCACGTCGAACCAGGCGTCGGCGTCGGCACCCTCCGGCGTGGCGGCGAGCGGGGACTCCGGCGAGGTCGCCAGCCACTGGGCGAACTCGGTGGTCGGCGACGCGGCGCCGGCCTCGGCGGCGTCGGCGAACACGTAGATCCGCCAGCGCCCGTCGGCCGTTGCCTGGTGGCCCAGCTGCAGCGGGTTGGTGTCGCAGACGCGCTGCAGGGGAGCGGACTTGAAGCGCTTGCCGGTCGGGAAACCAGTGGCCAGGCCGGCGTGCTTGGCCTCCGCGACGATCATCGAGGGCGCGTACTCGGTCATGAAGCCGGCCGGGAATTCGGCGGTGCGCACGTAGAAGTCCTCAAGCTCCGAGGGGTCGTCGAACTCCTCGGGCTTCTTGGCCATCAGGGTGGACCATTCCTTGTCGAAGTCGATGAGATTCTTCGCGACGACCTGGCGCTCAGCGGAGTAGGTGGCGAGCAGCGACTCCGGGCTGCGGCCCTCGAGCACGTGGCCGAGCTTCCAGCCGATGTTGAAGCCGTCCTGCATGGACACGTTCATGCCCTGGCCGGCCTTGGCGCTGTGCGTGTGGCAGGCGTCGCCGGTGATGAACACGCGCGGCGTGCGGGTGTCCCGTTCGGCGGGCAGGACATCGTCGAACCTGTCGGTGAGACGGTGGCCCACCTCGTACACGCTGTGCCAGGCGACGTTGCGGACGTCGAGGGTGTACGGCTGCAGGATCTGGTTCGCGTGGGCGATGATCTGCTCGATGGTGGTCTTGCGGATGGCGCCGTTGTCGTTCTCCGGCACGACGCCGAGGTCGACGTACATGCGGAACAGGTGGCCGCCCTCGCGCGGAATCAGCAGGATGCTGCCGCCGTCGTGGGACTGGATGGCGCACTTGGTGCGGATGTCCGGGAAGTCGGTGGATGCCAGGACATCCATGACGCCCCAGGCGTGGTTGGCCTGGTCGCCGGCGAGCGTGCAGCCGATCGACTCGCGGACCTTGCTGCGGGCGCCGTCGGCACCCACCACATACTTGGCGCGCACAAGACGCTCCTGGCCTGCCAGCTCACCGGTGGTGTGGACCAGCGTGACGGCGACGGGGTACTCCCCCGCCTCCGTGATGTCGAGGCTGCGGAACTCGTAGCCGTAGTCGGGGGTCATCCGGGTCGGGGAAAAGGCCATGACCCGGGCGAAGTAGTCCAGCACGCGGGCCTGGTTGACGATCAGGTGCGGGAATTCGCTGATGCCCATCTCGTCGTCGACCGCGCGGGCGGCACGGTAGATGTGCTTCGGGTTCTCGGGGCTCGGCTTCCAGAACGCCATTTCGGTGATCCGGTAGGCCTCGGCGGTGATCTCCTCGGCGAAGCCGAACGCCTGGAACGTCTCAACGCTGCGGGCCTGGATGCCGTCGGCCTGGCCGATGGCGAGGCGTCCGCCGCGGCGCTCCACGATGCGTGTGGTGATGTCCGGGAACTGCGAGAGCTGGGCTGCTGCGAGCATGCCCGCGGGGCCGGAGCCCACGATGAGCACGTCAACCTCGTCGGGCAGCTCTTCGGGGCGGTTGATGCCGACGCCGGCGGCTGGCTGGATGCGCGGGTCACCGGAAACGTAACCGTGGTGGTGGAACTGCACGGGCTTTCCTCACTTCACTGTGTGGCTGGCTTTCGCCAAATCATGTGTTCTATATCAGAACAGATGGTTCGATAATAGAAACTGGGGTTATGCTTCAGTACTGTACGTCACATATGACCCGGGTTACAAGAAGTCCCCACTTCCCCTAAAAGCAGGGGTTGACGAACGCTGTGGATCCGGTCCAGTATGTTTCGTATACGATTTCGTACCTGATGAGGAGAACGCTTTGGAGCAGGTCAACGACGACACCATTGCAGCAGCGCGCAAGGTGATCGCGGTGCACATCAACTACCCCAGCCGGGCGGCCCAGCGCGGCCGGACCCCGGCGCAGCCCTCCTACTTCCTCAAGCCGTCGTCGTCGCTCTCCCTGACCGGCACCGCCGTCGAACGCCCGGCCGGCTGCGAACTCCTCGGCTACGAGGGCGAGATCGCCATCATCATCGGCAAGGCCGCCCGCCGCGTCGCGCTCGAGGACGCCTGGAACCACGTCGCCGCCGTCACGGCCAGCAACGACCTCGGCGTGTACGACCTCCGCTACGCGGACAAAGGCTCCAACCTCCGGACCAAGGGCGGCGACGGCTTCACCCCCGTGGGCCCGGCACTGATTCCGGCAGACGCCGTCGACCCCGCCAAACTGCGCGTCCGCACCTGGCACAACGGCGACCTGGTCCAGGACGACACGACCGAGGACCTGCTCTTTCCGTTCGCCCGGCTCGTGGCGGACCTGTCCCAGCTGCTCACCCTCGAGGAGGGGGACATCATCCTCACCGGCACGCCGGCCGGCGCCTCCGTCGCCGTCCCCGGCGACGTGCTGGAGGTTGAAGTCAGCACTGCCGACGGCGGGCTGAGCACCGGCCGCCTCACCACCACAGTTAAGGAAGGCACGACGGCGTTCGCTGACTTTGGTGCCCGGCCCAAGGCCGATGACCTGCAGCGGGAGGAGGCGTACGGTTCGCGGGAGGCCGCCGGGCTTCCCGCCGACGCAAGTGCCGGCGTCGGGCCCGCCCTCTCCCCGGAACTGAAGGCCAAGCTGGAGAGCGTCTGCACCGCCACCCTGTCCTCCCAGCTGCGCAAGCGCGGCCTGAACAACGTCAGCATCGACGGTCTCACCGCCACCCGCCCGGACCGCAAGGTAGTGGGCCTGGCCCGGACCCTGCGCTACGTGCCCAACCGCGAGGACCTCTTCAAGACTCACGGCGGCGGCTTCAACGCCCAGAAACGCGCCATCGACTCCGTCAACGAGGGCGAAATCCTGGTCATGGAAGCCCGCGGCGAGAAGGGCACGGGGACCATCGGCGACATCCTGGCCCTGCGCGCACAGGTCCGCGGCGCCGCAGCCATCATCACCGACGGCGGAGTCCGCGACTTCTCCGCCGTGGCCGCCATGGAGCTGCCCATCTATTACTCCAACCCGCACCCCGCCGTGCTGGGCCGCCGTCACATCCCGTGGGACACGGACATCACCATCGCCTGCGGCGGCACCACGGTGCAGCCGGGCGACATCATCGTGGCCGACTCGGACGGCATCCTGGTGATCCCGCCGGCCATTGCCGAAGAGGTCGCCAACGACTCGATCGCCCAGGAACGCGAAGAAGCCTTCATCGCCGAAATGGTGGAACAGGGCCACAGCGTGGACGGGCTCTACCCGCTCAACGCTGCCTGGCGTGCCAAGTACGAGCAATGGGAAGCAGGCAAAGCCAATGACTGAAACGGCCACCGCCCCCGCGAGCATTTCTGACGGCACCGCCGGCAGCAAGTCCGAGCAGGCCTACCAGGCCATCAAGGCACGGATCGTGGAAGGCACCTACACGCCTGGCTACCGGCTGGTCCTGGCCGCCATCGCCAAGGACCTCGGCTTCAGCGTGGTCCCGGTCCGCGAAGCGATCCGCCGGCTCGAGGCCGAAGGCCTGGTGAAGTTCGAACGCAACGTCGGCGCCACCGTGGCCGGCATCGACCCCACCGAGTACCTCTACACGATGCAGACCCTGAGCATCGTGGAGGGTGCCGCCACCGCCTTGTCCGCACCGCTGGTCGGCGAGGCGGACATCGCCCGGGCCCGCGCCGTGAACGCCGAGATGCGCGACTGCCTGCAGCATTTCGACCCTGTCCGCTTCACCCGGCTCAACCAGGACTTCCACAGCGTCCTGTTCGAGCACTGCCCCAACCCGCACATCCTTGATCTTGTCCACCGCGGCTGGAACCGGCTGGCATCACTGCGGTCCTCAACGTTCCGCTTTGTTCCCGGCCGGGCCCACGAATCCGTGGACGAACACGAGGCACTCCTGCAGCTCATTGAATCCGGCGCCGACGCCGACACCATCGAAAAAGCAGCACGGCTCCACCGCAGCGCCACCCTGGACGCGTACCTCTCCCAAACCAACACGCTCCCCCAAACCAACACGGGGTCACTTAGCGCCCAATAACGGCCCCTAATTGGGCTGTAACTGACCCCGCGTTGCTCTACACAATAAGGAAAACCAACGATGACGACTCCTGTAGAAACTGCAGCAAAGCACTACGTTCCCGAGAACCTGCCCACCCACATCCAGCACTTCATCAACGGCGAGTTCGTTGATTCGGTGGGCGGGGCGACCTTCGACGTCCTGGATCCGGTCTCCAACCGGAACTACGCCACCGCAGCGGCCGGCCAGAAGGAGGACATCGACCTCGCCGTCGCCGCCGCCCGCGAGGCGTTCACCAGTGGCCCGTGGCCGAGGATGAAGCCGCGTGAACGCGCCAGGGTCCTGAACCGGATCGCCGACGCCGTCGAGGCCCAGGAGGCGCGCCTCGCCGAGCTGGAGACGTTCGACACGGGCCTGCCGATCACCCAGGCCAAGGGCCAGGCGCTGCGTGCGGCGGAGAACTTCCGCTTCTTCGCGGACCTGATCGTTGCCCAGTTCGACGACGCCATGAAGGTCCCCGGCTCGCAGATCAACTACGTGAACCGCAAGCCGATCGGCGTCGCAGGGCTGATCACGCCGTGGAATACCCCGTTCATGCTGGAGTCCTGGAAGCTGGCCCCGGCCCTGGCCACCGGCAACACCGTGGTCCTCAAGCCCGCCGAGTTCACCCCGCTGTCGGCCTCGCTCTGGGCCACCATCTTCAAGGAAGCAGGCCTGCCGGACGGCGTCTTCAACCTGGTCAACGGCCTGGGCGAGGAAGCCGGCGACGCCCTGGTCAAGCACCCGGACGTCCCGCTGATCTCCTTCACCGGCGAGACCACCACGGGCCAGACCATCTTCCGCAACGCCGCGGCCAACCTCAAGGGCCTGTCCATGGAGCTCGGCGGCAAGTCCCCCTGCGTCGTGTTCGCCGACGCCGACCTGGACGCCGCGATCGACTCCGCGCTCTTCGGTGTCTTCTCCCTCAACGGTGAACGCTGCACGGCCGGCTCCCGCATCCTGGTGGAACGCGCCATCTACGACGAGTTCTGCGAGAAGTACGCCGCCCGCGCCAGGAACATTGTGGTCGGTGATCCGCACGACCCCAAGACGCAGGTGGGTGCCCTGGTGCACCCGGAGCACTACGAGAAGGTGGCCTCCTACGTGGAGATCGGTAAGTCCGAGGGCCGGCTGCTGGCCGGCGGCGGACGCCCGGAGCACCTGCCGGAGGGCAATTACATCGCCCCCACCGTCTTCGCCGATGTCTCCCCCGACGCGCGGATCTTCCAGGAGGAGATCTTCGGTCCCGTCGTGGCGATCACCCCGTTTGAGAACGACGACGAGGCGCTGGCTTTGGCGAACAACACCAGGTACGGACTGGCGGCCTACATCTGGACCCAGAACCTGACCCGGGCCCACAACTTCTCCCAGAACGTCGAGGCCGGCATGGTGTGGCTGAACAGCCACAACGTCCGCGACCTGCGCACCCCGTTCGGCGGCGTCAAGGCCTCCGGACTGGGCCACGAGGGCGGCTACCGCTCCATCGACTTCTACACCGACCAGCAGGCCGTCCACATCACCCTGGGCTCCGTCCACACCCCGAAGTTCGGCGCCTAACCCAACTAGCTCGCATTTGTTGTCGTTATGAGCCTCCAAAACGACATCTACTGCCAGTCAGTTGGGTCCCACAAGAACCCTTTCAAAGAAGAGAGAACATCATGACCAACTTCGTCCCCACCCCCACCGTCCCGGCACCGGACATTGTCCGCTGCGCCTACATGGAGATCGTGGTCACCGACCTCGCCAAGTCCCGCGGGTTCTACGTCGACGTCCTGGGCCTGCACGTCACCGAAGAGGACGAGAACACCATCTACCTGCGCTCCCTGGAGGAGTTCATCCACCACAACCTGGTCCTCCGCCAGGGCCCCATCGCCGCGGTGGCAGCCTTCGCCTACCGGGTAAAGTCCCCCGCCGAGGTGGACGCCGCCGAGGCCTACTACAAGGAACTGGGCTGCCGCACCGAGCGCCGCAAGGAAGGCTTCACCAAGGGCATCGGCGACTCCGTCCGCGCCGAGGACCCGCTGGGCTTCCCCTACGAGTTCTTCTACGAGACCGAGCACGTCGAGCGCCTCACCCAGCGCTACGACCTCTACTCCGCCGGCGAACTGGTCCGCCTGGACCACTTCAACCAGGTCACCCCGGACGTCCCCCGCGGCCGCGCCTACCTGGAGGACCTCGGCTTCCGCGTCTCCGAGGACATCAAGGACGCCGACGGCGTCACCTACGCCGCCTGGATGCACCGCAAGCAGACCGTGCACGACACCGCCCTGACCGGCGGCAACGGACCCCGCATGCACCACGTCGCCTTCGCCACGCACGAGAAGCACAACATCATCCAGATCTGCGACAAGATGGGCGCCCTGCGCATCAGCGACCGGATCGAACGCGGCCCCGGCCGGCACGGCGTCTCCAACGCCTTCTACCTCTACATCCTGGACCCGGACGGCCACCGCATCGAGATCTACACACAGGACTACTACACCGGCGACCCGGACAACCCCACCATCACCTGGGACGTCCACGACAACCAGCGCCGCGACTGGTGGGGCAACCCCGTCGTCCCGTCCTGGTACACCGAAGCCTCCCTGGTCCTCGACCTCGACGGCAACCCACAGCCGGTCATCGAACGCACCGACGCCTCCGAAATGGCCGTCACCGTCGGCGCCGACGGCTTCTCCTACACCCGCAAGGATGAAACATCCGCCGCGGTAGAGGGCTTCAAGCTGGGAGCCCAGGTCTAAGCCATGCTGGACGCGAAGACGATCGAGGCCATCGCGGACGAGCTGGTCGAGGCCAACCGGACCCGCACCCCTGTCCCCCGGCTGACCGCCCGCTACCCGGACATGACGGTGGAGGACTCCTACGCGGTGCAGCAGCTGTGGCGGCGCCGCAACGAGGACGCAGGCCGGACCCTGGTGGGGCGCAAGATCGGCCTCACGTCCAAGGCCATGCAGGCCGCCACCGGCATCACCGAACCCGACTACGGCGCCATCTTCGATGACATGGTCCTCGAAACCGGCTGCTCCGTGGGATGGGACAGGTACACCCATCCGCGGGTGGAGGTGGAGCTGGCCTTCGTGCTGAAAGACGGATTGAAGGGCCCGGGCTGCACCATCTTCGACGTCCTGAACGCCACCGACTACGTGGTCCCGGCCCTCGAGATCCTCGATTCCCGGATCGAGATGGAGGGCCGGACCATCGTGGACACCATCTCCGACAACGCCGCCATGGGCGCCATGGTTGTCGGCGGCCGCCCGGTAAAACCGGACGCCGTCGACCTCCGCTGGGTCTCCGCGATCCTCTACAAAAACCAGACGGTGGAGGAAACCGGGGTTGCCGCGGGCGTGCTGGACCACCCGGCCAACGGCGTGCACTGGCTGGCCAACAAGATCGCCGCGCACGGGGACAGCATGAAGGCCGGCGACATCATCCTGGCCGGCTCCTTCACCCGCCCGCTCTGGGTATACAAGGGCGACACCGTCCACGCCGACTACGGCCCCCTGGGGACTGTCACATGCCGCTTCGAGTAGACGACACCTTCCGCTCCGCCCTCGCCAGTACAGGCCGGCCGCTGGCCGGGATGTGGGTGTGTTCGGGCAGCCCGCTCATCGCCGAACTCTGCGCCGGATCCGGCTTGGACTGGCTGCTCGTGGACGCCGAGCACTCCCCCAACGGGCTCGAATCCATCCTCGCCCAGCTCCAGGCCATCCACGGCTACCCGGTGCACACCCTGGTCCGGCCGCCGGTGAACGACACCGTAGTGATCAAGCAGTACCTGGACCTGGGCGTGCAGAACCTGCTGGTCCCCATGGTCAACTCCGTCGCCGAGGCGGAAGCGGCGGTGGCCGCCATCCGCTACCCGCCCCATGGCGTGCGCGGGGTCGGTTCCGCGCTGGCCCGCGCCGCCCGCTGGAACCGGGTTCCGGACTACCTCGCCCGGGCGTCGGAGACCGTGAGCGTCACGGTCCAGATCGAATCGGCGGCTGCGGTTGAGGCCGTGGAGGACATCCTGAAGGTCGACGGCGTGGACGCCATCTTCGTGGGGCCCTCCGACCTCGCCGCCTCCATGGGGCTGCTGGGACAGCAGGAACACCCCGAGGTGCGCGCCGCCGTCGAACACTGCCTCGCTGCCGCCAAGGCGGCCGGCAAACCCGCCGGCGTCAACGCCTTCGCCCCCGCCACCGCACGCGCCTATCTCGACGCCGGCGCCTCCTTCATCCTGGTCGGTGCAGACGTCGCCCTGCTCGCGCGGGGCTCCGAAGCACTCGCCGCCGAGTACGTCCGCCCAGCCGGCGGCGACGCCCCGGCCAGCTACTGACCCAACTGACTCGCAGTTGTTGTCGTTTTGACGCCTGAAAACGACAACAACTGCGAGTCAGTTGCACCCCCAGATCCTTCCCTTTCCCGAGGAGACTCCCGCATGACCGTTTCGCCCGTTATCTCCCCTGCCATCTCACCGGAACGCGAAGCGGCGCTGCTCGCGTCCGTGCCCACCGGCCTGCTCATCAACGGGCAGTGGCGGGACGCCTCCGACGGTGGGACCTTCGACGTCCACGACCCCGCCACAGGAGAGGTTCTCGCCACCCTCGCCTCAGCCACCAGCGGGGACGCCGTCGCCGCGCTCGACGCGGCCGACGCAGTCCAAACCTCCTGGGCGCGGACGGCACCGAGGGTACGGGCCGAGATCCTGCGCCGTGCCTTCGACCTGGTCACCGAGCGGGCCGAGGACTTCGCGCTGCTGATGACCCTGGAAATGGGCAAGCCGCTGGCCGAAGCCCGCGGCGAAGTCACCTACGGCGCCGAGTTCCTGCGCTGGTTCTCCGAGGAAACCGTCCGCGACTACGGCCGCTACCTCACCACACCCGAGGGCAAGAACAAGATCCTCGTCCAGCACAAACCCGTCGGCCCGTGTCTGCTCATCACGCCGTGGAACTTTCCGCTCGCGATGGCCACCCGCAAGGTGGCCCCCGCCGTCGCCGCCGGCTGCACCATGGTCCTCAAACCCGCCAAACTCACCCCCTTGACCGCCCAGTACTTCGCGCAGACCATGCTCGACGCCGGGCTGCCGGCCGGGGTGCTCAACGTCGTCGCCTCCTCATCGGCCTCCGGGATCTCCGCACCCCTGCTTCGGGACTCCCGTTTGCGGAAGGTCTCCTTCACCGGCTCCACCCCGGTCGGCAAACGGCTCATAACCGACGCCGCCCAAAACGTGCTCCGCACTTCCATGGAGCTCGGCGGCAACGCACCCTTCATCGTCTTCGAGGACGCCGACCTCGACGCCGCCGTCGAAGGAGCGATGGCCGCCAAAATGCGGAACATGGGCGAGGCCTGCACCGCCGCCAACCGGTTCCTCGTCCACGAATCCGTCGCCGCCGAGTTCACCGCCAAGTTCGCCGCCGCCATGGGGGCCCTGACCACCGGCCGCGGCACTGAACCGGCCACGAACGTCGGCCCGCTGATCGACGCCGGGGCGCGCGATGACGTGCACTCGCTGGTGAGTGCCGCCGTCGACGCCGGAGCAGTGGCCGTCACCGGCGGCGCACCCGTGGACGGGCCCGGCTACTTCTACCAGCCCACCGTCCTCGCCGATGTCCCCAACGATGCCGCGATCCTGGGCCAGGAAATCTTCGGCCCGGTCGCCCCGGTCACCACGTTCACCAGCGAGGAGGACGCGATCCGGCTGGCCAACGCCTCCGAGTACGGGCTCGCCTCCTACCTCTACAGCCGCGACTTCAACCGGCTCCTGCGCGTGGCCGAACAGATAGAATTCGGCATGGTCGGCTTCAACGCCGGCGTCATCTCCAACGCCGCAGCACCCTTCGGCGGCGTCAAGCAATCCGGGCTCGGCCGCGAAGGCGGCACCGAAGGCATCGCCGAATACACCACCACCCAGTACATCGGCATCGCCGACCCCTACGCCAACTGAAGGAAAAACATTGAGTACTGTCCAGCACGGGCAGCGCCGCTCGGCAACGGATAACCGCCGCGTAGCGTTCGCCACCATCATCGGCACCACCATCGACTGGTACGACCAGGCCGAGCAGGAGGTCGGCGCCACCGTCTTCGACCGGCGCCGGGCGGACTCGGCCGACGCTGCCAAGGCGCCCGCCGGCGTTTAACCCTCAGGCAGAGTTTTTGTCCAGATATCAGTCGCAAAAGGCCGGCAAACCCACGATATCTGGACAAAAACTCTCATCCGTTGCTCCGTAGACGCCGTTGTGGAGCATGAAAAGGGCCCCTACGGAGCAATCGACGGGAGTTGCTAGAGGAGCAGTCACCTGCACAGTTCGCCCCAAGCCAAGGGTTCTGCACCCAAAGACAAGCCAGCGGCCCCGCCCCCGGACAACACTTGGGTATGCCCGCCTCGCCGCCCGGCTGAGCGCACTTTCCTACTCGAAGTGGAGTACCTCTTGGAAACCTACGATGCCCTTCTCGCGTCCGTCACCGCCGGTCCCGGCCAGGAGAGCCGGACCATTTTCGATCCCGCCACCGGCGGCGTCGTCGGCCAGGCCCCGGTCCACACCGTCGAGGACCTCGAAACCGCGGTAGCCGCGGCCCTCGCCGCCCAGCCTGCCTGGGCCGCGCTGGGCCACGACGCCCGCTCAGCCGCGCTGCTCAAGGCCGCCGACGCCGTCGAACGCTCCGCCGAAGAACTCGCCCAGCTCCTCTCCCGCGAACAGGGCAAACCCCTCAACGGCCCCAACGCCCGCTTCGAAGTCGCCGCCTGCGCCGCCTGGCTCCGCGCCACCGCCACCACCGAACTCAAACCCGAAGTCATCGTCGACGACGGCGAAACCCACGCCGAACTCCACTACAAGCCCATCGGCGTCGTCGGCGCCATCGGCCCCTGGAACTGGCCCATGATGATCACCATCTGGCAGATCGCCCCCGCCCTCAGAATGGGCAACACCGCCGTCGTCAAACCCTCCAAGATGACCCCGCTCTCCGTCCTGGCCCTGATCAAGGTCCTCAACGAAGAACTCCCCGACGACGTCCTGACCGCCATCTCCGGCGACCGCGAAGTCGGCGCCCGCCTCGCCGAACACCCCGCCGTCGGCAAAATCATGTTCACCGGCTCCACCGCCGCCGGCCGCGCCATCATTCGCTCCTCAGCCGATACGGTCAAACGCCTCACCCTCGAACTCGGCGGCAACGACGCCGGCATCGTCCTGCCCGACGCCGACCCCACAACCATCGCCCAGGACCTGTTCTGGGGCGCGTTCCTGAACACCGGCCAGACCTGCGCCGCCCTCAAACGCCTCTACGTCCACGACACCATCTACGACGCCGTCTGCGACGAACTCACCATCATCGCCAAAACCATGCCCATGGGCAACGGCCTCGACGAAAACAACGTCCTCGGCCCCCTCCAAAACAAAGCCCAGTACGACATCGTCGCCGACCTCGTCCAAGCCGCCAAAGGCTCCGGTGCCCGGATCCTGCTCGGCGGCAACCCCGACCCCGACCAGCCCGGCTACTTCTACCCCACCACCCTCGTGGCCGACATCGACAACACCAACCCCCTCGTCACCGAAGAACAGTTCGGCCCCGCCCTGCCCATCATCCGCTACACCACCATCGACCAGGCAGTGGAAATGGCCAACGGCCTCGACGTCGGACTCGGCGCCTCCGTCTGGTCCCCCAACCTGGCAGCAGCCCGCGAAGTCGCCGCCCGCATCCAAGCCGGCACCGTCTGGATCAACAAACACGGCGCCGTCGACCCCCGCGTCCCCTTCGGCGGCGCCAAACAATCCGGCTACGGCCTCGAATTCGGCGTCGAAGGCCTCAAACACCTCGGCGTCCCCCAAATCATCAACGGCTAAACCCCCACCAACGCAACCCGCTCACCGGAACACAAGGGCCGCCGACGCAGCAACACGACGGCGGCCCTTGCCGTTTTCGGCCCCCGGGTCTGTTTGCCGGGTGCGTCACCGGGGCGTCGGTTTCCCGGTCCGCGGCGGGTCCGGCCATAGACTGAAGCCATGCCCCAGACCGGACTCGCCGCCAGCAAACGCT
This sequence comes from Arthrobacter sp. NPDC058097, assembly GCF_042884885.1. NCBI lineage: Bacteria > Bacillati > Actinomycetota > Actinomycetes > Micrococcales > Micrococcaceae > Arthrobacter > Arthrobacter sp. NPDC058097. Next base: position 445,056 of record NZ_JBHVSZ010000001.1, read on the forward strand.
TCCTTCGCGGCCGGATCAGGACAGGGATGGTCCGGAGCCGGAATTCGCTGGTTCCTGCGATCCAGATGACCGTCGGCGCAGTGGCTGCATATGGGTTTGCGGAGTTCGTCCTGGGGCACACCGGGCCGCTGTTCGCGGCCACGTCCGCCCTGATTGCCCTGGGTTTCTCCCGCGACCTGCGTTTGCGGAGGGTGATGGAGGTGGGGCTGGGATGCACCCTCGGCATTGCCGTGGGTGACTTGCTGGTCCACTGGCTCGGGGCAGGGATCTGGCAGGCCGCCGTGGTGCTTTTGACGTCAATCCTGCTGGCCCGCTTCCTGGACAGCGGCAATATCTTCACCACGCAGCTGGCGCTGCAGTCCGTGCTGGTGGTGCTGCTGCCGGCGCCTGCCGGCGGTCCATTTACGCGCAGCATCGATGCCGTGGTGGGCGGCGTGGTTGCCCTGCTGATCACCATCCTGGTGCCTAAAGACCCCCGCCGGGAACCGCGCAGGGACGTGCAGAAGCTGCTCCATGAACTGGCAGAAGTACTGCGGGAATGCGCGGCGGCACTGCTGGAGAGTGACTCCACCCGGGCGTGGCACGCCTTGGTCCGAGGGAGGAACAGCCAGCCCCTGGTGGATGCCATGCGGCATTCGCTCCGCGCGTCCGGTGAGGTGGCCACGCTGGCGCCCGCCTACCGGCGGCACCGGGACGAACTGGACCGCTTGGAGCAATCGCTGGAGTTCATTGACCTTGCCCTCCGCAACAGCCGCGTCTTTGCCCGCCGGCTCACCAGTTCCATCAACCACGCCGCGCTTTCCGACGAGGCCACCGAGAATATCGCAGAGGTCCTGCAGGAGACGGCAGCGGCGGTGGACGAGCTCTCGCTCGGCCTCGCCGAAGTGCAGGAGGGGGCCCGCCATGCCCACCTGCGCAGCGCACGGCAGGACCTGGGCGAAATTGCGGGGCGGCTGCACCCGAGGATGCTGAAAGTGCAGAAACTCGAGGGCGAGACGGTGGTAATGCTGTTCCGGCCGCTCATGGTGGACCTGCTGGAAGCCGCCGGCATCGACTCCCACGAAGCCCGCGACCTCCTCCCCCCTCTGTAGGGCCCACGACCGCAGGGTTCCCTGGCCGAGCTTGCGAGGTGAGGGTGCGGTTGGGGACGGCCGCAGGGTTCCCTGGCCGAGCTTGCGAGGTGAGGGTGCGGTTGGGGACGGCCGCAGGGTTCCCTGGCCGAGCTTGCGAGGTGAGGGTGCGGCCGGGGATTGTCGGACCCGACAGATACTGTGGAGCAATGGCTACAAAGACTTCCCGGGTTTCCAAGGCACCGGGCTATAAGTGCGCGGAATGCGGCTGGACTACGGTCAAGTGGGTGGGCAGGTGCGGTGAGTGCCAGGCGTGGGGCACCGTTGAGGAAACCGGCGCCGCGGTAGCGCGTACGACGGCGGCCACCACCGTTCTGGAGCCCGCCCGCCCCATTGCCGAGGTTGACGCCACCACTGCCGCTTACCTGCCCACCGGCGTGGATGAACTCGACCGCGTGCTCGGCGGCGGCGTGGTGCCCGGCGCGGTCATCCTGCTCGCGGGCGAGCCCGGTGTGGGTAAGTCGACGCTGCTGCTGGACGTTGCCGCCAAGTTCGCCCGGACCGGGCAGAGCGTCCTGTATGTGACCGGCGAGGAATCCGCCGCCCAGGTGAAGCTGAGGGCGGAGCGGATCAGCGCCATCGCGGACACACTCTACCTGTCCGCGGAGACCGACCTCGGCCAGGCGCTCGGCCAGGTGGAGAAGGTGGAGCCGAAGCTGCTGGTGGTGGACTCCGTGCAGACGCTTAGCAGTGCGGACGTCGAGGGCAGCGCCGGCGGAGTTTCCCAGGTCCGCGAGGTGGCTGCCTCGATCATTTCCGCGGCCAAGCGCCGGAACATGACCACGCTGCTGGTTGGGCACGTGACCAAGGACGGCTCCATCGCAGGTCCCCGCCTGCTGGAGCACCTCGTGGACGTGGTGTGCCAGTTCGAGGGTGAGCGCCACTCCCGCCTCCGGCTGCTGCGGGCGGTCAAGAACCGCTACGGGCCCACCGATGACGTGGGCTGCTTCGACCTCACCGAGGACGGCATCCTGGGCCTCGCCGATCCCAGCGGGCTGTTCGTCACCCGCACCAAGGATCCGGTATCCGGCACCTGCATCACCGTCACCATGGAGGGCCGCCGGCCGCTGCTTGCCGAGGTGCAGTCCCTGCTGGCCGAGACCGGGAACTCACAGCCGCGCCGGGCAACCAGCGGCCTGGACAGTTCGCGCGTGTCCATGCTCCTGGCAGTACTGCAGCAGCGCGCCGGGTGCCAGCTGCAGAAGGACGACTCCTACGTGGCCACGGTGGGTGGTGTAAAGCTCAGCGAGCCGGCCACCGACTTGGCAGTGGCGCTGGCAGTGGCGTCCGCCAAGCACAAGAAACCCCTGCCGCAGCGCCTGATCGCCTTCGGCGAGGTGGGCCTGGCCGGCGAGGTGCGCCCGGTGCCCGGCATCAACCAGCGCATCCATGAGGCCCACCGGCTGGGATTCACGCACGCCGTGGTTCCTTCCAGTCCCACCGGTCCCGGACCGGTCCCGGCAGGCTTCAACGTGAGGGAAGTGGGCCACCTGACTGAGGTCCTGGAACTGCTCATCGGCAAACCCTGAGCAGCCATTCAAAAGGGCCCGCACCTCCCCTGGCTTTCCAGAGGAGGTGCGGGCCCCAGCCTTACGGACGCAGTGTTTGGGCTACTTCTTGACCGCCCGCGTGCGGGCCAGGGCAGTGGCGCCAGCGGCGAGGCCAAGCAGACCCGCCACCAGCCCGATCCAGCCGACGGCCTGGCCGCCGTTGGAGTCCGTGCCTTCCGATGCCGAGCCGGCCGGTGCTACATCGGGCGTCGCGCTTGCGGACCCTTCAGCGGACTCCGCCGCAGTGACCACGAACGACGGCGCCGGGTGGTGTTCCTCCACCTCGGCCGGTGCTGAGGCGGCGGCGGCGGAGGAAACCGCCGCCGAGGGGCTTGCGGAGGAGGTGGAGGACGAGTGGTCGTGCCCGCCCTCGGCCGCGTCCGCCCAGTTGACGGTGGTTCCGTCGGTGTAGCCCTGGGCCGCGGGCAGCATCAGTGTGGTGCCTGCGGCCGGAAGCCGGCCGACGGACAGCGTGAAGGTCTGGAATTCGTTCTGCCCGATCTGGTGGGCGGCATCCGCGGTCCAGATCACGCTGGTGGGCGCCTTGGTGACTGTTGCGCCCGCGATCTCCACGGGCTTGGGCAGCGTGGTGGTGACCACCTGCGCCTTCCAGCCGTCCATCGGCTTCACTGACACCGACGTCAGCGGGTTGTCGGTGGGGAGCTTGACCTCCAGCCGGTTGGTCTTGGCCGTCTCGGATTCGTTCGGAACACTGAATGTCAGCTTGGTGAAGCCGCCCTCGGCGGTTGCCGAGGGGTCAACCGTGACGTGCGCGGAGGCTGCGGCAGCACCGGCGGCGAGAAGACCGGCTGTGAGGGAGGCGGCTGCTGCGGTCTTGAGGGTACGGCGGATGGAGGTGTTCATGAGGGTGGTGCCTTTCAGGAAATCAGAGGGGCCCATGCGCCGTCACAGGGACAAAGCTTTGGCGTCACGGGCAGGTAGCTGCGCGCCGCCGTCGGACCCTGCCTGAAAAGCGGAACCATCCGGAATGGAAAGGCCCGTTCTGCAAGGAAACCCGTCTAGGCGGCGAAAGGCACCGGCGGCCCGCGCCGGGTTGGCAGGTGCACGCCGGCCCTCGTCCGCGGGAGGAGGGCCGGCACCGGCAAGGGCATGGGGACCCGCCTGGGAAGGATGACGGCCGGTTCGGGCCAGCGGAAAAGCGGCTGCAGCCACGAGGCAAGTGTTGCCAGCACGCGTTCCCCGCGGGCCAGCAAGGCTGCGGTGCACACGGTGGCCATGGCGTGCGCAACGAACATGACGCCGTCGGATGCAGCGGTGTGGACGCTTTCGGCCGCGGCGCCTGCGAATGCCGGCTCCAAGGCTGCACCCGTGTGGCCGAGATGGCCAGGTAGATGGGCAGCGGACGCCGGCGCGGCAGCATCCGCGCCACCCAAGGCATCGAAGGCCCAGTGCAGCCAGAGCTGGCCGGCGCCCAGAAGACCGACCAGCGCCGGCCAGGAAAGCCGGAACCGGGTCAGGGCGGCGACGGGAACCAGAGTCACGGCAGACAGCGCCGCCAGGATGGCCGCGGTGGGAAGCTGGCCGCCGCCCGCGAGGTGCCCACCGGCGGCAAACCCGACAACGAGCGAGCCGATCAGCCCGGTGCGGAAAAGCCGGAACGAGGCACGGGGCATCATCAGCGGTCCTTTCCACAAGATCGACGGGCAGAGCGGGCGTCACTGCAATTCTAAGAGCCGCCGCAACAACGCCCCCGTGCCCATCCTCCCAGGACCACTATTCAGGGGCGGCCCAGAGCTGCAACCAACGGGGCAATGTCCAAGGTTTTCCCACGCTGTCGTGTTTACGGTCGGCGTGTCACAGCAGTTCGGGCCTGGTGGAGGGAGGCACCGATGGATCTCCGAGGTCCCCTGCGCCTCTTCCGCGCAGCCCTGGTCACTTCGCTGGCGTTCTCCCTGGCTGTGGCCGGCCACGTCCTGGGTGGCGGACAGCTTCCGGACATCGCCGCCCTTGCCGGATCTGCCGCAGTCCTGCTGGCACCGGCCGCCTGGCTCGCCCGGCGGCAGCTGTCGCTCCCTACCCTGTTCGGTATGCTCGGCGCCGGCCAACTCATGCTGCACACCGCCTTCACGGCCCTCTCCCCCGGCGCTTCCTGCCTACCCCAACTGCCGCTTTCCCAGTTGCCGCATTTCCAGTTGCCGCTGACGCAGTTGCCATTGGCCGGCAGTTTGGCGCACAGCGGGCACGCGGGCCTGAGCTGCTCGGCCGCAATGGAAAACATGCCCATGGGTGCCGGCGGCAATTCACCCGCCATGCTGGCAGGCCACGTCCTCGCCACGCTTGCCACCGCCTGGCTGCTGCGAAGCGGCGAGACCGCACTGGGGCAGCTCCTGGCCTGGCTCCGCCCGCTGGTGCGGCTCCCCCGTCCCGCCGGGTTCACGCCCGCAATCCACCGCCCCGGGGCATGGCCCACAGTTTTCGTCGCGGCCCACCGCCGCAACCTGCGGCACGACACCCTTCGCGGTCCACCCCTCACGGCCCTCCCGCGCACCATTCAGTAGCTTTCCTGCGCATGGCTTTTCAGCCGGCGGAGGGGTGCCGGGACGCTGCCTGACCATCCATCACCCCACGCTGCCCCTCAGCGCGAGCCGCGGCGCAAGCACGCCCCACGGCGCAAGCACGTCACCCGGCACGTCACCCGGCGCGAACGCGCGGCAGCACCGCGAAAGGCTTTGTCATGACTGCTTCAACAACCCGTGCCCTGAAGTCCCGGACCACGAAAACTCCTGCACTGAAAGCTTCTGCACTGAAGACCGTCACCGTTGCAGCAGCGGCGGCCGGCCTTATGGTGCTGGGCGTTGGTTCGGCTTCCGCCCACGTCCACGTGGACCCGGCGTCCACCTCTGCCGGCGGGTTCTCGCAGCTGACCTTCCGGGTTCCCAACGAGTCCGAAACCGCGAAGACCACCAAGGTCACGGTCACACTGCCCACGGCGACGCCGTTCACGTCCGTTTCTGTCAAGCCCATGGATGGCTGGACGGCGAAGATCACCGAGGCTGCCCTGCCCGCTCCGGTCACCGTGGAAGGAGCCAAGATCACCAGGGCCGCCGCCACGGTCACGTGGACTGCCGATGCAACCCACCAGCTCGGGCAGCATGAATACCAGACGTTCTCCATCTCGGTGGGACGCCTGCCCGACGCCGGGACCACCGTGTCGCTGCCGGCCGCACAGACCTACTCCGACGGAACGGTGGTGAACTGGAACCAACCGGAAACCGCCGGCAAGCCCGAACCCGAGCACCCGGTGCCCTCATTCGTCACCACTGCCGCCGCGGACGAGCACTCCCATGCGGCACCGGCTGCCGCGGCGGCTCCCGCCGCAGACACGGCTGCGGACACGGCATCTACCGACACCGCAGACACCTCGGCGGCGTCGTCAACCACCCCGGTCACGGCTGCTCCCGACAACACATTCGGCATCGCGGGCCTCGGCGCGGGCCTGCTGGGCCTGGCCGCGGGGACCGCGGCCCTGGTGCGGACCAGGAAGCGTTAGCGTCAGGCGCGGGTGACCACAAGCGCCGCGCTGTGCCCGCCGAACCCGAACGCATTGACGAGTCCCGCCGTCGCGGTGCTGCCGCTGACGGTACCGGTGATGACATTGAGGTCCACCTCGGGGTCAAGGGAAGCCACGTTGCAGGTGCCGGGCAGGTCGCCCGTCCGGAGTGCCTGCAGCGTGGCAATGGCGGCCAGCGCACCCGCTCCGCCGAGCAGGTGGCCGGTGAGGGACTTCGTGGAAGTCACCGGCACCTGGTCGCCGGCAATGGCCTTGATGGCCTGCGCCTCAAGCCGGTCCCCCACGGGCGTCGAGGTGGCGTGCGCGTGCACGAACCCGATATCCGTGCCACGGAGGCCGGCGGAGGCAAGGGCCTTCTCCATGACCCGCACCTGCATGTCCGGATCGGCGGCCACGATGTCGTTCGCGTCCGAGGTCACGGCCGCCCCGGCGATGCCGCCCAGCACCTCCGCGCCGCGGGCACGCGCGTGGTCCTCGCTTTCCAGCACCACGATCCCCGCTCCCTCGGACAGCACGAACCCGTCGCGGTCCCGGTCGAACGGCCGCGAAGCCCGCTGCGGATCGTCATTACGCGTGGAGAGCGCCCGGATCTGGGAAAAACCGGCGATGATCAGGTCGTTGACGCAGGCGTCCACGCCGCCGGCAATTACGACGTCGGCAGCCCCGGACCTGATCATTTCGGCACCCTGGGCGATCGCTTCGGCACCGGACGCGCAGGCGCTCACCGGGGTGCGGGCCCCGCCCTTCGCGCCCAGGTCGATCGAAACCCACGCGGACGGCCCGTTCACCATGAGCCGGGTCAGGGTGTGCGGGGAAACCTTGCGCGGGCCGCCGTTGTCCAGCTCCCGGACCTGGGCCAGCACGGTGTCCATGCCGCCGTACGCCGAGCCGATCACGACGGCGAGCCGTTCCGGTTCGACGGCGGGCTTGCCCGCCTGCTCCCACGCTTCACGGGAGGCCACGAGCGCCAGCTGGCCGCAGCGGTCCATCCGCTTCAGCTCGCGGGTGCTGAGGAACGCGCCAAGGTCTGCGGTGACCCGCCCGGCGATGCGAACCGGCAGAGCCTCGGCCCAGCCGTCGTCCAACGCCGCGATGCCCGACCGGCCGGCCAGCATCGAATCCCAGGTCTCGGCCACTGTGTCCCCGAGCGGGTTCATGGATCCCATTCCGGTCACAACGACCCTGATTGATCCTGGAACCCTGGCTGGCGCTGCTGCAGACTGCTGGTTTGTGGACACGGCGATACCTTGCTTCGTTGGTTGGGAGACCGTTCGGCGGCCGGAGGCCCCGTCGATTCGGGGCCGGAGCCCTCGTTGATGCGGCTACTTCGCGGGGTTGTGCGTCCCGATAGGTACCAGCGTGAGGTCGGGGTGGTTCTTCTCGATGCGGCGCAGGGCCCAGACATCGTTGAAGAGCGCCAGGTATTCGCCGTCGGACCGCAGCAGCACCTCGGCGCCCGGCACGTTGGCCAGCGCAGGCATGGCATCCGCCGTCGAGATCCTGGCCATGGAGTAAGGCAGGCGTTCCAGGCGCATGGGCGCGCTGAAGTCGTGCGCCATGCGGTCCTCCACCACTTCGAACTGCATGGGTCCGACGGCGGCAAGCACGGGTGCCTGGTCACCGCGGACGTCGGAGCGCAGCACCTGGATGACGCCCTCGTGCTCGAGCTGTTCGATGCCGCGTCGGAACTGCTTGAAGCGGCTGGGGTCCTTGGAACGGGCAACCTGGAAGTGTTCAGGGGCGAACAGCGGAATGGCCGGGAATTCAACGGCTTCCTCAAGGAACAGGCTGTCCCCCACGCGCAGCGAGGACGCATTGACCAGGCCCACGACGTCGCCCGGGTAGGCCTCGTCGATGACCTCGCGTTCGCGGCCGAAGACCTGCTGCGCGTACTTCGTGGCGAACGACTTTCCGGTCCGGGTCTGGGTGACCACCATGCCGCGCTCGAAGACGCCGGAGCAGACGCGGATAAAGGCAACGTGGTCGCGGTGGGCCTTGTTCATGCCGGCCTGGACCTTGAAGACGAAGCCGGAGAACGGCGATTCGACGGCACGCGGGGTGCCCTCGACGTCCGGCCGGGGCGCGGCCGGCGGGGCGAAATCCACCAGCGCGTCCAGCAGTTCCTTGACGCCGAAGTTCAGCGCCGCGGAGCTGAACAGGATCGGCGTCGCCTTGCCCGCGTGGAAGCTCTCGACGTCGAAGGCGAGGTTGGACTCGATGACCAGGCCCGCCTCATCGACGGCGTCCGTCCAGTTGCCGCCCTGGCTTTCGGCGGCCTCTTCGGGCGTGAAGTATTCGGTGAGGGCGATGCTGGCGCCGGCGTTGTTCCGCTGGAAGCGCGCGAACCGGTCGTTGCGAAGGTCCCAGACACCGCGGAAATCACCGGAGATGCCCACGGCCCAGGTCAGCGGCATGGGCTGCAGGCCGGTGCGCTCGGTGATCTCGTCCATGAGGGCCAGCGCGTCCAGGCCGGGGCGGTCCCACTTGTTGATGACCGTGATGATGGGGAGGTTCCGCTGCTTGCAGACCTCGAACAGCTTCATGGTCTGGGTCTCGAGGCCCTTGGCGGCGTCCACCAGCATCACTGCGCAGTCAACGGCGGCGAGAACCCGGTAGGTGTCCTCGGAGAAGTCGGCGTGGCCGGGGGTGTCCAGCAGGTTGATGACGGTGTCCCGGTAGGAGAACTGCAGGGCGGCCGAGCTGATGGAAATGCCGCGGTCCTTCTCCATCTGCATCCAGTCCGAGACCGTTTCCTTGCGGTTGGCCTTGCCGCTGGACGCGCCCGCGGTGCCGATGACCTTGGCGTGCAGGGCTAGGGCCTCGGTGAGCGTGGACTTGCCGGCGTCCGGGTGGGAGATGACGGCGAACGTCCGGCGCCGGGAGGCCTGCTTGTGGATCTCGTGCACTCGGGCGGGGCTCTGCACTTCTTGGGACACGGTGCTACTTTCACTGCGATCCGCTGGGGATCCTGGGTTGGAAGATGTGGCGGCGGAACGTGCCAGCCAAGGTTCCAAGTTTATCGCAGGGGCGGAATCGGCACCTAAGGCGGGCCAAAAGTGCCCCTCAGCCAACCGCCGTCGGACGCACTCCGGATGCCACTTCCGCAGGCCTCCCGCGGGGCACTTTAAGGCTTGCCTGTGCGGTTGCTGGGGTAATCTACCTCTAGGATGGTGCATGCGGGAAACCGAGTACTTTTGATCCTGCCGGCGGACCAGTCCAACCCGGCAAACCTGCAGGCCCCGCCTGCACCTTTGAAGGGAATATCTATGGCTCGCAGCCCTGAAGAATCGCTCAAGGCGACTTTGGGGAGGGTGGCCCCGGGGACCGCACTGCGGGACGGCCTGGAACGCATTCTCCGCGGACGCACCGGCGCGCTGATCGTACTGGGCTCGGACCGGACCATCGACTCCATCTGTTCCGGCGGCTTCGATATCGGCATCGACTTCTCACCCACCCGGCTCCGTGAACTGGCCAAGATGGACGGCGCCATCATCTGCGACAGGGACGCCGGCAACATCCTCCGGGCGGCCGTGCAGCTCGTGCCGGACCCCAGCATCGAAACCCAGGAATCCGGCACCCGGCACCGCACCGCCGAACGCGTCGCCATCCAGACCGGCGTTCCCGTGATCTCGGTGAGCCAGTCCATGCAGATCATCGCCCTGTACGTCAACGGGCTGCGGCACGTGCTCGAGGGCTCCGAAAAGGTCCTGGCCCGCGCCAACCAGGCCCTGGCCACGCTGGAACGCTACCGCTCCCGCCTGGACCAGGTGACCAGTTCGCTCTCCGCCCTGGAGATCGAGGCGATGGTGACCGTCCGCGATGTGGCCGTGACCCTGCAGCGCCAGGAGATGGTGCGCCGGATCTCCGAGGAGATCTCGCAGTATGTGCTGGAGCTGGGCGAGGACGGCCGGCTGCTGTCCCTGCAGCTGGACGAGCTCACCGTGGGCCGCGGCCCGGGCAGCGACATCATCATCCGCGACTACGCGGGGCCGAACGCTTCCCCGGAGGACATCGACGGCGCGGTCAGCGCCCTCCTCAACCTCGGCCCCACCGAGCTGATCGACCTCAGCAAGATCGCCGGGATCATCGGCTTCGCCGGCGGCGTGGACACCCTCGACGCCGTGGTGCAGCCCAGGGGCTACCGGCTCCTTTCCGGGCTCAAGGCCGTGCCGAAGGCTGTCGCTGACAGGCTGGTGGACCACTTCGGCGGGCTGCAGCACCTCATGGCGGCCACGATCGATGACCTGATGACCGTGGACGGCATCGGCGACCAGCGCGCCCGCACGGTCCGCGAGGGCCTCAGCCGGATGGCCGAAGCCAGCCTGCTGGACAGGTTCCTCTAAATCAGCCGAGCTGGAAGACCGTGGGCGCGCTGACCTTCGCGCCAAGCTTCGCGATGAAGACGTAGTACCCGCCGCCAACCGCGCCCTCGGCCACCTTCTCGCAGCCCTGCACGGAACGGTTGCGCGGCCACGGGAAGTTAGCGGTTTCGCTCTTGCCGGGCGCGATGGTCTTGACCAGGTCGGTGCTGGCAGCCTGGCAGTCGGCGGATGAGAAGACCCGGTCCGAGCCGCTGGTGACCAGGAAGTCCATCTGCGACGTGCCGATGTTCACCTTGCAGGGAAGCTTTCCGCCGTTGGTAACCGTGAGGCTCAGCACCGGCTTCTCATCCGCGGCGTAGGACGTCTTGTTGGTGGTCGCCTTGACCGTCACCAGCTTCTGGTCGCAGGTGGGCGAGGCTGACGGCGTTGCCGAGGGGCTGGCCGACGGCGTTGCGCCAGGCTGCGCCTTGCCCTGCGTTGAATCCTGCGTTGGAGAGTCCTGCGCGGACGAGGCCTGCTGGGCGCCGCCGAGGAGGCTGGTGAGTGTTGCCACACCGCCGGCGATCAGGCACAGGACCAGCAGCAGCGCCACTCCGGCGAAGAGCCGACGCCGGCGGTACACGGCGGGGCTCGGCTTGCGCCCGGCGCGGGGTGCCGTTTTCCCGGGTGCTGTTCTCTGTGCCGCGGTTTTTGGTGACCGGTTCTTGCCCGCACCGGAATTCGGAGTGTCTTGCCTGCCCATGCTCCTAGGCTAGGGAACGCCCCGGTTTCTGCCGCACCACCACGCCGCCCCTGCCCCACCATGTCCAATTCGTAACGTAAATTCGGGTGACAACTGTCAGCACGCTTACTAAAATTGAATCCCGGTTACCACTTACCGGGCCGAGTAGGAGAGGACCAAGTGATGGTAGATCACGTATCTGGCGGTCACCTCGAACGCGTCCTGCTGCCGCTGACGTTTGGCAAACATCAGAGCCAGGGGACTGAGTTCACGGTGCTTGCGGTTGAGATCTGGGACACCGGAATCGTGGTGAACCTGCATCTCGCATCAGTCAATGAAGACGAGCCGCAAACCCCCGAAATCGTCATCCATGACCACTTCGGCACAGAGTACAAGCTGGATGAGGTGGCCACCATCGGCTCCCGCCAGCTGCAGTTCTTTGCGCCCTCTATCCCGGAAGGAACGCGCAGCCTGACCATCCGCTCGGTGGATCCGAACAGTGCCAGCTTCGTGGTGGCCCTCGCCGTTCCGGCGCCCAACGGACGCGGCGGCGAAACCCTGCATGGCCACGTTCGGCGGCTGCCGGGGCGGCGGGACGGACTGCCTCCCGTGGAGCAGGAGGCGAGCTGACGGTACCCGCCCGGGAACCGTCGTCGGGGTTTTCAACTAGAGTGTTGGCATCAAAACCACAACCGTTTATCCCGCCACGCCCAGCCCTGCCGCGCCAGCGCCCGCACCCGATCCAGCCGATCCAGCCGCCACCGGGCTGACAGGTTCCGTGCTGACGGACGTCCACGCCACGTTGGAGGGCTGGTTCGACGCCGAGGCCCGGGATTTGCCGTGGCGCGCGCCCGACCGTACGCCCTGGGGCGTGCTGGTCAGCGAGATCATGCTGCAGCAGACCCCAGTGGTGCGTGTGCTGCCGGTCTGGGAAGAGTGGATGCGCAGGTGGCCGACGCCTGCAGCGCTGGCCCGCGAACCCGCGGGTGAAGCGGTCCGCGCCTGGGGCCGGCTCGGTTACCCGCGGCGGGCCCTCAGGCTGCATGGGGCCGCCGTCGCCATCGAACGCGCCCACGGCGGCGAGGTCCCGCCGGACTACGCCGAACTGCTCGGCCTGCCGGGCGTAGGCAGCTACACGGCGGCCGCCGTCGCCGCCTTTGCGTTTGGACGCCGCGAGACGGTGGTGGACACTAACATCCGGCGCGTCCATGCGCGCCTTTTTTCCGGTACGGCCCTGCCCGCCCCCGCCCTGACGGCCGCGGAGATGCGGCTTGCCGCAGAACTTCTGCCGTCCGACGCCGGTACTTCCGTCCGCTGGAACGCTTCGGTCATGGAGCTGGGGGCGCTGGTGTGCACGGCACGTTCGCCCAAGTGCGCGGCCTGCCCGGTGCGCGACCGGTGTGCCTGGCTCGCCGCCGGCGAGCCGCCGCCGTCGTACACGCCCAAAGGCCAGGCGTGGCACGGCACCGACCGCCAGGTCCGCGGCGGCGTGATGGCCGTCCTCCGGCTGGCGGACGCGCCAGTGCCGGCGGAGATGTTCCATCAGGCCCCGGCCGACCTCGGGTTCGAAGCCGCCGGCATCGGCGTGCCGCTGGCCGCCCTGCACCGGCTGAACTGTGCGCCGGAACAGCTGGAGCGGGCACTGGCCGGACTGCTGGAGGACGGCCTGGCCGAACTGCACCACGGCGGGTACCGGCTGCCCGCCTGAGCGCCCGGGCCCCACCCGCACTTGTGTCTCAATTTAGCCCCCACGGCAGCGTTCCGGGTAACGATGAGGGCGCCAGTTTGCGCCGGCCGGCGCCACCGCCGAAGGGTGGATCTACCCTGAAGACATGGGCAAGACAGGGGTACTTCTGGCCACGATCACGACGACGGTACTGCTCTCTGGATGCCACGTGTTCGAGGTGGCGTGCCCGGCGATCGCGCAGGCCTCGGCGGTATCGGTAACGGTGGCCGCCAGCTACGCCCCGGCCGTGAAGGCCCTCCATTTCAAGGCGTGCCAGGACGGCCTGTGCAGGGAGGCTTACTTGGAGCTCGTGCCGGGCCTCATTTCCGTGGATCAGGGCTGCGCGCCTGCCGTGCCTCCTCCCTATGTTCCGGGGAAAGGTGTTCCGGAGCCTGGTGTTCCGGGGACCGCTGTTCCGGAACCCGGTGTTCCGGGACCTGGCTATCCGGGGAATGACGGCCGCGGACCGGACATGCCGTGCTCGGCCGCGGCGTCGCCGGACGGGAGCAAACGGGGAATGCTCATGCTGGATGTCCTGACGGAGTCGCCGATGGACGTCACAGCCTCCGGAACGTCCATCGACGGAACTCCCCTGCCGGTCCGCACGCTGCGCTTCATGCCGTCGGCCGATTACCCGTTCGGCGAGCCGTGCGGGCGCTTTATCTCTGCTGCGGTGGTGCTGGATGAGGCCGGCCTAAGGCAGGACAGGTAGCTCAGGGTTCTCCGAATCCCGCCTTCACCAGGTCGGCCACATACGCCACGGCGCGCTCGGCATCGGGTCCGTATGCTTCCACGTGCAGCACCGATCCCTTGCCGGCAGCCAGGGTCATCAGCCCCGTCATCGAGGCTCCGTCCACTCCGTTGACCGTCACCTCGGCATCCAGGGCCGACAGGCCGCCTGCTATTTTGGCGGCCGGCCGGGCGTGCATGCCTGCCTGGTTGACGAGCTCGAAGTCGCCGGCGGCATCGGGAGCGGCCGGTTCTGCTGCTGCCGGGCCGTGGGCGGCCCCGCCTCCGGCCTGGGTGCTTCCGGCTTGGGTGCCGGTGGCTTGGACATCGGTGGCCAAGTGGTCCTCGGCCTCGGGACGGGACGGAGGATAGCCATGCGTGGCCTCGGCGGCGCGCCGAACTGCATGAACACTGGCGCCGCCCTGGGCAGCCACCGCCGCCGCCACGAGGCCCTCCACGATCGGGGCGTCGGCGAGGAGCACAGGGGTGCTGCCCTCGGCGAACTCCAAGGCTGACTCCGCCGTCATCACGGCCGACCCAAGATCAGTCAGCACCACCACGCCGTCGGCCCCGGCAGCAGTTTCCAGCGCCGCCATCACTTTTTCCATGCTGGTGCCGATCCGGCCGTCAGACGTCCCGCCAGCCGGGACCATCATCACGTCCGGCGCCATCTGGGCCGCGAGTTCCACGGCGCCGTCGGCAATCTTGTCACTGTGCGAAACCACCACGATCCGCACCGTCATGCGGCGGCTCCGGCCGCGGCGCGGAGAATGAGGGCACTCGAGGCCGCGCCGGGGTCCCGGTGGCCGGCGCTTCGCTCCCCGAGGTAGCTGGCCCTGCCCTTGCGCGCCACCAGCGGATCCGTCGCCACGGCACCGGCCTCGGCAGCCTCCGCCGCGGCGATGAGGACCGCCAGTGTGTCACCGTCGGCCGCTGCTGCTGCGGCTGCGTCCACGGCCGGGGTCCAGGCATCCACCATCGTCTTGTCGCCCGACTCGGCCTTACCCCGGGCCACGATGCCGTCCCGCGCCGCCGTCAGGGCGGCGGCGAGCGCCGCAGCGTCCACATTCGCGGCATCCCCCAGCGTGGTCGCGGCCCGCAGGAATGCCGTGCCGTAGAGCGGCCCGGCGGCCCCGCCAACCTTCGACATCAGCGCCATGGCCGTCAGCTTCAGCGCTGCGCCGGGGGTTTCGGGAGGGCTTTCGGCCAGCTTGTCGAGGACCGCCTGGAAGCCGCGGTCCATGTTTTCGCCGTGGTCAGAGTCGCCGATGGCCCTGTCCAGCTCGATGAGTTCCACGCGGTGTTCCGCCATCGCCTGGGCGGACAGCGTCAGCCATCTGACGGCCCAGGCCACGTCCAGCCCCACTGCTACACGCCCCACCGCAGTGCCGGCGTGTGCACGGGCGCATCCCAGAGTTCGGTCATCTCGTCGTCAAGGCGCAGCACAGAGATGGAGCAGCCCTGCATTTCGAGGGACGTGATGTAGTTTCCAACCAGGGACCGCTCCACCGTGAGGCCCTGGTCAGCGAGAATCTGGGCGGCGCGGCGGTAGACAATGTAAAGCTCGCTCAGCGGCGTTCCGCCCATCCCGTTGACAAACAGGAGCACCTTCTCCCCCGGCGCCGTTCCAAGGTCGCTGAGAATCGGTTCCAGCAGGCGGCCGGTGATGCCGTCCGCGTTTTCCATCGCGATCCTGTGCCGGCCCGGCTCGCCGTGGATCCCGATGCCGATTTCGATCTCGTTGTCCTCGAGGTCAAAGCTCGGGGACCCTGCATGCGGCACCGTGCAGGCCGTGAGCGCGACGCCCATGGTCCGCACGTTCTGGTTCACGCGGTCGCCGATGGCCGCCACCGCGTCGAGGCCGTCGCCGCGTTCCGCCGCGGCCCCGGCGATCTTCTCCACCAGGACGGTGCCGCCCACTCCCCTGCGGCCTGCCGTGTACAGCGAGTCCTCCACTGCGACGTCGTCGTTGACGAGCACGGTGCGGACTTCCACGCCCTCGGCCTGTGCCATCTCGGCCGCCGTCTCGAAGTTGAGCACGTCGCCGGTGTAGTTCTTGACGATATGGACCACCCCGGCGCCCGAGTTCACGGCCAGCGTTGCCGGAATGATCTGGTCGGGGGTTGGTGAGGTGAAAACGGCGCCGGGCACGGCGGCGTCGAGCATGCCACGCCCCACAAAACCGGCGTGAAGCGGTTCATGCCCGCTGCCGCCGCCGGACACCAGGCCGACCTTGCCGGAGACGGGGGCATCCTTACGGGTGACGTACTTGGGGTCGGCGCTGACGGTCACAAGGTCTGCATGGGCAAGACCGAATCCTTCCACGGATTCATCCACAACGGCGCGGGGATCATTGATGAGCTTTTTCACGGCCGGCTCCTGGGCTCTCGGTGCTTCATTGACATCGGTCAGGATGTGCTTTGACCCTACTACCGGGACCGGCTGCGCGGTAGTTCGGAAACGGGAAAGGGACAGCCCCCAATGCCGTCCCTTCCGCCGTCCCGATAGTTTATCCAGCGAGTTTATAAAACAAAAGGAATATTACGGCGCAACTTTGAGCGGATCTTGATCAGTTCCCGCGGCAATACCGAGCCGGCGCTGCAACCATCTCATCGGTCAGGTCACCGACCACATCAATCCGTACCGCATGGAGTAAGCCATCAAACCCCACCGCAAACTGCAGAAAACCGCCGGGGTGCTGATCGCCCTGGGGGCGGCAGGCACGGCCGCTCTGCTCTGGCTCGCCGTCACCTACACCGTGCCGACGTCGGCAGCCGCCCCCAGCAGGGCCACGCTGCTGGGAATCTGGGGCGTACTTTACGTTGCCGAAGCTCCGGCGCCGTGGATGCTTTCGACGGCGATCGCCGTCGCCTTCCTGCTCATTGCCGGAATCGCCCTGGCGGACCGGCATATCTCCCTCAAGTCGCGGCGTTCAGCCAACCCGGCCCAGCCGCTGGCCCCACGCATCGTAATGGCAAGGACCAGGGGCGTTTACGCCGGACCTGTCACTCTTACGGTCCTCATCCCGGCCCACAACGAAGCCGCATCCCTTCCCCTGACACTGGCGTCGCTCCTCGCCCAGTCGCAGCCGCCGCAGCGGATCATCGTCGTTGCGGACAACTGCACCGACGCCACGGCCGACGTCGCCCGGGCGGCCGGCGTCGAGGTCCTGGAGACGGTGCGAAACTCCCAAAAGAAGGCCGGTGCACTGAACCAGGCGCTGAAGCGGCTGCTCCCCGGGCAGGGCGACAACGATCTGGTCATGGTGATGGACGCCGATACCCTGCTCGACGACGGGTTCCTGGCTTGCGCCGTCGAGTACTTCACGCGGGACAGGGCCCTTATGGCCGTCGGCGGGCTCTTCTACGGCGAACCGGGCCACGGGCTGCTTGGCCAGTTCCAGCGCAACGAATACATCCGGTACGCGCGGGACATGAGGCGCCGGCGGGGGCGGGTCTTTGTGCTCACGGGGACCGCTTCGGTGTTCCGTCCGGTGGCACTGCGCGCCGTCGCGGAGAACCGAGGCACAGCCCTGCCCGGGGTGGCAGGGGACGTTTACGACACCTGGGCCCTCACCGAAGACAACGAGCTGACTATTGCCCTGAAGTCGCTTGGCGGCCTCATGGTCTCGCCGTCGGAGTGCGCGGTGGTCACCGAACTCATGCCGACGTGGCGCACACTCTGGGCCCAGCGGCTGCGGTGGCAGCGCGGTGCCCTGGAGAACCTGGGTGCCTACGGCCTGACGCCGCCAACCGCCCGTTACTGGGCGCAGCAGTTCGGCCTTGGCTACGGTGTCATCGCCCTGAGTTCCTACCTGCTGCTGATTCTCCTGACGGTGCTCGCGCTCGACACGTGGATCTGGTTCCCCTTCTGGCTGGGGCTGGGCTTGCTTTTCTCCTTCGAGCGGATGGTCACCGTCTGGCGCGGTGGCTGGCGGGCCCGCCTCCTCGCCCTGACCGTCGTCCCGGAGCTGGTGTTCGACATGTTCCTCAACGTGGTCTATGTGAAGGGCATCATCGACATGTCGGTGGGCCGGGAGGCCAGCTGGAAGCACCTGGCTAAGGCGGGCTGAACATGATCGCAGCAGCTGTACGCACGGGGCTGGTGCTGCCCGAGGCCCTGCTCTTTACGGACTGGTTCCGCGTCATGGCGGCCTTCGTGGCGGTGAACACGGTGATGTATGCCGCGCTGGCCGTGGCCAAGGTCCTGCCGAAGGTGCAGCCGCCGGACTGGAGGCGCGGGCAGCGGTCCGAAACCCGCGGCATCTACCCCGAAGGGCACAAGGAAGAGTCCCGCGAGAAGGTCGCGGCGGGCTCTAGAGAGCCTTGATCATCCGCGTGTTGCCGAGCGTGTTGGGCTTCACGCGCGCCAGGTCCAGGAACTCGGCCACGCCTTCGTCATGCGAGCGCAGCAGTTCGGAGTACACCTGCGGGTCCACAGCCGACTGGTCGGCCATCACCTCGAAGCCGTGCCGCTTGAAGAAGTCCACCTCGAAGGTCAGGCAGAACACCCGCGAGACGCCCAGCGCCTCGGCCTGCTTCAGGAGGCTCTCGACCAGGACGTGCCCCACGCCCTTGCCGCGCCACGCATCCGAGGCGGCGAGGGTGCGCACCTCCGCAAGGTCCTCCCACATGACGTGCAGGGCGCCGCAGCCGATAACCTCGCCGGCCGCCGACTCGGCGATCAGGAACTCCTGCAGGCTCTCGTAATAGGCCACCGTTTCCTTGGCCATCAGTATTCGCTCTTCCGCCAGCGGCGCCACCAGTCTCTTGATGGCAGCCACATCGCTGGTCCGGGCAGGGCGAACAGTGAAGGAGTCAGTCACAGCCCCATCTTACGGGGACGCTCACCCCGGGCACGGAGGCTGCGGCCTTTACCGCGTGCTAGAGACCCAGGTCCGCCGGGAGCCCGATGTCCTTGCCGAGGACGTTCCTGGCCAGGAAGTGTTCAACCACGCCGTACCAGACCTTTGCGTGCTGCGGCTGCAGGATCCAGTGGTTCTCGTCGGGGTAGAAGAGGAACCGGTGGCTGGTCTGCCCGTTTTCGTCAGAGGCGAGCTGGGATTTGGAAAGCAGCTCGTACCAGAGCCGCAGGCCTTCCCCGATGGGCACCCGGTAGTCCTTGTCGCCATGGATCACCAGCATGGGCGTCCGGATCTTCTCGACGTGCAGGTGCGGGGAGTTCTCCAGCGCCATCTCCGCCGTCATTTCCTTGAGCCAGTACTGCGACGCGTCGGTGGTGGGCCCGAACTGGTCAAGCGCCCACAGGCTGGCGTGGGTCACGATCGCCTGGAAGCGGTCCGTCTGACCGGCCACCCAGTTGGCCATGTAGCCGCCGAAGGAGCCGCCCATGGCGGCGGTGCGGCTTTCGTCGATGTCCGGCCGCTGCACCACCGAGTCCGTGATGGCCATGAGATCGGTAAAGGGCGCCTTGCCCCAGCCGCCCCACCCGCGCTGGATGTAGTCCTGGCCGTAGCCCGTGGACAGGGCGGGGTCCGGCAGCAGGACGGCGTAGCCCCGGGCGGTGAGCAGCCAGGGGTTCCAGCGCCAGGTCCAGGCGTTCCAGGATCCCAGCGGTCCGCCGTGGATCCACAGCAGCAGCGGTGCGGGGTTCCCGGCGGAGGCCCCCGCTGGCAGGGCCAGGTAGGCCGGCACCCTGGATCCGTCGGCGGCGGTCGTCTCCACCCGCTCCAGCGAGCCCTCGGTTTGCGGCCGCTGCGCCGGCGACGGCAGCCGCGTCACCTCCCCGCTGGCGAGGTCGATCCGGACAGCCTCGGCGGGGAACTCGTACGAACTCCGCAGCGCGTAAGCGCTGCGTCCGTCGGGTGAGACGACGACGTCGGTATAGGCCGCCGCGTCCGGCGTCACCCTGGAGGCACTCCCCCGGGTGACGCCTGCCGCAACGCTGACGCTGAAAACCGGCGACGCGCCGTCGTCGTCCGCCGTGACCAGGAGGGCAGAGCCGTCCGGGAGCCAGGCCTCCGGGTGGGGCCAGCGGTCCCAGCCGTGGGCCAGGGGCTCCAGTTCCTCCCGGCCGGCATCCCCGGAAACGTCGAGAAGGTGCAGCTTGACCTGCGGGGCGCGCTGGGGCGTCGTGTCGGTCTCACTGACAACGGCGAGCGTGCCGCCGTCCGGGCTGACCGGCCCCGGGAAGTAGTTCACGCCCTCCTCGTCGAGGAGGATCCTCACAGTGCCGGTGGCAACGTCGACGGCGGCCAGGACCGAGCGCAGGTCTGCCCTCGGCAGCGGCTTGGCCAGGCTCGTGTAAAGGGTCTTGCCGTCCGCGCTGACCACCGTGACGGCTTCCCGGAGGCGGGATCCTGCCTGCGGGGTGAGGTTGCGCAGCGTGAGGGGCACCGCGCGGTCAACGGTGGCGGGCTTGCCGGATTCCTGCTCCGGCCCCGGCTCCACCGCGAAGAGCCGTGGCTGGGCCGGGCCGAGGTCCGCGTCCCAGTAGCGCACCGGGTATTCGCTGTGCAGGATGGCCGCCACCTTGTTGTCCTTGCGGCTTTTGCGGCGCTCGGCGTCGTCCTCCTCGCTGCTGGAGCCGGCAAGGACGGACGCGGTGACGAAGGCCGCGTTGGCGTCCCTGGCCGCCATGACCCTGTCCACGCCGCCGGCCCGCGACAGCACCACGCGGGCCTCGCCGCCGTCTGCGGGGAGGACCCAGAGCGCACTGACGGGATCGCCGTCGGTCTCCTTGTCCGGATCCGGCCGGGCGGATGTGAAGTAGATGTCACCGTTGGCAGCAAACGCGGCGCCGGCTTCGCCCTTGGCACTGCGGGTGATCCTGCGGGCCTGCTTCTGGCCGGCCGGGTCCAGCTCCCACAGAGCGGTTCCGTATTCGGTGCCTTTGCTGTTGAGCGTGGCAACCGTGGTCACCAGCCGCCGGCCGTCGGGGCTGAGGGCCAGGCCACTGACGCGCGGGATCGCCAGGTAGTGGTCGATGTCATGGAAGGGGGTCGCCGGTTGCTCAGGCAGGATCGCTGCATCTTCAGTTGACATGTGCTGATTCAACACCGCCTGTGCGCTGGATCACAGGAGGGTTCACTATCAGTGAAACAGTACTTTCAGACCTCGGCCGCCACCGAACCAACAGCAGGAGGCCCCGCCTGCTCCCTTTCGGGGGCGGGCGGGGCCTCTTGGCGCTGGAGTGCGGCTAGGAGTCAGGCAGTTACGCGCTCGGGGCGATTTCCGGGATGCGCGGCTTGGCGTTGCCGGCGAAGGTGAACTTCGCGTCGTCGCCCTCGCCGTCCACATCCACCACCACGATGTCGCCGGGGTGCAGCTCGCCGAACAGGATCTTCTCGGAGAGCTGGTCCTCGATCTCGCGCTGGATGGTGCGGCGCAGCGGCCTTGCACCCATGGCGGGATCGTAGCCGCGGGTGGCCAGGAGCACCTTGGCTGCCTTGGTCAGCTCGATGCCCATGTCCTTGTCCTTGAGCCGCTTCTCCAGGCGGGTCACGAACAGGTCCACGATCTCGATGATCTCGTCCTGCGTCAGCTGCGGGAACACCACGACGTCGTCAACACGGTTGAGGAACTCGGGGCGGAAGTGCTGCTTGAGCTCCTCCGTGACCCGGGCGCGCATCCGGTTGTAGCCGGTCTGGGTATCCGTGCCGGACTGGAAGCCGGTGGCGACGCTCTTGGAGATGTCCCGGGTGCCGAGGTTCGTGGTCATGATGATCACGGTGTTCTTGAAGTCCACCACGCGGCCCTGGGAGTCGGTCAGGCGGCCGTCTTCCAGGATCTGCAGCAGCGAGTTGAAGAGGTCCGCGTGGGCCTTTTCCACTTCGTCGAACAGGACCACGGAGAACGGACGGCGGCGGACCTTCTCGGTCAGCTGCCCGCCCTCTTCGTAGCCGACGTAGCCCGGAGGGGCGCCGAAGAGACGCGACACCGTGTGCTTCTCGGAGTACTCGGACATGTCCAGCGTGATGAGGGCATCCTCTTCACCGAACAGGAACTCCGCGAGGGCCTTGGCAAGCTCGGTCTTGCCGACGCCGGTGGGGCCGGCGAAGATGAACGAGCCGCCGGGACGCTTGGGGTCCTTCAGGCCGGCACGCGTGCGGCGGATGGCCTGGGACAGCGCCTTGATGGCTTCGTCCTGGCCGACGACGCGCTTGTGCAACTCGTCTTCCATCTTCAGCAGGCGCGAGGACTCTTCCTCGGTCAGCTTGAAGACCGGAATGCCAGTGGAGTTCGCGAGGACTTCGGCGATCAGGTCCTCGTCCACCTCGGAGATGTCGTCCATGCCGCCGGTCTTCCAGTGGCGTTCCTTCTCGGAGCGCTCGGTGATGAGTTTCTGCTCCTTGTCGCGCAGCGCGGCAGCACCCTCGAAGTCCTGTGCGTCAATCGCGGACTCCTTCTCCATCTTCAGCTCGGAGATGCGCTCGTCCATCTCCTTGAGCTCCGGCGGAGCGGTCATGCGGCGGATGCGGAGCCGGGCACCGGCTTCGTCAATGAGGTCGATCGCCTTGTCCGGCAGGAACCGGTCCGAGATGTAGCGTTCGGAGAGGTTCGCGGCCGAGGCGAGGGCGCCGTCGGTGATGGTGACGCGGTGGTGCGCCTCGTAGCGGTCCCGCAGGCCCTTGAGGATTTCGATCGCATGCGCAACCGACGGCTCCTTGACCTGGATGGGCTGGAAGCGGCGCTCGAGGGCGGCGTCCTTCTCGATGTGCTTGCGGTACTCGTCCAGCGTGGTGGCACCGATGGTCTGCAGCTCGCCGCGGGCCAGCATCGGCTTCAGGATCGAGGCTGCGTCGATGGCACCTTCGGCGGCACCGGCACCCACCAGGGTGTGGATCTCGTCGATGAAGAGGATGATGTCGCCGCGGGTGCGGATTTCCTTGAGGACCTTCTTCAGGCGCTCTTCGAAGTCACCGCGGTAGCGGGAGCCTGCCACCAGGGAGCCAAGGTCCAGCGTGTAGAGCTGCTTGTCCTTGATGGTCTCCGGCACGTCGCCGCGCACGATCGCCTGGGCAAGGCCCTCGACGACGGCCGTCTTGCCGACGCCGGGCTCGCCGATCAGCACGGGATTGTTCTTGGTGCGGCGGGAAAGGACCTGCATGACGCGTTCCATTTCCTGCTCGCGTCCGATCACAGGGTCCAGCTTGTTCTCGCGGGCAGCCTGCGTCAGGTTCCGGCCGAACTGGTCCAGCACCACAGAGCCTGCGGGGGTACCCTCAGCCTGGCTCTGGCCGACGCCGGCGCCGGTGGTTTCCTTGCCCTGGTAGCCGGAGAGCAGCTGGATGACCTGCTGGCGGACCCGGTTCAGGTCGGCACCGAGCTTCACCAGCACCTGCGCTGCCACACCCTCACCCTCGCGGATGAGTCCCAGCAGGATGTGCTCCGTGCCGATGTAGTTGTGGCCGAGCTGCAGGGCTTCGCGCAGCGAAAGCTCCAGCACCTTCTTTGCACGCGGCGTGAAGGGGATGTGGCCGGAGGGCGCCTGCTGGCCCTGGCCGATGATCTCCTGCACCTGCTCGCGGACGCCGTCGAGCGAAATGCTCAAGGACTCAAGAGCTTTGGCGGCAACGCCCTCACCCTCATGGATCAGACCCAAGAGGATGTGTTCGGTACCAATGTAATTGTGGTTCAGCATGCGTGCCTCTTCTTGGGCAAGCACAACTACGCGACGGGCACGGTCCGTAAATCGCTCAAACATTTCGCCACACTCCTAGCTACGACGTACTTTGATGCTACGTGGGGGAACCCGGACTTGGGGAGCTTGTTCGCCACAGGGGAAACCGGGGGGGCTTGCACACGTGCGTGCAGCTGCCGTACCGGCGTTGCCGGCGCAATGCCGGAACAGGCTTTGAATAGCATCCGCATGCCAATCTGGCGGCAATTACCGTTTCCCTTGACCGGGTGTCGGAAATCACGAGGTACGGATTGTTCCAAAGGCCGGGGATTAGACCCGGAGACTCGATTACCCGGCAGGGCAGCGACCCTGATTAACGGCGGTTCTGATTAATCCGGGCAGCAACCGTCGGTTAAAGCGCAGCGCCCCCGTCAGCAGGGGGCGCCGCACATATGCTCAGATCATTTAGTGCCCTAACGGATTGTCAGGGCTGCGAGCTAGGAATTGGCCTTTTGGTAGGCTTCCTGGATTTCTGCCTGAATACGGCCGCGCGCGTTTACGGTGTAACCGTGGTCCCGCGCCCACTGGCGTATCTGGGCAGAGTCCTGGCTGCGTCCACCCGGTGCCTTGGCACGGGTAGGGCGGCCGCCGGAGGTTTTACGGCCGGCCGAAACAAAGCGTTCCAGTGACGACCGCAGTTCTGAAGCATTGGCCGAGGACAGGTCAATTTCATAACCGACGCCATCCAGGCCGAAGCGAACGGTTTCGTCCGCAGATCCCCCATCCAGATCGTCCACCAGGACAATATTGACTTTCTGTGCCATCAAAAATCTCTCTTTTGGAAAGGACGTGTAATCAGAAAAGCAGGATGTTTCCACCTGAAGTATCTCCCCCAATAAGGCAACGCGTCAAAACGCGCAAGAGTTCCTTGGGGATAACCGGGGATTTTAAAAGTGGCCTGTTATTTGTCTGATTTGCTCGGCGGTTCGGGGGAATCGTCCCCGGCCGGCGCCTGCGCATCCGCTTCGGCCTGAGCGCGTGCTTCGGCCTGGCGTTCTGCTTTGTCGGCGTTAAAGATCGACTTCATGGCAAACCAAAAGAGCAGCCCAACCACCAGCGAGGGCAGCAGTACCGCGACGTAGTCCATCATCAGTGGCCTTCTGGCTTGAGCAGGGGGAAGAGAATGGTTTCCCGGATGCCTGCGCCGGTGAACAGCATGACCAGGCGGTCGATGCCCAGGCCGATGCCGCCCATGGGAGGCGCACCGTACTCCAGCGCACGCAGGAAGTCCTCGTCCAGCTGCATGGCCTCGGCGTCGCCGGCGGCGGCGTGCATGGACTGCTCGGTGAGGCGCTCACGCTGGATGACCGGGTCAATGAGCTCTGAGAAGGCGGTGCCGCGTTCCATGCCGCCGATGATCAGGTCCCAGGCCTCGATCAGCCGGCCGTCCTCACGGTGCGGACGGGCCAGCGGCTGGGCGGACGGCGGGTAGTCGTAGACAAACGTGGGGTTCAGCAGGGTGGGTTCCACGATTTCGCCGAAGAGTTCCACGGCCAGCTTCTCGGCGTCCCACTTGGGGTCGATCTTCACATCGTGCTTCTCAGCCACGGCGCGCAGTTCCTCGAGCGTGGTGTCCGGGGTGATTTCCTGGCCCACCGCCTCGGAAAGTCCGGGGTAAACAGCAACCCAGGCCCAGTCGCCGTCGAGGTTGATCTCCCCGGCTTCGGTCTGCAGTACCCGTCCGGCCCCCACGGCGTCCGCGGCATCCAGGATGATCTCCTTGATGCGCTCGGCCATGACGAACTGGTCCGCCCAGGCCTCGTAGCACTCAAGCGTGGTGAACTCCGGGCTGTGGGTGGAGTCAACGCCCTCGTTGCGGAAGACGCGGCCCATGTCGTAGACGCGGTCGATGCCGCCCACCACGGCACGCTTGAGGTACAGCTCGGTGGCGATGCGCAGGGTCATCTTCTGGTCGAACGCGTTCATGTGCGTTTCGAACGGCCGGGCCAGGGCGCCGCCGTGGACCAGCTGCAGGATGGGCGTCTCCACCTCGACGTAAGCGTGGCGGAACAGCGTCTCGCGGATGGAGCGGGTGATGGCGGCGCGGGTGTAGACCATCTCGCGGGCCTCGTCGCGGACCATCAGGTCCACATAGCGCTGGCGGACGCGGGTTTCCTCGTTGAGTTCGGCGTGCAGCACCGGCAGCGGGCGCAGCGCCTTGGACGCCATGGACCAGGACTCGGCCATGACGGAGAGTTCACCGCGGCGGGAGGAGATGACTTCGCCCTTGATGTAGACGTGGTCGCCGAGGTCAACGAGGGCCTTCCAGTCGGCGAGGGCCTCTTCGCCCACGTTCGCCAGGCTGAGCATGGCCTGCAGCCTGGTGCCCTTGCCGTCGGTGCCGCCTTCCTGCAGCGTGGCGAAGCACAGCTTGCCGGTGTTCCGGACGAACACCACGCGGCCGGTGATGCCAACGACGTCGCCGGTGGTCTCGTCGGCCTGCAGGTGGGCGTACTTTTCGCGGATCTCGCTGAGCGAGTGCGTGCGCTCAACACCCACCGGGTACGCCTCCTGCCCGCGTTCGATCAGCTTGGCGCGCTTCTCCATGCGGATGCGCATCTGTTCGCTGGCGTCGAGCGGTTCGGGGGCATTCTTGGGGGCGGGGGTGTTTTGGGAAGTCACAGTCATCAAGTTTACCGGGTTTACCGGGTTTACCGGGACTTCCCGCCTTGGAGTTCCGCACCCCCCACCTTGGAGTTTTTGTCCAGATATTCGGACTTCCGGGGCCATTTGGAGCCATTATCTGGACAAAAACTCCGGAGGGGGTGGGGCATAGACTCGGGCTGTGGAGACGTGGACAGTTGAGACGGACGACGACGGCAGCCGGCTTGAGGTGCACTCCTTCAGGCCCGCCGCACTCACCACCGCAAACGGCGGCAGCACCTCCGCGGAAGGTGACCCGGCCCCGGTGACGCCGCCCGGCGTCGTCGTAATTCACGGAACGCTGGTGACCGACGCCCTGTACCGGCCGTTCGCCCGCAACCTGAGCCTCCTGCTGAGCCGGCCGGTGCACTGCTACAACCGCCGCGGCCGAGCCGGTTCCGCGCCACAGCCGGACGACTATTCGGTGGCGACCGAGATCCGGGACCTGGCCGCCGTGATGAAGGCGACGGGCTCGGAGGACGTGGTGGCACACAGCTTCGGCGGCTTCGTGGCTCTTCAGGCGGCGCGCGACATGCCGCTGCGCCGGCTCGTCACGTACGACGCCGCGGTGTCCCTATCCGGCAACCTGAACCACCGCTGGCGGCCGGAGCTGGAGCAGGCCGTGACGGAGGGACAGCTCAACCATGCCTGGGCGCACCTGGTGCAGGGGCTGGCCACGGCCGGCCCGCTGTCCTACCTGCCGCTCGGCGCGCTGCGGATGCTGAGCATCATGTCGGCCCGGACCAACGTCGGCGCGGAGATGCGGGAGCTGCTGCCGACAGCCGTGAAGGAGATGCGGGCGGTGCTCGACGCCGACGCGGAGCTCGCCGACTTCACCGAACTCACCACCCCCACGCTGATGCTCAGCGGCGGCTGGAGCCCGAGATACTTTGGCGACACCGGCCGGCAGCTGGCGTCGGCCGTGCCGGCGATCGATTTCGCCGTGGTTCCGGGCCAGCTGCACGAGGGTCCGATCCGGCCGGGCAAGCGCCTGGCCCTCCGGATAGCGCGCTTCCTCAACGGCACCGACGGGAGCATCCGGCCACTGAGCGGGAAGCGCCGGCGCAAGTAGCTTCCGGCTGTCAGCACGGGCCGGCCTCCGATAGGCTCGGACCATGACTCGCGAGATCATCAGCACACCCGACGGCGGCAAGCTCGAGCTGTTCAGCACGGGCGAGGAACTGGCCCCGGCCGGCTCCGGCGTGGTTGTGGTCACGGCCTCCATGGTGACGGCGGCGGACTACACCCGCTTCGCGCAGAAGCTCAGCGCCTCCCTCGGCCGGCCGGTGCACACGTTCAACCGCCGCGGCCGGGGCGCGTCCTCCGAACAGGCCGGGGACTACACCCTGGACGTCGACATCCGCGACCTCGATACCGTCATGAAGCACACTGACAGCACCGACGTCTTCGGCCACAGCTTCGGCGGCGCCGTGGCCATCCACGCGGCGCGGACCCTCCCGGTGGAGCGGCTCGCCGTCTACGATCCCGCCGTCTCCGTCAACCACAGCGTCACGGCTGACTGGACCACTGAATACGAACGGGCGACGGCGGCCGGCGACGACGACCGCGCCCTCGCCGTCCTGCTCCGCGGGCTCGAGGCGGAGAGCGCCTTCTCCTCGCGCATGCCGCTGTCCATGATGACCCTCGCCAACAAGCTCACGGCGGGAACGACGGTGGGCAAGCAGATGCGGGAAATGATGCGCACCGGCGTCCGGGAGATCAAGGCCATCATCGCCGCGGACATGCCGGCCGAACCGTTCCTGGCGCTGCCGCTGGAGACGCTCATCATCGTGGGCGAGAAGAGCCCGGCGTACTTCGGCGTGGCCTGCGGCCAGATCCACGACGTCCTCTCCGGTTCCAGCTACACCATCCTGCCGGGTTTCGGGCACGACGGCGTCAACCGCGCCCCGGACCGGCTCATCACCGAACTCAGCGACTTCTTCGCCGGGTAAGCCCCGCATAGAGCAACGCGGGGTCACTTACCGCCCATTAAACCCTCCGGATTGGGCGCGAAGTGACCCCGCGTTGCTCTTAGTGTTTCCTTAGTGGGCGGCGGGTGCTCCTTCGGCGCCGGCCGTCTTCCGCATCATGGTGGAAAGAACGACGGCGGCAACGGCTATGACGGTTGCCGTCAGGAACGCTGCGTTCATGCCCGCAACGAGGCCGGAGGCTGCGGAAACGAAGGCGAAGATGGACACCAGCAGCGCAGTACCCGCCGCGCCGGCCACCTGCTGCAGCGTGCTCATGATGGCCGAGCCGTGCGAGTACAGATGCGGCGGCAGCGGGTTCAGCCCGGTGGTGAACGCCGGGGTGAAGAGTAGCGCCAGCCCGAAGCTGAGCCCGACGTGCAGGGTGACGATCCACCAGACCGGAGTGCCGGCATCGAGCATTGCGAACTGCCACAGCGTCAGGACCATGAGCGAGGATCCGGTGACCGTGAGCGGCAGCGGCCCCACCTTGTCGAACAGGCGGCCGATCACCGGTCCGAGCAGGCCCATGGCGAGGCCGCCGGGCAGCAGCGCCAGGCCGGTCTCGAGGGACTGCAGGCCGCGGATTTCCTGCAGGTACAGCGGCAGCAGGATCACGGCGCCGAACAGGGCCACCATGGACACCACCATCAGCAGCACCGAGACCGTGAACATCCGGAAGTTGAAGGCCCGCAGGTCCAGCAGCGGAGACTCGGACTTCTGCAGCCTGAGCTGCCGGAAGGTGAAGGCGGCAAGGCCAGCAACGCCAACAACCAGCGCCACCACGGCCAGTGTGCTCGGGCCGTTGCTCCCGCCGTGGCCGCCTCCGATCTGGCTAAGGCCGTAGACGAGGCCGCCGAACGCGGGAACGGTCAGCACCACGGAGAGGAAATCCAGCCGGGACTTCCCGGTCTCGCCGACGTTGGTCAGGAACCTGGCGCCAATGGCCAGCGCCGCCAGGGCGATGGGCAGGACGAAGATGAACATGAAGCGCCAGGAGAAGTGCTGCAGGATGAACCCGGAGACGGTGGGCCCCATGGCCGGCGCAACGGAGATCGCGATGCTGACGTTGCCCATCACGGCGCCGCGGCGGGCCAGCGGCACCAGTGTGAGGATGGTGGTCATCAGCAGCGGCAGCATGATGGCGGTGCCGCCGGCCTGGATGATCCGTGCCAGCAGGAGGATTTCAAAGCCGGGCGACGCCGCGGCGAGCGCCGTGCCGCCGGCGAACAGGCCCATCGCCAGGAGGAAGACGGACCGCGTCGAGAGCCGCTGCAGGATGAAGCCGGTGGTCGGAATCACCACGGCCATGGTCAGCATGAACCCGGTGGAGAGCCACTGGACGGTGGGCGCATCTACTCGCAGGTCCACCATGAGCCGCTGCAGGGCCACGTTCATGATGGTTTCGTTCAGGATCACCACGAAGGTTGCCACCAGCAGCGTGACGATCACCGTGACGGACTCGCGGGACATCCTGTCCGACGACGGTGCTGCCGCCGGGGATGGTGCTCCGTTCGGGGTTGCAACGGGAGCGGCCGGCTCCTTGACGGGTTCGCCGTGCGAATCGGACGTGACGTTGGTAGACATGGCGAGGCCCTCAGGAGAGTTGGATGTGGTGGCTGGCGGTCAGCGCCGCTGCAGACTCCAACAGTGTAGTGGCCGGACCCATTCCCCGTACACGGGATTTATCCGTCAGGAGCTGAGCGGCACGTTGTCGATCAGCCGCACGGCACCCACCTTCGCGGCAACCAGTGCCAGCCCCTCACCGCGGAAGGGTGTCTCGTGGCAGTTCTCCGCGAGCGGCTCCAGCGTGACGGGATCCACGACGTCGAGGTAGTCGAGCTGGACCAGGGGCTGGGACTCGATCAGCGCCCTGGCCGACTCGACATCAAGGGCCTCGTTCGCGTTGGCCCGCTCCTCAATGAGGCGCAGCGCGCGGGACAGGACCAGGGCGGCTTCGCGTTCCTCATCCGAGAGGAAGCGGTTCCGGCTGGACAGTGCCAGCCCGTCGGCGGCCCGGGCGGTGGGGACGGCAACGATCTCCACGGGGAAGTTCAGGTCGGCCACCATCCGGCGCACCAGGGCCAGCTGCTGGGCGTCCTTCTGCCCGAAGTAGGCGCGGTACGCCGGCAGCCCGCCGCCGGAGCCGGCCACGAAGGCGTTGCCGCCGGGAAGGCCGGTGCCGGGGATGCCCAGATGCAGGAGCTTGGCCACCACGGTAAGCGCGCCGTCGAAGTGCCCGGGCCGGGACGCACCTTCCCACTTCTCCCCCAGCGGACCGGACGTGACCCTGACCATCGGCTGCCCGCCCGGGTACATCTCCTCGACCGACGGTGCGAAGACCAGGTCAACGCCCCGCTCCTCGAGCAGCGCCATGTCTGTCTCGAGGGTCCGCGGGTAGCGGTCCAGGTCCTGCGCCTCGCCGAACTGCAGGGGGTTCACAAAGATGGAGGCCACCACCACGTCGTTCTGTTCGACGGCGGCCCGCGCCAGCCGCCCATGCCCCTCATGGAGGGCGCCCATGGTGGGCACGAGGCCCAGCGACGAGCCGTTCTTCTGTGTCAGCAGCAGCCGGCTTTGTGCACGGAGGGAGTCCGCCGTCGTTACGAGTCGGATTGCCATGTCAGTGTCCTCCCTTGGCCCTGCGGCCGTTTCCATCAGCGGCCGTCATCGATGCCACCCTCGCCCGTGCCGTCGTCGCCATTGCCCTCAAGCGCGATACGAATATTGTCCGCCTGATCAGGCTTCAGCAGGCCCCGCCTTTCAGCGCGCATGGCCGTGGCCCGGGCCATGGCAAGATATGCGGCGAGGACGTCGCCGCCGGATCCGGCGTCGTGCTCCCGCAGCGCCCGCGCATGGGCCTCCACGGTTCCGGCGTCCCCGCGCGCTACCGGGCCCGTCAGTGCCGACTCTCCGGAGGCAAGCGCGTTCTCCAAAGTTGCACGCAACAGCGGCCCGAGCATGCGGTCCGGAAACTCCACACCCACCTCGGCCAGCAGCTGGGACGCCTGCGCCACGAGCGTAACCAAATGGTTCGAACCGTGGGCAAGGGCGGCGTGGTAGATGGTGCGGTCGCCCTCGGCGATCACCACCGGTTCGGCCCCCATCTCGACGACGAGCGCCTGGGCGATGGGGAGCATGGCGGCGTCCGCCGTGACCCCGAACGTGCAGTCCAGCAGCCGGGTGAGGTCCAGGCTCATGCCGGTGAAGGTCATGGCCGGGTGCAGCGCGAGCGGCACGGCACCGGCCGGCCGGACCGGATGCAGCACGCCGACGCCGAACCGGCCCGACGTGTGCGCCACGAGCTGGCCGGGCTGCCAGGCACCGAGCTTCGCGAGCCCCTCCACGAGCCCGCCAAGGGCGTCATCCGGAACGGCCAGCAGCACCAGTTCCGAGCGCTCCACGATGTCCTGGATCTCCAGGACGGGAACGCCGGGCAGCAGCGTTTCCGCCCGTTCCCGGCTCGCGTCGGAAACGGCGGAAACCCCGACGACGGCGTGCTCGGCCGCGCGGAGCGCCGCACCGAGGACAGCGCCCACCTTGCCGGCACCGATGATTCCGACGCCGAGGCGTCCTGGCTTAGCCACGTTGCTGGCCTTCCTGTTGGGGAGTGTGGGCGGGTCGCTGACCGGTTTCGCCGGGGCCGACCGGCGAAACCGGTCCGGCCGGTGTAGCCGGGGCCAGCCCGGGGGCCACCTGGGCCAGCCCGGGGGCCACCTGGGCCAGCCACTGTTCACTTGTCTGCCGCCGCCGGGCTGCGCGGGCGCGGGCTGCCTGGGCGTCGAAGAGTGCCTGCGCCTCGCGGATGTCCGCCTGGATCACGCGCGGCGCGACCGGACCCGCAGTGGTGTGCAGCACGAGGTCGGCCAGACCGAACCGGCGGGCGAGGGGCCCCTGCTGCAGCGCAATCGACTGGGTCCGCTGATGCGGCACCACCACCAGCTGCCGCCACCAGCGGCCGGAGCGCATGAGCAAGGCGGTGTCCGTGGCCGCGAAGGCATTGCGCCGCCAGCCCAGAGGGGCGAGCAGCCGTGCCCGGCGCGGCGTGGTGACGAATCCGCCGTCGGAATCCAGTCCGTTCACGCCCTGGTGGAACACGCGCAGCGGATCGGCAGTTCCGGGGTCGGGCAGCACGAGGGCCAGCATGTTCAGGACGTCGTCCATCTTCCCCACCGGCAAAAGCGTGGTGCGGGCGCCGGCCTCGCCGTTGTTCGCCCCGGCGGCTCCGTAGCCGGCGGCGTTGACCTGCATACGGTACCAGCCGAAGAGCCGCCACAGCGGCGGCTGGGCCACCTTGAGCGCCTGGATCCGGCCGGGCGGCAGCGTCTGGGCCTGGGTGTCGAGCAGTCCGTAGCGGAGCCGGATGCCGTCCGGGGAGATGGCCGCCGTGAAGTTGTAGCCCTTGGTGAACGAATTCCAGTACGCCGCGATGAGGCCGAGCGCCGCGGGAATCAGGTACAGGAAAAAGGCCCTGTTCTCGGTAAGCGCTGAAAGCATCACCGACGCCGCGGCGCCGAGGACCACAAAGACGCTCTGCTCGCTGAGCAGGAGCGAACCGACCAGGCGCGACGGCGGGACCTGCAGCACCTGCTGCTCGGGCGCCTCGGGAGCGGCTGCTTCGGGGTGCTCGGGGTCCAGCCGGACCCCCGACGCGCGGGCCAGGATGGTGGCGCGCAGCTGGCGCGCATCATCGATGCGCAGGTAGGCCAGCCGGACGGCGGACTCGCCGGCGTCCGCGACCTCGAACTTGAGCTCCGCGAGGCCGAAGATCCTGGCGAGCAGGGGCTGGACGATATCGATGGCCTGGACGCGGTCCAGCCGCGCCTGCCGCTGCTGCTTGAACAGGAAGCCGGTGTTGACCCGGACGTAGCCCTCCGCCACCTGGTAGCGGGTGAAGTACCAGGACAGGATGAAGCCGATGACTGCCAGCAGCAGCATCAGTGCCCCACCCCCCAAAAGCCACGGGGCCCGGCCCGCTATGCGGTCATCGATGAGCGGCTGGCCCTGCAGCATCCGTTCAAAGCTGTCACGCCCGAAGAAGTAGCCGATGGCGGCAAGCGCCACCCAGCCCCGCACGAAAGGTGTGGCCGGGTGGACGCGCAGCCACTCGCCGTCGGGCTTTCCGGAAGCGGGCCCGCCGGCGCTCACAGCCCGGCCAGCCTGGCTTCGCCGCGTGCCGAGAGCTGTTCCCTGAGCCGGGCGCCTTCCTCGGCGGGAAGGCCGGGAATGCCGGCGTTGGTTCCGGCGGACGCCGTGTGCAGCTTCAGGGTGCACAGCCCCAGGCCGCGTTCCACCGGGCCGGCGCTGATGTCCACGTACTGCATGCGGCCGTACGGCACCACCATGACGCGCTGGAAGAAGATACCGCCGCGGATGAGGAGGTCGTCGCCGCGCTCGGCGTAGCCGATGGCACGGACCTGCCGCGGGATCAGGACCAGGCGCCACAGCGCCAGCAGCAGCATGAAGGCCGGAAGGCCGATGGCCAGCCACAGCGGCGGCCACCGCCACCAGCCGATCCGGACGAACACCAGCGGCAGGCTCAGCACGGCCACCATGACCAGGTTGCCCAGGGCCCACTCGACCAGCCGGACCGTGACGTACTTCGGGGACACACGCAGCCAGGTGATCCCGGGGGGATCAATCGCCGCGGTAGGCATACTCGCCTTCTCCCTTGGCCTTGCCCCGGCCGTGGCCGGGCAGGCCTTCGCCGGCGTCCGTCTCGCCATCCTCCGGCGGGATCTTGCAGAAGCGTTCGACGATGAGCCCCACCACGATCATGGCCAGCCCGCCGCCGGCCATTCCGAGGGCGAGCCAGGTGACGTCCAGTCCGCTGCGGATGCTCCAGAACCGCAGCTGGTCCAGGAAGATCCCGGCGTGCCAGCCCAGCAGCATCGCGCCGGTGTAGGCGCAGGCCTGGGCGAGGACCAGCGTCCACGCCGCCAGGATGGGGTTCAGCATTTTCTTCTTCTTGCCGTTCCGCCAGCGAAGCACCCGGATGCCCAGCACCAGGGTCAGCGCCACGATGATGCCCATGGTGACCAGTGCCGTGGCCGGCAGGACCGGCGTGGCCATGCCGTAACGGACGGTCAGGACGGCGGCGGACCAGCCGGCGATGGCCAGGGCAATGCCCACGACTGCGAGCAGCAGCGGACTCACGGGCTTCACGGCTGCTCCACCGCCCCGCCATCGGGCACACCGTCGAAGTCCCCGAAACCGTCGAACGGCTTCAGGTCCGGGAAATCGGCGGCCCTGGCAGCCAGCTCCGCTACCGGCTGCCCGTTGAGGGTGGCCGCGGGGTCCATCTGGGCCCAGGGAAACAGCACGAAGGCCCGCACCGCGGCGAACGGGTGGGGCAGGGTGAGCACCGGATCGTCGCTCTGGAGGTCGCCGTAAACGATCACATCGACGTCAAGCGTCCGCGGGCCCCAGTGGACCTCACGCACCCGGTGGTGCTTGTTCTCCACCGACTGGCAGTGCTTGAGCAACTCGAGCGGTGCCAGCGATGTTTCGACAGAAATCACCATGTTGAGGAAGTCCGGCTGCCCGGTGGGGCCGCCGACGGCCTTCGTCTGCACTATCGGTGACACGGCCAGTAGCCGAACTTCCGGGCGGTCCACAAGGTCCGCCACGGCTTCGGACAGCGTCTCGTTCCGTGCGCCGAGGTTGCTGCCCAGCGCCAGCACCGCCCGCGTGTAGCCAGTCTTGGCAGCTGCCGCCTGCTCATGCACCGGCTTCTCATCCACCGGTTTCTCGTGCAGTGCTGGGGCCGGGGTCATGACCGCCCCCGGTAGACGCTGACGGCGACGTCGCCGAAGGGAACCTCGATGGGTGCCTTCGGCTTGTGCACCGTGATCTCCACGGCCTGGATCTTGAATTCCTTGAGCAGGCCCTCTGCCATCCGTACCGCCAGTCCCTCGATCAGGTTCAGCGGCTCGCCGGTGATCCAGTCGGTGATCCGTCCGGCCACCTCACCGTAGTGGGCGGTGTCGCGGACGTCGTCCGACTCCGCCGCCTGGCTGAAATCCAGGTGCAGCACCGCGTCCACCACAAACGGCTGGCCTTCGCGGCGCTCAAAATCGAACACCCCGTGGTAGCCGGTGGCGGTGACACCGGTCAGCGAGATCCTGTCCATGGCTGTTCTGCTAGGCCTTCCTGGTCACTGGCCGTGGTCCGGGGCCGCCATGCGGGCGGCCACCTTGACGGCGTCAAGGCTGGGTCCGACGTCGTGCACGCGCACGGCCCACGCGCCGCGGGCGGCGCTGATGGCGGTGATGGCGGCGGTGGCGGCGTCGCGCTCCTCCGGGAGCGCCGCCTTGCCGGAGACCGTCAGGAGGGTGCCGAGGAAACGCTTGCGGGACGCGCCCACCAGCACCTTGTGGCCCATGGCGTCGAGCCGGTCCAGGTTCCGCAGCAGTTCCCAGTTCTGCACGTCAGTCTTCGAGAACCCGATGCCCGGGTCCACGATGATCTGCTCGGGCAGGACGCCGGCCGCGTACAGCTTGTCGCGGACGCCGTTGAGTTCGGAGACGACGTCGTTCGCCACGTCGTCGTACTCCGTCAGGGAGGTCATGGTCTTGGCGTCGCCGCGGCGGTGGGTCAGGACATACGGCACCTTCGTCTTTGCCACGAGCTCGGCCATGCCGGGTTCGATGCTGAGTCCGGAGATGTCGTTGATGATCGCCGCCCCCGCGTTCACCGCGGCCTCGGCGGTGGAGACGTGGGTGGTGTCGATGCTGACCAGCGCGCCCGCTTTCACGAGGGCTTCGATGACGGGCACCACCCGGCGCTGCTCCTCCTCCGGGCTGACCTCTTCCGCGCCGGGCCGGGTGGATTCGCCGCCGACGTCGATGATGTCGGCTCCGGCGTAGAACATCCGGAGGCCGGCGGCGATGGCGCTGTCCGCCGTCGCGTGCTTGCCTCCGTCGCTGAACGAATCGGGAGTGACGTTGAGGATGCCCATGACGAGCGTGCGGTCTGTGGGCAGGGCTTCGAACTTGGCTGCCGGCCGCGGTTTGCGCAGGATGGGCAGGGGTGAGGTTGCGGGGCCGGTTCCAGGTGCTGCAGCTAGGGAATCCATAGTCTGGTTTTTACCTTCCGAGTATGAGGCTCATGGCTTCGGCACGGGTGGCCGGGTCATGAAGTTGCCCGCGAACCGCGCTTGTGACGGTTTTGGCTCCGGGCTTGCGGATGCCGCGCATGGACATGCACATGTGTTCGCATTCCACCACCACGATGGCTCCGCGCGGCTTGAGGAATGTGACCAGGGCTTCAACGATCTGCGTGGTGAGGCGCTCCTGCACCTGCGGGCGGCGGGCGTAGATGTCCACCAGGCGCGCCAGCTTGCTCAGGCCCGTCACCCGGCCGTCGTGCGAGGGGATGTACCCCACGTGGGCGACGCCGTGGAACGGAACCAGGTGGTGCTCGCAGGTGGAGTAGAACGGGATGTCCTTCACCAGCACGAGTTCCTCGTGGTCGAGGTCGAAGGTGGTGCCGAGCACGCTGCCCGGATCCTGGTGCAGCCCGGCAAAGACCTCGGCATAGGCCTTGGCCACGCGCTTGGGCGTGTCCTGCAGCCCGCCGCGGTCCGGGTCCTCGCCTATGGCCAGCAGGATTTCCCGCACGGCTGCTTCAATCCGCGGCCTGTCCACCTTGTGGTGGCGGCCTGATCCGTCCACCGCCGAGTGGTCGGCGGTGGCGGTGAGGTCGTCGTCGTCGAAGTGAGTCACACCAAAGAGCTTAGCCGTGGTGGCCGTCTGGTCCTGCTTCCGTTACTCCGCCCTGAAAGGAGGCGTCCTCGGGAACACCCTGCGGGTGCGGCGGAATTGCGTCCAGTGGTTCCTCGAGCCGGGCTTCCTTGGCTTCTTCCTGGGCTTCGCGCTCCGCCCGCTCCTGCCGCGACTCAACCGGGCCGGCGTTGGAGACCGGGCGGGTCTCCTTGGACAGCCACACCTCGCGGAAGTCGCGCTTGCGGATGTCGCGGAACACGTCGGCGATTTCGGCCTGGTTGAGGGTTTCGCGTTCCAGGAGTTCCAGGGCCAGCCGGTCCAGGACGTCCCGGTTTTCGGTGAGGATGGCGTAGGCCTCGTCATGGGCCTGGTCGATCAGGCGGCGGACCTCTTCATCCACGATGTAGGCGATCTGGTCTGAGTAGTTCCGCTCGTGGCTGGCGTCGCGGCCCAGGAACGGCTCGCCGCCGCCCTGGCCCAGGCGCACGGCGCCGACGCGCTCGCTCATGCCGTACTGGGTGACCATCTGCCGGGCCGTGGAGGTGGCCTTCTCGATGTCGTTCGAGGCGCCGGTGGACGGATCGTGGAAGACGATTTCCTCGGCGACGCGGCCGCCCATGGCGTAGGCCATCTGGTCCAGCAGCTCGTTGCGGGTGACGGAGTACTTGTCGTTCTCCGGGACCACCATGGTGTAGCCCAGGGCTCGGCCGCGGGGCAGGATGGTGATCTTGGTGACCGGTGCGGAGTTCCGCAGCGCGGCTGCCACCAGGGCGTGGCCGCCTTCGTGGTACGCGGTGATCTTGCGCTCGTGCTCCTTCATGACGCGGCTGCGCTTCTGCGGGCCGGCCATGACGCGGTCGATGGCCTCGTCCAGTGCCCGGTCGTCGATGAGGTTGGCGTTGGAGCGGGCGGTCAGCAGCGCGGCCTCGTTGAGCACGTTGGCCAGGTCTGCACCCGTGTAGCCGGGGGTCTTCTTGGCCACGGCCTTGAGGTCCACATTGGAGGCCATGGGCTTGCCCTTGGCGTGGACCTGCAGGATCTGGTCGCGCCCGATCAGGTCCGGGGCTTCCACGGAGACCTGGCGGTCGAAGCGGCCGGGACGCAGCAGCGCGGGGTCCAGCACGTCGGGGCGGTTGGTGGCCGCGATCAGGATGACGTTGGTCTTGACGTCGAAGCCGTCCATTTCAACCAGCAGCTGGTTAAGGGTCTGCTCGCGTTCGTCGTTGCCGCCGCCCACGCCGGCACCGCGGTGGCGGCCGACGGCGTCGATTTCGTCGACGAAGATGATGGCGGGCGAGTTGGACTTGGCCTGCTCGAAGAGGTCGCGGACGCGGGACGCACCGACACCGACGAACATTTCCACGAAGTCAGAACCCGAGATGGAGAAGAACGGAACGCCGGCCTCGCCAGCGACGGCGCGGGCCAGGAGGGTCTTGCCGGTGCCCGGAGGGCCGTAGAGCAGCACGCCCTTGGGGATCTTTGCGCCGACGGCCTGGAACTTGGAGGGCTCCTGCAGGAACTCCTTGATTTCCTGCAGTTCCTCGACGGCTTCGTCTGCGCCGGCGACGTCGGCGAAGGTCACCTGCGGCATGTCCTTGCTGACCATCTTGGCCTTGGACTTGCCAAACTGCATGACCTTGGAGCCGCCGCCCTGCATGCGGGACAGCAGGAACCAGAACAGGACGCCGAGCAGCAGCACCGGCACCAGCAGCGAGAAGAGTCCCGAGAGCCAGTTGCTCTCCACCGGCTGGTCCGTGTAGCCCTTGGAGGGGTTGGCAGCAGTCACGGCCTTGACGACGTCGGGGCCGCGGTCATTGACGAAGAAGAACTGGACGTTCTTGCCCTTGTCCTGGCCGTCGATGACGAGGTTGTCTTTCAGCACCAGGTCGACGCGGTTTTCGCCGTCAAAGATCTTGGCCTGTTCCACCTTGCCGCTCTGGGCGAGGAGCTCGAGGCCAGGCTGCGTGTCGATGCGCGTCGAGCCGCCCGGAGCCAACGTTGCAAAGGCCAGCAGGAGCATGCCGACCACAACAATGATCCAGATGCCCGGGCCCTTGAAGAAACTCTTAGCTTTCATCTGTTCGGGGGCTGGCCCCGTCCCTCCTGGTAGTGCTGCACGGCGCGAGGACTGCGCGCGTGTGGTGCTGCGTCGTTTCTAGCTATACACCGTCAGGAGTAATTCACGCACGGTGTAATACAAAAGTTCCCTCTGGGCGTAGTGGCTGGTCGGGCCGGGGATGCGTTGGGAATGCGGTCCCGTCGGGCGGCGGGCGGCATTTCTGCACCGCTTTCAATGCTGCCCGGAAAACCGCCCCGGGATTCACCCGAGGGCAGATTGGCCGGGCGGTGAAATCCGGGCTGATGCAGAATCCCCGCCACGGGATCTACCGGCTGCAACAAGCGAACTGCGACTTTGTCCGCGCCTACGAAGCCAATGCCCCGGTCACCTGTGTCTCGGCCGCGGGACACTACGCCCTCTGGACCCTGCAGCCCCCCGGTCAGCCGCACCTCGCGGCCTGCCACCGCCGGCTGGCGGGCGGCCACCTCCCGCACAGGTTCAGCGGCAACATCTCCACCCTCCATCCACCTGTGCTTCCGCTGAAGGATGTCCTCGTCCACGCACTGCAGTGCCTTCCGGAACTGGAGGCCCTGGTCATGGTGGAATGCGCCCTCGGCCGCGGCGAGATTGACCTCGATTTCCTGCGCAGGCTTCTCCCCGGACCGCGGAACGGGCGGGCCCGTGCGGTACTGGACCTCGTGGAACGCGGATCGGATTCCCTGCTGGAAACGGTGGCCCGGGTACTGTTCCGGCGGCACGGCTTCGACGTGCGCACCCAGGTCTACCTGGCGGGCATCGGCTATGTGGATTTCCTGCTCAACGGGTGCCTGATCGTAGAAATCGACGGCGTAGGGTTCCACCTGAACAAGCCCCAGTTCAAGAAGGACATTCGGCGGAACAACGTTGGCGCGGCCACCGGCTATCGGGTGTTGCGCTACCTCTACGAGGATGTGCTGCACCGGCCGGAGGAAATGCTGGCGCAGATCAAGCTGACGCTCGCCACTCCCCCGCGGACGCCCTGCTAACCCGGGCCCCGCGGACACTTCTGCACCGCCTTAAGCGGCACGCGCCGCCGTCGGGCCCTATTCTCAGGGCTCGACGGCGGCGCGGTCACCGAAAGCGGTGCAAAAATGCGGAGCCGGCTTCGGAAGGCGTTTACTCGTAGACGTGCGGGGCCAGGGTGCCCACGAAGTCCAGGTTGCGGTACTTCTCGGCGTAGTCGAGGCCGTAGCCCACCACGAACTCGTTGGGGATGTCGTAGCCCACGTACTTGACGTCGATCTCCACCTTGGCTGCGGTCGGCTTGCGGAACGCGGTGCAGATTTCCACCGACGCGGTGCCGCGGGATTCGAGGTTGGTCTTCAGCCAGGACAGGGTGAGGCCGGAGTCGATGATGTCCTCGACGATCAGCACGTCCTTGCCCATCAGGTCCGTGTCGAGGTCCTTGAGGATGCGCACCACGCCGGAGGACTGCGTGCCGGAACCGTAGGAGGAGACAGCCATCCAGTCCATGGAGATGTGCGAGTGCAGGGCCCGCGCGAGGTCGGCCATGACCATGACGGCACCCTTGAGCACGCCCACGATCAGGATCTCGCGGCCCTCGTAGTCCTTGTCGATCTGCGCCGCGAGCTCGGTGATGCGCTGCTGGATCTGTTCCTTGGTGTAGAGAACGTGCTTGAGGTCTGCCTGGACGTCGGATGAATCCACCAATTGCTCCTGTGTAGATGCGGGGGCGACTATTTGCGGGACGGTTTATGAAGCCGGAATACAAGCTTCCCACAGCGGGCGGCTTCGCGGGGAACGCCTTCCGTCCCGCCCTGTCCCTGGGCACGCTCCCGCTCCTGCAGCTCGGCAAGCGAAAGACGGTACACGCTGACCCCGCCGGGCAGTTCCACCGGACCGGCCGAGCCCTTCCGCCGCAGCAGTGCTTCCGCAGCCAAGAGGCGCTGGTAGCTGGGCTGTTGACCGCCGACGCCGGCAGCCGCCTTTGCGATCACCCGGAACCTGATGGCCGGGGCCAGGTCAGCCAGGGCAGCCTCCGGGAGGCTGGCGTCCCGGCCGTCGTGCTCAACCAGGGACTCGTACGTGCTGTCCGCCACGTCCTCCAGATAGTCGGCATCCAGCTGCAGGATGGCGGCCGTGCGTGCCAGCGCTTCGGCCACCCCCGGACCGAGTTTGTCCTCCAACACCGGCATGACCTCCACCCTGGTCCGCGAACGGGCGAAGGAGGGGTCGGCGTTGCTGGGGTCGTGCCAGGGCTCCAGCTCCTCCGCCCGGCAGATCTCCAGGGTGTCTTCCCTGCGCAGGCCAAGGAACGGCCGCAGCAGCTTCCCCCGTAGAGGGCGCATCCCGGCCAGGGAGCGCGTGCCTGATCCGCGGGCGAGGCCCAGCAGCACCTGTTCCGCCTGGTCATCGAGGGTGTGCCCGAGGAGGATGGCGCCGGCTTCCCACTCCCTCGCCGCGGCTTCGAGGGCGGCATGCCGGGCATCGCGGGCTGCGGCTTCCGGCCCGAAACCGGTGGCGGCAACATCCACCGTCAGGACCTGCAC
Organism: Arthrobacter sp. NPDC058097; assembly: GCF_042884885.1. NCBI lineage: Bacteria > Bacillati > Actinomycetota > Actinomycetes > Micrococcales > Micrococcaceae > Arthrobacter > Arthrobacter sp. NPDC058097. The sequence continues at coordinate 486,352 of NZ_JBHVSZ010000001.1, forward strand.
CGGGTCCAGGCCGAGTTCCCGGAGGGTCTCAGCGGTTCCCGCCGCGACATCGGCGGAGCCGGGCTGCAGCTGGTGGTCAACAATCACGGCGCCCACGGAAACCGGCCGGCCGTCCACGTGGCCACGCCGGGCGAAGTAGCCGGCCACCGCCGCCAGGGCCAGGGAGTCGGGGCCGCCGCTGCAGGCCACCAGGACGCGTTCGGGGTAGCCGGCGCCGGCCAATGCATGCTGCAGCATTTTCCGTGCCGTGCCGAGGACCGGCGCCAGCCGGCCGGGCCGCCGCCGCCCGCTGGGAAGTGGTACCGGGCCATCCGAGGGCGAGCCGCCGGCGGTGTTGGGGAGGTGCTGCACGGAACCCTAGAAACCCATCCTGTCGAGCCAGATCCTGGCGTTGTGGATCTCCTCTTCGGTGGGCAGGTTCGCCGGGGCCTCCCAGACGCGGTTGAAGCCCTCCATGCCGGCCGCGTCCACCACCGCGCGGACAAATTTGGCGCCGTCGCTGTACTGCTTCATCTTGGCGTCGAGTCCCAGCAGGCTGCGGATGAACTTCTCGATGACACCCCGGTCCTTGCCGCGGGCGTTGAACCGCTGCCGGATGGTCTTCACGGACGGCACGATGCTGGCGTCCACGGCGTCCATCACCACGTTGGCGTGGCCCTCGAGCAGGCTCATGACCGCCGTGAGATGGGACAGCGAGGCCTTCTCCTCGGGGTCCTGCAGGAGGTCGAGGATGGCGCCGCGGCCGGGAGTGGAACCGGAGGCGGCCCGGTCCTTGAGCGAGCGTGCGGCGGCTGAGGCGCGTTCCATCAGGGAGTCCACGTTGCCCAGCAGGTGACCGCTGAGGTTGTCGATCTCGTTCAGCATGTGGTGCCGGAGCCACGGTGCCGCGGCGAACTGCACCCGGTGCGTCTGCTCGTGCAGGCATACCCAGAGCCGGAAGTCCGTGGGGGTCACGTTGAGCTCGCGCTCGACGGCGATGATGTTGGGCGCCACGAGCAGCAGTCGGCCGCCGGACGGCGCCTGCGATCCTTCGGCGAGGGCGGCAAAGGGATCGTACTGACCCAGGACCTTGCTGGAGAGGAATGCGAGCACGGCTCCGAGCTGGCTGCCGGTGATGGCGCCGCTGACGGAAGCGGCGCCGGGGCTGATGGTGCCGCGCCGGTTCTCCAGCATCTTTTCGATGGCGGGTTTCAGCATCACGGCGAAGCTCTGCGTGTTGGCTTTCGCCCAGGAGGCACGGTCCACGACCAGGACTGATGAGTCTCGGAGGTCGCGAGCGGCCTCCAGCCCGGTGATCTGGTGCACGTGCGGAACGGAGGCGTCTGCCAGCTCACGGAGCTGGGAGACGGCGTCGCCGATCTCGGCGGCGGTGAGGGACGGGCCTGGTGGAGCCAGCCGTGCAGCTGCGGACGCGGCGAGGTCCCAGTTGATGAGGGCCTGGGCAGGGGCGGATGACTGGCTTGCAGTGGACTCCATACGCTCCATCAGAACATACGTGCCTAGCAGCGCGCCTTAAGTTCGCTGACCGGCGAACGAGCTGACCGGCGAACTAACTGCAGCCGCAGCCGGCCAGCGCCGTGGCCGCCGTGTCCAGGGCAGGCTTGTTGCCCTGCGCTCCCGGCGTCAGGCCGTTGCCGATGAAGGAGAACACCAGGAGCCGGCCGTCGGCGTCCACCACGTACCCGCTCAGTGCGATGACCGTGTTCAGGGTTCCTGTTTTGGCCCGCACCAGGCCGGCGCCCTCGGCCGTGGACTCGTCGATGTATCTGTCGCCGAGCGTGCCCGTCAGCCCAGCCACCGGGAATCCGGCCAGCGCGGCCCTGAGCCGGGTGTCCTTGCCGTTGGTGATGGCCCGGACCACCTCCGAGAACTGGCGGGCAGACACCTGGTTGGCCAGGGCCAGGCCGGACACATCCGCGGCGAACATCCCGTCCGTGGGGATTCCGAGCCCGGCGAGCTGGCCCAGCACTGCGGCCTTGGCCGACTCGTACGTCGCCGGCTGGCCGGCCGCCACCGCGGTCATGCGGCCCAGGGTTTCGGCGAGGTAGTTGTCCGAGGTCTGGAGCATGAGATCCACCTGCTGGCTGACCGTCGCGGACTGCACCTGGCCGAGGACTTTGGCGTCCGCCGTCGGCTTTCCGTCAAGACGTACGACGGCGGGTGCCACAGTGAGGCCGGCGGCGGCACCGGCCGCCTTGAGGCCGGCAGCGAACGCCTCCCCCGCGGCGATGGCGGAGTCCTGGGGCCGGGGTGCCGTGGTGTCTGCGGGATCGAACCGCGCAGAGTTCAAAGCCAGCGGAAACAGCGGGGCGGTCTCGCCCGCCGCAACGTCATCCGGGCTCCATGCCGGATTCAACGCCGGACCGGTGAAAAGGGAATCATCCACCAGCACGTGGACCTGCCCCTTGAAGCCGCCCTTGCGCAGTGAGTCCACGGTCTGCTTTGCCAGCGTGGCGAGCCCGCCGTGGCCCAGGACCTTGGACTCGGCAGAGTCGCCGGCGCCGAGCAGGACGTCGCCGCCGCCCACCAGCACGACGGACACCGCCCCCGCCGTTGCCCCTGGGGTTGCTGTGCCCGGACCGGTGACCACCTTGGTGCTGAACCGTTCCTCGGGGCCGATCCCCCGCAGCGCGGCGACGGCGGTGAGGAGCTTCATGTTGGAGGCGGGGGTCCTGTTGGCGGCGCCTTCCCTGTCATAGAGGACCTTGCCGGTGGCGGCGTCCTGGACCACGGCCGTGAACGTTCCGCCGCCGTCGGTCTTGAGGACGGGGTCCAGCCGGGCCGCAACATTGGCGGGAACCGGCACCGGCGCCGCGGTGCTGAGCGGATCGATGCCCTGCGGGACAGACAGCCGTTCCGGGACCAGCTGCCAGGCGGGGGTCCGGGCGGGTTCGGCTGTGGACCGGGCCGGGCCGGAGAGCGCGGGCGCAATCAGCATCCCGGCGGGAAGGGCCAGCGCCAGGAGGAGCACCGTGAGGAGGAGGGTGGGCCAGCTCCGGACCATGGTGGAAAGCCTGCCGCGGCTGCTCGCCGTGCCCCTGGTGCCGCTCATACTGCTGGTCCTCAAAGTCCTGAAATTACCCCATTAGTTCCTGAAACCTGGGCCTCTCGCTATATCCTCAATAGTAGTCGGCGGCACCGACAGTCCATTTTCGGTTGATCATCGCGTGTGCCGCGAACACCCAGCAATCGTCGAGGAGCATTCCATGAAGCATGACGTGACCATCGAGATCCCCAAGGGATCGCGCGTCAAGTACGAAGTCGACCATGAGACCGGCCGGGTCCGCCTGGACCGCGTCCTCTTTACTTCCATGCAGTACCCCACCCACTACGGCTTCTTCGAGAACACCCTCGGCGAAGACGGCGACCCGCTGGACGCACTGGTGCTCCTGCAGGACTTCGATCTGCACCCGGGCGTCATCGTCGAAGCCCGGCCGATCGGCGTCTTCAACATGACCGACGACGGCGGCGGAGACGCCAAGGTCCTCTGCGTTCCGGCCGACCCGCGGTTCGACCACATCCAGGAAGTCAGCGACGTCAACGAATTCCTGATCAAGGAAATCGAGCACTTCTTCACCCGCTACAAGGACCTGGAGCCCGGCAAGTGGGTCAAGGCCGAAGGCTGGGCCGACCGCGCAGCCGCCGAAGCCGAACTCGAGGCTTCCATCAAGCGCTACGTGCCCGCGGCACACTAGCGGCTCAGCGCTAACTTCCGACGGCGGGAAGTGCGGTTCATCGTGAACCTCACCTCCCGCCGTCGTTCTTTAGAGCGCGAACTGGCAGCTGATGCCCTCAAATCCGGGTTTTTGGGGCATCAGCTGCCAGTTCGCGCTTGCGTGAGATCCGTAACGTGCCGTCGGCTCCCGGCTTGCCTCGCAGCTACCACCGGGTAGTCTGATGTCCACCATGTTCACGCTGACTATCAATCAAACAGACAGCCGGCGCGACGGCGACCGGGTCCCGCATCTCCTCAAGGACCTGCGGCATATCCCGGCGCGGCTGGATTTTGACCGCTCCGTCGAGGACGAGGTGCAGGGCATCGTGGATTGCCCGCACCAGGCGGTGGATGCCGCCCTGATCGCTCTCCGCTGCGGAAGCTGGTACGTGGGGATCGGCGTGGGCCCGGTGAATGAGCCGCTGCCGAACCAGATCAAGGATGCCAGCGGGCACGGCCTCATCTACGCCCGCCGTGCCGTGGACCGCCTCCGCAACAGCAAGGAGCGCATCCCGGTGGCCGTGGAGGGTCCCCTGCCGGACCTGGCAGCCGAGTCCGAATCGGTGCTCCGCCTGCTGGGCCACATAGTCCGGGACAGGAGCGAGGCCGAGTGGCGCGTGCTTGACCTGATGACCCCCGGGGTCCGCGGCCAGCAGAAGACCGTAGCCGCCGAACTCGGCATTACCTCCCAGGCAGTCAGCAAGGCCGTGGCGAGGTCGCAATGGAATGAGGAGCACGCAGCCCGGCCGGCGGCGGCCAGGCTGCTCGCGCTGATTCTCGACGGGCGCTAAGCCCCCGTCACAACCGGCCCGCTACAGGAGGCCGCGCAGCACGTGGGCCGCGCCGTCGTCGTATACCGACTTGGTGACCTCGTCCGCGGCGGCCACCACTTCCTCCGGAGCCTGCCCCATGGCCACCCCGCGGCCAGCCCAGCCGAGCATCTCGATGTCGTTGCGGCCGTCGCCGATGGCAACCGTGGCGGCGGGATCAACGCCGAGGCGGCTGCGGAGGCTCTCCAGCGCGCTGGCCTTGGTGACGCCGGCCGCGGCAATGTCCAGCCACGCGGTCCACCCCACCGAATAGGTCACGCCGGCAAGGCCGATGTGCTCGATGGCTTCGTTGAACTCCTCCGGCGTGTTCTCCGCGCTGAAGACGACGACGCGGACGGCCGTGGAGTCGAGCAGGGTCTGGAAGTCCACGCCGATGGCCTCGACGCCGAAGCTCGCGTCCTGGAAGCGCTCGGTGGAGAGGAAGTTGCCGTCCTCATCCTCCAGGGCATACTTGGCCAACGGCAGGCGCTTGCGGAGGGCGCGAAGCGCCGGGCCGGGGTCGAAGGTGGCCTTGTGGATGATGTCGTAGCCGTCGGGCAGTCCGGGGTCCAGGCGCAGCGTGACGCCGCCGTTGCAGCAGACGGCGTAGCCGCGGTCCAGGCCGATCTGTTCAATGATGGGGAGCGTGGCGTTGAGCGAACGCCCGGTGGCGATCATTACCTCGTGTCCCGCGGCCACCACAGCCTGTGCGGCCTCGCGGACCGGGGCGGACATGTGGCCGTCGTGGTCCACGAGCGTGCCGTCCACGTCCAGGGCGATCATGAGTTTCTGTTGTGCTTCTCGCCGGTCTTCGATGCCGGCTGCTGAGGATTCAGTCAGTGTAGTCATGCTTCCTAGTAGAGCAGACGCCCCTGACACCAGCTAGGACGCAGAGCACAGCAGCGCATGAACAGCGGGTAAATACTCACAGGTTCTCCCCGGTGTGAGTATTTACCCGCACAACAGGTTGGGGCTTAGAGAACGGGGAGAACCTCAAGGCCGCCGAGGTACTTCTGCAGGGCCGCGGGCACGTTCACCGAGCCGTCAGCGTTCTGGTGGTGTTCCAGCAGGGCCACGATCCAGCGGGTGGTTGCCAGCGTGCCGTTGAGCGTGGCCACAGCACGGGTTCCCTTGGGCGTGCCGTCCTCGGTGAACACGCGCTCACGGATGTTGAGACGGCGGGCCTGGAAGGTGGTGCAGTTGGACGTGGAGGTGAGCTCGCGGTACGCGCCCTGCGTGGGGACCCAGGCTTCGCAGTCGAACTTGCGGGCCGCGGACATGCCGAGGTCGCCCGCAGCGGTGTCGATCACGCGGTACGGCAGCTCGCACTTGGCCAGCATCTGCTCTTCCCAGGCCAGCAGGCGCTCATGCTCGGCCGCGGCCTCTTCCACCGTGGTGTAGATGAACATCTCCACCTTGTTGAACTGGTGGACGCGGATGATCCCGCGGGTGTCCTTGCCGTGCGATCCGGCCTCGCGGCGATAGCAGGAGCTCTGGCCGGCGAAACGGATGGGGCCGGCGGAGAGGTCCAGGATCTCGTCCGCGTGGTACCCGGCGAGCGGCACCTCCGAGGTGCCCACAAGGTACAGGTCGTCTTCGGCGAGACGGTAGATCTCGGCGTCGTGCTTTACATCGAACCCGGTGCCCTGCATGGTCTCGGGGCGGACCAGGGTGGGGGTGATCATGGGAATGAAGCCGGCCTCGATGGCCTGCTCCATGGCCATCTGCAGCAAGGCCATTTCCAGCCGGGCGCCCACGCCGCGGAGGAAGTAGAAGCGCGCGCCGGAAACCTTGGCGCCGCGCTCCATGTCGATCGCACCGATCAGCTCACCGATCTCGAGGTGGTCGCGGGGCTCGAAGTCAGGGAATTCGCGCGGGGTGCCGACGGTCTTGACCACGACGTAGTCGTCCTCGCCGCCTGCCGGCACGCCGTCCTCAATGAGGTTGGGAATGGTGCGCAGCAGTTCTTCCTGCTTGGCCTGGGCGGCGTCAGCCTCCGCCGAGGCGGCCTTCACCGCACCCGCCAGTTCGCGGACCTCTGCGAGCAGCGCCTGCTTTTCCTCACCCTTGGCCTGCGCCACCTTCTTGCCGAACGCGTTCTGTTCGGCGCGGAGGTTTTCGAAGCTGATCAGTGCCGTGCGGCGCGCGGCGTCAGCGTCGATGATCGCGTCCACCAGGGTTTCGTCCGCACCGCGGGCGCGCTGGCTGGCGCGGAACTTGTCCGGATTTTCGCTGAGGTCTTTTACGTCGATCACCAGACAAGGGTATCGAATCTGCGGGACACTCCGGGCGGGATAGTGTTGGAGCACCATGAGCGACCTGCTTCTTTACGTCCTGATCGCTGCAGCCTTGGCCTTCGCCGTCTCCAGCTGGTGGGGCGTGCGCAGGCTAAAGGCCCTGCACATCCGCAGCGCCGTGCGCGAAGTGGCCCATGAACACGGCCTGGAACACCAGCGCGTCGCCGTCATCCTCAACCCCATCAAGGCCAAGGCCGATGAAGCCCGTGCCACCATTCAGCGCGCCTGCCTGGCAGCCGGGTGGGAGGAGCCCCGGTTCTTCGAAACGACGTCGGAGGACCCGGGCCATTCCCAGGTCCGGGCGGCGCTGGAGTACGGAGCCGACGTCGTTCTGGTAGGCGGCGGCGACGGCACCGTGCGCGTGGCGGCCGAGGCCCTGGCGCACACCGGGGTGGCGATGGGCCTGGTCCCCTTGGGCACCGGAAACCTGCTGGCCCGCAACGTGGATCTGAACGTTTACGATCTGCACGGCAACATCCAGACTGCCCTCTTTGGCCACCAGCGGTTCATCGACACGGCTCGGATGGAGATCGAGAACTCGCTCACCGGCCATTCCTCAAGCCACTCGTTCCTCGTCATCGCCGGCATCGGCATGGACGCGGAGGTGGTGGGCGACACGAACGACGATCTCAAGCGCGCCGTCGGCTGGCTCGCCTACACGGAGGCGGGAGTCCGGCACCTTCCCGGGCGCAGGAAAAAAGTTGCCATCTCACTGGATGACCAGCCGGACCAGACCAGGAAGATCCGCAGCGTCCTGTTCGCCAACTGCGGCCTGGTTCCGGGCGGCATCGACTTCATCCCGCAGGCCATGATCGACGACGGGATGCTGGACGTGGTGGTCATGAGCCCCCGCAGCGCCGTGGGCTGGCTGGCGATGTACGCCAAGATCCTGTTCAAGCACAAGCGGCACCTGCCCGTCATGAGCGTCTACCGCTCCGGCAAGGTGGTCATCAAAAGTCCGGAACCGTTGCCCACCCAGCTCGACGGCGACACGTCCGGGGACGCCACGAAGGTGACAGTTCAGGTGGAGCCGAGATCGCTGCTGGTGCGGGTCAGGGAAGAAACGGCCCGGCTAGGCTGACTGCGGGGTAACCTGACTGTGTTCCTAGGCTGACGGCGCAGTGCCGGCGTGTTTGGCTGACTCGGCAGCAGCTTTGGCGGCTGCCCGGGCTTCGGACTGTTCGCGGATCATGGCCTGCTCCTCCTCGAAGCGCAGGCGGTCCGCACGGTCGGCCTCGTCCCCGTCCCAGTCCTGGTTCTCGGCCGTGGGCTTGGGATTGACGATCATTCCCTGGCCGTCATTGTCATTCTTGTCCGACATGACCCGCTCCTTTCGTTGGGGCCATCCCTTTGTTGATCAAGCAAGCATACGCACAGCAACAAAGGCAGGGAAGTGCCCCGAGGGGCATTTATCTACGCTGACGGCGAAGCTTCCGCCGGCGTCTCCGCGCCCAGGGCGTCGCTCGCCAGTATCCCGTTGACCCATGCATGCGCCGACTGGAATGCCTCGTCGGACGTGTGCTCCGGAACCACGGGAGCCTGCTCATCGGCACGGCCGTAGGAGCCAAGGAACCGGGTGGCGGGGCTGATGCGGTGCAGGCCGGCGAGGGCATCAGCCACGCGTGCATCTCCCACGTGGCCGTCGGCGTCGATGCTGAAGAAGTAGTGGCCCAGGTACTGGCCGGTGGGCCGGGACTCGATGCGGCTCAGGTTCACGCCGCGGGTGGCGAACTGGTCCAGGATTTCCATCAGCGCGCCCGGCCGGTCCTCGGGCAGGGGCACCACCACCGTTGTCTTGTCCGCTCCTGTACGCGCCGGCAGGACACCCGGACGGCTGACCAGGATGAACCGGGTCACGGCGCCGGGGTTGTCACCGATGTTCTCCGCCAGCACGTGCAGTCCGGGCTGCTCCGCGGCGACGATCGGCGCGCAGATGGCGGCGTCGTAGTGCGCGTCGTCCTCCAGCAGGCCCATCGCAGCGGCGGCCGTGGAGGACCCTGGAATATATTCTGCGTCGGGAATATGCGCGTCCACCCACAGGCGGCACTGCGCCCAGGCGTGCCCGTGCGTCGAGATCCGGCGGATTTGGGAAAGCTCGACGCCGGGCCTCGCCACCAGTACGAAACTGATGGGCACCAGGGCCTCGCGGATGATCCGCAGTTCCTGTCCCGTGGCAATGGCGTCCAGGGTGGCGGTGACGCCGCCCTCCACCGAGTTCTCGATGGGCACCATCGCCGCATCAACGGACCCCTCCCGCACCCGGTCCAGCGCCGTGTTGACGTTGGAGGACGGGATGCGCACGGCCTCGGCAGCATCAGGCACCTGCAGGAGCGCCGCCTCCGTAAATGTGCCCTCGGGGCCGAGGAAAGTGTAGGTGCGGCGGGCGGAGGGCATGGATATTCCTTTGCGGATGGGAAGGGAAGGACGACGGGCCGGCAGACCGGCCTGACGGCGGAAAGGCCTACAGAACCACGGGCTTGAGGCCGTTGTCCGACACCAGCGGCTTGCCGGATTCCAGCCACTGGTCCATGCCGCCGGCCACGTTCACGGCCGAGTATCCCTGGCCCACCAGCCACTGCGCTGCGCGGAAGGAGCGACCGCCGGTCCGGCAGATGACGTACAGGTCCTCGTCCGGGTCGAGGTCGTCCAGGCGTCCGGGCAGCTGGTCCATCGGAATGTGCAGGGCGCCTTCAGCGTGGCCTGCAGACCATTCGTAGTCCTCCCGCACGTCCAGGATGGTGGCGTCCGCGGGGACGTCCTTCACGGTGACGGTATCGAAGTCGCTCATGGGAGTCCTCTCCTTGGCCTCAAGCTCTCAGCTCCAGCGTATCGCCAGCACAGCACCGCGCACCCGCCGGCCGGCACAGGTTACGCTGGTCCGAAGCCCGCGAGCCGGTTAAAAAGGAGCACAGCAAAGGAGTACAGTGTCCGCCCCACACACCCCGGCTGACATCCACCGTCTGCCGGCCGTCGAGCTAAGGGCAGCGCTGCGTTCCGGAGAGCTTTCCGCACGCGAGGTCACGGCGCATTTCCTGGCGCGGATCGAGGAATCGAACCCGAGGCTGGGTGCGTTCATCACCGTCACCGGGCCGAGGGCGGTGGCCGAGGCGGCCGCCGCCGACACCCTGTTCGCCCGGCGTCGTGCGGACGAACCGCTCCCGCCGCTGCACGGGATGCCGGTCGCGTTCAAAGACCTCACCGACGTTGCCGGCGTGGTCACCACACACGGCAGCGCAGCGCTGGACCGGCGTCCGGCACCGGCCGATGGCGCCCTCGCGGCGGCCATCAGAGGCGCAGGCGCCATCTGCCTCGGCAAGACCCAGGTACCCGAATTCGGGCTGACGGCCTACAGCGAAAACCGCATCGCACCGCCGTCGCGCAATCCCTACGCCCTGAGCAGGAGCTCGGGCGGTTCCTCCGGCGGCAGCGCCGCTGCCGTGGCGGCGGGGCTGGTGCCGTTCGCCCCCGGAACCGACGGCGGCGGGTCGATCCGGATTCCGGCGGCGGCATGCGGGCTGCTGGGCCTGAAACCCGGCCGGGGCGTGGTCCCGGCGGGTGAAAGCAGCGGGGATCCCGCCGGCCTGGTGGTGGCCGGACCACTGGCGCGCTCCGCGGCCGACGCCGCGCTGCTTTTGGATGTCTTGGCCCTCAGGAGCGCGGGAAACCCGGACGGGGCGGGGTACCTCGATGCCGTGAACCGCGACCCTGCTCCGCTCCGGATCGGCGTCAGCCTGGACAGCCCCTGGGGCGGGATCTTCCCGTTCACCCCGGATCCGGAGGCATTGGACGCGCTGGACGCCGGCGTCCGGCTGCTCACCGGTGCTGGGCACGACGTGGTCGAGGCTGATGTCCGGTACGACAACCGTTACCCCGATGCGTTCACCACGGCTTGGACGGCAGGCGTGGGCGCCGCCCGGATCGCGCCGCAGCGCGAGGCACTGCTGACGCCCCTGACGCGGACCTTTCGGCGGCGCGCGCAGCAGCGAAGCGCCGCCAAACTCAACGAATGCCTGGCGTTCCTGCGGCAGTTCGAGCGCGACACCCTGGCGCAGTACTCGGCCTGGGATCTGATTTTGACGCCGGCGCTGGCTCAGACACCGCGCCCGGTGGGCTGGTTCACGGGGTCGGGCCACGGTGACGGCCGGTGGCCGTCACCTGAGTGGGCAGGCGACGCCGACGGTGACTACCGCAGGCAGTGCGAATTCGCACCGTGGTCGTCCATGGTCAACGTGTGCGGCCTGCCGGCCGTCAGCATTCCAGTGCACTGGACCGGAGGCAGCCCCGGAGCCGGGCTGCCGATGGGCATCCAGCTGATTGGCCGCCCCGGCTCGGAGGCACTGCTCCTGCAGGTGGCGGCCCAGCTGGGGTTCTAGCTGGTCAGATGGTGCCGGACGTGCCGGCGACGCTCGCCAGGATGGTGATCCCTACGATCGCGAGGACGGTCAGGACCAGGCCCAGGTATCCCATCACCAGGCCGGCAATGGCGAAGCCGCGGCCTGACGGTTCCCGGCGCAGCCCCAGGTGGCCCAGGATCACGGCGGCGAGCTGCGGCAGGATGAAGAACCCGAAGCCCAGGTAGATGGCGATGCCGCAGCACAGGCTCGCGATGCTCAGGCCCTTCGGCTGGGGTACCGCGCCGTAGTACGACGGCTGGCCGTACGGGCTGGAATACGGCTGGCCGTACTGGCTCGAATATTGCTGGCCGTACTGATAGCCGTACTGCTGGCTATAGGGGCTGGCCGGCTGGCTGTACTGCTGGCTGGGCGGGGTGTATTGCCCGCCATACTGCAGGCCCGGCGGGGTGTGCTGTGACGGGTTGTGCTGCGCTGGGTTGTATAGCGGCGGATCGTACAGTGGCGGGGCCGGGATGTCCGGACCCTGGGTTTTGTACGACGGTTGCTGGTGGGTGTCCGGTGCTGGCTCGTCGCCGGTTCCGGGACGCTGCTCTGTCATGGAATCCCCCTCATCTGGTTCTGAACAGAACATTACCGCCGCCACCGTGGCAATGGCCCGGGAGGCTTACTCACTTGGGGAGCAGCTCCCACAACAGCCACAGGGGCGGCGCCAGCAGCGCCGCGGAAACCAGGCCCGCGACCAGCGACCTTCCCACCACGCGCAACACAGTTCCCGGCCCCTGCTCCCGGCCGTACAGGTATCGCGGCTGAACGGGACGCATCTGGACGGGATACCTGCGGGCAGGGCGGGCAGTGTTTTGGCGGCCTGCGATCGGGCGAGTTGTAGCCGGGCGGCCTGCGGCCGGATGGTAGGCCGGGTTCTGGACGATGCCGGCCTCCGGCACCTGCGGACGGGTGAGGAGCTGGCCGAGCTGCGCGTAGAGCAACAGAACCGAGGGCGCATCCAGCACGTCCGGCAGGTCCGTCACAGCGGCCGCAACGCAGTCGATCCCCCGCACCTCGACGCCCGAACCTGTGGTGCCCTGCATTTCCGGCTGGGCCGTCAGGCAGATCAGGGACCGGACCAGCCTCCGCCACGGTGCCGGCAGGACCGCAGCCACTGCGGCGGCCTGCGCCAGCGCAGTCTCCACGGCCGGGAACCGGTCATGACCGTTCTGCCGGAGCGCGCCATCCACGACGTCGACGTCGCCGGACCAGTTCTTGGCATTGACCACCACCACACCGCCGGGCCCCACCAGGACATGCTCCAGCCGGGCCAGCGGGCGGCCCGGCCAGTGGACGTCATGCAGGAGGAACCAGCCGTAAGGCCCCAGCTGGGCAAGCCGTTGGGCTACGAGATGGCCGTTGAGTTCGGCGCTCGCAGGAGCAGTGAAGACACCGTGGCCCGCGCCGCCGGGGGCGCGGGGCTCAAGCGGGGCCAGATCACGCTTCAGCCGCGCGATCCGCTCAGAGGCGAGCCTCGTCCGTTCGAATGCTGCATCTCCAGCCCCCATTTGTTCACCTCTGCATTACTCGCTTGTCGACCAAATGACCGGCCCAATTCAACCGGACCAAATCGCCCTGCCGTAAATGGCCCGGCAGAAAAGCCGGATAAATTACCGGCCCCAAGGGGCCGAATTACCCGGCAGCGGATGGCACGGCTGAAATTCAGCCACAGGCTTCCGGGACGTTTCCGCTGGTCCGGACACCCGGCGTCGTACATGGCACCGGACGTTCCTGCCGTTTGAACGTAACAGCCCTGTCAGGGGCGGGTATATAAGTACTTTTCGGCACTACTCAGTTTTTAATCGCAGATAAATGCAAGTAGTCCGGAAAACTGGTGACATTCTGCGTCACAGGGGCCGGATTCTGGCATGCTGGTGCAATGGCTAGCCGAGCGGGCACAGTTGCCCAACCCCAAGACCTTGTTGACCTGACCGCACTGCTCGACGCGTACTACGACGTCAAGCCTGACCTGGGGGACCCTGGCCAGCGCGTGGCCTTCGGCACCTCCGGGCACCGCGGATCAAGCTTGAAAGCGTCCTTCAATGAAGGACATATTGTGGCGATCACGCAGGCGATCGTGGAGTACCGCGCCGGAGAGGGCATCACCGGCCCGCTGTTCCTGGCCAAGGACACCCACGGGCTGAGCGAACCGGCGCAGAACTCCGCCCTTGAGGTACTGGCCGCCAACGGCGTGAATGTCCTCATCGACGCGCGGCACGGCTACACGCCCACGCCGGCACTGAGCCACGCCATCCTCACGTACAACCGCAACGCCCCGGCGGGAGCCCCGCAGGCTGACGGCATTGTTGTCACTCCCAGCCACAACCCGCCGGCCGACGGCGGCTTCAAGTACAACCCTCCGCACGGCGGCCCTGCCGACACCGACGCGACGGGCTGGATTGCCAACCGCGCCAACGAACTGCTGGAGAACGGGCTCCGCGGCGTGAAGCGGATTCCGCTGGCCCAGGCCCTCGAGGCCGGGACCACCGGAAAGTTCGATTTCCTGAGCAGCTACGTGGACGATCTGCCCTCCGTCCTGAACCTGGACGCCATCCGCGATGCCGGGGTCCGGATCGGGGCCGACCCCATGGGTGGCGCGTCCGTGGACTACTGGGGCGAGATCGGTGAACGCCACCAGCTGAACCTCACCGTGGTCAACCCCACGGTGGACCCGCAGTGGGCCTTCATGACGCTGGACTGGGACGAGAAGATCCGGATGGACTGCTCTTCGCCGTCGGCCATGGCCTCGCTCATCAACCGGATGGCTGTCGGTGCGGACGGGTCCGCCGCCTACGACGTCGCCACCGGGAACGACGCCGATGCGGACCGGCACGGCATCGTCACCCCTGACGGCGGCCTGATGAACCCCAACCACTACCTCGCTGTGGCCATCGACTACCTCTACCGCAACCGCAGTGGCTGGAACCCGAATTCCGTTGTGGGCAAGACCCTCGTCTCCTCCTCGATCATCGACCGCGTGGCGGACGGCCTGGGCCGCAAGCTCGTGGAGGTGCCCGTGGGCTTCAAGTGGTTCGTGCCCGGCCTGCTGTCCGGCGAAGGTGCGTTCGGCGGCGAGGAATCCGCCGGCGCTTCCTTCAACAAGCGCGACGGCAGCGTCTGGACCACGGACAAGGACGGCATCCTGCTGGCGCTGCTGGCCTCGGAGATCACCGCGGTCACGGGCAAGTCGCCGTCGCAGCTGTACAAGGGCCTTACGGACCAGTTCGGTGCTCCGGTCTATGCCCGGATCGACGCCGCAGCGACGCGGGACCAGAAGGCTGCGCTTGGCAAGCTGTCCCCGGAGGACGTCACTGCCACCGACCTGGCCGGCGAGACCATCACGGCGAAGCTGACCAAGGCGCCGGGCAACGGCGCCTCCATCGGCGGTCTGAAGGTGGTCACCGAGAACGCGTGGTTCGCGGCCCGCCCCTCCGGCACCGAGGACGTCTACAAGATCTACGCGGAGTCCTTCAAGGGCGCCGACCACCTCAAGCAAGTCCAGGCCGAAGCCAAGGCGCTGGTGGACGCGGTTATTTCCTAGGACCCCGTTGGGTTAGCCGGGAACCGGAAAGCGCCGGATGGCTATCTGCCATCCGGCGCTTTTCTGCTGCTGTCCAGGCGCGTCTTGCGGCAGGACGGACCGGCTCAACAGGTCGAAACAGGACTATTATTGGAATTGGCCCGGATGCATGCCTTGCAGTTCTGAACTGCAAAAATACTGTCCCGAATGCCTCCGGAATGTCCCCCATATTGCCGGAGGCATTCCGTGTCCCGAGCCTTTTAATCTCGGGCCCTTAAAGCCGCGATCAGACCGTGCGGACCACGTCTTCGTAAGCGAACTTGGGCTTCGCTTCGCCCCAGGCCTCGGGACCGGGCTGGCCGATGTTGACCACCAGGAAGCTCTTCTGGTCGCCTGCCGGGAAGAACTCGGCGTCGATGGCGGCGAAGTCCGCACCGGTCATCGGGCCTGCGGCGAAGCCGAGCGAGCGCACGGCCAGGATGAAGTAGCCGGCCTGCAGGTGGGCGTTGTTGTTGCCCGTGGAGGTGGCCAGGTCCGGGGAAGCGTCGTACATGGCCTTGGGGGCGTTGTAGCCAGGGAGGAAGTTGTCCCACTGCTCCTGCCAGGCGGTGTCGTAGCTGAGGATCGCCACGAGGGGTGCGGAGGCCGTCTTGGCCCGGTTCCCGTTGGACAGCGTGGGCACGAGCTTGGCGCGGGCTTCCTCCGAGCGCACGTAGGTGACACGCAGCGGCTGGGAGTTGAAGGCCGTGGGTCCGAACTTGGTGAGTTCGTAGATGGCGCGGGCCTGCTGCTCGCTGACCTCACCGGTGAATGCGTTGGCGGTGCGGGCTTCGGCGAAGATGGCATCCACGGCGGCGGAATCGATCACTGCTTCTTCATGGGCGATGGTCATTCGCGCCCCTTTCACTAGGCCGACATCCCTGGGGCGGCGTCGGGCAGTCCTGTTTGCTTTCGTTGGGTTCAACCCGATTCAGTGGGACGCTCTTCCCGGAACAGGCAAATGGACGGCGTGACGTTGGACACAGCGGGGCGTCCTTCCTGCCGCGTAGTGCGGCCGACACTGCTGGCCGGAAGCCCTCTCGTGCCCGCGTCCGGCGGGGTATTCTTGCTCCTGAAGATCCAGCCCGGCGAGCGGGCACACTCCCCTCCGAAAGGCCCCGCCAATGAGCATGCTCGGAATCAAATGGAAGCTGCACGGCAACGGCAAGGCAGTCCGCCCCGGCGAGGTGGTGGCACCCGGCGAACGGCTCGCGTGGCCGCTGACCATCGGCGTGGGAATGCAGCACGTTGTGGCCATGTTCGGCGCCACCTTCCTGGTGCCGATCATCACCGGAATGCCGCCTGCCACCACCCTCTTCTTCTCCGGCGTCGGCACGCTCCTGTTCCTCGTGATCACGCAGGGCCGCGTTCCCAGCTACCTAGGCTCGAGCTTCGCGTTCATCGCGCCCATCATGGCGTCCCAGCAGCAGTTCGGGATCCCCGGGGCGCTCGGCGGCGTGGTGCTGGCCGGCGCTGCCCTTGCCGCCGTCGGGGCGATCGTGCAGAGGTTCGGTGCCGGCTGGATCAACCGGCTGATGCCCCCGATCGTCACCGGCGCCATCGTGGCCCTGATCGGGCTGAACCTGGCACCGGCGGCCAAGAACAACTTTGACGCCGCCCCCGTGACCGCGCTGATCACGCTGGTGACCATCATTGTGGTGAGCGTCCTGTTCCGCGGAATCATTGGCCGCCTGAGCATTTTGGTGGGCGTGGTGGTGGGCTACCTCGTGGCCATGCTCCGCGGCGAGGTGGACTACTCGAAGATGGACGCCGCCGCGTGGGTAGGCCTCCCCCACTTCCAGACCCCCGAGTTCCACCTTGGCGTGGTGGGCCTCTTCGTGCCGGTGGTCCTGGTTCTCGTCGCCGAGAACATCGGCCACGTGAAGTCGGTGTCCGCGATGACCGGCCAGAACCTCGACGGCGTCTCCGGCCGTGCGCTGCTGGCCGACGGTGCCGCCACGGTGCTTGCCGGCTTCGGCGGCGGCTCCGGCACCACCACCTATGCCGAAAACATCGGCGTCATGGCGGCCACCAAGGTCTACTCCACTGCCGCCTATTGGGTGGCCGGCGTCTTCGCCATCCTGCTGAGCTTCTCGCCGAAGTTCGGCGAACTGATCGCCACGGTCCCGCCGGGCGTGCTGGGCGGTGCCGCCACCATGCTGTACGGCATGATCGGCGTCCTCGGCGTGAAGATCTGGGTCCAGAACAAGGTCAACTTTTCGAACCCGGTCAATCTGACCACGGCCGCAGTCTCCCTCATCATCGGCATCGCCGACTACACCTGGACCGTCGGGGACCTGAAGTTCACGGGCATCGCGCTCGGATCCGCCGCGGCTCTGGTGATCTACCACGCCATGCGGGCCATTGCGAAGGCGCGCGGCACGGCTGCCGAGCCTGAGACCGAGCAGCAGGGCCTGCCGCCCGCCGCCAAGGCCGCCATCAACGCCGCGGCAAAGAGGCAGCCCAAGAAGCGCTAGGCACTTCCCGGGCTCGCACCCGCGGCCGCACCGGCGCATTTCTGCTCCACTTCAGGCAGGCAAAAGGCCCCGGAGCCCCGGAATTCCAGGGGTGCCAGGGCCTTGCGGGTTGCAACCGGTGCAAAAATGCGGGCACCGAGGCTAAATGGACGCAGTCTTACCCGGCGTCGAACGTTTCGTCGTCGTCATTGGGTGACTTCTCCTTCGGCAGGTCATTTCCGCTGCCGTCCGGAATGCCCGCCGCCTCCTGGCCGGGCTCCGAGGAGAACTGCCCGGCGCCGGATTCGTCAGCGTTGCCCTCGTCGATTTCGGCGTCCGCCGAGGGCACTGCCGTGTCCGCGTCCTCGGCGCCGGCCCCGGGTGAGGCGTCCGGATCCCGCGGCAGCGGGGACTCACCGGGCACCGGGTCGAAGCCCGAGCCGGTGCTGTCGCTCTCGGCGTGGAGCTGCTCGTCGGTGCCGCCGAAGCGTCCTGCCCCGGGCTCGCCGGAGCTGTCCTGGTCCTCCTCGGCGAAGTGGCTGAGGTTCGGCGTACCGGTCTGGAAGGTCTCCCCCTCCGGGTTGTTCTGGTTCAGGCCCGCGGCGTCGAAGTCCTCCTCCTCGCGGGGCTGGGCGAACTGCTGGCCGCCGGTTTCCTGTTCCACGGTGGGGGTGCCGTAGCCTCCCGCTTCCTCTTCCGGAGCTGCGTGCTGGTTGTCCTGGCTCATCTGTTCCTCCTGTTTGGTGGGGAATTGCTTGGCTGGGAAATGTCTTGCTGGGAATTGCCTGGCATTGCGGGGAAGGCTCAAAGTCCCTTGCCGCCGGTGACGGGAACCACCGCACCGGACATGTACGAACCGGCGTCGGACGCCAGCAGTACGTAGGCGGGGGCGAGCTCGGCGGGCTGCCCGGCGCGCTGCAGCGGGGTGTCCTGGCCGAACTTCGGCAGCTTGTCCGGCCATTCCGTGGCTGGAATGAGTGGCGTCCAGATGGGCCCGGGCGCCACGGCGTTGACCCTGATCCCCTTGGGTCCCAGTTCCTGGGCGAGGGCCTTGGTGAACGCCACCTGGGCCGCCTTGGTCATGGCGTAGTCAATCAGTCCCGGAGACGGATTGAAGGCCTGAATGGACGCCGTGGTGATGATCGAGGCCCCGGCCTTCAGGTGCGGCACTGCTGCCCGGGCGGTCCACAGCAGCGAGTACAGGTTGGTCTTGAAGACCCGGTCGAATTCCTCGGTAGGCAGCGTCTCAAAGCTGTCGCGGTTCTTCTGGTACGCGGCGTTCAGCACCACCACATCCAGCCGGCCAAACTCGGCAACGGCGTCCTGCACTATGGCCGTGCTGAAGTCCTCGTTCCTGCCGTCACCGGCCAGGAGCAGTGCCCGCCGGCCGGTCTTGCGGATCCACTCGGCGGTGTCCCGTGCATCGTCCTCCTCTTCGGGAAGGTAGGAAATGGCGACGTCGGCCCCCTCGCGTGCGAAGGCGATGGCCACAGCCTTGCCGATGCCCGAATCGCCGCCCGTGATGAGCGCCGCCTTGCCCTCCAGCGCCCCGCTGCCCTCGTAGCTCAGCTCGCCGTGGTCCGGCTGGGGATCCATCGTCGCGGTCAGGCCCGGCTGCCTCTGTTCCTGCCTGGGAAAGGGCCCTGAATGGTACGTTCCCCGGGGATCACCGGGCTGGTCAGACTGTTTTACTGGGTCCCTCATTGTCCACCTGCTCATTGTCGGGCTGCCGGTTGTTCGAACCTAACGCAGGTCTGAGGAGCAAGTCCACCACCTGGCGCGAAGTTAGTCAGCAAGCTTAGCATTTGTTGAGTTAGGGCAGACTTGAGCCTAGGTTTGGAGCAAGCACGCCCGCTGCGGGCCCAGACAGAGGAGGTTTCATGACCGATCCGGACGCCCCGGCCGGCAGCGGCCGGAACGAGACCCGCGAGGAGCAGCTGGACCGGAACTGGGGGGAGCTGCTCCAGGAGCTGCGGGTCCTGCAGACGGGCGTCCAGATCCTGGCCGGCTTCCTGCTGACACTGCCGTTCCAGCAGCGATTCGAGACGCTCGACGATTTCCAGATCAGGCTCTACCTGGTGAACGTGGGCCTGGCCGCACTGACCACCGCGTTCATCCTCCTGCCGGTCAGCGTCCACCGCCGGCTGTTCCGCAAGCGGCTCAAGGAAACCCTGGTCAGCAGCGCGGACAACATCACCAAGATTGCCCTCGGCGGGGTGGCCGCCCTGAGCGTGGGAACCGCGGCCCTGGTATTCGACGTCACGGCCGGGCGCACCGTGGGCCTCATTGCCGGCGGCGTGCTCTTCGCCGTGCTGGCCATTCTCCTGGCCTATGTACCCGTGCACCTGCACCGGAAGGCCAAGAAGGCGGAGCAGTAGCGTCAGGCCCCTTCCAGCACCTGGCGCGTGGCCCACGCGAGGTATTTGCCGGCGTCGGAGATCGCGTCCTGCGGGCTGGGGGCGACGTCCAGCAACTGGGCAGCAGCCACCACGCCGTGTTCGGCCAGTTCCTCCGGCGTGACCGTAATGCGTCCTGCCACTGCCACCACAGGAATGCCGCGCTCCCGGGCGGCCTCGGCGAGCGCGATCGGCGCCTTGCCGGTGAGCGACTGGGAGTCCATGGAACCCTCGCCGGTGATCACCAGGTCTGCGTCGGCAAGCTTCTCGGCCAGCCCCGTCAGCGCGGCAACCAGCGCGAAGCCGCCTTCCAGCGTGGCCTGGGTGAAGGCCAGGAACGACGCCGGGAAGCCGCCGGCGGCGCCGGCGCCCGGGACGTTGACGTCCCGGCCCGTCGCCTCCCGGAGGAGGGACGCCCAGTTGCGCAGCCCGGCGTCGAGCTTCTCAATCGCGTCGTCATCGGCGCCCTTCTGGCGGCCAAAGACATGGGCGGCGCCGGCGGCGCCGTAGAGCGGGCTCTGGACATCGACGGCGATTCGGAACCTGACGGCGGACAGCCGCGGATCCAGTCCGGTGACGTCCAGGGAAACGGCGTCGGCCAGCGAGCCGCCACCCAGCGGCACCACGTTTCCGGCCGCGTCAAGGGGCTTGAGGCCCAGGGCGCGCAGGGCGCCGCTGCCGCCGTCGGTCATGGCCGAGCCACCGACGCCCAGCACGATTTCGGTGGCGCCGGCGTCCAGGGCAGCGGCAATGAGCTGCCCGCAGCCGTAGCTGTGCGCCCGCAGGGAGTTCTCCGGCGTCGGCTCCATGTGGGCCAGACCGGAAGCCTGCGCGGTCTCAATGACCGCGGTGGTGGCGCCGGAAGCGTCCTTGTGGAGCGCCCAGGCGGCGCCGGTCGGGGCAAGGATGGGACCAACGACGGCGTTGATCCGCTCCTCGTAGCCGGCGGCAACGGCGGCCTCAAGGGTTCCCTCGCCGCCGTCGGCCACCGGAAACTGGGTGGTGATGGCGTCAGGGTAGACGCGGAGTGCACCCTCGGCGATGGCGGCAGCGGCTTCGACGGCGGTGAGTGATCCCTTGAACTTGTCAGGGGCGATGAGGATACGCATGCCCCTATCCTGCCATTCCTGCTATGGAATGCGGTTGCCGAACCCGTAATGGAAGTCACACAGTCCGGTCGGTCAGTTGCGGGACTCCTCCTGATCCGCGTAGGTGTCCAGCAGTGCCACCGCGCCCTCGCCGGGCTCGCCCTCCTCGGAGAGCGCGGACCGCATGCCGTCCAGCTTTTCCGCACCGGCCGGGAACGGCGGCAGCAGGGGCACATCCGGATCGGTGAGCACCTCGATCACCACGGGGCGCTCCGCAGCCAGCGC
Source organism: Arthrobacter sp. NPDC058097 (assembly GCF_042884885.1). NCBI lineage: Bacteria > Bacillati > Actinomycetota > Actinomycetes > Micrococcales > Micrococcaceae > Arthrobacter > Arthrobacter sp. NPDC058097. The sequence continues at coordinate 507,357 of NZ_JBHVSZ010000001.1, forward strand.
GCGGTCCCACGCTCCGGCCAGCTGCTCAGGTGATTCGACACGGATGCCGGTCAGCCCCAGCAGCTCCGCGTATCCGGCGTAGGGAAAGTCGGGGATCTCCTGGCTGTCCGGGAACCTCGGCTCGGACTCGGTTTCCCGCTGCTCCCACGTGACCTCTGCCAGGTCGCGGTTATTGAAGACACACACCACGAAGCGCGGGTCGGACCACTGCCGCCAGCGGTGTGCCACGGTTACCAGCTCGGCGATGCCGGCCATCTGCATGGCGCCGTCCCCGGCCAGCGCCACCACGGGCCTGTCCGGCCGGGCCAGCTTAGCCGCGATCCCGTACGGGACAGAGCAGCCCATGCTGGCGAGCGTCCCGGAAAGGTGCGCCGGAACCCCCTCCGGAAGGGTCAGCTGGCGGGCGTACCAGTAGACGCAACTCCCGACGTCGACACTCACCTGCGCGTTGCGCGGCAGCCTGCCGCTGAGCTCGCGGACCACCAGCTCCGGGTTGACGGGTTTGGCCGGAACGCGGGAGCGCTCCTCGGAGAGCGCCCGCCAGCTGCGGACCTGTTCCTCCACGTCCGCCCGCCACTGTTTCCGGGCCTCTGCTTTCTGCTGCCCGTCCGGTTGCCTGCCGGCCTGCCCTTCGGCTCCGTTCAGCAGCTCGGCGAGCCTGGCGAGGGTTTCGGCGGCATCGCCCACGAGGCCCACCTCGACGGGGTAGCGGTTGCCGACCTTCCGGCCGTCGATGTCCACCTGGACGGCGCGGGCAGCGCCGGGTTTGGGATAGAACTCGGTCCAGGGATCGTTGGAGCCGATGATCAGGAGGGTGTCGCAGTTCGCCATCAGGTGGGCGCTGGCGGTGGAACCGAGGTGCCCCATGGTGCCCGCAGCGAACGGCAGGGTCTCGTCCATGTACGGTTTGCCCAGGAGGCTGGTGGTGATGCCGGCGTCCAGCTGCTGCGCCAAGGCGATCACCTCGGCCCGGGCATGCCTGGCGCCCTGCCCCACCAGGAACGCCACCTTATTGCCGGCCCGCAGCACCCCTGCGGCCCTGGCCAGGTCGTCATCGCGGGGAAGGATCCTGGCGGGCTGCCATTCCGGGGCTGTGACGATAATGCCATGCTCCTGGTCAAGCTCAGGCGCCGGGGCCTTCTGCATGTCGTGCGGCACGATCACGACGCACGGGGTGCGGGTTTCGAGGGCGGTACGGAAGGCGCGGTCCAGCACCATGGGAAGTTGCTCCGGAGTACTGACCATTTGCGCGAACTGCGCCGCCACGTCCTTGAAGAGCGTGAGCAGGTCGATTTCCTGCATGTAGGCCGATCCCAGCACGCTGCGGCTCTGCTGGCCGATGATGGCCACCACCGGGACACCGTCCAGCTTGGCGTCGTAGAGCCCGTTGAGGAGGTGCACCGCGCCGGGTCCCTGGGTGGACGTCACCACGCCCACCTGGCCCGTGTATTTGGCGTGCCCGACTGCCATGAACGCCGCCGTTTCCTCGTGGCGGGCCTGGACGAACTCGACGCCGGCCCTTGCGTTCTCCCCAGCGCCGCCGGCGCCGCTGCTGCCCTCAGTGCTCCGCCGGAGTGCGCCCATAAAGCCGTTAATGCCGTCCCCGCTGTAGCCGAAGACCCTGTTGACGCCCCAGGCCTTGAGGCGTTCCACCATTACGTCGGCAACCAGCCGGTCAGCCATCGCACACTCCTTCTGATCGTCGTCCTGCTTATTCCGGCGTGTTCCTGGTTTATTCGTCGTGTCCCTGGTCGCCGCTCATCTGGTCTTCGGCGGGCGGTGTCTCGCCTGGCGGCACTCCCCCGCCGGGCTCAAGGCCGGTGACGTTGCCGTTCAAGGGGTCGGGGTTGGGCGTGGCGGCCGAGTCGCCGCTGGCGTTCTTGTCCGCCGCGTCCCCGCCGTTGGCGGCGTCCTGTCGGTTGGCGGCGTCCCGGTCCGGGTTGGCCGGGTCATTTTCGGGGTGGTAGCTGCTCATGGTCCTGCGGTCCTCCTTGATTCAGGCCGCCGGTGCGGCGGCGGACTTCGGTAACGGACTCATGCTGCCCTGGTCCGGTAAACCCCGGACCCGCCCCGCAACTCGGGGCCGGTCCGGCAACACTGGACTAATTGTAAGCATGCTGATAATTCTGGAACAGTCAGATGCCGCACACTCCGGCCCGGCCGGAACGTATCGAAGGAGCAAACTGATGGGAATCGGCGACAGCATTGGCAAGGCAGCGGAAAACGCAATGGAGGACCTGGCGCAGACGTCCGAACCGACCGATGACGCCCACGCCCCTGAGCCGGGCGCCTCCGACGAAGACATCCAGGTGCACTCCTCCATCAGCGAAGGCTCCAACGCCCGGGATGGCGAAGCCGGACCGCGGGCCGGTGTCCGATCGACCTCCACACCCCAGGGCCCCGGCGCCGGGACAGGCGGGGACCAGGGCGGCACCGCAGGCACGTCCGACACCACGAGCACGTACGGTTCAGACGCGGCCAACGGGTCAGCCGGAGGGACGACGTCCGGCGGCATCGGCGCGGCAGGCACCACGGACGCTCCGGAAGCAGCGCGCGGCGTCCCCGGCCCGGCCGGGCTTCCCGAACCGGACCCTGAGGAACTGCGGGCTGATCCGTCTGAAGGGGATCAGGACCCGGGAACCGGCCTGGGACGCGGCTAACCCCGCAGCCCAGCTAGCCCCACTCCCCAGCTAGCCCCACAGCCCGGCTAACCCCACTGTCCGCGCGCCTGCAGGACGTCCTTCAACAGGTCGGCGCGGTCGGAGACGATCCCGTCCACGCCGAGATCGAGCAGCCGCCTCATCTCGGCGGGGTCGTTGATGGTCCAGACGTGCACATACAGCCCGAGCCCATGCGCCCGGCGCACAAAATCCGCCGTGACGACAGGTATCGCACGGTAGCGGACCGGCACCTGCAGGGCGTCGACGTCGCGCAGGGCCCGGCGCAGCAACGCCCGCACGAGCCGTCCAAGCGCGGGAACGGACAGCAGCGGCCCCAGCACCAGGAAGAGGGCATTGGCCGTAGTTCCCGCCGAGGATGCCGTCCTGCGGCTAAGTTGCCTCAGGACCGCACGGCGCCGGCGGTCGGAGAAACTGGCGACCAGCACGCGGTCGTGGACCTGGTGGCGCTCGATCGCGGCCACGACGCTGGGCACGGAGTGCCAGTCCTTGACGTCCAGATTGAAGCGGGCGTCCGGAAACGCGGCCACAAGTTCGTCGAAGGTGGGCACGGGCTCCGTCCCGCCGATCCGCACCCGCCGTACCTCGTCCCCGGTGAGGTCGTGGATGCTGCCGTGGCCGTCGGTGACCCGGTCGAGGGTGCGGTCGTGGAGGAGGAGGAGCTCGCCGTCGGACGTGGTGTGGACGTCCGTCTCCAGGTGGGAATAGCCAAGTTCGACGGCGGCGCGGAACGCCGCCAAAGTGTTCTCCAGGCCCGCCAGCGAGAACCCGCGGTGGGCCATGGCCACCGGCCGGCCCGGCCCCGGTCCCGGTCCGGCAGACCCCGAAGCAGACCCAGGTTCGCGCCCGGCAGCGGAGAAGTAAGGCAGGGTTCCCGTCATCCCCGAAGCTTACTTAATAGAGCAGCCTCAGGCGGGCAGGATCTCCACACCGTCACTGCAGTGCAGCAGCGTCCGGCCGCGGCCACCGTCGAGGTCCACCCACACCACGGTGCAGTCCGGCGTGACGGCCGAGACCCGGCCGCCGGTTTCGAATCCCGGCGCCAGCCGGACGTTCACCCGGTCGCCCTCCCGCAGGGCCGACCAGTGCGGGGCCGGTTCCACGGGCCGCAGCGGAGCCTCCACATTTTTGATCTTTTTCCTGGCCACGATGTCCCCTATCGGTCACTCACCCAACAGGCCACACCTTATGGTGCGGACATGAACGCAAGTTGACCGCCAGCCGGGAGTTCGGTGGCAGGCGGGCGACGGCCGCCTTACGGCAGCTGGAGGCCCAGCTCCGCGAGCTTTTCCTCGAGAATCTGGGCCACGCCGTCGTCGTCAAAGTGCGGCGCCTGCTGGCCCGCGGCGCGGATCGCTTCCGGGTGCCCGCTGGCCATGGCATAGCCGTGGCCAGCCCAGCGGAGCATCTCGATGTCGTTGGGCATATCACCGAACGCCACGACGTCGGCGGCGTCAATCCCCAGCGACGCGGCGTAGTCGGCCAGCGTGACGGCCTTGTTGATCCCCGGCACGGCGAGCTCCAGCATGGCGACGGTGGGCGCCGAGTGCGTCACCGAGGCGAGGTTCCCGACGGCGGGGCCCACCTCCGCGAGGAACTCGTCGGCAGTGCCTTCGCGGACAATGGCCAGGAACTTAACGACGGCGTCTTCCGCGGTGAGCGTCGAGTCCAGCGGTGCGGGGGTGAATTCGGAGAGCAGCTCGCTCGAGCCGTTTTCGATGAAGCCGGGCTCGAGGTGGAAGCCGGTCAGGGTCTCGGCGGCGAAGAGAGCGGTGGGGCGCACCTTCTTGATGATGCGGCGGATTTCGAAGATGTCGTCGATGGCCATGGTCTGCGCGGAGACAACCTTGTCCGCCTCGAGGTCCCACACGACGGCGCCATTGGAACAGATCACCGTGCCGGTGTGGCCCAGCTGCTCCTCGAGCGGGTGCAGCCAGCGCGGCGGGCGGCCCGTGACAAAGACGAGTTCGACGCCGGCCTTCCGGCAGGCGTGGAAGGCACGGACGGTGCGGTCACTGATTTTTCCGTCGTGCCCAAGGATCGTTCCGTCTATGTCACTCGCTACCAACCGCATGCTGCCAGTTTACGTGGGCGAGCAGCATGGTCTCCGCGGCAGCCGGCCGGTGATCAGGAGACGGGAAGGCTCACCGTTACCGTGGTTCCCTTGCCCGGCGCGCTCCGCAGGCTGATGGAACCACCGTGGCCCTCCACGATGGTCTTGCTGATCGGCAGCCCCAACCCGGCGCCTGGGATGGCAGTTTCGCGGGAGCGGGCGGACCGGAAGAATTTGGTGAACGCCTGCTCCTGTTCCTGCCCGTCCATGCCAATGCCGGTGTCCGAGATGGAACAGACAACGCGGCTGTTCGCCCGGTGGGCACGGGCGATGACGCGTCCCCCGTCCGGCGAAAACTTGATCGCGTTGGACACCAGGTTGCCGAACACCTGGCGCATCCGCCCGGGGTCGACGCGGGCGGTCAGCGGTTCCTCGACGTCGAGCACGAGCTGCACGCCGCTGACCGTGGCCTTGGCGTGCGAGGAGGCCACGACGCTTGCCAGCAGTCCGGCCACGTCGGCATCCTGCAGAGTCAGTTCGATCCGCTCCGAGGCAATGGCGATCAGATCGTTCACGAGGCCCAGCAGGTGGTGGGCGTTCCGCTGCACAATCCGCAGTTCCTCCGCAATGTCCTCGTGGCCGGGCTCGTCGAGGACGAGCTCGAGGTAGCCGAGGATGGACGTCAGCGGGGTGCGGAGCTCGTGGGAGACGGTGGCTACGAAGTTGTCCTTGGCCGACAGGGCACGGATCAGTGCTGTGACTTCGGCGAAGGTGATCACGGCACCTGCATGGTTGCCGTTGACGGAGCTCATGGCGCGGGCCGTGACGGAGTACGCGCGCATCTCCTCGCCCTCGCCGGCGTCATAGTCACCTGCCCAGTACAGCTCATCGGTGAACGTCTCGCCTGCGGCCGCGCGCGCCGTCGGGAAGTTTTCCGGCGGCACCGGAGTGGTGCGGTCAGCCTGGAACAGCCGCGGCCGGCTGCCTGACGGGGCCGGCCCGGACAGTGCTGCTCCACACAGTGCTGCGTCCGTCTCCAGTGCCTTGTTGGTCAGCACGTCCCGTCCCTCGTCGTCGACGACCCACACGGCCACATTGACCGTTGAGAGGACAGCGTCCAGCAGCCTCTGCCGGCGGAGGCTTTCCGCGGCCGCTTCCGCCAGGGCTTCGTCCTTTCTGACCAGGGTCTGGCGCTGCCGGTAAAGCGTGCCCGCCACTACATGGGCCGTGACCGCGATAGCGGCCATAACAAGGGGCAGGAAAATGGTCCGGAGTACCGGCCCCTGCGCGGGCAGGGCTGCGAAGGCCGCTGCGGGCACAACAGTGCTGAGGACGGTGGACGCGACCGCGAGGATCACACCGGCCCGGTTGCGGTCCACCGACAGCCAGATGACGGGGAAGACCAGCAGAAGACTCAGGACGTTGAAGTTGGGACCGCCTGCCTCCCGCGTGAAGCCGATGGCCACGCAGTCCAGCGCCGGAATCACTGCGTAGGCTCCCCTTGGCAGCCTGCCCCAGGGCACGGCAGCACTTAGGACAAAAAGGGCTGTGTGGGCCAGCAAGGCGAGCTGGAAGCGCGCGTCGGCCAGCGTATCAGGATGAAAGACCCTGGCCGCGGCAACCACCAGCACCACAGTGATTGAGAGGGGCAGTTGCCGCACGATGACGCGGCCGCGCTCCCCGAGGCTGCCGAAGAAGGCGTCGACCTTGTCGGCCAGGTGGGACTTGCCGGCCGGTTCAGACCTGTCGGCCAGTTCTGGGCCGGCGCCATGCCGAAGCCCCGGTTCGACGCCGGGTTCCCCTGTGCGACTCATCAGTATCTTCCCCCGGAGCAGCATTAAGTAAGGCCTCCGGCTGCTTGAAGGGCACTGGTCACAGAATAACGCGCAGGACGTGGCCGGGCGGAGGCCATGCCGAGATGATCCATCTTTACGGAGCCGGATTCCTGCAGGGCTGGATTTCTGCAGGGGCCGGATTTCTCCAGAGCCGGATTCTTACGAGGCCAATCCCTTCCGGCCGCTGTCCTTCTGAATGCTGTCCTTCCGGGGCGGCGCGGTGGACTCCCTGATCACCAGCTCAGTGGCAAGCTCCACCCGTCGCGAATCCAGCAGCTCTCCGCGCATCTGGCGCAGGACGAACCGCAGGGCGGTGGCACCCATCTCCTGAAGCGGCTGGGAAACCGACGTCAGCGGCGGCACCGACTCCTCGGCCTGGTAGGTGCCGTCGAAGCCGACCAGGCTCATATCCTCGGGCACACGGATTCGCTGCCTGCGCGCTTCGGCCAGAACACCCAGGGCGATGCTGTCGCTGCCGGCAAAGATGGCGGTGGGAGGCTCGTCCAGTCCAAGCAGGTGCTTCATCCCCCTGGCTCCGTGTTCCGACCGGAACTGGCCCGACAGCACATACTCGTCCTCGACGGCAACGCCGGCCGACCTCATGGCCGCCATGAAGCCGTGCAGCCTCGCCTGGTTGCATTCGGCTGCATCAGGGCCGCCAAGGTAGGCGATCCTGCGGTGGCCAAGGTCCAGCAAGTGGGAGGTCGCGGCCTTTCCCCCCGCCCAGTTGCTTGCCCCGACACTGACCACGTCCCCCGGCGGAGGATTCAGGGGATCGATGACCACCACGGGGATTTTCCGCCGGTGAAAGGCATCCAACTGGGCATCCCCGAAGGCTGATGTCACGACGATCATGCCGCACCGGCCCTCGTCGATGATCCGCTGGGCGCGCTGCTCCGGGGTCAGGGTCGATGCGCCCTGTTTGCCTGTGACGTTCAGCAGCACTTCGACGTCCGAGACAGCTGCGGACTCCACCACACCGTTGAGCACTTCTACGGCATAGCCGGATTCGAGGTTGTCGATGACCACCTCGACCATCTGCCGCCCCGAAACGTTCCGGCGGTTCTGCAGCGGCGACTTGTAACCGGTCCGCGCCAGCGCGGTCAGCACTTTGGCGCGGGTGTCCGCGGAGACGTCGTCCCTGCCGTTGATCACCTTGGAGACGGTGGGGGTGGAGACACCCGCCTCCCTGGCCACGGCCGCCAGCGTGAGCTTGCCTTGAGATTCGATCCTGGACATCCGTTTCCTTTTCGAAAGTTTTCGAGCCCTCAGTCTGCAGGGCGTATCCGGTTTCGTCAACGCCCAACAGCAATACGAAGCGACCGGAGACTCTTGACGCATCAGGATCTCCTCGTTATGTTTTATCTCACACCGCAAGTTTTATCGAAATATTTCGAAGCTGCGGAGAACGTCTTAGCAAACAGTTCATGGGCTGTGCCGCCGGATTCCAGGCGGGCTCCCGTACACGCAAAACCGGGCTATCAGCGTCGAGCCCGATGGATGAATGGAAATGTTTAGATGACAACTCGAAAGTTGCGCTCAGTCGCGATGGCAATCTCAGCAGCCGCCCTCTCGGTGAGCCTGGCCGCCTGCGGGTCCAGCGGCCCCGCGGGATCCACCGCCGCCGGTGACGGGTCGGCCTCCATGTGGGGCCTGACGGGCGGAAACCAGCCGGTGCTGCAGAAATCCGTCGAGGCCTGGAACAGCGCACACTCCGACCAGTCCATCAAGCTGGACTTCTTCGCCAACGATGCCTACAAGACCAAGGTCCGCACCGCCGTCGGCGCCGGCGAAGGCCCCACCTTCATCTACGGCTGGGGCGGCGGCGTCCTGAAGTCCTACGTTGATGCGGGCCAGGTGGAGGACCTCTCGGCCTTCGTCAAGGACAACCCCGAGGTCAAGGAGCGCTATCTTCCCGCCGTCCTGAAGAACGGCGAAGTCGGCGGCAAGACCTACGCCCTGCCCAACAACAACGTCCAGCCCGTGGTCCTGTACTACAACAAGGAAGTCTTCGACAAGGTCGGCGCTCAGCCGCCGAAGACCTGGGACGAGCTGATGGCACTGGTGCCGAAGTTCAAGGAAGCCGGAGTCGCGCCGTTCTCCCTGGGCGGCCAGTCCAAGTGGCCGGACCTGATGTGGCTGGAGTACCTCGTGGAGCGCATCGGCGGTCCAGAGGTCTTCGCGAACATCGCCGCCAACAAACCCAATGCCTGGTCCGATCCTGCGGTGACCGAGGCGCTGACCAAAATCCAGCAGCTGGTGGACGCCGGCGGCTTCGTGAACGGATTCTCCTCCATTGCCGCGGACAGCAACGCCGACCAGGCCCTGCTCTACACGGGCAAGGCGGCCATGGTCCTGCAGGGCGGCTGGATCTACCAGGGCATGAAGAAGGACGCCGGCAGCTTCGTCACCGGCGGCAAGCTCGGCTTCACCACCTTCCCCACCGTCGAAGGCGGCAAGGGCGACCCCGCCAACGTGGTGGGCAACCCCTCCAACTTCTGGTCAATCTCTGCCAAGGCCACCGACGAGCAGAAGAAGGCGGCCCTCAACTACGTCAAGGACGGCATGTTCACCGACGCCGACACCGACGCCCTCATTGCCTCCGGCGCCGTCCCTGTAGTCAACGGCATCGACAGCAAGCTCGAGGCTTCACCCGACAAGGACTTCCTCACCTTCGTCTACGGCCTGGCCAAGAAGGCGCCGAGCTTCACGCTTTCCTGGGACCAGGCGCTGAGCCCCGCGCAGGGCGACGCGATGCTGTCCAACCTTGACCAGATCTTCCTCAAGAAGATCACCCCGGAGCAGTTCAGCTCAACGATGAACGCCACGATCGGGAAGTAGCGGCGTGACCATCACCAGTTCCAACCGCCGGCGGGTCCGCGACACGGGCCCGTCGGGGTGGCTGGCAGCGCCAGCCCTTGTCTTCTTCCTGGTGTTCGCCGTCGTCCCGCTGGCCGGCGTCGTCTTCCTCAGCTTCACCAGCTGGGACGGCCTGCGCGAGATCCGGCTTGAGGGTCTGGCCAGCTGGACCACGGTACTCACCGACCCTGTCACCGGCAACGCCCTGCTGGTGACCGCCAAGATCATGTTCTTCTCGTTCATCGTCCAGGCACCCATCAGCCTGCTGCTCGGTGTCTTCACGGCGGGAAGCCAGAAGTACCGGGCGGCTCTCGCCGTCCTGTACTTCCTGCCGCTCCTGCTCTCCTCGGCCGCCGTTGCCATTGCCTTCAAGGCGCTGCTGGACCCGAACTTCGGCCTTGGCCCCGGCCTCCAGGTGCCCATCCTGATCCAGGACTGGCTGGGCAACTCCGATCTCGTCCTGTTCGTGGTGGTCTTCGTCATCGCGTGGCAGTTCGTCCCATTCCACACCCTCATCTACCAAGGCGGCGTCCGGCAGATCCCCGCCTCGCTGTATGAGGCCGCGGAGATCGACGGCGCGGGCCGGGTCAGGCAGTTCCTGAACATCACCCTGCCCCAGCTGAAATACACCATCATCACCTCCTCCACCCTCATGGTGGTGGGCAGCCTGGCCTATTTCGACCTGATCTTCGTGCTCACCGGCGGAGGCCCGGGCTATAGCACGCGTCTCCTGCCGCTGCACATGTACCTGACCGGCTTCAAGGCCAACGACATGGGTGCTGCGAGCGCACTGGGCGTCATCCTGATCGTCATCGGGCTGGGCCTGGCCCTGCTCCTGCAGCGACTCGGCGGCAAGAACCGGAACGACAGCCAACTGGAAGGAGCCTGATGGCTTCCACGACTCAGCTCCCCGCAGCGCCGGAGGCACCGGCCCTCCCCCGGTCCGCGCCGCGGCCGAATTCCCGGCGCACCGGCCGGCGCCGGCCAAACCTGCCCGGCGGTCTGGGCGGCTGGCTCTGGCTCGCGGTAATCGTCCTGCCCATCTACTACGTGGTGATCACCAGCCTGAAGAACCAGGCAGGCTTCTTCGCCACCAACCCGATGCTCCCGCCCGCCGAGCCGACGCTGGACAACTACAAGCTGGTCCTGGAAAACGACTTTGCTCGGTACTTCCTGAACAGCGTCGTGGTCACTCTGGGCACGGTCATTCCGGCACTGTTCGTCTCGTTCATGGCCGCCTACGCCATTGTCCGGGGCAAGGGTCGGTTCGTGAACTGGACCAACAACCTGTTCCTTTTGGGCCTGGCCATTCCGCTGCATGCGACCATCATCCCGATCTACTGGATGATCACCCGGGCCCATCTCTACGACACCCTGCTGGCACTGATTCTGCCGTCCATCGCGTTCGCCATTCCGGTCTCAGTCCTGATCCTCTCGAATTTCATGCGGGACGTTCCGACCGAACTTTTCGAGTCGATGCGGCTGGACGGCTGCTCGGACTGGGCCATGCTGTGGCGGCTGGCCCTGCCGATGACCAAGCCGGCAGTGATCACGGTGGGCATCTACAACGCCCTGCACGTCTGGAACGGCTTCCTCTTCCCGCTGATCCTCACCCAGAGCCCGGGCACCCGGGTACTGCCCCTCTCGCTGTGGACGTTCCAGGGCGAATTCAGCGTCAACATCCCGGCCGTACTCGCTTCGGTGGTGCTTGCCACGCTGCCGCTGCTGGTCCTGTACATCGTCGCCCGCCGCCAGTTGATCAGCGGCCTGACCGCCGGTTTCAGCAAGTAACCAGACGGATTTTCACGAAAGGACATGTGATGACAACCGCAAAGCCGCTGCGGGTAGGCATGGTGGGCTATGCCTTCATGGGGGCCGCCCACTCCCAGGCCTGGCGGACAGCCCCCCGCTTCTTCGACCTGCCCCTGCAGCCGCAGCTCACCGCCGTCGCCGGCCGGAACGCCGGCGGCCTGAGGGCAGCGGCGGACAAGCTCGGCTGGGAGTCGACTGAAACCGACTGGCGCCGCCTGATCGAACGCGACGACATCGACCTGATCGACATCTGCACCCCCGGCAACACCCACGCCGAGATCGCCATCGCGGCGCTGGAGGCCGGCAAGCACGTGCTGTGCGAGAAGCCACTGGCCAACTCCGTGCAGGAAGCCGAACGGATGACGGCCGCTGCCGACGCCGCGGCAGCCCGCGGCGTGTACTCGATGTGCGGCTTCAGCTACCGCCGCACCCCTGCTCTCGCGCTTGCCAAGCGGATGGTCGACGCCGGACGGCTGGGTCAGATCCGCCATGTCCGGGCCCAGTACCTCCAGGACTGGCTCAGTGATGCCACCGCCCCGCTCACCTGGCGGCTGGACAAGGAAAAGTCCGGTTCCGGTTCGCTCGGGGACATCGGCGCCCACAGCATCGATGCCGCGCAGTGGATTACGGGCCGCCGGATCACCGGGGTCTCGGCCCTGCTCGAAACTTTCGTGAAGGAACGCCCCGTGGGCGGGGACTTCGTTGGCCTCGGCGGGCACGGTGCCACCGGCGAGGACGTGGAGTCCGGACCCGTCACGGTGGATGACGCAGCAATCTTCAGCGCCCGTTTCGAGGGCGGCGCAACCGAAACAGGTGCTTCCGACGGCGGCCCCATCGGCGTGTTTGAAGCCACCCGTTTCGCTTTGGGCAGGAAGAACGCCATGCGTCTTGAGCTCAACGGCACCAAGGGTTCGCTGGCGTTCGACTTCGAGGACATGAACTCCCTGTCCTTCTACGACGCCGCCGAAGAGCCCGACGCCGGATTCCGCCGGATCCAGGTCACGGAACCGGAGCACCCTTACACCGGCAACTGGTGGCCCGTCGGCCACGGCCTCGGCTACGAACATGTCTTCACGCACCAGGTGGTGGACCTCATCAACGCCATCAGCGACGGGCACCAGCCGTCGCCGTCGTTCGCCGAGGCGCTGCAGGTGCAAAAGGTACTGGCCGCCGTCGAAGCCAGCGCGTGCGACGACAGCCGCTGGCAGAAAGTTGCATCATGACCCGCCCCATTACCCTGTTCACCGGCCAGTGGGCCGACCTCCCCTTCGAAGAAGTCGCCCGGCTCGCCGGGGAGTGGGGCTTTGACGGCCTGGAAATCGCCTGCTGGGGCGACCATTTTGATCCGGAGCGCGCCGTCGAGGACGACGCCTACCTCCAGGGCAGGCTGGACATCCTGGACAAGCACAACCTCAAGGTCCACGCCATCGCCAACCACCTGACCGGCCAGGCGGTCTGCGACGACCCCATCGACGAGCGGCACCGGGCCATCCTCTCCCCCGCAGTATGGGGCGACGGCGACCCCGACGGCGTCCGTGCCCGGGCCGCTGAAGCGATGAAGACCACGGCGCGCGCCGCGGCACGGCTGGGGGTCAATACCGTCACCGGCTTCACCGGGTCATCGATCTGGAAGTGCGTAGCCATGTTCCCGCCGGCCTCCGACGCGATGATCGAACGCGGCTACCAGGACTTCGCCGACCGGTGGAACCCGATCATGGACGTCTTCGACGAAGCCGGGGTCAGGTTCGCCCTTGAGGTGCACCCCTCCGAAATCGCGTACGACTACTGGACGGCCAAGCGCACGCTGGAAGCGATCGGGCACCGCGAAAGCTTCGGCCTGAACTTCGACCCCTCGCACTTCATCTGGCAGGACCTGGACCCAGTGATGTTCCTGCAGGACTTCGCCGACAGGATCTTCCATGTGCACGTGAAGGAGTCCGTGCGGCAGCTCAACGGCCGTAACGGCCGGCTGGGCTCGCACCTGCCGTGGGCGGATCCGCGCCGCGGCTGGGACTTCGTCACCGCCGGGCACGGCGACGTCAAGTGGGAACCGATCTTCCGCACACTGAACGCCATCGGTTACGCCGGCCCCACCAGCATCGAATGGGAAGACGCCGGCATGGACAGGCTGGTCGGCGCACCCCAGGCGCTGGCCATGGTCAAAGACCTGGCCGCCATCAGCCCGCCAGCCGCTGCGTTCGACGCCGCCTTCAGCACCCGCTAAGCCGCAGCCAACAACCTGACAAAGCCAACAGACAAACAAGGGAAACCATGACAAGCGAGAACAAGACTGCCTTGGTGGTGCGCGGCGGCTGGGACGGACACCAGCCCATTGAAGCCACCGAACTGTTCATCCCGTACCTGAAAGGGCAGGGCTACGAGGTGCGGGTGGAGGAATCACCCAAAATTTACGCCGATGCCGACTATATGGCGGACGTGGACCTCATCGTGCAGTGCATGACGATGTCCACCATCGAAAAGGACGAGCTCGAGGGCCTGCGGACCGCCGTCGAGAACGGCACCGGGCTGGCAGGCTGGCACGGCGGGATTGCCGACTCCTACCGGAACACCTCGGACTACCTGCACCTGATCGGAGGGCAGTTTGCCTGCCACCCCGGCAAGCACCCGGACGAGCGCAAGGGCGAGCAGGCCGACAACTATGTTCCCTACACAGTCAATATGCTCCCCGCGGCGCAGGACCACCCCATCACGGAAGGCATCGGCGACTTTGACCTCGTCACCGAGCAGTACTGGGTCCTGGCCGACGACTACATCGACGTCCTCGCCACGACCACCCAAAAGGTCCGCGAATGGGACCCGTGGAACCGCGAAGTGACCTCGCCGGCCATCTGGACCCGCCAGTGGGGCAAGGGCCGCATCTTCGTCGCCACCCCCGGCCACCGCGTGGAGATTCTCCAGGACACCAACGTCCGCACCATCATCGAAAGGGGCATGCTGTGGGCAAGCCGCTAAATGTAGGAATCATCGGCTGCGGCAAGATCGTCGAGCAGTACCTGGCGAACTTCCGCCGGCTGGAGGAGGTCGGCCTCGTGGCCGTCGCGGACCTCGACCCCGCACGCGCGCAGGCAGTGGCGGACGACTACGAAGGTGTCCGCGCACTCACGGTTGAGGAGCTGCTGGCGGCCGACGACGTCGAACTCGTCCTGAACCTGACCATCCCCGCCGCCCATGCCGACGTCGCACTCAAAGCCATCGCCGCCGGAAAGCACGTGTACGGCGAAAAGCCGCTCGCTGCCACCACGGCCGAGGCGCAACAGGTGCTGGAGGCGGCACGCGAGGCGGGCGTCGTCGTCGGCTGCGCCCCGGATACGGTGCTCGGCACCGGCATCCAGACCGCCCGCAAGGCGATCGACGACGGCCTGATCGGCGCGCCGATCAGCGCAACAGCCACCATGGTGACGCCGGGCCATGAACGCTGGCACCCGAACCCGGACTTCTACTACCAGCCCGGCGGCGGCCCCCTGCTGGACATGGGTCCGTACTATGTCAGCGCCCTGGTCACGCTGCTGGGACCAGTCGTCTCCGTGGTCGGGGCTGCCAGCCACACCCGCAGCGAACGGACCATCGGTTCGGGGCCGCGTGCGGGCGAGACGGTGCCGGTGACCGTCGACTCACACGTCACCGGGGTGCTGGTGCACGCTTCCGGCGCACTGTCCACGCTGCTCATGAGCTTCGACGCCGTGAAGTCCAAGTCGCCCAACATCGAAATCCACGGTGAACGCGGCTCCCTGGCGGTGCCGGACCCGAACCATTTCGACGGCGATGTCCAGGTTTTCGCGCTGGGCGCGGACGACTGGCAAACGTTGCCGGCCTCGGCGGGTTACGTCGATTCCGGGCGCGGCTTCGGGGTCGCCGACCTCGCCGCCACAGTGCCGGGCTCCGAGCCGCGCGCCGGTGGGCAGCTCGCCTACCACGTCCTGGAGGTGATGGAGTCCATGCTGGCCTCGGCCACGACGGGTTCCGCAGTGCAGATCAAGAGCACGGCGGACCGTCCGGAGCCGGTGCAATTGACCACGCTTGCGGTGCAGGTCGCGGAGGTCAGCTCGTAGGAGCTCACTCCACCCTTGGACGGGTCCAGCGGCGGCGGAATTTCCGCCGCCGCTTTACCTGTTAACGGGCAGGCACTGTCCGTTAGGGCCTAAGAGTTCCCGACAGGGCGCTGCCGGCCGGTCCGATCAGCCGCTCCGGTGCCAGCCGGTCCCGTGCCGGGCTGGCTGCCGACGGGGGGCCCGGTTCCAGGCTGGCTCACTACGGGCGGCCCGGCTCCGCATTCGCTGGTTCGCGGATCTGCAATCGTCCGCAGGCTGCTGCCCGGCAGCGGTGGTGCCATGGAGCGGTAGATGTGGCCGGTGGGCGTGGTGAATTCGATGGTGTGTCTTGGTCCTGGTCTGGGTTGAGCTTTCCAGCCGGGGAGTTCTTTGGTGTGGTTGCACGCTTCGCAAAGTCCCGCTCCGTTGGCGAGGGATGTCGGACCGTCGTCGTGCCACGGAACGATGTGGTCATGGTGGCGGATGGGGGCGTCGCAATACGGTGTGCGGCAGGTGTCGTCTCTTACTTGGATGAAGCGGCGCAGTGGTGGAGGAAAGAGCCGCCGTTTCGAGTCCATCCCGACGAGGTCGCCGGTGTCCGGGGCGGTGTAGAGCCGGCGAAGCCAGACCTTCAGTTCTCGCACTGGGTCCGTCTGGCCGGTCGCAGCCCTCTTCTTGCCTGTGGGTGAGTCTGATGCGTTTGCCTCGCCAGTTGCCGGCTGAACGCGGCTCTCCTCCCCTTCTTCGTCGTTGATGAGGTCCCGCGCCCATTCTGCGGGGACGATGCCGTAGCCGGTGAGGCGGGCGGGTTCACTGTCGGCCTGGAGGAGGGTGCGGTCTGTCATGACGAGGTTTATGTCGATGCCGGTGATCCCGCCGGGCATGCCGGTGGTCCATTCGACGAGACTGTCGGCCTTAATCTGACCGAGTGAGCGGGGGTCTCCGGCTGATTTCAGGGCGTCGGCTTGCCGGGTGAGTGCCTTGTAGACGGCGACGCCTTGGTGGGCAGGCAGCAGGGCCGTCAGATAGGTCATGCAGTCGGGGGCGGGGCGCAGGCTCACCGACCGTTCGGATGCGGCGTGGCTGGCGCGTTGGGTGACCGAACGCGGATCCCGGCGGGTGGCGGCGGCTTTGACGGCCGCGATGACCCTGCGGGTCCCGACCCCGTCGAAGGTCCCGGTGTCGGCGGCGAGTTCCTCGTCGACCGCTGCCCGGTCTTCCACCGCCAGGCAGGCTGTTTCCTTAACGACATACATGGCCTTTTCTTCATTCAGCTGGCCGCTATCCAAGGCTCCCAGGGTGTGCGGCATTTCGATGACCAGGGCTTTGGCCATGCCCAGCAGCCGGCCCCCGCGGTGCGGGGATTCACCTCGGGCGAGGGCGATCTGCTCAGCCACACCCAGGGAGTGTTCCTTGGGACGCTTCCTGCCCAAGTCCTCAGCCGACAGGGTTCCGGGACTGGTCTGCGAGGGGCTGGTCCCGGTCGCGAGTTCGGCTTGTTCCTGGCGCTGTCTCGCTTCGAACTCGACGGCAAGCCGGACTTGTTGGCCGGTGGCCCAGCGTTTGAATTTCTCCAGCGCCTTGGTCTGGTCGATAAGTCCGGGACCGTCGGCGCTGAGATCGGCCCGTAAAAGTGTCTTTGCCGCGCCGGAGGCGTCCGCGAACAGGTGGTCCTTAGAACGGAGCTCGAGAAACGGGTTATCGAGGAGCCCGGGAAAGAGGTCCTCCGGAAAAACGTCGCCGGGATACTCCCCACCGGGGAAGGGGTCCTCCGGAACCACCGCGCCGAGGTAATCGTCATACAGGAACCCGCCAGCCGCGAATTCATCATCGGACAGAAACACTTCGCCCGTGAACCAGCCATCGAGAACGGCGCCAAAGGGGAAGGCTGCGTCGGGGAAAAGGGCATTCGGAACTTTGCCCTCGGGAACTGCGGCAGCATGCGGAGCGCTGCCGTGCAGCGCCCCTACCTTTACCGCTGAATTCCCGAGAACCTCCATGAACACAGTCTGCCTAGGGGGACTGACATTTAAGGGCTGTTCGGAGCCCAAACGAAGACTGATCTAAAACTTTTTTCGATCGGTCCTGGGACGAATCCAATAAGCCGGGTCAGGGCGCTTCCAGCTTTGAAAACGCCCTGATCGACGATAAGTCTGGCCCATCGGCCGGGAGAGGTTCCGCAGGTTTCGGCAAGCTCAGCCTGCGGCCTGGGCCACCTTGCGCTGCTCCGCCCGGTACTGCTCAGCAATCGCAGGGCGGAAGTCCGGCTCGGGAGTGCTGTCCAGGGCCACGTTCCACGCCGGCCGCTCCCCCATCAGCGCCCAGGCCGCCTGCACTGCCGCGCCCCTGGCCACATACTCGCCGGGGCTCGGAACCAGCACAGGCAGGTCGAACACCTGGGCTGCGATCCGCTGGACCGCGGGGTTCTGCACGGCGCCCCCAATCAGCAGAAGCCGCTCAGCCGGATGGCCCAGGCCGCGGAGGGCGTCCAGCCCGCCGGCAAGACCGCACAGCATCCCTTCGACGGCGGCCCGGGCAACGTTGCTGCGCGTCGTCGAGGCGATGGACAGCCCCGAGAAGCTGGCCGTCGCGTGCGGCAGGTTGGGCGTCCGTTCCCCCTCGAAGTACGGGACCAGGACCACGCCGCCCGCACCTGGTTCCGCCTCCAGCGCCAATCGGGACAACTCGTCGAAGTCCACACCGAGCAGCCCGGCCACTGATGTCAGCACGCGGGCGGCGTTGAGGGTCACGGCGATCGGCAGGAACAGGCCGCTGGCGTCCGCGAAGCCCGCCACCGTCCCGCTCGGGTCGCCGATCGGCTCGTCGGAGACGGCGAACACAGTCCCGCTGGTGCCCACGGACACGACGACGTCACCTCCCCGGGCGCCCAGCCCCAGTGCCGCTGCGGCGTTATCCCCCGCGCCGGCTCCGAGTCTTATGGGCTGCGCCTGCTGTCCCGCCACCGCAGCGTCCCTCACCATGGAAGGGTGAACGTCGCCGGGTGACGCGCCGGGGGCCAGGACCCGCGGCAGGAACACGGCATCGCCGGCCGGCCCGGCCGCACCAAGCGCATCCGTACCGGCCTCGACGGCGCCGCGGCCGAACGCGAGGCGGAACAGCTCCAGGTCGTAAGTGGCGGTCGCCGGGTTCCAGTAGCCCGTGCCGCTGGCGTCGGAGCGGTCGGTGGTGAGCTGCCCCAGATCGGGTCCCAGCGGGCTGGCGCCGACGGGGCCGTAACCCCGCAGGCGCCACGTCAGCCAGTCATGCGGAAGTGCGACGGCGGCCACCCGGGCGGCGACGTCCGGTTCATGGTCGCGCACCCAGCGGACCTTGGTGACCGTGAAAGAGGCCACGGGCACCAGACCCGTCCGCTTCGCATAGTCCTCCGCCCCGACCTCGTCGGTAAGGGCCGCGGCTGACTCAGCCGAACGGGTGTCGTTCCAGAGCAGAGCCGGGCGCAGCACGTTGCCGTCCCGGTCCAGCAGCACCATGCCGTGCTGCTGGCCTCCGACGGAAAGTGCGCTGACCCCGGAAAGTCCGCCGGCGTCGTCGAACGCTTCGGAAAGCGCGCGCCACCAGTGGTCCGGGTGGACCTCCGTGCCGTCCGGATGGCCGGCGCGGCCTTCGCGGACGAGGGCGCCGGTCCCGGCGTCCAGCACCACCACCTTGCAGCTTTGGGTCGAGGAATCGACACCCGCAACGAGCGACATGGGTGCAGCCGTCACAGTACTAGCGGGCGCCGAGCAGGTGCTCGATGAAGAGCTGCTGGAGCTTCACGAAGCCGAAGCCCTTGCCGCCGAAGTAGGCGTCGGCGTCGAAATCCTCATAGGACGAGCGGTCTGCGAGGAGCTGCTCGTAGCCCTCGCCGGGGTTCAGGGTGGGCACGTTAATCTCGGAGACCCGGGACGCCTCCAGGGCGGCCTGCACCTCGGGGTCGGAGCGGAAGGCCTTGGCGCGTTCCTTGAGCAGCAGGTATGTCTGCATGTTGGCCGCCGCAGAATCCCAGACGCCGTTGATGTCCTCGGTGCGGCTGGGCTTGTAATCGAAGTGGCGCGGGCCGTCGTAGGCCGGACCGCCCTGCGGACCGCCGTTTTCCAGCAGATCAACGAGTGAGAAGGCGTTCTGCAGGTCGCCGTGGCCGAACACCAGGTCCTGGTCAAACTTGATGCTGCGCTGGCCGTTGAGGTCGATGTGGAAGAGCTTGCCCTGGTACAGCGCCTGGGCGATGCCGTGGGTGAAGTTCAGCCCGGCCATCTGCTCGTGGCCGGTTTCGGGGTTGATGCCCACCAGCTCCGGACGCTCGAGGGTCTCGATGAACGCCAGTGCGTGGCCAAGCGTGGGCAGCAGGATGTCGCCGCGCGGTTCGTTGGGCTTGGGCTCGATCGCGAAGCGGATGTTGTAGCCCTTGTCCGTCACGTAGTCACCCAGCAGGTTCACGGCCTCGCGGTAGCGCTCGAGGGCACCGCGGATGTCCTTGGCGGCGTCGTACTCGCTGCCTTCCCGGCCGCCCCACATCACGAACGTCTCGGCACCCAGTTCGGCGGCGAGGTCGATGTTCTCCAGGACCTTGCGCAGGGCGAAGCGGCGCACGCCCCGGTCGTTGCTGGTGAAGCCACCGTCCTTGAAGACGGGGTGGCTGAACAGGTTGGTGGTGACCATGGGCACCACCATGCCGGTGGCCTTCAGCGCGCCGGTCAGCCGGTCGATTTCCCGCTGCCGGTCAGTGGCCGAGCAGCCGAACGGGAAAAGGTCGTTGTCGTGGAAGGTGATGCCGTAGGCGCCCAGGTCGCTGAGCCGGTTGATGGCCTCCACCGTGTCCAGCGGCGGGCGGGTGGCGGACCCGAACTGGTCCTGCGCCTCCCAGCCGATGGTCCAAAGGCCGAAGGAAAACTTGTCTTCACGCGTGGGCTGAATCGCCATTGAGTGCTCCCGTTTGGTTTGGAGGGACCTGTCCCGCGGGAAGATCCAGTAAATGTTCCACAAACAAACATATTAGGTTTTGGCGTGCTGTCAACCATTTTTGCCGAGCGAAATTCTTGTGCTAGATATCGGACAACCCCTATCCCAGCGGCACTGAGCGGTGTTATGTTCTCTAAAACACCAAAAGAAGGGCAGGCCATGGTTAGCGGAGCAGGAACTGAGCTGCACACCGAGGAGTTCAACTGGGCCGGCAACCTCCGGTACGCCGCCGCCGAGGTGCGCAAACCGGCTACGGTGCCTGCGCTTCAGGACCTGGTGGCCGGTGCTTCCCGGCTCCGCGCGCTCGGATCGCGGCACTCCTTCAACCGCATTGCCGACACCGACGGCGTCCTGGTTTCGCTCGAGCACCTTGCACCCGCCATCGACGTGGACGCCGCGAACATGACGGTCACCGTGAGCGGCGGCACCCGCTATGGAACGTTGGCTGCGGAGCTTCAGCGGCAGGGCTACGCGCTGCACAACCTGGCCTCCCTCCCCCACATCTCGGTGGCCGGCGCCGTCGCCACCGCCACCCACGGATCGGGCGACCGAAACGGCAACCTGGCCACCGCAGTCGCCGGTCTTGAACTGGTGACCGCCGACGGCGGCATCCTCGCCGCCCGTCGCGGCGAAACCCCGGATTTCGACGGGATGGTGGTGAGCCTTGGCGCCCTGGGCGTGGTCAGCAGTCTGACGCTGGACATCGAACCTGCCTTCCCGGTGGCGCAGACGGTCTTTGAGGACCTCTCGTGGGAGCAGGTGCTGGAGAATTTCGACGGCGTCACCTCCTCGGCGTACAGCGTCAGCCTCTTCACCGACTGGAGCGGCGACCGCGTCGGCCAGGCCTGGCTCAAGGCCAGGACGGATGCAGAAGCCGCGGAACGCACCAGCTTCTTCGGCGGCATCCCGGCAACGGACGCCCGGCACCCCATCCCCGGGGTCTCCGGCAGCACCTGCACGCAGCAGTTGGGCGTCCCGGGTCCGTGGTCGGACAGGCTGGCCCACTTCCGGATGGAATTCACGCCGAGCAAGGGCGACGAACTGCAGAGCGAATACCTCGTCCCCCGCGAGCACGCGGTGGACGCCATCCAGGCCATGCGCCGGCTGTCCCCTCTGGTGACCCCCCTGCTGCTGGTCTCCGAAATCCGCACCATGGCCGCGGACAGCCTCTGGCTGAGCCCGAACTACGGAACCGACAGCATCGGCCTGCACCTCACCTGGCGGCAGGACCAGCCCGCCGTCGAGGCCGCGCTCCCGGTGATCGAGGCCGAGCTGGCGCCGTTCGGCGCCCGCCCGCACTGGGGCAAACTGTTCGACGGCGGCGCCGCCCGCCTCGCGCCGCTCTACCCCCGCTTCGCCGACTTTAAGGCCCTCGCGGGCCGCCTCGATCCGGAAGGGAAGTTCCGCAACGGCTTCCTCGACACCAAGGTCTTCGGCAGCTGATATCGTTCCGATGATGTCTTCCCCTCGCCAACGGGCCGTCCCCGCCGCCCCACCCAGCGAGCTGGACCCCTCCCGGCGGAACAACCTGGCGCTGATCACATCCCTGGTCCACCACCACCGCGTCCTCAGCCGGGCGCAGCTGACGAAACGGACCGGGCTCAACAGGTCAACGGTCGGAACCCTGATCGGCCAGCTCGCGTCGCTCGGCCTGGTCTACGAGACCGCCCCCACGGGCGAGGCCCAGGTGGGCCGGCCGAGTCCCGAGGTGCGCCCGAGCCCGTCCATCGCGGCGCTCGCTGTCTATCCGGAAATCGACGCGGTCACCATCGGCCTGGTCAACCTCGGCGGCATCGTCCAGAAGAAGATCCGGTTCGCCACAGAGCGGATTCCCAGCGCCCGGGAAGCGGTCAATATCGCCGCCGCCGTGATTGAGGGGATGCGCACGGAGTTGGAGCACTCCTACCGGATCACCGGCATCGGGGTGGCGGTGCCGGGCCTCGTAAACCCCGACAACGGAACGGTCACACATGCGCCGCACCTGGGCTGGCGGGACGAACCGGTGGCCCGGATGCTGGGTGAAGCCACCGGCTACGCCTGCCAGGCCGCCAACGATGCCTCACTAGCGGCCGAGGCGGAACTCATCTTCGGGGCCGGCGCCGGGCGGGACAACCTCATCTACCTCAACGGCGGGGCCAGCGGCATCGGCGGCGGGATCATTTCCAATGGGATGCTGCTCCGCGGCGCCTCGGGCTACGCCGGGGAACTGGGCCACACCTTCGTCCGGACCGCCGGCGAACCGTGCCACTGCGGCGCCACCGGCTGCCTGGAAACGGAAGTATCCCAGGGCCGGCTTTTCGAACTGCTCGGGCTCAGCGGCGGAGACACCCCACAGCTGGAACAGGCCCTGCGCGCTTCCAGCAGCCCCGCCGTCGCGGAGGAGATCTCCCGGCAGCTGGGCTACCTGGCCATCGCGCTGCGGAATGCCGTCAACACCTTCAACCCGGAGGTGATCATCCTCGACGGCTTCCTGGGGGTCCTCTACGAGCTCGCCCCGTCCGCCCTCGACGACCTGCTGCTGTCCCAGGCGATGGACGGGCCTGCCGGCCAGGTCAAGGTGCACCCCGCGGCGCTCGGATCCAACCTGATGATGATCGGCGCCGCGGAGCTGGGATTCGCCCGGTTCCTGGCCGACCCCACCGGCTTCGGGGCAACCGCGGAATAAGGGCCGCCGGGAAGACTCAGAAAACGGACAAGGGCACCGGCTGCACCCATAAGGCGCAGCCGGTGCCCTGGCTCTCGCCGGAAGAGTGGCCACCAACGGGGACCGGCATTCGAGGTCGTCTACGAGCTGCCTTACAAAAGGCCGGGCCCCATCCGCATAAGTGAAAGGGGCCGGGCCTCTCAGCGACCCTTGCGGGTCAGTACTCCAGTAGGGAGACGTCGCGGACGGCCCCCTTGTCCGCGGACAGGGCCATAGCGGCGTAGGCGCGGAGCGCAGCGGAAACCTGGCGGTCCCGGTCCTTGGGCTTGTAACCGCCGTTGACCAGGAGCTTCTCACGGCGTTCGGCGAGGACTTCGTCAGAGACCTGCAACTCAAGGGAGCGCTCACTGATGTTGATGCTGATGATGTCGCCGTCCTCCACCAGTGCGATGGCGCCACCGGAGGCAGCCTCAGGGGAGATGTGCCCGATCGACAGGCCGGACGTGCCGCCGGAGAAGCGGCCGTCCGTGATGAGGGCGCACTTCTTGCCGAGGCCACGGCCCTTGAGGAATGACGTGGGGTAGAGCATTTCCTGCATGCCCGGGCCGCCCCTGGGGCCTTCGTATCGGATGACCACCACGTCGCCCTCCTTGACTCCCTTGTTCAGGATCTTTTCCACGGCTTCGTCCTGGGACTCGCACACCACTGCCGGGCCGGAGAAGGTCCAGATGGACTCGTCCACGCCGGCGGTCTTCACCACGGCGCCATCGACGGCCACGTTGCCCCGGAGCACGGCCAGTCCGCCGTCCTTGGAGTAGGCGTGCTCCACGGAGCGGATGCAGCCTTCCGCGGCGTCGGTGTCCAAAGAAGTCCATTCGTTCGACTGCGAGAACGCGGTCGAGGAGCGGACGCCGCCGGGGGCCGCGTGCCACAGGGCCTTCGCTTCCTCGGTGGCCTTGCCGCCGCGGATATCCCAGTCGTCCAGCCAGCCGTCCAGGTCGCCGGAGTGCACGGAGTGGACGTCCTTGTGCAAATGGCCGCCGCGGTTCAGCTCGCCCAGCAGGGCGGGGATGCCGCCGGCGCGGTGCACGTCCTCCATGTAATAGGTCTTGTCCTTGGCGACGTTCGGGGCCACCTTGGCCAGACAGGGCACCTGGCGGGACTTGGCGTCCATCTCGGCCAGCCCGTAGTCCACGCCCGCCTCCTGGGCCGCGGCCAGCAGGTGCAGGATGGTGTTGGTGGAGCCGCCCATGGAGATGTCCAGGGCCATGGCGTTGTCGAAAGCCTTCGCAGTGGCGATGGAGCGCGGCAGCACGGAGGCGTCGTCGCCGTCGTAATAGCGCTTTACGAGCTCGACGACGGTGGAACCGGCTTTCTCGTACAGCGCCTTACGCGCGGTGTGGGTGGCCAGCACGGAGCCGTTGCCCGGCAGGGAGAGGCCGATGGCCTCGGTGAGGCAGTTCATGGAGTTGGCGGTGAACATGCCGGAGCAGGAACCGCAGGTGGGGCAGGCGTTCTCTTCGATGAGGTTGATGTCCGCGTCGGAGATGGACTCGTCCACGGCGTCGGCAATCGCGTTCACCAGGTCCAGGGAGCGCACGGAGCCGTCGGTCAGGGTCACGCGGCCAGCCTCCATGGGGCCGCCGGAGACGAAGACCACGGGGATGTTCAGGCGCAGGGCGGCCATGAGCATGCCGGGGGTGATCTTGTCGCAGTTGGAGATGCAGACCAGGGCGTCGGCACAGTGGGCGTTGACCATGTACTCCACGGAGTCGGCGATCAGGTCGCGGGACGGCAGCGAGTAGAGCATGCCGGAGTGGCCCATGGCGATGCCGTCGTCCACGGCGATGGTGTTGAACTCGCGCGGCACGGCACCGGCGGCGAGGATCGCGTCGGAGACGATCCGGCCCACGGGGGCGAGGTGGGTGTGTCCGGGCACGAATTCGGTGAAGGAGTTGGCCACGGCGATGATGGGCTTGCCGATGTCTGAATTAGCGACGCCGGAGGCGCGCAGCAGTGCGCGGGCTCCGGCCATGTTGCGGCCGTGGGTGACTGTCTTAGAGCGTAGTGCAGGCATGAGTACCATCCTGCGCTGCCCTTCCGGCAAGTGGAAGACGGTTCTGGTACTAGTAGTAGGAGTACCAGAGTAATAGTATTTAGCAGTGCAGGGTTCAGAGAGACGCAAGGAGCTTGGCCTCTTCCTCCGGGCCCGGCGGGACCAGGCAGTGCGGGCCGAGTACGGCCTTCCGCCCATAGCCCGCAAGCGCGAGGGCGAGCGCGGCCTCCGCCGGGAAGAGATCGCGTTCCTCTCCGGGGTGAGCGTCACCTGGTACACGTGGCTTGAGCAGGGCAGGGACATCAGTCCGTCCCGGCAGGTCCTGGAGTCCATCTGCCGATCCCTGCATCTCTCGGACACCGGGCTCGCCTACGTCCTGTCGCTCGGGGGCTACGCAACAACGGCGCCTGCCAGCCCCGCGGCCGCCACCGCACCGGCCCACGTTCAGCGGCTGATGGATGCACTGGATCCCAACCCGGCCTTCGCACTGTTCCCCGACTGGGGAGTCGCAGGCTGGAACACGGCCTACGCGGCGCTCTACCCCAACATCGCCAAGGTTCCTGCTCCGGACCGAAATCTTTTGTGGCTGGTTTTCACGGACCCCTACGTCCGGGACCTGCTTCCCGACTGGGAGGTCACAAGCAAGCGCTTCCTTGCGGAGTTCCGGGCCGAAACCGGACAGCGCCTCGGCGATCCGGACATCAGGTACCAGGTGGAACGGCTCCAGGAGGCCAGCCCCGACTTCCGGGTGGCCTGGGACCGGTATGACATCCTCGGCTTCGAATCCCGCGAGCGGCTGTTCCACCATCCGGCGGTGGGAATCCTTCAGCTGGAACACCACCAACTCTCGCCCTCGGACCGGCCCGACCTCCACATCGTGGTCTACACGCCGGCCCCCGGAAGCGAGGCCAGCGTCCAGATGCAGCGGCTGATGGCCTGCTCCCGATAGACAGACTTCACACGGCCGGCGGTTGCGGCCCCGCCAACTTCGGAAGATAATAGTTAGCAGTGCTAATTAGCTGCGCTAATCATCACCCTTTAGGAGGCGCCAGATGCCGCCAACACGAGCGACAGACGCAGAAGTTACCGATTCCATCAGTCCCGATACCCTGGCGATCGACCTGCGCACTGCCGTGATGCGGACTTCCCGCCGGCTCCGCGTCGAGGCAACCGGCGAGACTATCACCCCGGGCCAGTACACGGTGCTGGCCCAGCTCCACGGTGACGGGCCGCGCACACCCCGGGAGCTCGCGGAACGGGAGCACGTGCAGGCGCCGTCGATGACCCGGATTGTGAACGCCCTCGCAGAGCAGGGGTTTGTGTCCCGGTCAGCGCATCCGGAGGACGGCCGCCAGATCCAGGTGGGCATCACCCCGGCCGGCGTGGACGTCCTGGAGGAGGCGCGGGAACAGCGGACCGCCTGGCTGGCACAGCGGGTGGCCGGCCTGAGCCCGGAGGACCGGCTGACCCTGAGCCGTGCCGCGCAGATCATGCAGGAGATGAGCGGCCGATGAGCGCCACCTTCCGGGCATTGCAGAACCCCAACTACCGCCTCTGGGCCGGCGGCGCACTCGTGTCCAACATCGGAACGTGGATGCAGAGGGTCGCGCAGGACTGGCTGGTGCTGACCATTCTCACGGACCATTCGGGAACCGCCGTCGGCATCACCACGGCCCTGCAGTTCCTGCCCATGCTGCTGCTTGGACCCTACGCAGGGGTTCTCGCCGACCGGCACCGGAAACGTGTGATCCTGCTGTGGACGCAGACGGCCATGGGCCTGTGCGGGCTGGCCGTCGGGCTCCTGGTGGTGACCGGCGTGGCTCAACTGTGGCAGGTGTATGCGGCCGCCCTCTGCCTGGGGCTTGCCAGCGCCATTGACGGACCGGCACGCCAGGCCTTCGTCTCCGAACTCGTGGGACAGGACGACATCGCCAATGCGGTGTCCCTCAACTCCGCATCCTTCAACACCGCGCGGCTCACGGGGCCTGCGATCGCCGGCGTGCTCATCGCCTGGGTTGGCACCGGTCCAGTCTTTCTGCTCAATGCCGCCAGTTTCGCGGCCGTCCTGATCTCGCTGGCCCGGATCCGCACGGCAGGGGTGGCCCCGGCCGTGCCTGCAGTCCGCAGCAAACACCAGGTCGCGGAGGGGCTGGGCTATGTGCGCCGGCGTCCGGATCTGGTGCTGATCCTCGCGCTGGTGGGCATTCTGGGCGCATTCGGCATGAATTTCCCCATCACCAACGCGCTGATGTCCACGGCGGAATTCGGCATGGGGCCCGGTGAATTCGGGCTCCTGGGCTCCATCATGGCTGTCGGGACCCTGGCCGGAGCGTTGCTGGCCGCACGCCGGTCCGGCCCCCGGCTGCGTTTCCTGCTCGGCGGGGCGCTGGGCCTGGGTTTCTTCACGCTGGTCGGCAGCGTCTCGCCGTCGTTCTGGCTGTACGCCGCCATCCTGGTGCCGGTGGGACTTGCCTCAATGACCTTCCTGAACAGCTGCAATACGAGCATCCAGCTTTCGGTGGAGCCGCAGTTCAGGGGCCGTGTACTGGCCCTCTATCTGGCAACCCTGCAGGGCGGGACCGCCCTGGGCGCTCCGCTCATGGGCTGGCTCGGCAGCACCTTCGGCGCCCGGTGGTCAGTGGCCGCTGGCGGCGCCGTCGTGCTGCTGGCCGGACTGCTCGGCGTTTTCGTGGTGGTCCGGAGCAGCCGGCTCACCATGCGGCAGCAACTGCTGGCTTCCTTCCCGCGGCGGGGCCGCGTGGTCAGTCCTGCGCCGGGAGCGGGTGCTCCAGAATGAAGTCACTCTCCACCGAGTCGCCGAGGGTAAAGGACTTCGTCCCGATCCTGGTGAAGCCGGATTTTTCGTAGAAGCGGATTGCCTTGGCGTTCTGGCCATTGACCCCGAGCCAGACACTCGCCGCGCCCTGGTCCGCGGCCCAGCTCAGGGAGGCCCGCATCAGCGTGGAAGCCGCCCCGCGTCCGTGGTGGTCCGGGTGCACGTAGCACTTGCTTAGCTCAACGGACCTACGGTCACCAAGGGCGCGGAGCACATCCGGGTCTGTTGGCTGCCGGTCGACGAGCAGGGTGTATCCGTCAAGCCGGCCGTCCTCGTCAAGTACCAGGATGGCGATCTTGCCGTCGGCGAGGTAGTCCGCGAACCGCTCCTCGCTGAGTGTCTGTTTGAGGTGGAGCCGGATGTCCTCGAGCGAGGATCCGGGCGGGCAAGCGAGCGGGAACGTTGCGGCCGCCAGGTCAGCAAGGGCGGCGGCGTCTTGGGCAGCAGCCTTCCGGATCATCGAAACTCCAAAGCGTTAAGCGCGGACGGAAATTACTAAAAGTGATTCTAGGCCGCCCGGGCGCCGGCAGCGCCCCTGGCCAAGAAGCGGGAAACCGGCCAGGATCTGCTAGAGGTGCGTACCGGGGTTTGGAACCGAATGGTCCATGCCTTACCCCCGGGTGCCGGGGAGTTTATCGCCGGGGTCAGCGACTGCCGGGCACCTTAGGCTCAACAGCCCAGGCGAGGCGGTGCAGTGCGCTGGCGGCCCTGCCACGGAAGGTGTTCCAGGCAGCCGACCGAGGCGCCCGTTCCACGGTGACCGTGGGGGCCCCAGGCAGGGCGCTCGTGGCCAGGCTGTCCGACCGGGATAGGAAGAGGGCCATCATGCCGGCGCTTTGCATATTTTCTCCAGGACGTACTACAGGAATATTGGGGGGATGGTGGGCGATAGCCCAGTCCCCACCCATTGTTCCTCATTGGTCAACCGGTTGATGAATTAAGTGACAGCTGCCACACGCCGCGTCGTCAACTTTCGTTGACGCCCCGCGCATCGTCAACTAACGTTGACGCCATGGAGGTGGACCGGTTGAAAACTTTGGTGGGATCCATGGACGGCGACAATCCGGTGAACGGCCTGCAGGCCGTAGCTGAGCTGCACCGGGAGATCGGACGCGCGGAGGCGGCCCTGGTGCGGCGGGCCCGACTGGCGGGTTTGTCCTGGGAGGCGATCGCCCACGCACTCGGCGTCAGCAAGCAGGCCGTCCACAAGAAGTACGGCAAGAGGTAGAAGGTAAAGAACAGGGGGCTCCGCCTACTTGGCGCCTTCCGGGGAGCGATGTCTTCCGGGTACGGATCTACGTGATTTCGACCGGCGGCGCCGAACCCCCAACGCCGTCTGGGAGCCGCCGGTCCGCACAGAGCGACACGGGCGTGAACTCCAGCCTGTACATCGCGTCCATGTCGTCGACTTCCACGCTTTCCAGCACGCCGGTCCGGATCGCCATTCCCACCCTGGACTGGGAGACCCGGGGCTACAAGGTGAACGAGGGCCCGGCGGTGATCAAGCGGAACGGCCGCATCTTTGTCACCTTCTCCGCCAGCGCTAGGGACGCCAACTACTGCATGGGTTTGCTCACGGCGATGACGTGCTGGTCGACCACGCGCGGTCCTACCGCACCATCGTCGGCGACCCGCTGTACGACCCCAACCGGCATACCCGGGTGCAGCGGCTGTACTGGAATGCCGACGGCATGCCGAATTTCGGCGTGCCGGTGGGCGACGGCGAACTTCCGGTCCGTCTGGAGCCAGCCTCCGCTTTGGGTACTTTTCTCGCGCACGACGGCGCCACGGTCACCGCCACGGAGGGGTCGTCGTCGGCCTTCCTGCAGCGGGGCGGCCTGTCGGATGCGGCCGGCGCCTCCTTCGAGTCCGTAGACTTCCCTGGCTCCTACCTTGTGCTCCGGCAGGGCGCCCTGGCGCTGGCGAAGGTGGGCAAGAACGAGCGGCCGGCGGCCACGTTCTTCCTTCGTTCCTAGTCCTTCAAGGCACTTGGGCAGGGCCGGTGGTTCCTCCGCCGGCCCTGCTGGTTTTTAGGCTTTCAACCGGCCCCACCCGAAAGGGTAGTCAGAACCGTCAGAAAACGGCGTTACCCCTGCCCGTTTGCTTCGGAATCATGGATGTCAGGCAGAAAGTACCAGCAACGGCTGGTTCAAGTTCCATTCGAAAAGGAAAGACCATGACTCGGGAAGAAGCGTACGCACGGTGCCCTCCGGATTCGTATGTCGAGTTTTACGGCGGACGTTGGCTCGTCGTTCCGTTCGCACCGGTTGAGCAGCCGGAATTCTTTGTGTGCTCGCCGGAGAGTGTGGGTGCCTTTAGCGCCGCACGAGGGCTCGAGGTTGCGGGCTTTAAGGGTCAGCGGGCAGCCTGAAGTTTCCCGGAGACGGTATTCGCGGAAACGGGGTAGAGCGGCGTCTTCAATCTACGCCGCTCTAATTACCGGAGTAGCACTGTGTCATCCTGCTGGTGCTGCGAAGTCGCGGATGGTGATTCCGGAGAAGGTTGCAGCGCCGCCGTCGCTATAGAGGAAGATCCCTGTGTCACCGGCCGCGAAGTGCACCTGCTGCGAGAGCACGGTGTGCCCCGCATTGACGAAAACCTCGACGCTCTGGGTGTCCACAAAGATCCGCAGGTGCACCGAACGTGCAGCGGCGTCGATTGGTCGTGGCGGCGCGGGTGTAGGGCACAAGCGAGAATCCACCCTGGTCCGAAGGTCCCCGGTCGACGTACAGCTCGCTTCCGTACTTGCCGATGTTCGTGTGGCGCGTACCGTCGGCCGAGCGGCCCACTGACACCCCGACGTTCGTGGCGGCATCCCACGAGATGTCGAGTTCGAGCTTGTAGGTGCTGCCGCTCCACGGCAGTACTGCAGTGCCGTTCACGGTGCGACTCCGGGCATTCGATCCCGCCAAGCGCGTGATTTGGATAGTCAAAGTTGCGCTTCAGCTGCCAGTCGCGCAAGTTTGTCGACGCATAGAAGGCTGCATATCGCGACCGGCCAATCACGCACACCCACTCGCCGCGCGAGGCATCCCAGTGGATCTTCGGATCGCGGAACCATTCTGCGTTTTCAATTTCCGCCGGCGTGGTCGCGTCGGGAGCACGACGATCGCACCTGCGCCGAAGCCCGCGGTGTCAGCCGTGTCAGCGACTTGTCGAGTGGCCCCTTGCAGGGCGTGGCGACGGGAAAATTCATGTGTCAAGGATGCTTTCTCTCGGAGGTACTTGCGTCGTTGCGGCTACCTGTAACCGGAACCAGCAAAGGAAGGCTGCCGATCGGAACCCTCCCGCGCAGCGGGCCGGCCTGAGCGGCCCGGAGCTGAGTCGGTAGGCAGAGAACCTTAAGAGTCCGGACCGGCCTTGGTCAAGCGTTTAAGCTCGCCAATCCGCGCGGACAAACTGACCTTCGACTATTTTGCTAAAACGCTTGATCAAGTGGCTAATACCAAGCTAGTCTGCGGTTGATCAAACGCTTTAGCAGAATGGACATCAGCGCCGATGAATCACCCAGTCTTCTTCCAGCCCGCCGATGGATGGGTTGGAGACCTCATCCCGTTCCAGAAGGACGGGGAGTTTTGGCTCTTTTATCTCCACGAGATCCGCTCCGACCCCAAACCGGGAACGTCGTGGAACCTCGTCACCACCAAGGACCTCATCCAGTTTCAGGACCATGGGGTGTCCCTCGCCCACGGAACCGTTGATGACCTGGACTTCAACGCCTACACAGGCAGCATTGCCGTCGACGAAACGGGCGTCCACCACCTGTTCTACACCGGACATAACCCCTGGAACCTGGGCGCAGACGGTGCCCCGCTGCAGCTCGTCATGCATGCCACCAGCACCGACGGCATGAAGACCTGGACCAAGCATCCGGAACTCACTTTCGGGGCCCCGGAAGGCTACGAGACCGGAGACTGGCGTGACCCCTTTGTCTTCAGGGACGAGGAAGCCGGGCAATGGCGGATGCTGCTGGCCGCACGGCACGCCGAGGGGCCAGAACGCCGCCGCGGGGTGATTGCCCAGTGTGTGTCTTCGGACCTAATGAAGTGGGAGCACACCGAGCCGTTCTGGGATCCGCGGCGCTACATCACCCACGAGTGCCCGGACGTTTTCGCCTGGGGCGACTGGTGGTACATGGTCTACTCCGAGTTCTCCGAGTCGTTCACCACCCGGTACCGGATGGCCAAAAGCCCCAACGGCCCCTGGACCGTGCCGGATCTGGACAGCATCGACGGGCGCGCCTTCTACGCCTCCAAATCTGCCGAGCGTGACGGCCGGCGCTTCTTCTTCGGCTGGATCGCCAGCAAAGAGGACGCCCGCGACGACGGACCGTGGCAGTGGGCGGGCACCATGTCTGTGCTCGAGGCCCGCCAGAACGCGGACGGCACCTTGGCGTTCTCCTTTCCGGACGAACTCGTGGAGAGCTTCTGGAAACAGGTCCCTGCTCAGCTGGACCGGGAACTTCCCGCCACGCTGACGGTCCCGGACGGATACGAAGCCATCCTGACCCGTAACAACGTGCCGCGCCAGTTCTACGCCAAGGCCGTCCTGCAGATCAGCGCCGGAACCACAGAATGCGGCCTGCTGCTGCGATCCAGCGCCGATGGGGACCGCTCCTACATCATCCGGCTCGAACCGAAGCGCGGCCGCATGGTGTTTGACCGCTGGCCCCGGAACATCATCGGCGATGCACAGTGGCACGTTTCAGGGGACGTTCCCTTCGACATTGAACTGGAGCGGCCGTGCGAGCTCGGCGCCGGGGAGCACACGCTCGAGGTTGTCGTGGACGGAGACCTGTGTGTCGCAGTCCTGGACCGGCAGGTGGCCCTCAGCACCAGAATCTATGACCTGACGGACGGCCTGCTCGGCGTGTTCGCCGGTGAGGGTGCCGCCACCGTTACCGAGCTTGAAATCCGCGAGCGAACTCCATAGCCATTCACCCTTATCAACAATCCAATCAAGGAAGATTGCCGCAATGAAAAAACTGTTCCGAACGGCTGCCGTGGCCGCCGTCGCCGCTCTGGCCCTCGCAGGCTGCGCCGGGGGAGGTGCCAGCAGCCCCTCCAATGTCACCCCCACCGGGGAAGTCAAACCCCGCGAAATATCGTGGCTGTTGTCCCGGCCGGCTGACGGCGCCGTCATCAACATCATGAAAAAGCTCGCCAGCGACTACGCCAAGGACCACCCGGGCTTTTCGCTGAACCTGATCACCACACCGGACAGGCCGTCCTACATCCAGAAACTGGAAACCCTGGCCGCCGCGAACAAGCTCCCGGAGCTCTTCGACACGGATGCCACCCCGTTCGCCCAGCAGCTGGCAAAGCAGGGCAAGATGCTCGACGCCGAAAAGCTGCTCAAGACGCTGAACGTCTATGACAGCTACCGTCCCGCCGCGCTGGATTACCAGCGGTTCGACGACGGATCCCTCTACATGATTCCCTTCCAGTTCGAACTCGAGTTCTTCTGGTACAACAAGGCGCTGCTGCAAAAAGCAGGGGTGTCCGTCCCGAAGTCCCTGGATGACATCCCTGCGATGTGCACCGCCCTGCGCAAGGCCGGCGTCACCCCGATCGCGATCGACGGACAGGACCAGTGGCCCCTGGAACGCTATGTGGCCTATCAGCCCTTCCGTGCAGCCGGACCGGACTTCGTCCAGAAACTAAAGAAGGGCGAGGCCAAATTCTCCGATCCCGCTGGCCAGAAGACCGTTCAGTGGATGGCTGCCCTGGGCAAGGCCAACTGCTTCCAGGATGGCTTTTCCTCACAGGGCTACTCCGACGCGCAGAACCAGTTCACCTCCGGCAAAGCTGCCATGTACAACATCGGCACCTGGGAACTGTCCAGCCTCGCCACCGACAAGCTGAACCCGGCGGTACGCCAGGACATCGACTTCACGACGCTTCCGGTGACGGAAGGATCGGTCACCGCAGCCAACGAATACGTCTCCCCGTCCGGGATCGGCATGGCGGTAAACGCCAAGACCTACGACCCGCTCGTGAGCGACTTCCTGAAATTCGCCTTGGCGAAATACCCCTCCCAATACGCCGCAACCGGGGCCCTGTCCCCGACGACGGACGTCCAGACAGCCATACCCGCCAACGCCACCCCGCTCTATAAGAAGGCCATCGAGAAAGCAGGCGACCTCGGCGGGAAGCAGGCCATGCCGTGGGACACCCAGCTCGACCCGACCACCAACGGCCGGCTCCAGCAGGAGCTCGTGCTCCTTGTCCAGGGCGACATCACGCCCGAGCAGTTCACCAGCACGATGGACAGCACCGTCGCGCAGAACGCACCCAAGTTCTTCAAGTAAACCCAAGCGGCGGGGGACCCCGGTCCCCCGCCCGAAAGGCCCCCGCCATGCTTCCCAACAGGTCACGACTTTCAGTCCTGGTGTTCCTGCTTCCGCCGCTGCTGCTCTACGGCGTAGCCGTGCTCTTCCCGATTCTCCAATCCCTCTTCCTGAGCTTCTTCTCGTGGAACGGCATCAGCGACATGGAATTCGTCGGTCTGGCCAACTATGTCCGGATGTTCACCGCCGATGACGTCTTCTGGCGTTCCTTCTTCAACGCCCTCGGATACCTCGCAATTTGCCTCGTGCTGCAGCTCGGCGGGGCCCTCCTCGTGGCCAGCCTGCTGACGTCCCTGCGCCGCGGCCGTGAGCTGATCAAGACCCTCTACCTGCTGCCGGCCGTCATCTCCACCGTGGCGATCGCCTTCCTGTTCGTCCGCATCTACTCGATCGACCCCGTGGGCCTGCTCAACCAACTCCTGGCCTGGATCGGCCTCGGAAGCCTGGAGCGCGCATGGCTCTCCGACGTCAACACCGTCCTCGCCGCTGTTTCCGCGCCTGAAGGCTGGCGCTTCACCGGCCTCTACATGCTGATCATCTACGCGGCACTGATCGCCGTTCCCAAGGAACTCGAAGAGGCGGCGGTCCTCGACGGCGCGTCCCGGTGGACGCTCTTCACGAAGATCCGCTTCCCGTATATCCGCCCGGTCTGGATCACCACCACCATCATGGCCACCACCTACGGGCTCCGCGGGTTCGACATCCCGTACCTCATGACCAACGGCGGCCCCGGCCAGTCCTCCGAACTCCTCACCACCTACATGTACAAAACAGCATTCACCAGTAC
Organism: Arthrobacter sp. NPDC058097; assembly: GCF_042884885.1. NCBI lineage: Bacteria > Bacillati > Actinomycetota > Actinomycetes > Micrococcales > Micrococcaceae > Arthrobacter > Arthrobacter sp. NPDC058097. Next base: position 542,274 of record NZ_JBHVSZ010000001.1, read on the forward strand.
CGACTTCGGGTACGCCAGCACCATCTCAGTGTTCATCGTGATCGAGTGCCTCGTCGCCGTCGGCCTCATCCTCTTCATGCTCAAGCGGAAGGCAGAGTCATGACCACCCAGACAGCCCCCGCCCCACCGACGTCGGCTGCTGCGCCTGCACCGCCCGCCGCACGCCGGCGCCGGCGCCGCCCGAGCGCCGCGCGGACCCTGACCCGCGTGCTCATCGCCCTCATCGTCGTCGTCCAGGTCTACCCCCTCGCCTGGCTGTTCCTGACCAGCCTGCGCAGCGAACACGACTTCGCCACCGGAGACCCCTTTGCGCTGCCCAAGGCACTCACCCTCGAAAACTACGCCCGGGCCTTCGAAACCGGAGACCTCGGGAAGAACATCCTGAACAGCTTCATCGTCACCATGGGCGCCAACATCCTGATCGTGCTGCTGGGCATGATGGCCGCGTACGCCATCCAGGTGCTCGGCTTCCGGCTCAGCCGCCTGGTCCGCGGGCTGTTCCTGGTGGGCATCATCGTCCCCGTCCAGATCGCACTGGTCCCCTTGTTTATTGACTACTCCACGGTGAACCTGCTCGACACCTACCAGGCGATGATCATTCCCCTTGCAGGCTTCGCCCTGCCCCTGTCCGTCTACCTGTTCTCCTCATTCTTCGAATACATCCCCCGCGAAACGTACGAGGCAGCCTCCCTGGACGGCGCCGGCCCGTACCGGATTTTCGGCCTGATCACCCTTCCGCTGTCGCTGAATACGGTGGTGACGGTGGTGCTGGTCAACAGCATCTTCATCTGGAACGACTTCATCTTTGCCAACACGTTCGTCCTGTCCGAGGAGCTGAAGACAATCCCGCTCGGCCTGCAGAACTATATCGGCGCCATGGGCAAGGTCGACTGGACCGCAACCTTCGCCGCCGTCTGCGTCACCATCACTCCCCTGCTGCTGGTGTTCCTGGTGCTCAACAAAGCCATGATCCAGGGCCTGGAAAGCGGAGCGACCAAGGGATGACGGCCGTGGCTGACGGATATACTCCAAAAGGAGGGCAGATGGGTTCAAAGGAGAAAAAGACGGGCAAGCCCGCGCCTGCGGCGCGGTCTGTCAGGGCCGCTGAGCGCGCGCACCCCGTCACCCTGCGCGAGGTCGCCGAAGCTGCCGGCGTCTCCACAGCCACAGTCTCCCTGGTCGTCAACCAGAAAAAGGACGCCCGCATCTCGGCCGAGACCCGCAAACGGGTCCGCGACGCCATCCATGCACTGGGCTACCGGCCCAACGCGATGGCCCAGACCCTGGTCAGCGGAACCTCCCGGTTCATCGGACTGGTCGCCGACGGCGTTGCCACCACGCCCTTCGCAGGCCAGATCATCCACGGGGCACAGGACGAGGCCTGGAAGCACGGTTACGCCCTCCTGATCGCCAATACCGAGGGAAACGCGGAGCTCGAGCAAGACGCGATAGCAATGATGCTGGAGTACAAGGTGCGCGGCATCCTGTACTCGACCTGGTTTCACCGCTCCGCCGACATCCCTGCCCCGCTCCGCGAGGCTGACTTCGTTCTGGTCAACTGCTTCGCCACCGAGCCAGGCGCCAGGGCCGTGGTGCCGGATGAAGAACAGGGCGGCCGCTCAGCCACCGAGATCCTGCTGCGGCACGGCCACCGGCGCATCGCCTTCATCAATGCCACCACCCCCGCGCCGGCCAAAGACGGGCGGCTCCACGGCTACCGCGAAGCACTTGGGGCGGCGGGCATACAGTTCGACCCGGACCTGATCCTTGAAGCGTACTCCGACCAGGAAGGCGGATACGGCGCGACGGAGGAGCTTCTGAAACTCGGCGTCACCGCCGTGTACTGCTACAACGACCGCATGGCCATGGGACTGTACGACGGCCTTCGGGAACACGGTTTGTCCATCCCCGACGACATGGCTGTGGTCGGATTCGACAACCAGGAAGTGATCGCCGCCCACCTCCGGCCCCCGCTTTCCACGGTGTCCCTCCCCCACTACGAACTCGGCGCAGCGGGGGTGCGGATGCTGCTCGGCGTTGACGAGGCGCCGGAGAACGGGGTGGCAAAGATCTACTGCCCCACGGTGGAACGGGCCTCGGTTCTCGCCGCGGCACACGCCTGACCGCTACCGTCGTCCTGGCCCCCCGGCTGGCGGGGAGCCAGGACGAACAGGCTCGCCAGCACCATTGCGACGCCGAGCCAGCCCAGTGCAGGCAACCGTTCACCCACGACGACGACGGCCAGCACCGCGGCGACAACGGTTTCCATGAGGGACAGGCCCGTTGCCGTGCTCGCGCGCACGCGCGCCAGTCCCCAGCCGAACAGGACATAGCCCGCGAACATCGGGACAAGCGCCATGTAGGCGCCCACCGTGAAGTTGCCCCAGGATTCGAGCAGCGGCCGGCCGGTCACGGCGAGCACCGGCATCAAGAGCGCTCCACCCAGGCCGAACACCGCACCCATGGCGGCCCGGGATGACACTCCCCCGCTGATCAGGCGGTGGGCAGCCCAGGAGTACAGCGCGTAGGTCACGCCGGCCGCGAGACCCAGGACCACCCCCGCCGGCACGGCCCAGGCTTCGGCGAGCGCGCCCGGCCGCTCTGCGCTGTCACCGGCAAAACACAGGAGTCCGGCGCCGGCCACTCCGATCAGCGCGCCGAGCATCCAGCGGCGGGTCAAATCCTTCCGCTCTGCCAGGCGCTCGATGACTGCCGACGCCAGCGGGGCCGAGCCGATCGAGACGACCGTTCCGAGCGCCACGCCGGAAAGGTGCATGGAGCTGTAGAAGGCAAGCGGGTACACCCCGACCGCCGCCGCCCCGAGGGCGACCAGCAGCCACCGACTGCGGAGGACGTCCCAGTGGTTCGCAATCGGCTGCACGGCGGACAGCGCCTGCAGCAGTCCGCCCACCCCCATGGCCACGGCGCCGATGGCCAGCGGACTCACCGACGGCGCGAACGTGGCTACGGTTCCGGTCGTGCCCCACAGCGTCGACGCGCCCACAACGAAAACCGCACCCAGAAGGGGCCCGTTCATCCGGCCAAGCACCGCTTTCACAGCCCCTCCAGCATCTGGGCAGCAATCGCCCGGGCCTCGTGCAGGCAGCGGTCTTCGCCCTCAAGCCCCGCCCTGGCCATGGCACCCTCCAGCAGGAAAGCCAGATGCCGGGCCACGCTGCCCGCGGCCATGCCCTCCCCCGGCTTCAGTTCCGCCACATGCTGGAGCAGGAGGGCCTCGACCTCTTCCTTGTGCTGCCGCACGGACCGCCTTCCGGGGGCGCCTGCCGGCAGTTCCGCCGCAGCGTTGAGCAGTCCACACCCCCTGAAACCGTGCTCATAGGCGAAGTTGGCGTGGTCGATGTAGGCGTCAAACACCGCCAGGACACGGTCCTGCGGAGTGGCTGCCGCCGCAACCCGCTCCCGGTAGAGGACAAGCCATTCCTCATGCCGGGCGGCGAGGTACGCCGCTACCAGGTCCGCTTTGGAGGCGAAGTTGTTGTACAGGCTCTTCTTGGCCACGCCCGCCGCCGCGGTGATCGAGTCGATGCCCGTGGCAGCCACGCCGTCCGAATAGAAGAGCCGCGCCGCAGCCTCCAGGAGGGACGCACGGGCCGGCCGCTTTACGGGCCGCCCTTCAGACAAAGCCACCGTTGAACCTCCTACAGAAACCGTGGGTAGGTAGACCAGTCTACCTACCCACGTAGCCGGTGTAAATAGCCGCGGAAGGTTGGCCAAAAGCACCACCGGGCACCGCCGTCGTTCTCTTCAGTTTGTGTCTTGCTTCACAGCCCCGGCGGGGATAACATAGTCCATGATTGTTAGCGCTAACAGGAATGTTGGGGCAGCCGGGGTCTCCGCTCCGGTGATGACAGCCTCCGGTGCCGGTCCTCTGGAACGGCCTCGGTACGCCGGACACAAGTGGCCGGCCCTGGCGGAAAGTACATACGCTTTCCGCTCAAGCACCGATTCGTGGCCCAACCAGGCCACGGAAGGAGAATAACGTGAGAATCAAGAAACTCCTGGGCGCCGTCGCCGTCGTCCTGGCTGTTACGGTGGGGGCCACCGGCTGCGGCAGCCGCCCCGGCGCCGCCACCAGCTCCAGCAGCGCCGACGCTGCCGGTGCCCTGGTTGGAATCTCCATGCCGACGCAGACGTCGGAACGCTGGATCGCGGACGGCAAGAACGTCTCCGAATCCCTGGCCAAGCTCGGCTACAAGACCGACCTGCAGTACGCCAACGACGACATCCCCACCCAGGTCTCGCAGATCGAGAACATGCTGACCAAGGGCGCCAAGTCCCTGATCATCGCCGCCATCGACGGCACCACACTGACGGACGTCCTGGCCAAGGCCAAGGAGCAGAACGTCAAGGTCATCGCCTACGACCGGCTGATCAACGGCACCCCGAACGTGGACTACTACACCACCTTCGACAACTATGAGGTGGGCGTCCAGCAGGCCACGTCGCTGCTGACCGGACTGGGCCTGGTGGATGCCTCCGGCAAGAAGGTCGAGGGCAAGGGCCCGTTCAACGTCGAGCTCTTCGCGGGCAGCCCGGACGACAACAACGCCAACTTCTTCTGGACCGGCGCCATGGACACCCTGAAACCGTACCTGGACGCCGGCACACTGAAGGTGCCCAGCGGCCAGACCAAGTTTGAGCAGGCCGCCATCCTGCGCTGGCAGGCGGCCACCGCCCAGAAGCGGATGGAAGACATCCTCACCGCCGCTTACGGCTCGGGCAAGAAGCTCGACGGCGTGCTGTCGCCCTATGACGGCCTCTCCATCGGCATCATCTCGGCGCTGACCAGCACCGGCGGCTACTCCAAGGGCGCCCTGCCTGTAGTCACCGGCCAGGACGCGGAAAAGGGCTCGGTGAAGTCCATCGTCGCCGGCGAGCAGTACTCCACGATCTTCAAGGACACCCGCAAGCTCGGCGAGCAGGCCGTGAAGATGGTGGACGCTGTCCTGAAGGGCCAGCAGCCCGAGACCAATGACACCGAGACCTACAACAACAAGGTCAAGGTGGTCCCGGCCTTCCTGCTGAAGTCCGTCATCGTCACCAAGGACAACTACAAGAAGGAACTGATCGACTCCGGTTACTACACCGACGCCGACATCAAGTAGCAGCGCTCCTCCCGGGAGCAGCACGGCGGGGGCGCCGGCAGCAGCCGGCGCCCCCGCACCCCACCCAGATCGACCCACCGAAACAGATCAGCTCATCGAACAGAGCAGCGGGAAATAACCAATGAACGTACCCATTCTTCAGATGCGCGGGATCACCAAGACCTTCCCCGGCGTCAAGGCCCTCCAGGATGTCACCCTGGACGTGAACCGCGGCGAGGTCCACGCGATCTGCGGCGAAAACGGGGCAGGCAAGTCCACCCTGATGAAGGTGCTCTCCGGCGTCTATGCCCACAACACCTTCGAGGGGGACATCCTCTTCGAGAACGAACCGTGCGACTTCGCGTCCATCAGCGACAGCGAGAAGCGCGGCATCGTGATCATCCACCAGGAGCTGGCCCTCAGCCCCTACTTGTCCATCGCGGAAAACATCTTCCTGGGCAACGAAATGGCCTCCCGCGGCTGGGTCGACTGGCGCAAGACCAACCTCGAGGCGGCCAAGCTGCTGGCCCGGGTGGGCCTGGACGAAAACCCGGTCACCCCCATCCAGCACATCAGCGTGGGCAAGCAGCAGCTCGTCGAAATCGCCAAGGCGCTGTCCAAGGAAGTGAAGCTGCTGATCCTGGACGAACCCACCGCGGCCCTGAACGACGAGGACTCCGACCATCTGCTGGACCTGATCCTGCACCTGAAGGGCCAGGGCGTCACCAGCATCATCATCAGCCACAAACTCAACGAGATCCGCAAGGTGGCGGACGCCGTCACCATCATCCGCGACGGCAAGTCCATCGAAACCCTGCGCGTGGACCAGGGCCAGATCACCCAGGAACGCATCATCCGCGGCATGGTGGGCCGCGACCTGGACAGCCTCTACCCGGAGCGCGAGCCGCAGATCGGTGAGGAAGTCCTGCGCATCGAGGACTGGACGGTCCAGCACCCGCAGGACCACAGCCGCACCGTGGTGCACAACGCCAGCCTCAACGTCCGCAAGGGCGAAGTGGTGGGGCTCGCCGGCCTCATGGGGGCCGGCCGCACCGAATTGGCGATGAGCGTCTTCGGCCGCACGTACGGCCGCGCCGTCTCCGGAAAGGTGTTCAAGTACGGCAAGGAAATCAACACCTCCACCGTCCCCGAGGCCATCCGGCACGGCATCGCCTACGCCACCGAGGACCGCAAGCACTACGGGCTGAACCTCATCGAGGACATCAAGCGGAACATCTCCATGGCTGCCCTGCCCAAGCTCGCCAAGCGCGGCTGGGTGGACAGGAACAAGGAAACCACGGTGGCCAACAGCTACCGGAAGAGCATGAACATCAAGGCCCCGTCCGTCGCGGCCATCACCGGGAAACTCTCCGGCGGCAACCAGCAAAAGGTGGTCCTGAGCAAATGGATGTTCTCCGACCCCGACGTGCTGATCCTGGACGAGCCCACCCGCGGCATCGACGTCGGCGCCAAGTTTGAGATCTACACGATCATTGCCGAGCTCGCGGCCCAGGGCAAAGCCGTCATTGTGATCTCCTCCGAACTCCCCGAACTCCTTGGCATCTGCGACCGGATCTACACCCTGTCCGCCGGCCACGTCACGGGTGAAGTCCCGATCGCCGAGGCCTCCCAGGAAACCCTTATGCACTACATGACCCAAGAGAAGGAATAACGAACATGTCCGCCCTACGAGAATCCCTCGGCTTCCTGGCAAGCCGCCTCCGCCAGGTCGGCATCTTCGTCGCCCTGATCCTGATCGTCCTGCTGTTCCAGGTCCTCACCGACGGGATCCTGCTGGAGCCGCAGAACGTCACCAACCTCGTCGTCCAGAACAGCTACATCCTCATCCTGGCCATCGGCATGGTCATGGTCATCATCGCCGGCCACATCGACCTCTCCGTCGGTTCCATTGCCGGGTTCATCGGCGCCGTCGCCGGCGTCATGATCGTGCACTGGGGCTGGGCCTGGTGGGCGGCCATTCCGGCCTGCCTCCTCGTCGGCGCCCTGGTCGGTGCGTGGCAAGGCTACTGGATCGCATACGTCGGCATCCCGGCCTTCATCGTCACGCTGGCCGGCATGCTCATCTTCCGCGGCCTGACCCTGATCACCCTCAAGAACCAGCAGATCACCCCGTTCCCGGACGAGCTGCGTGCCCTCGGTGGCGGCTTCCTGCCGGACATCTCCGGCGGCACCTCCGTGCTCGAATGGCTCACCGTGATCCTCGGCGTCGGCGGCACCGCTGCCCTGCTGTTCCAGTCGATCAAGGAACGCCGCGTCCGCCGCCGGTTCAACCTGGAAAACGAGCCCATGGCCTGGTTCGCCACGAAGACCGTGTTCATCGCCCTGCTGATGCTCGTCATCACGTTCCTGCTCGCCAGCTACCGCGGCACCCCGATCGTGCTGATCGTCCTCGCGGCCCTGGTCATCGCCTACTCCGCGCTGATGAACAACAGCATCTTCGGCCGGCACACCTACGCCATCGGCGGCAACCTGCACGCCGCCGAACTCTCCGGCATCAAGACCAAGGCGGTGACCTTCAGGCTCTTCGTGAACATGGGCGTCCTCGCCGCACTGGCCGGCCTCATCTTCACCGCACGCCTGAACTCGGCGCAGCCCGCCGGCGGCACCGGCTTCGAACTGGACTCCATCGCCGCCGCCTTCATCGGCGGCGCGGCGGTCCAGGGCGGCATCGGCACCGTGGCCGGTGCCATGATCGGCGGCCTCATCATGGGCGTCCTCAACAACGGCATGTCCATCCTCGGCCTCGGCACCGACTACCAGCAGCTGATCAAGGGCCTGGTACTCCTGATTGCCGTAGGGTTCGACATCTTCAACAAGAACCGCGCCGGCGGCGGATCCTCCATCGCCAAGCGCTTCAAGCTCAGGACCACCCCGCCTGCCACCGAAGAGACCAAGGCCCCGGCCGCACCGCAGGCTCCGGTAGACGCCGGCGCCCGCGAATCGAGCAACGCCTAGCTGGCAAACACGGCCAATGCACGACGGCGGCCCCGCACCTTTGCGAAAAGGTGCGGGGCCGCCGTCGTACTGTTTGCGAAGAACTTACCGGCGTGCCACCGGCGCCGCCGTCGAGCCGCGCACCACAAGCTTCGGGTTGAGGACCGAGGCCGCTCCGGAGGGGCCGTGGGCCAGGTCGGACAGGAGCATCCGGATGCAGCGCGCACCGAGTTCCTTAAAACCCTGGTTCACCGTGGTCAGCGGCGGGACAAAGTAGCCGGCCTCCGGCTGGTCGTCGAAGCCCACCACGCTGAGGTCCTCCGGGACGCGCAGGCCGGCCTCGCTGAAGGCGCGCGGTGCCCCCAGTGCCATCTGGTCGTTGGCAGCGAACAGGGCGGTGACATTACCGGCAGCGGCCAGTTCCAGTCCGGCGCGGTAGCCGCTTTCGGCGCTCCAGTCGCCCTGGATCAGCACGCCTGCCGGCAGTCCGGCCTGGCCAAGGGCACCGCGCCAGCCCTCGGTCCGGGCGGCGGCGTCGATCCAGTCCTGCGGACCGGAAACGTGGGCGATCGAAGTGTGGCCCAGGTTCACGAGGTGCTGCACGGCGAGGGCCGCGCCGACGCGCTGGTTCACGGCCGCCACGGTCAGGTGCTCATCCGCGCCGAAGCCCACGGCAACCAGCGGCACGGACAGCGCGATGGTGTGCAGCGATTCCAGCATGGTCTCGTGCGGGACGATCACCACGATCCCGTCGACGGACTGCAACAGGAAATGCTCGAGGGCTTCGTGGATGCCGGCGGCCGTCACCTCGCTGAGGCTGGCCATGCTGACCGCGCCCTGCGGGTCCGGGCGCTGACGTTTGGATGCGCGTTCAGGACGCGCGACACCGTCTGATGGGAGACGCCAGCAAGGCGCGCCACGTCCTCCATCACAGGAGGACGTGGCGCGCTGGTGGCTGTCACTGTATTCGGTCTGCGGTCATGTGGCGAAGATGCTCCAGGAAGCCTCGTGCGTGGCGCCCGGCTCCAGCCGGATCAGGTCCACGCCGCTGTTGAAGGCATCGGGCGGGCAGGTCATGGGTTCCACGGCGAGGCCCAGCCGGTTGGGGGCCGGCGGCTGCTTGTCCGCGGTGTGGATCTGTAGCCACCGGCAGGTGCGGTCCCAGGCCATTCCGACGCCGGTACCACCCGGATCCCGGACCAGCACGCGGGCCTGGCCGCCGCCGCCGTCGAACGCTATGTCCGTGAAGGCGTGGTCGATCTCGGTGGCGCCAATGGCGCGCGGCGTCCGGAAATCAAACCCGTGGCCTTCCACGGTACGCCTTTCCTTCGGCAGCAGCCGGTCCGGGGTGACCTCGAGGAACTCCCCGGCGGGGAGTTCGAGGATCCATTCATCGAGGGGCGCCGGGCCCGCCACCAGGTAGGGGTGCGGGCAGACGCCGTAGGGCGCCGCCGTGGCGCCAGCGTTCGATGCCGTGACCCGGCTGTACAGCCCGTCCCCGGACAGCCGGTATTCGACGCCGATCCGCAACGTGTGCGGGTAGCCCGCCGTCGGTTCCGGGGTGCAGGACAGCGTCACCGAGGACTCGTCCTGCGATTCCAGGTCCCAGTCCACCGGGAACACCAGCCCGTGCAGTGCACAGCCGCGGTCCGTCTCGTTGACCGGCACCTCGTATTCGGTCCCGTCGAAGGTGTACCGGCCGTCGGCGATCCGGTTGGGCCAGGGCGCCGCGACGATGCCGCGGTAATCGGGAATGGGCCCGCCCTCCGGGAACGGAACGATGAGGTCCCGGCCCCGGTGGCGCAGCTCCCGCAGCGCACCCGCCTGTGCCGTGATGGTGGCGGTGTACTCCCCCGCCTGGATTTTGTATTCGGTCACAGCCCTATTCTGGGTCACAGCCTGCCGGCCAGCCGGTAGTAGGCGGCGTTCCAGGCCAGTTCCTTCTTGAACTGCTTGAGCGTAGTGCCGTCGTCGATGGTGAGCAGCTCGGTCTGCGCGATCTCGGCGAAGTCCTCGAACACGTCCACGCCTACCTGGGTGGAGAGGACGGTGTGGTGCGCGGCCCCGGCGGTCAGCCAGGCAGCGGCGGAGGTGGCGAAGTCTGGCTTCGGCTCCCAGAGGGCGCGGGCCACCGGCAGGTTGGGCAGCGGCTCGTCGAGGTCGACGACGTCCACGGCGTTCGCCACGAGGCGGAACCTGTCGCGCATGTCGGACAGGGCGACGACGACGCCGGGGCCGGCGTCGGTGTCGAAGACCATGCGGACCGGGTCCTCCTTGCCGCCGATGCCCAGCGGGTGGATCTCGACCCGCGACTTGCCGGCGGTCAGCGACGGGCAGACCTCCAGCATGTGCGCGCCCAGGATCCTCTCCTGGCCGGGCACCAGGTGGTAGGTGTAGTCCTCCATCAGGGAGGCGCCGCCGGGCAGTCCGGCGCCCATGACCTTGGCCGCACGGATCAGGATGGCGGTCTTCCAGTCGCCCTCGGCGCCGAAGCCGTAGCCGTCGGCCATGAGCCGCTGGACGGCCATGCCCGGCAGCTGCCGCAGCTCGCCGAGGTCCTCGAAAGAGGTGGTGAACGCGGCGGAGCCGTTGGCCTCGAGGAAGCTGCGCAGCCCGAGTTCGATGCGGGCGCTGTAGCGCAGGGACTCGTGCCGGGCACCGCCCGAGCGCAGCTCCGGCGCCACCTCGTAAAGCCGTTCGTACTCCGCGACCAAAGTGTCGACGTCGGACTCCGCGGCGCCGTGGACGGCGTCGGCGAGCTCGTTGACGGACCAGGTGTTGACCGAGACGCCAAAGCGCAGTTCCGCCTCGGTCTTGTCGCCCTCGGTGACGGCGACGTTGCGCATGTTGTCCCCGAAGCGGGTCAGCTTCAGGTTCCGGACGGCAGCCCAGCCTGCGGAGGCGCGCTGCCAGACTCCCACCTGGCGGGCCACCTCCGGGTTGGACACGTGGCCCACGACGGTCTTGCGCGGAACGCCCAGCCGGGACTGGATGTAGCCGAACTCTCGGTCACCGTGCGCGGCCTGGTTCAGGTTCATGAAGTCAAAGTCGATGTCCGCCCAGGGCAGTTCCACGTTGGCCTGGGTGTGCAGGTGCAGGAGCGGCTTGCGGAGCAGATCCAGGCCCTGGATCCACATCTTGGCCGGGGAAAACGTGTGCATCCACGCCGTCACGCCGATCACCGAATCGTCCGAGTTGGCCTCCAGCGCGGTGCGGCGAATCGCGTCCGAATCCGTCAGCACGGGCTTCCAGACGAGCTTGACCGGGACATCGGAGGACTCGTTCAGCGCGGCAGCGATCTCCTGCGACTGGGCCGCCACCTGCTTCAGCACATCCTCACCGTAGAGGTGCTGGCTGCCGGTGAGGAACCAGACCTCGTAGTGCTCGAGGGAAGTGTTGTTGGCGCTGGACATTGGTGTCTCCTTTGAAAGTCGTGGGCCGCGCGTCGCGGCGGTGTTGCTGGGGGCGGGTGCCGGACCTAGCGTCCGTACACGTTCTGGTAGCGGTCGTAGAGCGACTCGATCTGGCCCTGGTCGATGGGCAGCGGTTCGCCGAGCTGGCGCGAGATGTGGACCGTGCGGGCCACCTCCTCGCACATCACGGCGGCCTTAACAGCGGAGCGGGCGTCCTTGCCGATGGTGAACGGGCCATGGTTCTGCATCAGCACGGCGGGCGAGTTGGATCCCTGCAGGGTCTCCACGATGCCGCGGCCGATCGAATCGTCGCCGATCAGCGCAAACGGGCCCACCGGGATGGGGCCGCCGAACTCGTCGCCCATCATGGTCAGCACGCAGGGGATCTGCTCGCCCCGCGCGGCCCAGGCCGTGGCGTAGGTGGAGTGGGTGTGGACCACGCCGCCGACGTCGGGCATGTTTCGGTAGACGTAGGCGTGCGCCGCGGTGTCCGACGACGGCGTGAGGTCCGGGTTCTCCCACTGGGCCGGAGCACCGTCGGCGTCGGCGCTCAGGCTGCTGACCGGGGTGCCGTAGAGGTCGGTGACCACCATGGTTTCGGGGGTCAGTGCATCGTAGGAGAGGCCGGAAGGCTTGATGACCATGAGGTCGTAGCCGGGGATCCGGCCGGACACGTTCCCCGCGGTCCACACCACGAGGTCATAGCGGGTCAGCTCCGTGTGCAGGTCACAGACCTCGTGGCGGACGCGGGCAATGGTTTCCAGCAGGGCGCTCATGCCGAAACCTCCTCGGGGGTCAGGGATTCGATGTTTGCTGTCCGAACGGCGTTCCGCTGGATGGCCTTGAGCCGGTGCATGACGTCGTTGGTTCCCCTGCCGAAGTAGTCGTGGAGGGTCCGGTATTCACGGAACAGTTCGTCGTAGGCGGCGACGTTTTCCGGGATGGGGGTGTACACGGCGCCCGGGGCGGCGCCCATCGCCTCGGAGGCGGCCCGGACGTCGGCATACTTTCCGGCGGCAACGGCGGCGTGGATGGCCGAACCGAGTGCCGGGCCCTGCATGGAGCCGATGGTGGACAGCTGGAGGCCGGTCACGTCGGAGTAGATCTGCATGAGGAGCCGGTTTTTCAGCAGGCCGCCGGCCACGATAAACTCCTTCACCGGCACGCCCGAGTCCCGGAAGGCCTCGACGATGGTGCGGGTGCCGAACGCCGTGGCCTCGAGCAGGGCCCGGTAGATGTCCTCGGGCCGGGTAGCCAACGTCTGGCCGACCACCACGCCGGACAGTTCGTGGTCCACCAGCACGGAGCGGTTGCCCGAGTGCCAGTCGAGCGCGATCAGGCCGTGCGCACCGATCGCCTGCCCGGATGCCAGCTCCGTCAGGTATTCGTGGATGCCCCGCCCGGCCTCCGCGGCGGCCTGGTGGTATTCCGGCGGAACGCCGTACTTGGTAAACCAGCCGAAGATGTCACCCACGCCTGACTGGCCGGCCTCGTAGCCCCAGAGCCCCTCCACAATGCCGCCGTCCACCACACCGCACATGCCCGGCACCTCACGGAGCTCGGCGCCGTTCATGACGTGGCAGGTGGAGGTGCCCATGATGGCCACAAGCTGGCCCGGCTCCACGGCCTTCGCGGCCGGGGCGGTGACGTGCGCGTCCACGTTGCCCACGGCCACGGCGATGCCCTCCGGCAGCCCGGTCCAGGCGGCCGCTTCGGCGGTCAGGTAGCCGCCGGCGTCGCCCAGGCGGCCGATGGTGTGGTCCAGCTTGGCGCTGACGAAGTCCTTGAACTGCGGGTTCAGGGCGGCGAGGAAGTCATCGGACGGGTAGCGGCCGTCCTGGTAGATGCCCTTGTACCCGGCGGTGCAGGCGTTGCGGACGTAGTTTCCGCAGAGCTGCCAGACGATCCAGTCGGCGGCCTCCACCCAGTGGTCCATTTCGGCGTAGGCCTCGGGGTCCTCCTCCAGCAGCTGCAGGCCCTTGGCGAACTCCCATTCGGACGAGATCAGCCCGCCGTACCGGGGCAGCCAGGATTCGCCCAGCTCAGCAGCCAGCGCGTTGATGCGGTCGGCCTGGCCCTGCGCGGCGTGGTGGCGCCACAGTTTCACGTATGCGTGCGGGCGGTTCGCGAAGCCCGGCACCTCGTTGAGCGGAGTGCCGTCGGCCTTGACGGGCACCATTGTGCAGGCCGTGAAGTCGGTGGCGATCCCGACGACGGCGGCCGGGTCGATCCCGGCGTCAGCGATTGCGGCGGGAACAGCATGCCGGAGCACGTCGCGGTAGTCGTTAGGCACCTGCAGGGCCCATTCCCCGGGCAGGCGGGCTGCCCCGTTGCCGGCCACGTCTCCGGGAAGCGCTTCGGTAACCACCGCGTGCGGGTAGTCGAACACGCCGCTGCCGAGTTCCTTGCCGTCCCGGACCCGCACAACCACGGCCCGGCCGGACAGGGTGCCATAGTCCACCCCGATGACATAGTTTTCGCTGCCGTCCGCTGTGACGTCCATGAATCCTCCAAATGATGGCCCGCTGCTTATCGGGCTGAAACTATTGTGAGCGCTAACAACTTACGGCGTCAAGTGCCGCGGATCAGTGATTTGGGGATTCGTCCCTCAGGCAGGCGCGGCGGTGCTCCGGCGGACCACGAGCTCGGGTGCCACCACCGTGGTGCTCACTGTGTCACCGTTCGCAATGGCGCTCAGCATCAGGTCCATGCAGCGCCTGCCGAGTTCCTCGAAGTCCTGGCGCACTGTGGTGAGCGGCGGGGTGAAGTAGCCCGACTCAGGCTGGTCGTCGAAGCCCACCACGGAGACGTCCTCCGGGACCCGGACGCCGGCCTCGTTGAACGCGCGGAGCAACCCCAGGGACATCTGGTCGTTGCCCACGAACAGCGCGGTGGCGGTCCGTTCGGCGGCCAGCTTCCGGCCGATCTCATAGCCGCTGCCCGCACTCCAGTCCCCCTCGACCACCAGGCTGTCGTCCAGCCCGGCCTCACGCAGCGCCGCACTCCAGCCCTCGGCACGCGCCACGGCGTCGATCCAGTCCTGCGGGCCGGCCACGTGGCCGATCCGGCGGTGGCCCTGCTCAATCAAATGCCCGACGGCGAGCTCGGCCCCGCGCTTCTGGTCCACCATGGCGCCGCTCACCGCCTCGCTGCCCAGGGACCCCACGGCCACCACGGGCACGCCGGGATTCAGCTCGGCCAGGGCCAGGAGCGTCTCGGAATGCGGCACGATCACCACGATGCCGTCCACGGACTGGTCCAGGAAGTGCCGGATGGCGTCGAAGATCGCTTCGCGGCTCACCGAGCGGAGGGCTGCGATGCTGACGAAATAGCCGGCGTCGCGCGCGGCCTGCTCCACTCCCAGCAGCGTGTTGGCGGGACCATACTGGGACAGCTCGCTGCCCAGCACGCCGATGGTCTGCGACTTGCGCGTGACCAGGCTCCGGGCTGCGGTGTTGCGCCGGTAGCCCAGCTCGGCGATGGCAGCCTCGACGCGTTCGCGTGTGGCCTTGCTGACGTTGGGATGGTTGTTGATCACCCGGGACACAGTCTGGTGCGAGACTCCCGCGCGCTCCGCCACATCCTCAAGCCGGGGCTGCCGGGCATTGCTTTTTGCCATGGGGTAATTGTGCGCGACCCGCAGCCCTGAACACGAATAGGCGCGGCACGGATGGACGCGGGCGGACGTAAACTGATGGGAGCAAAGGAGCGCTGGCGATGGGCGGCAAAGTTCATCATTCGGGGGGCCGATTATCCGCACGGCACATGCTGACGGGCTTCCTGCTCCTGCTCGCCCTTCTCCTCAGTTACCTGCCCGGCGCCACGCCCGCGCGCGCCGTATCGCTCAACGGCCACGACATCTCCTGGCCCCAATGCCCGACGGCGGTGGGCGGCTTTGGCCTGCCGCTTCCGCCGGCGTCGTCCCAGTTCGTGGTGATCGGCCTGACGAAGGGGCTGCCCTTCACCGAGAACCCGTGCCTGGCCAGCCAGGTGGCCTGGGCTTCCAGCAACCGCAAGCCGGCGCAGGCCTACACGATGGCCGCCTTCCCGACGGCCGCCCAGCTCGCCACCTACCGGTCCCAGGGACCGTGGTCCGCAGCCACCCGGGCGGGACAGCTCTCCAACGTCGGCTACGCGGAGGCCCGCTTCGCTGTTGCCAGCCTCGCACGGGTGCGGTTTGCGCCGCGCGTGGTGTGGATCGACGTCGAGCCCCGTCCGGCCCAGCCGTGGCCCACCGCGAGCGCAGCGCAGCAGCGCGAAAACCGGTACATCGTGGAGGGCCTGATGCGCGGTCTGCGCGATTCCGGTTATTCCTATGGCCTGTACTCGTTCGCCTCCGGCTGGGCCAGCATCACCGGCTCCTGGCACCTCTCCGGCGTTCCCGTGTGGGCCACCGCGGGCCGGCTCGACTTCCCCGGCGAAGCCCAGAACCTCTGCCGCACGGCCAGCTTCTCCGGCGGCCGCGTGTACATCTCGCAGTGGTACGACGACGTCCGGGACTACGACCTGACCTGCGACCCCTACGCCTTCACTCCCCTGCCCGTTCCGGCGTCCACCCTGTCCAGGTCGACCGGCGACTTCAACGGGGACTGGAATACGGACATCCTGGCCCGCGTGACGGCCACGGCCGAGTTGCGGCTGTACCCGGGGACCGGCCGCGGCGGCAGGCTGCCCGGCGTGCGGATCGGCACCGGCTGGAACGGCTTCAGCGCCCTCGAAACACCCGGCGATTTCAACGGCGACGGCGCGCAGGACGTCTTCGCCAGGGAGGCCGCCACCGGATACCTGTGGATGTACCGCGGCAACGGTACCGGCGGGTTCCTCCCACGGATTAGGCTCGGCACCGGCTGGAACAGCTTCAGCGCGATCATCGGCCCGGGTGACTTCAACGGTGACCAGCGCGTGGACATCCTCGCCCGCGAGTCTGCCACCGGCGTCCTCTGGCTGTACCGCGGCAACGGCAGCGGGGCGTTCCTGCCGCGGATCCGCGTGGGCTCCGGCTGGAATGCCTTCAATGCCCTGGTGGGCCCGGGCGACATGAACGGCGACGGCGCCACCGACGTCCTGGCACGGGAGGCTGCCACCGGCGTCCTGTGGCTGTACCGCGGCAGCGGCACGGGCGGCTGGCTCCCCCGCGTCCGGGTGGGCGCCGGCTGGAACGCCATGACCGCCGTCGTGAGTCCCGGCGACTTCAACGGCGACCGTAACCCCGACCTGCTGGCCCGGGACGCCGCCGGCGTCCTGTGGCTCTATCCCGGGCTGGGCACGGGGCAATTCGCCTCCCGCGTGCGCATCAGCGCCGGCTGGAACGGGCTCGCCCCGCTGTTCTAGCGCGGGCTCCTGGTCGATCGTTTCACCCGGCCAGTGATCGATCGTTTCACCAAAACGGCCGTTTTCCGGCCCATTCCTTTTGTTTACTGGGCCGTAGCCTTGGAACGGCCACCCCCTTATACCCATCTCATTGAGGGGGTATGCACGGCATTCGTCCAATGTTTTTCCAACCCCCTGCCCGCACTGTAGTTGCGCGGGGCAACGACAAGCGCAGCCGGCTTCCGCAAGGCCAGGATCTCCCGGTGCAGAAACCGCCGGGGAAAGACCCTGAGAAAGCTCGAATACCGGGGCCCGCAGGCCATCTTTTTTGCCCCGAAGGAGGCGCATACCCATGTCAGAAGAAACCGTAGCCACAAACGAAGTGCCGACACACACAGTGCCGGCAAACACAGTGTCCCGCCGCAACATGTTGCGGATCGGCGCGGCCGGAGGCGCCGGCGCGGCCCTCGTTGCCGCCCAGGGCTGGGCGGGCCCCCTGCTCGCGCAGAAGGGCCTCCTTTCGCCCGACGGCGCGTTCGGCGCCTCGTCCACCGCCCTCGGTGATCTGTTGTTCTACATTGAGGCGTTCCCCACCAGCCCGCTGATCCTGACGCCGTTCACGGACCAGTTGCCCATTCCCAAGGCGTTGGCTCCGACGCCGGCCGTGGGGGACGCCTTCACCAAGGGCTACACCGAGTGGAGCGATCCGCCCGGACCCGGCCAGGGCCAGCAGAGCTCGTTCAAGAACGAGCAGCACCAAATCTGGCCCTCCAAGCTGAACTATCCGGACCCGCTTGTGTACAAGATCGACATCCTGCTGCGGCAGCACGCATTCACCACCTCCCAGGTGCTGCCCATCGACGCGAACGGCCGCCCGACGATCTCCTTCGACGAGAAGCGCAAGACGTACCCGGCCGGGACCAAGCGCACGCTGCCGATGAGCACCATCTACGGCTTCAACGGGACTTTCCCCGGCCCGATGATCAACGCCGAGTACGGCAAACCGGCACTGGTGCGGTTCGAGAACCACCTGGACGAGAACCCGCTGAACCTGGACCGCCAGGACTTCGGCTCGCCGGACTGGTCCTTCCTGACCCACCTCCACAACGGCCACACGGCCCCGGAGAGCGACGGCAACCCGCACTACAGCATGGTGAGCGGACCCAAGTACGAGGGCTACCTGCCGAAGTCATTCTGCGACAACCTGTATCTGAACTGGCCCGCCGGGGGCGACGACCGGGAAAAGCAGAGCTTCTTCTGGTTCCACGACCACCGGATGGACCACACGGGCTCCAACGTCTACAAGGGCATGGTGGGCCTCTACCCGATCTATGACCCGAAGAACGGCATGGACATGGGAGACGAACGCCAGGGCCTGCGGCTTCCGGGCGTCCGCAAGGACAACCCGGACGGTTCCTTCGACGTGGACTACGACGTCCCGCTGGCCTTCTACGACTGCAGGCTCGACGACGGCGTCACCATGCACAAGGACATCCACGATGTCCAGAAGGAGTTCCCGGACGCCAAGAACCCGGCCAAGCACCCCGAGTGGTGGGGCAAGACCTTCTACAAGCACTTCCCCAACCACGGGTTCGTGGGCGACATCTTCACCGTGAACGGCACGGCCTACCCGGTCATGGAGGTGAAGCGCCGCAAGTACCGCTTCCGCTTCCTGGACGCGTCCATCGCCCGGATCTACGAATTCAAACTGATGAGTTCCACCAAGGGCCCGAAGACCTCGGTCTCGCTCGGTTACAAGGGTGATGAGCTGGAGGGCCAGTACCGCATCCCGGACGCTCAGCAGTGCATGCAGTTCACCCAGATCGCGTCCGACGGCGGTCTGTTGCCGTTCCCGATCAAGCGCGACTCCTTCGAGCTGTGGCCGGCCAAGCGGCGCGAAGTGGTCATTGACTTCACGAAGTACCAGGACGGCACCCCCACGACCAAGGGCGACGTCATCTACCTCACCGACGTGATGAAGATGCCCAACGGCCGGATGTGGACCAACTCGTCCCGGTTCTCGCCCGACCCCGCCTACAAGGTCCCGGTGCTCAAGTTCGTGATCGGCGACGACGCTCCGGATGACAGCGTCATCCCGACCGGAATGATGCGTGAGCTCCCGCCGTTGCCCAGCAACTGGCAGACCATGCTGGACAACCGGCTGATCTTCGAGGTGGAGCGCGGTTCGGGCGGCGGCGAGACGGAATGGCTCATCAACGGCAAGCCCTTCACGCCGAACACGGTGGCCACCAGCCTCAAGAACCGCGCCGGCCGCTCCCCGCTCGCCCAGCAGAAGAAGGGCAGCTACAACCTGTGGGAGATCCGCAACGGGGGCGGCGGCTGGGTCCATCCGTTCCACCTGCACATGGAGGAACACCGGGTGGTGATGCGCAACGGCAGGGACGTCACCCGCGGCGGCGACAAGGGCCATCCCGACGACGTGTCACGTGAGGATCTGGTGGCCCTGGATCCCGGCGAGTCGACCATCATCTACCGCGGCTTCCGCGACTTCGTTGGACCGTACGTGGCCCACTGCCACAACCTGGCGCACGAGGACCACGCCATGATGTTCGGCTGGGAGATCACGCCATGACAGCGGTACCCGCGGGCACCGCCAGCTGGAGCAGCAGCGGGACCGGCGCCGAGGCGCCGGCCCGCCCCGCCGTCCCCTGGCTGACGGTCATCCCGCTGGCGGCGATGATGGCCTTCGCCGACGGCTTCTGGATGGTGTCGCTCAGGGGCGCCGTGGGGGCCATCGAACGCACCCAGGAGCCGTTCCTCAGCTGGCTCCGGGAGTCCACGGTGCTGCTCCCGGTGTTCGTACTGGCTGTCATCGCGGCCGTGACGCTGTCCATGCGGTGGTTCGGGCCGGTGCTGGCGGGGAAGAAGGCCTTCTTCACCACGGCCCTGCTCATTGCCGCCGCCGGCACCCTGGCCGGGGCCCTCACGCTGGCCGCCAGCCAGGCCTGGGACTACGTCCTCCAGCATGACCTGATGAGCCACCTGCACCATTCGAACTCCGCGCAGTCGGTGGACCAGCTGGACCAGTCCTCGCTGGGACTCCAACTGGCCGCCTTCGGCTACGGCGTCGGCCTGCTGCTGGTCTCCAACCTCGTGGTGACCGGGTGGACGGTGGCGATCCGGGGCGGGCGGCTGGACGTCAGCCGCCGGCCGAAGGCTTCGTCCGGGCGTGCTCCCCGCCGTGCGCGGTCCGACAGTGACCGGACTGGCCCCACGGACCTCAGGCTGACGCTCGCTGCGGTGGCACTGTTCGGCTGCGCCGCCATCCATCTGGCCGTCATACCGGACCACCTCAACCACTGGGTGGTGGCCAGCGCGTTCTTCCTCACCCTGGCCATGGCGGAGGCGGCCGGCGCCGCCCTGCTGCTGGGCCGGCCCGGCGAGAACGTCCTCGCTGCCATCGCCGCCGCCTCCGCGGTTCCGCTGGCGCTGTGGGTCTGGTCCCGCACATCCGGGCTGCCGTTCGGTCCCAACTCCAACGTGGCCGAACCGTTGGGCCTGGCCGACATCGCAGCGTCCCTCCTTGAGCTCGGGACCCTGGCGATCGCCGTCGTCCTGTTCCGCGCCAGGCGCAAGGGTACCGGCGAGCCGGAGAGGCGGACGACGCCGTCGGCCCACCTCCGCGCGCTGGCCGTGGTGGGGGCCATCGCCATCGGATCCCTGGGCGTGGCCGGAGCCGTGCCCGGCTTGCTCGGCGACGTGGACACCTCAGGAAACACCACGCACAGCACCACTCATTAGGAAGACTTTTTCAGTTCAAAGTCCGACGACGGCGGCTCCCTGTTTTTTGGGGGGGCCGCCCTCGTCGTGTCGGGCGTGCAACGGCAGTTACAAGCAATTTACATTCCCGAAACCCAAGGCAGTTTCCGGAGTCCTATGTTGTGTGGACAAACGGCATTCGTCCGGGTCTCAGCAAGAAATGCCACCCACCGATTTTCCTGAGTGGAGTTCGAAATGAACGCTGGAGATGTTGCCTGGATCCTCGCAAGTTCCGCACTGGTGTGCATGATGATTCCCGCCCTGGCTCTCTTCTACGGAGGCATGGTGGGATCGCGCAGGATCCTGAACATGATGATGATGTGCTTCGGCGGGGCCAGCCTCGTGGCCGTGCTGTGGGCACTGTTTGGATACTCGATGGCCTTTGGCAGTTCCGTGAACGGCCTGGGCCTGATCGGGGATGTCACGCAGTACGCGGGCCTCGAGCCAATGCTGCAGGATAATCCCGATGCCGCCCTGCCGGCGGCGCTGTTCACGTCCTTCCAGCTGTTCTTCGCCTGCGTCACCACCGCCCTGGTTGCCGGTGCGGCCGCCGGGCGGATGAAGTTCGGCGCCTGGATGGTGTTCGCCGGCGTGTGGGCCACGCTGGTCTACTTCCCCATCGCGCACTGGGTCTTCGCGTTCAACTCCGCGGACGGCTCTGTGACGGGCGGCTGGATCGCCAACGGCATCAAGGCCATCGACTACGCCGGCGGGACGGCCGTGCACATGAACGCCGGCGCCGCCGCCCTGGCCCTGGCCCTGGTTCTGGGCCGCAGCTCCGGCTGGCCCAAGATGGAACACTCCAAGCCGCACAGCCGCCCCCTGGTGCTCGTGGGCGCCGGCCTGCTCTGGGTGGGCTGGTTCGGGTTCAACGCCGGGTCCGCGCTGGCCGCCGGCCATTCGGCGTCGGTGGTGTTCCTCAACACCGCCGTGGCAGCATCCGCGGGCCTGCTCGCCTGGGCCGTCGTTGAACGGATCAGGCACGGCGCCACCACCAGCATGGGCGCCGCCTCGGGGCTGGTTTCCGCCCTCGTGGCCATCACGCCCGCCTGCGGCGCGGTCAGCCCGCTGGGTGCTGTGGCCATCGGCGCCATCGCCGGTGCCGTCTGCTCGCTGGCGATCGAATGGAAGTTCCGCCTCGGCTTTGACGACTCGCTCGACGTGGTGGGCGTGCACCTCGTGGGCGGCATCATCGGTACCCTGCTGATCGGCATCTTCGCCACGAGCAGCGCACCCAACGGCGTCAGCGGCCTGCTGTACGGCGGCGGGATGCGGCAACTGGGCATCCAGTCAATCGCCACCGTTGCCGTGCTGGCCTACTCCTTCGGCCTGACCTGGGTGATCGCCAAGGTGGTGGACATGACCATGGGCCTGCGCATCCACGAGGAGGACGAACTGCGCGGGATCGACATCGCAGCCCACTCCGAGTTTGCCTACCTGACCGATGAAGATCCGGTGAACCTGGGCGCCTCGCCCCGGTCCTGAGATCCGCCTAAGCAGGGTCCCCCGCCGGGACGGCCAGGTCCTTGGTGAACGCCAGCGGCCCGATGGTCTCGGGGTCGGCGGCGAGGTCGAACCGGGCCGTGTACCCGGTGTTCAGGTACAGGTATTTGGCCTCCGGCTGGCGCGGGCCCGTGGTGAGGTAGACGCCGCGGTACCCGCGCTCCGCGGCCAGCCGCTCCAGTTCCCCGAGCACCCGGCGGGCCAGTCCCCGCCGCCGGTGCGCGGAGTGCGTCCAGATCCGCTTGAACTCGGCGGTTTCGGCGTCATAGCGGCGGTAAGCCCCTCCGGCCACTGACTCGCCGTTCTCCTGGATGATCAGCAGGGCCCCGCCCGGCGCCTCGAATTCCTCGGCCGGGTACCTGTTCAGTTCCTCCGCGGCCCCGCCACGGCCGAACAGGTCACCGTAGCGGGTGTCGTACTCGACGGCGAGCTCGTCCAGGAGCGGCCGGACCCGGGGGTCGTGCATGGGCAGTTCGAGGACGGTGAGGGTGGAGGGCGTTGCTTCCAGTTGCATCTTTCAGGCCTTTCCGGCGGCGGCAGCGGCGCGGGGCCGGCCGGCGCCGGAGACCGCTTCAAGTATTTTTCTCGCGAGGGCGTCATTCTCCCGGAACGGCGCCGCGTTGGTGCCGGGCCGGGCAAACGCGCCCGCTCCCCAGCCCGAGGTCCCGGGGCCGACGCCGAACAGGCCGCTCCGGGCCTCACCGCTGCGGCCGACGATCCGGTGGCCCGAGGTGACCAGGAGCCGGCCGGTGGAGTGGCCGCCGTCGGACGTGATCAGGTGCTGCTCCGCGCCGAGACCCGTGCCGTGCAGCGAACGGAGCAGCGGGTTGGCGGAACGGGCCACGGCGGGACCGGGCAGCCGCGCCTCGATGAAGGCCTTCGTCCGCAGGCTCACCGGTGACTGAGCGGACGTCGCCACGAACTCGCCGGTGGCGTCGTCGGCGGCAACGGCAAGCCCCGGCCCCAGGAAGTGCAGCAGCCCGGCGCGGTGGACGGCCAGCATTTCGCGCAGCCGGCGGGGCGGCGGGCCGGAATCCACGAAGCTGAAGAACCCGTGCCACCAGCCGTGCACGTCCTCCTGCGAGCGGGCGTTCAGCCGTTCGGGCGGAACGATCCTGCCCAGCTCCATGTACACCTTCAGCAAGGCCATGAACAGCGCCAGCGTTTCCGGGTGGTCGGGTCCCGTCCGCAGCTCGAGGTCATGCTCGATGTAGGCGGCCACCGCGTCCTGGACGTCGTCGTGGCCGGAGAAGAGATGCCCGCTGAACGGCCTGTCGAGCCGCTCGAGGTCCAGGTGCAGCTCCGCGTCCGGCACGGCCGCGGCGACGAGCTCGCTGCGGGCGCTGCTGTACCAGTCCACGGCGGCAAACCGCTCAGCAAACTCATCCCAGCCCAGCGCCACCCGCTCCGGGCTGCCGGTGAACAGCTCCCGGTAGTAGCCGTAGCCGGCGTCCTTTGCGATCAGGGGCCAGAGGTGGGCGCGGAAATCCAGTTCCGTGTGCTCCGCCAGGAGCGTGCCGACGGCGTCTGCCGTGAAGAACCGGGGCGCCGACGCCGGTTCGCCGCGCAGGGCCACGGAAATCTTGGAGTGGAACGGCACGCCGCGGCGTGACCCGGCCCAGAGCCTGGGCTCGGCCCCGGACGGAAGGTAGCGCAGCCCGCCGTCGGAGGTCTCTTCAAAACGGCCGCCGCGGCCCTCGGTGAGCAGCACCAGCAGGTCCACGAAGGCCAGTCCCATGCCGGAGACGATGACGTCCTGGCCAGGGGCGATCGGGGAATAGTCGACGTCGGTGGTGTAGCTGGGTGCCGCGTGGAACCCGCCGTGCCGGGCCGCGAAATCGCTCCAGGCGGCGGAGCGGGCGTCCGGCTCCGCGTCGGTGTGCCCCAGGGCGGTGATCGCGACGTCGGCGTGCAGCGTAGCGCCGCCGGCCAGCCGCACGCTGTACCCGCCGCCGTCGTCGCCCTGTGGTTCGACGCTGAGCGCGGTGTCGCGGTGGACAGTGACGCGGATGTCGCTGCCGAGGGCGCGGACGGCGCGGCGGAAGAACCACTCAAGGTACTTGCTCTGCAGCTGCCGGGTGGCAAAGGAGCTGCCCGCCAGCGAGCGCAGCTGTTCCTGCAGGTGCGGCGGCATGGCGGGCACGTCGGTGATGGAGCCGTCCCGGACGCCGGCAGCCCACGCGGCCAGGCCGGGCCCGTCGATGGGCGGCCCCTCGCACAGCACCGAGGAGTCGGTGAACATCGTGACGTCCGCCGCTGTGGAGTTCATCATCAGGCCGGGCTCCTGGTTGAAGCGCCAGATCCGGCCGGAACCGGGTTCGTACGGCTCCACGATGTGGATGTGCATCCGGTGGATCTGCCCGTGGCCGTCCGTGAAGCCGGGCCTGTTGGCCGCGAGCCGTTCGAGGATTCCGGCCGTGCGCGGGCCACCGCCGATGAAGACCACGGATGGGTGCTGCGCTGGCATCGGAAACTCCTGATCAGAAAGGGCTGGCTTGAAAGGGCCGGTTGGAAAGGGCTGGGTTTGAAGGTGCTGCGAGCCCTCAATCTAGGGTCTGGACAAACCCCCGGTCGAGGGCCCTGTCACGGCCGTTCACCTCGCGTAACGGAGCGTAAATGAGAGCAAGAAATCGTCTTGTGACGCCCCGCTAAGCCGCGTGAACGAATGCAACGGAGCGCTTTGCCGGACCTTCCGGGCGCACCTAGATTTGCAGCCAACTACCCCAGAAATACCAACCGGAAGAAGCGAGATGGCGCATGAGTTCAGCAGCTACCAGGACGTCCCAGTCCCCCACTGAGGCACCATCCCCCACTGACACAAAGGCCGCCACTGATGCACCGGCCGCCGGCGCGACGTCCGTAACCGGAGCCCCGGCGGGCCCCGCCGAACTGCGTGCCGCCGTCGACTACGCCGACTACCGCCTGGTTCCAGCCCGCCGGCCGTGGCGCTGGGTGGGCACCGTAATCGTTGCCCTCGGTGTGGCCGCCGTCGCGTGGTCGCTGGCCACCAACCCGCGCTGGGAATGGGGTGTGGTGGCCCAGTGGTTCACCGCCAAGTCCGTGGTGAACGGCCTGGTGGAGACCCTCAAGCTCACCGCCATCTCCGGGGCGCTCGGCTTCATCCTGGGCTTCGTCCTCGCGCTGATGCGGCTGTCCGCCTCGCCGCTGCTTGTGTCCGTGTCCTGGACGTTCTCCTGGATCTTCCGGTCCACGCCACTGCTGGTCCAGATGCTCCTCTGGTACAACCTGGGCTACCTCTACGAGAAGATCAGCCTGGGCATCCCGTTCACGGACATCCGCTTCTTCGAGGCGCAGACCACCACCCTGATCAGCCAGTTCGCGGCGGCCGTGCTCGGCCTGACGCTGAACCAGGCCGCCTACTCGGCCGAGATCATCCGCGGCGGCATCCTGTCCGTGGACCAGGGCCAGCTCGAGGCGGCGGCCGCCCTGGGCATCCCCGGCTGGCGCCGGTCCACCCGGATCGTGCTGCCCCAGGCCATGCGCGCCATCCTGCCCACGGCCTTCAACGAGATCATCGGCCTGGTCAAGGGCACCTCGATCGTCTACGTCCTGGCCTACTCCGAGCTCTTCTACACCGTCCAGG
Source organism: Arthrobacter sp. NPDC058097 (assembly GCF_042884885.1). Taxonomy (NCBI): domain Bacteria; kingdom Bacillati; phylum Actinomycetota; class Actinomycetes; order Micrococcales; family Micrococcaceae; genus Arthrobacter; species Arthrobacter sp. NPDC058097. The sequence continues at coordinate 567,944 of NZ_JBHVSZ010000001.1, forward strand.
TCATCTACAACCGCACCCAGCAGGTCCTGCCGCTGCTGCTCGTGGCCACGCTCTGGTACGTGGTGATCACCTCAGTGCTCAGCGTGTTCCAGTACTACATTGAGCGCCACTACTCCAAGGGCGCCGTGCGAACCCTGCCCCTCACACCGCTGCAGAAGGCCCGGAAGTTCTTCGCCACCCACGCGGCGGTTAACACCAAAGACTCCGTCACAGCCAAAGACACGGCCACCACCACCGGAAGGAAATGATTCCGATGAGCACAACTCTTGAGGCCCCCGCCGCCACCCGCGGGCTGGTGGAGATCACCAAAGTCCGCAAGTCGTTCGGGCCCACCGAAGTCCTGAAGGGCATTTCACTGACGGTGGAGCCCGGCGGGGTGGCCGTCATCGTTGGTCCTTCGGGTTCCGGGAAGTCCACCCTGCTGCGCACCATCAACCACCTGGAGAAGGTGGATGCCGGGTTCATCGCCATCGACGGCCAGCTGGTGGGCTACCGGGTCAAAGGCAACAAGCTGCACGAGCTGCGCGAGAAGGACATCCTGAAGCAGCGCACCGAAATCGGGATGGTGTTCCAGAACTTCAACCTGTTTCCACACCTCACGGCGCTGGAGAACGTGACCGAGGCGCCGGTCGTCGCGCAGGGGAAGTCACAGGCCGAAGCCCGCGAGCGCGGCCTGGAACTCCTGGACCGGGTGGGCCTGCGGGACCGCGCCGGCGCCTACCCCCGCCAGCTCTCCGGCGGCCAGCAGCAGCGCGTCGCCATCGCCCGGGCGCTGGCTCTCGACCCCAAGATCCTGCTCTTCGACGAGCCCACCTCCGCCCTTGATCCCGAACTGGTCAACGAGGTGCTGGACGTGATCCGCGAGCTGGCCAAGTCCGGGACCACCCTGATCATCGTCACGCACGAGATGGGCTTCGCCCGCGACGTGGCGGACACCGTGGTGTTCATGGACCAGGGCCAGATCGTCGAACAGGGCAAACCCCAGGACATTTTCACCAACCCGCAGGAAGAACGCACCCGGAGTTTCTTCTCCAAGGTGATCGAGCCCGCCTTCAATATCTAAGGAATTCCCATGGCACTCTTCGCCCCGCCCCGCCCAAGCAGCCCGCGCTTCCGCAACCGGCGCACCCTGGCCGCGCTTCCCGCCGTCGTGCTCTCCGGCGCACTGGCCCTGTCCGCTTGCTCCGACCCCGGTGCCTCGGCTGCCGGTTCCGCCACAGCCGGGGCGGCAACGACAGCGGGCCGCAACGGCGTCGTCTACAACACCTCGCCGGACCAGCAGCGCATCCGCGCCGAAAAGGTCGCCGCGCTGGCCGCCAAGGTGCCGGCGCTGATCGGCAGCGACGGCAAGCTGACCGTGGCCACCACCGCAGGCTCCATCCCGCTGTCCTTCCACGCCACGGACGACAAGACGCCCATCGGGTCCGAGCTGGACATCGCCCAGCTGGTGGCGGACAAGCTGGGCCTGGAGCTCGACATCCAGGTCACGTCCTGGGAGAACTGGCCGCTGAAAACGCAGTCCGGCGACTTCGAGGCGGTGTTCTCCAACGTGGGCATCAACAAGGACCGGGTAAAGCTTTTCGACTTCGCCAGCTACCGGGCGGCTTACATGGGCTTTGAGGCGAAGAAGTCCTCGACCTACAACATCCGGGGCGCGGACGACATCTCCGGCCTGAAGGTTTCCGTGGGCTCGGGCACCAACCAGGAGAAGATCCTGCTGGCCTGGAACAAGGAGCTCGAGGCCAAGGGCAAGGAACCCGCCAGCCTGCAGTATTACTCCTCCGATGCCGACACCATCCTGGCGCTGTCCTCCGGCCGGACCGACCTGAACATCGCACCCTATCCCTCGACGGTCTACCGGGAAAACACCCGCGACGACCTGAAGATCGTCGGCAAGGTCAATGCCGGCTGGCCGTCGGAGACCCTCGTGGCCGCCACCACGCTCAAGGGCAACGGCCTGGCTCCGGTGATCACCGAGGCTCTGAACTCCGCCATCAAGGACGGCTCCTACGGCAAGGTGCTGGACCGCTGGGGACTGTCCGAGGAAGCCCTGCCGGAATCCAAGACGGTGACCGAGGCCAACTTCGCTTCCACCCGGACGGGGGCTGCTCAGACGGGGGCTTCAAAGTGAAGTTCCAGGTCCTGGACATCATTCCGCACCTGAAGAACCCGGTCAGCGGCGAGATCGTGTCCACCGCGGACCGGCTGAACCAGGTGGTGCAGACCGCCCGGCGGGCCGAGGAGCTCGGCTACGACAGCTTCTCGGTGGGCGAGCGGCACGCCGGGGAGTTCATCTCCTCCTCCCCCACCACGGTGCTCGCCGCCATCGCCGCCGTCACCTCCCGGATCCGGCTGCAGACCGGCGTCACAGTCCTGTCCGTGCTGGACCCGGTGCGCGTAGCCGAGGACTACGCCACGATCGACCAGCTCAGCCGCGGCCGGCTGGAACTGGTCATCGGCAAGGGCAACGAGGTGCTGCAGTACCCGCTCTTCGGCCTGGACCTGGCGGACCAGTGGGACCTGCTGGAGGAGAAATACGCCCTGCTGCGCCGGCTCTGGCGCGAGGAGGACGTCACCTGGTCCGGCCGCTTCCGCCCCGCACTCACCGATCCAACCACCTCCACGCCCCGACCCTACGCCGGTTCCCCGCGGATTTGGCACGGGTCTGCTACAACACTGACGTCCGCGGCGTTGGCAGCCCGCTGGGGCGACCCGCTGTTCACCGCCAACGCCATCCAGCCGCGGGAAAACTACAAGGTCCTCATCGACCACTACGTGGCGGAGTACGAGCGGCACGGCCATGATCCGCGGCACCGCTACCTGGGTTCGGGCAGCGGGGCAGGCGGCGTGTTCATCGCCAGCACCACGCAGGAGGCCAAGCGCCAATACGGCCCTGTGTACGAGGCACTCACGGCCGCGCGCAACGTCCCCGGCAACAACTCGCCGTTCCGGGACATCGACCACGCGGTGTCGGAGGGCCCGGCACTCGTCGGCAGCCCGGAACAGGTGATCGACAAGATCCTCAGCTACCACGAACTGTACGGGCACGATCTGCAGTCCATCTCGCTGCCCACCACGCTCCCCTTCGAGCAGCAGCTGGAGATCCTGGAGCGGTTCGCGCTCGAGGTCATCCCGGCCGTCCGAGCGTCAGCCCCCACCACGCTCTGGGAGTCCACGGATCCCTACGGCGGCCGCCCCGGCTTTGCGGGAGCCACCGAACCGGACGCCGCCTCAGCCGTCACCACCGACCACAGCAACCACAGGAGTCCGAATGCCTACGTCTACGCACACTGAACCCGGCGCCGCCTTCGCCGCCGAATGGGAGCAGTGGCACGCCTCGCATGAGCGCCGGCGCGCCGATCCGCATGGCTTCCTCGCTGTCACCCATCTGCACTGGCTGACGGCTGAACCTGCCCGCCTCGAGGGCGTTCCGGGCACCTGGAGCGTAAAGGACGACGCCGTCACGGTGATTCTGGAGGCTGGCGAAAGCCTGCTGCGGGACGGCCGGGAGCTGAACGGCAGCCCCGTTGAGAACGGAAGCACCGCCGTCGTCTTCGATCCCATCGCCGAGCGTGAGGGGATCAACCTCGCGGCGGGTCGCGCCGTCGTCGAACTCGCCAAGCGCGGCGGCGAGTACATCGTGCGCCCCAGGCACCCGGAGAACCCGCTGCTCAACGGGTACCGCGGCACGCCGGCCTACGCGCCGGACCCGCGCTTCGCCGTCGGGGGCGTGTACGTGGCCTTCGACGAACCCCGGCCCACCACGGTTGGGGCCGCTGTCGAGGGCATCGTGCACGTGTACGAAGCGCCCGGCGAGATCCGGTTCGAGCTGGACGGCCAGGACCTCACCCTCACGGCCTTCAACGGCCACACGCCGGGCACCCTGTCCGTGCTGTTCACCGACGCCACATCCGGCAAGACCACGTACGCGGCGAACCGCTCGCTCACGGTGGGTGCGCCGGACGCCGATGGCCGCGTGGTCCTGGACTTCAACCGCGCGGTGAACCTGCCGTGCGCCTACACCGACCTCGCCACCTGCCCGCTGCCGCCGGCCGAAAACCGCCTGGCAGTCGCCATCGAAGCGGGCGAACAGAACCCCCACGAAAGGCAGGCCGGACAGTGAGCACCGCAGCCAATTCCTTCCTTGCCATCGAACTCGACGGCGACGGAGCGCACCCCGCCGCCTGGCGCAAGGCCCGGCACACCCCCGCCGAACTGCTCGACGGCACCCGCGTCCGCGCCACGGTGCTGGCCGCCGAATCGGCAGGGTTCCATGTGGCCACGTTCGCGGACGGATCGCTGGCCCCTGCATCTTCCGGACCCGGCGGCCGTGACATCCCGGGCCGGCTTAACGCGCTGCAGCGCGCAGCCTTCGCCGGGCCCGTTACCTCTTCCATCGTGCTGGTCCCCGAGGTGGACACCGTGTACACGGAGCCGTTCCACATCTCCACGCAGCTGGCCAGCCTGGACTACGTATCCGGCGGCCGCGCCGGGTGGCTGGTGGCGGCGTCGGACCGGGCGGTGGATGCTGCCGCCGTCGGACGTTCTGTTGTCGCCTCTGACGCCGTGGGCCGGGAAGCCGCCGACTCCATCGAGGTCAGCCGCCGGCTCTGGGACTCCTGGGAGGACGACGCTGTGATCCGCGATGTCGCCACCGGCCGGTACATCGATGTGGACAAGCTGCACTATGTGGACTTCGAAAGCGGCAGCGGCTACTCCGTCAAGGGGCCGTCCATCATTCCCCGTCCGCTGCAGGGCCAGCTGCCAGTCCTGGCGCCGGCCGGCCTGCTGGACGCGGACCAGCTCGCTGCCGGTGCGGCGGACGCCGTCCTCGTCTCCGCGCCCACGCCCGAGCTGCTGGCAGGCGAGATCGCCGAGGCCCGTGCCGCTGCTCCCGGAGCGGCAATCATCGCCGAACTCGACGTCGTCCTCGACGCCCGCGGGCAAAGCGCCGCCGGGCGGCTCGCCGAACTCGATGCGCACACGCCGTGGCAGAGCAGCCGTGCCCGCTTCGTCGGCACCGCAGCGGAGCTCACCGACCTGCTGGCCTCCATTCTGGAGACGGCCGACGGCGTGCGCCTCCACCCCGCGGTCCTGGACGCTGATCTGGAGGAGCTGGCCCAGCTGGTGCTTCCTGCCCTCCGGCGCCGGGGCCTGCTCGCACCGCAGCAGCCGGGTTCCACCTTCCGGGGCCTGCTGGGCCTGCAGCGTCCGTCCAGCCGGTATGCAGCCGTATCCGTGCCGTCCGCGCCTTCCGCGCCTTCCGCGGCCTCCGCGGCCTCCGCGACCTCCGCGGCCTCCGCGACCGAGAACTAGGGAGAGACCCATGACAGACACACACATCGGCAACGGCTTCGTGCCCTCCGGCCAGCTTCAGCTCGGCATCTTCTTCCAGGGCGTGAACTCGGGCACGGTCTGGAAGTCGCCGGAATCCGGGTCGCAAACGGACTTCGAGTCCTTCCGCCGGATCGCCCAGACCGCGGAACGGGGCCTGTTCGCCGCGTTCTTCCTCGGTGAGGGGCTGCGTCTCCGCGAGCACCTCGGCCGCCCGCACGCGCTGGACGTCGTCGGCCGGCCGGACGCGCAGACCATGCTGGCCGCGCTGGCGTCCGTGACCAGCCGTATCGGACTGGTGGCCACGCAGAACACCACGTACAACGACCCCGCCGATTTGGCGCACCGCCTGTCCAGCCTGGACCTGCTCTCCGGCGGCCGCGCGGCCTGGAATGTGGTCACCACGGACAACGCCTGGACGGGTGCGAACTTCCGCCGCGGCGGCTATCTGGACCACGCGGACCGGTACCTCCACGCCGAAGCGTTCGTCAACACGGCCAAGCGGATCTGGGACTCCTGGGAGGACGGCGCCATCGCTTCGAGCCAGGCCGCCCCGGCCTGGGCCGCGCCCGGTTCCGCCCGGCCCGTGCACCACGAGGGCAAGCACTACACGGTGGACTACGTGCCCCGGCTGCCGCGCAGCGCCCAGTACCGGCCGGTGCTGTTCCAAGCCGGCGACTCGCCCGAGGGCCGCGACTTCGCTGCCCGGCAGGCCGACGTCATCTTCTCCGCGCACCCGAAGCTCGATGACGCCCTGGGCTTCCGCCGCGACATCGTCGAGCGTACGGTCAAGGCCGGCCGCGGCCCGAACGACGTCAAGATCATGCCCGCCAGCGAGTTCATCCTGGCCGCCACCCCGCAGGAAGCACTCGAGAAGAAGAACTGGGTGCGAAGCCTGCAGATCGGCCCCGAGCAGGCCATCGCCTACCTCGAACAGTTCTGGGGCCGCGAGCTCCAGGGCTTCGATCCGGACGGGCCGCTGCCCGACATCGACCCCGTGGTGGAGGAGACCTCCGAGACGCGCGGCAGCGGTTTCCACGGCGCCAAGGCGAAGCAGCTGGCGGACCAGTGGCGGGCCGAGGCCAGCGACAAGGGCCTCAGCATCCGGCAGTTTGTCTCCGCCCGGACCAGCCGCGGGGATTCCAGCTTCACGGGTTCCTACGCCGAGGTGGCCGACCGGCTGGCCGAATACGCCCGCACCGGTGCAGTGGACGGCTTCAACATCTCGCCGTGGCTGATCCCCACCGGCCTGGACGACATCGTCAACCACCTCGTCCCGGCACTGCAGGAGCGCGGCGTCTACCCTACGGAGTACGCCGGATCCACGCTGCGCGAGAACCTCGGCCTGGCGACGCCGGTACGGCAGGAAGCCGGCGCCGGGAACACCGCCGTCGAACTGGAAGTCTGAGCACATGGCTGACGACGGCGGCCGGGACGACCGCGAGAGGGACGCTGAGGCTGCCGCCGCTGCCGATACGATCCGGCTCCAGCTGACCGTCCGGGAGCTGCTCCTCTAGAAACCCCATCAGTGCGCGGCTCCGGCGGGTACCGCAAGAGCCAGGAAGTCCTCGATCCAGGTCTGCACCCGGGCGTCGTCCAGGTGCAGACCGTGCCGGCCGCCGTCGACCTGGATCAGCTGCGAGTCCGGAATCCGCTCCGCCATCATGACGGCGTTGGCAACGGGCGAAAGGGCATCTTCACTGCCGTGGATGATCAACGCCGGGGCCTGGATGGACGGAAGGACATCCCAGGCATCGTGCAGCCGGCTCGCCCGGAAGTGCCGGCTCTTGACCGTCGCAGACGCCTGCACCCGGAAAAACGCGGCAACGGCCGCAGGATTCTCCCGCACCCAGGCGGGGCTGAAAAACAAGGGCGCCATCCGGGCAGGGTCCCCGCTGATGAGAGCAGCGGTGGCGGAAGGATCGCGCCCTACTCCCCCGGCCTCGCCGGCACTCGTCGCAGCCAGGACCATCGACGCCACCCGGGCAGGGAAGTCCACCGCCATCCACTGGGCGACGCGGCCGCCCATCGAGTGCCCATAGATGTGCGCCTTGGCGACGCTGGCGGCATCAAGAACCGCAACCGCGTCCGCTGCGAAAGCCCGCGTCGTGTAGTTTTCCGGGCGGCCTTCCGTACTGGCGCCGATGCCGCGGTGGTCGAAGCGGATTACCCGGAACGAAGGGGCCAGGCCGGGCACCACCGGATCCCAGCCGGACATTCCCGTGGCCTGGCCCGCCACCAGCAGCAGCGGTTCGCCCTGGCCTTCCTCTGTCCAGGCGAGTTCCGCCCCGTCGGAGGCGGCGGCCTTTTTCAACGTCAAGGTCACCTGTTCAATCTACCTGCAGGGAATGAAGACGTTTCACACAGGAAGAGCGCGAACGTACAGTTGTGGCCCCAAGTCCCGGGGGAAAAGGGGCCACAACTGTACGTTCGCGCCCTGGTTACGGGATCGGGCTCAGGAGGCCTTGGCGTCCTCCCCGCCGCTCCAGTTCACTGCGGGCTGGGCGTCGAGGCTGTTGAAGGTGTAGAGGTGGATGCCCTCAAGTGCAGGTTCCAGGGCGGACAGTTCGGAAACCAGCGACCGGGATGAGTAGCTGCCCGCGTTCAGGAGCCTGCGGGCCAGCGGACCCTTGCGGTTCAGGAACTTCAACGATGGGCCTACCCCGATCTTGGTGGCCAGCGCGATCAGTTTGGCCCTCGGGACGGCCCCGGCAACGCCCGCCCAGATGGGAAGGTCGACGCCCTCGCGGCGCAGCAGTTCGGCATACCAGCCGATCTTGGGCGCCGAGAAGCACATCTGCGTCACCACGTTCGAGGCCAGATGCTGTTTCTCCAGCAATGCGTCGAGCATCTGCAGCTCGTTGCACTTCGGGTGGCCTTCCGGGTATCCGGCGACGCCGATGGCCATGGTCCCGCCGGTCAGGTCGGCGATGTCCTCCATGAGCCGGCCGCTGCTGCCGTAGGGACCTGCAGCCCCGGCAGCGTCGCCGCCGATCGCGAAAACCTCCGTGATCCCGGCACCCGCGCAGTCGCGCAGCAGGCCGGCCAGCTGCGCACGGCTCCCGAGGCTTCGTGCCGCCAGATGCGGAATCACGTTGTAGCCAAGCCCGCCAAGCTGGACCGAGGCCCGCACGGTGGCTTCAACCCCGTGATGCGGCAGGCAGGTCACCGTCAGTGTTGAGCCGGCGGGAACTTGCGCCCGGACTTTGGGAATGATGCCGTCCGTGGGGATGATTTCCAGGCGCACAGGCAATTGGTTCGTCATGAGCAACTCCAGGTCTGGTTGGGTGGCTTGTCAGCGGAGGATGACCGTGCGGTTCCCGGACAGGATGATTCTTCCTTCGGCATGCCAGCGCACAGCATTTGTCAGGGCCTTGCACTCGGCATCCTTGCCCACCGACACCAGGTCCGCGGGAGTGTAGGTGTGGTCCACCTCGATTACCTGCTGGGCGATGATCGGTCCCTCATCAAGCTCCGAATTTACGTAGTGTGCCGTGGCGCCGACCGTCTTCACTCCGCGCTCATGCGCCTGGTGGTACGGCTTGGCGCCCTTGAAGCTGGGCAGGAACGAATGGTGGATGTTGATGGCCTTGCCGGCGAGCCGGGCGGTGGCCGAGTCGCTGAGGACCTGCATGTAACGGGCCAAAACCACCAGTTCGACGGCGGACGCGTCCACCAACTCCAGGAGCTTGGCTTCCGCTTCCGGTTTGGTCTCCGGCGTCACGGGGATGTGGTGGAACGGGACCCCGTGCCAGGCCGCGAGCCCTTCCAGGTCCGGGTGGTTGGACACCACCGCCGCGATCTCCACGGGCAGTTCGCCGCTGCGGGCGCGGACCAGGAGGTCGTTGAGGCAGTGGTCGTACTTGGACACCATCACCAGGATCCGCTGCCTGCGGTCGTGGCGCTCGAGGCGCCAGTCCATGCCCCATTGCCCTGCCAGCGGCGCGAAGCTGTCCCGGAGCTGCTCGATGGCGGCTGCGTCACCCGCCGCATCACCGGTCGTATCACCCGCCGCGTCACCCGTTGAGGCGAAGTGGACCCTCATGAAGAAGTGCCCCGCGGTCCGGTCGCCGAACTGCTTGAGGTCAACGATGTAGCACTCCTGCCTGAGCAGGAAATCAGCGACCGCCTGGACGATCCCAAGGGCATCCGGGCAATGGAAGGTGAGCACAAACTCACTGTCCGTCGCGCGGACCCGGCGCTCCGCCGTCGGCCTTTCCTCTGTCCTGATCATCCCTGAACGCTTTCTTTCTCCTCAAGACGCCGGCCGGCATGCTCGCGGGCTTCGGTTTCCTCAGCCTGCAGCTCCGCCTGGAACGCGGCGTAGCGGGCAAGGTGGGCAGGCCGGCGGCGCAGGACCAGCCAGGCCGCACCGAGCAGGACGAACCATACGGGCGTGACCAGCAGTGCGGTCAGGGTGTCCGGTTGGGTGGTCAGGGTCCACAGGACGAAGGCGAAGAACGCGAAGACCACCCACACCATGGGAATGCCGCCGGGCATCTTGAACCTGGAGGCGTCGTGCAGGTGCGGCCGGCGGCGGCGGAAGGCGATGTAGCTGGCGAGGATGATCGACCAGACGAAGACGAAGCAGACGGCGGAAACCGTGGTGACCATGTCGAACGCCTTGCCGACGTCCTGGCCGGCGTACATGAGCACGACGCCGGTGAGCAGCAGCACGCAGGACAGGAACAGGGCGTTGTTGGGGACCTTGCGGCGGGACAGGCTGCCGAAGACTGCCGGCGCGTCGCCCTCCTGGGACAGCCCGTAGACCATGCGCGAGGTGGAGTAGATCCCGGAGTTGGCCGAGGACATGGCCGAGGTCAGCACCACGAGGTTGACCACGGTGGCCGCGGCCCCGAGTCCGGCCAGCGAGAACATCGCGATGAACGGACTGTGGCCGGCGGCGAACTGGGTCCAGGGCGTGACGGACATCAGGATGATGAGGGCGCCCACGTAGAAGAGCAGCACGCGCACCGGGATGGAGTTGATGGCCTTGGGGAGGTTCTTCTCGGGGTTCTTGGCCTCGGCGGCGGTGGTGCCCACCAGTTCAATCCCCACGAACGCGAACACGGCAATCTGGAAACCGGCCCCGAAGCCCATGAATTCGTTGGGGAAGAAGCCGCCGTGGCTCCACAGGTTGGTGAAGCTGGCCTGCCCGGCGTCGCTTTGGAACCCGGTGAGGATCATGAACATGCCCACCACGATCAGTGCGGCGATGGCGATGATCTTGATGAGGGCAAACCAGAATTCGGTCTCGCCGAATGCCTTGACGGTGGTGAGGTTCAGCAGCAGCAGGATGGCCACGGTGGCCAGGCCCGGGATCCAGAGCGGCAGTCCCGGCCAGAGCTCCCGGGAGTACCCTGCGATGGCGATGACGTCCGCGATTCCGGTGATCACCCAGCAGAACCAGTAGGTCCAGCCGGTGAAGAACCCTGCCCACGGGCCCAGCAGGTCGGCGGCGAAATCGCTGAAGGACTTGTAGTTCAGGTTGCTCAGCAGCAGCTCGCCCATGGCGCGCATGACGAAAAAGAGCATGAAGCCGATGATCATGTACACGAAGATCACGGACGGCCCGGCCGCGGAGATGGTCTTGCCGGAGCCCATGAACAGGCCCGTGCCAATGGCGCCGCCGATGGCGATGAGCTGGATGTGCCGGTTGCTCAGCTGCCGTTCCAGGCGGGGAGCCTCGGTGGCTGACGAACCGGTTGGGGAGGCAGGAGGATGAATCGTCATAAGGAACTCCATCGTTCAAGTGGCCTTGGTTGGCCACACTGATTCGGTTCCTCCCCGCTCTGTATGGGACCTGAGAGATTCCGCGGACATGGTCTTCCGCTTGCACCGTCGGTGAGACAGGACGTGCCTGCCTGCTTTCCAGAGTTGCCTCGCCGCGGCGGTACGTGGGCCTGAGAGTTTCCTGGGGAGGGTTTGCTCCTACGGCGCCTGCTGAACGTACCGGCAGGGCTCTCCCGCCGCAGATCGTAAGCATTTTCAGTTATGTCGAGAAAAAATCTAGGCGTCCCGGCGGCGGCCGCCGTTCCGGCCCGCGCCGGTCGGCGTAGCCCCGCTGGCCACCGGATCAGTGTGGTCTCGGTCACGAAGAAATGTCAAACGGGGTCCGGATTTGGCCCGGACGGAATTGTGCTGTAACTTGTGAGCCGAATCACCCCACATCTTCATAGCCTTTCGAACCGTGGCGGGAGAGTCCTCCCAGTCATTCACCGGGCAGGCGCCGTAGGAGCAAATCCTCCCCAGGAATCTCTCAGGCCCCCGTACCGCCGCGGCTAGGCAACTCTGGAAAGCAGCTCGGGTAACCGGGCTCACCGACGGTGCAAGGGGAGCCACGTCCGCGGAATCTCTCAGGTCCAATACAGAGCGGGGAGGAACCCAATCCATGCCGTGCCACCAGTGGCCGGCCAGACCTGGAGTTCCTCATGACGATTCAATCGCTTCCATCAACGTTTGCCGACCGGCATATCGGCGCCCGCCGCCAGGCCGATATCGACACCATGCTCAAGAACGTCGGCTACGACTCGGTCGATGGCCTCGTTGATACCGCCGTCCCGGCATCCATCCGCCAGGAGAATGCCCTCCGGCTCACCGCAGCACTGAGCGAAGTCGAGGTTCTGGCCGAGCTCCGCCGCCTGGCCGCCAAGAACAAGACCGCCGTGCAGATGATCGGCCAGGGCTACTACGACACGGTGACCCCGCCGGTGATCCGCCGCAACGTCCTGGAAGCACCGGCCTGGTACACCGCCTACACCCCGTACCAGCCGGAGATTTCCCAGGGCCGGCTCGAGGCCCTGCTGAACTTCCAGACCATGGTCCAGGACCTGACCGCGCTGCCGGTCGCCAACGCTTCCCTGCTGGACGAAGCCACCGCCGTGGCCGAGGCCGTGCTCCTGATGCGCCGGGCCAACAAGAACGCAGGGGCCAAAGACGGCAAGACGGTCCTGGACGCCGACTGCCTCCCCCAGACCATCGCCATCGTCAAAGGCCGCGCCGAGGCCCTTGGCTTTGAGGTGGAGGTCGCGGACCTGACCCAGGGACTGCCAGACGGCGACCTCAACGGCGTCGTCCTCCAGCAGCCCGGCGTTTCGGGTCGGGTCTGGGACCAGTCGGGCGTCATCGCCGCCGCGAAGGAACGCGGAGCCCTGGTGACGGTGGCAGCCGACCTGCTGGCCCTCACCCTCATCACGCCTCCCGGCGAGCAGGGAGCCGACATCGCCGTCGGAACCGCCCAGCGCTTCGGCGTGCCGCTGTTCTTCGGCGGCCCGCACGCTGCCTTCATGGCGGTGCGCACCGGCATGGAGCGCACGCTCCCGGGCCGCATCGTGGGCGTCTCGAAGGACAACGCCGGAGCCCCCGCCTACCGCCTGGCGCTGCAGACCCGCGAGCAGCACATCCGCCGCGAGAAGGCCACGTCCAACATCTGCACCGCCCAGGCGCTGCTCGCCATCGTGTCCTCCTTCTACGCCGTCTACCACGGCCCCGACGGCCTGAAGGCGATCGCCGAGACTGTCCACACCAACGCCCGCGTCCTCGCCACCGCACTCAAAACGGCCGGCCGCGAACTCGTCAGCGAGTCCTTCTTCGACACCCTGACCGTGCGCGTGCCCGGCAAGGCCACGAAGGTCATCACCGCGGCAGAGGCCCGCGGGATCAACCTGCGCCTCATCGACGCGGACACCGTGGGTGTGTCCGTTGATGAGACGACGACGGCGGACGTGCTGTCCGCGGTGGCCGTCGCCTTTGGCGCCGGTCCCGTGGGTGACGCTGCGGGCTTGGAACTTCCCGAAGCCGTATTGCGCACGTCCGACTACCTCGAGCACCCCGTGTTCAACACGCACCGGTCCGAGACCCAGCTGATGCGCTATATCCGCAAGCTTTCGGACCGCGACCTGGCCCTGGACCGCACCATGATCCCGCTGGGTTCCTGCACCATGAAGCTGAACGCGACGGCGGAGATGGAGGCCATCTCCTGGCCGGAGTTCGCCTCGATCCACCCGTTCGCCCCGGATTCCCAGACCGAGGGCTGGCGCGAACTGATCGCCGACCTCGAGGCGCAGCTGACCGAGATCACCGGCTACGACCAGGTGTCCATCCAGCCGAACGCCGGTTCCCAGGGCGAGCTGGCCGGGCTGCTGGCGATCCGCGGCTACCACCTGTCCCGCGGCGACGACCAGCGCAACGTCTGCCTGATCCCGGCCTCCGCGCACGGCACCAACGCGGCCTCGGCCGTGCTGGCCGGCATGAAGGTGGTCGTGGTGGCTACCGCTGCCGACGGCACCATCGACCACACGGACCTGTACGCCAAGATCGAGGCCAACAAGGACGTTCTCTCGGCGATCATGATCACCTACCCCTCCACGCACGGTGTCTACGACGCCGACGTCCGTGAGGTCTGCGACGCCATCCACGCAGCCGGCGGCCAGGTCTACGTGGACGGCGCGAACCTCAACGCCCTCGTGGGCTTGGCGCAGCCGGGCAAGTTCGGCGGCGACGTCTCCCACCTGAACCTGCACAAGACCTTCTGCATCCCGCACGGCGGCGGCGGACCCGGCGTCGGCCCGGTCGCAGCCAAGGCCCACCTGGCCCCGTTCATGCCGGGCGACGCCAACAAGGCAGCTCACGAATCAGGCACTGCCGGATCAACCGGCGTCGCCATTTCCGCGTCCCGCTTCGGTTCGGCGGGCGTGCTTCCCATCTCCTGGGCCTACGTGAAGCTCATGGGCGGCGATGGCCTGACCGAGGCCACCAAGTCCGCCCTGCTCGCGGCAAACTACGTCGCGTCGCGGCTGAACGAGTTCTTCCCGGTCCTCTATACCGGGGACAGCGGGCTGGTGGCACACGAGTGCATCCTGGACCTGCGCGAACTCACGGCCCGGACCGGCGTCACCGCCGAGGACGTGGCCAAGCGCCTCATCGACTACGGCTTCCACGCACCCACCCTTGCGTTCCCGGTCGCCGGCACGCTGATGGTGGAACCCACCGAGTCCGAGGACCTGGCCGAGATCGACCGGTTCATCAAGGCCATGATCGCCATCCGCGGCGAGATCGAGCAGGTCGCCAACGGCGACTTCACCGTGGAGGATTCCCCGCTGCGCAACGCACCCCACACGGCGGCCGCTGTCGTCAGTTCCGGCTGGGACCGCTCCTACCCGCGCGAGCAGGCAGCCTTCCCCGCTCCGTCGCTCCGGCAGGACAAGTACTTCCCGCCGGTGGGCCGCATCGACGGCGCCGCAGGCGACCGGAACCTGGTCTGCTCCTGCCCTCCGATCGAAGACTTCGAGAACTAAGGACCCGCGATGACCGAGAACTACACCGCCCTTTACGACCAGCACAAAACTGCTGGCGCCTCCTTCACCGATTTCGGCGGCTGGCAGATGCCGCTGAAGTACACCTCCGAGCTTGCCGAACACCACGCAGTCCGCAACGCGGCCGGGCTGTTCGATCTCTCCCACATGGGCGAAGTCTGGGTGACCGGCCCGGACGCCGGCGCCTTCCTGGACTACGCGCTGGCCGGCAAACTGTCCGCCATCGCCGTCGGCAAGGCCAAGTACTCGCTGATCTGCGACGCCGACGGCGGCATCATCGACGATCTGATCACGTACCGCCTTCCCGCGGCTGCGGACGGAACAGCAAAGTACATGGTGGTCCCCAACGCGGGCAATGCAACGACAGTGGCCGCTGCCCTCGCCGAGCGGGCAGCGAACTTCGACGTCGCCGTTGAGGATGCCTCCGCCGGGACCTCGCTGATCGCGGTGCAGGGGCCCAACGCAGAAGCGATCCTGCTCCAGCTCGTCCCGGCCGGACAGCACTCCCTGGTGATCGAGCTGAAGTACTACGCTGCCGTCGAGGTGGGGATCACCGTCAACGGCACGGTCCAGACCCTGCTGCTGGCCCGCACCGGCTACACGGGTGAGGACGGGTTCGAGATTTACGTCCCCAACGAGGATGCACCGGGGCTGTGGGAGTCCCTTCTCGACGCCGGAGCCGAACACGGTTTGGTCCCGGCAGGCCTGGCGTGCCGTGACTCGCTACGACTGGAAGCTGGCATGCCGCTCTACGGCAACGAGCTCTCGCGCCGCGTCAATGCTTATGCGGCGGGCCTCGGTCCGGTGGTTTCGCTGGCCAAGGAAAGCGACTTCGTGGGCAAGGAGGCGCTGGCTGCACTCAAGGCCGCCGGCGTTGGCTCCACCATGGGCCAGAAGCTCGTGGGCCTCAAGGGCCTGGGCCGGCGCGCCGCCCGCGGCCACTACCCGGTCCTCAAGGACGGCACGCTGATCGGCGAGGTCACCTCCGGCCAGCCCTCCCCCACCCTCGGCTACCCGGTGGCGATGGCCTACGTCGACGTCGAGCACGCCTCGGTCGGCACCGTGGTGGACGTCGACCTGCGCGGCAAGGCCGAGCGGTTCGAGGTCGTCGAGCTGCCTTTTTACAAGCGAAACAAGTAACCAGAACCTCAAAGGAAAAGCACATGAGCAAAGTTGTTGCTGAACTGAAGTACTCCGCCGAGCACGAATGGGTTGCCGCTGACGGGGCCGGGCCGGTGGGGATCGGCATTTCCGCTGTGGCCGCCGACGCCCTGGGCGACATCGTGTACGTTGATCTGCCCGACGTCGGCTCCACCGTCACGGCCGGCGAAACCTGCGGCGAGGTGGAATCCACCAAGTCCGTCTCCGACCTGTACGCACCGGTCACGGGCGAAGTAACCGAGATCAATGACGGCGTCGTCGCGGACCCGGCCCTGATCAACAGCGACCCCTACGGCGCCGGCTGGCTGTTCAAGGTGGCCGTCACCGAGGAGGGCCCGCTGATGTCGGGCGAAGAATACGCCACGGCAAACGGCGGCGAGCTCTAACCCCGTTTCCACCCGCAGCACCTCAAACCCTCCCCAGCCCGAACCGACCACAACTATCCAGTTAGGAACCGACCATGGCTGTTGGCGTCTTTGATCTCTTTTCGATTGGGATTGGCCCGTCGTCCTCGCACACCGTTGGACCCATGCGGGCTGCCGCGGTGTTTGCGGAGGAATTGAAGTCCGCCGGGGTGTTGGAGGGCGTGGCGTCGCTGCGCGTGGACCTGTACGGTTCGCTTGCGGCCACCGGGCACGGGCACGGCACCATGACGGCGGTCCTGCTGGGCCTTGAAGGGTACCACCCGGAGCTGATCCTGCCCGATGAGGTCGAGGAACGGCTGGCGGCCATCGCCGAAACGGGCATCCTGCAGTTGGCCGGGGCCGGCGATGACAAGGGCGTGCCGTTGCCGTACGGGGTGGCGGACATGGTGCTGCGGCCGCTGACGGTGCTGCCCCGGCACACCAACGGCATGACCTTTACGGTTTTTGATGCCGCCGGCTCGGAGCTCCGGAAGGCGACGTTCTTCTCTGTGGGCGGCGGGTTCATTGTCCGGGAGGGCGAGGAGGATGCGGCGCAGCAGGAGCTCGAGGAATCGAAGAAGGAGCTGCCGCTGCCGTTCCGTACGGCCGCGGAACTTTTGAAGCACTGCCAAAACACCTCGCTCAGCGTCAGCGAAGTGATGATGGTCAACGAAGAGGACAGCCGGAGCGCCGGGGAGATCAGGGAAGGCCTGCTGCACATCTACTCGGTGATGGAAGCGTGTGTGCAGACCAGCCTGAAACGTGAGGGGCTGCTGCCCGGCGGACTGAAGGTCCGCCGTCGTGCTCCTGACTGGCACGAGCGCCTGCTCAAGGAAGGCCGTGACCACGGAGGGAACTACCGGGACCCGAAGTACTGGCAGGAGTGGGTCAACCTGGTCGCGCTGGCGGTCAACGAGGAGAACGCTTCCGGCGGGCGGGTGGTCACCGCTCCGACGAACGGTGCAGCAGGGATCATCCCGGCTGTCCTCTATTACGCGCTGCACTTTGCGTCGGGCATGGATCAGGCGACCCAGGAAGACCGCGACGACGTCGTGGTCAAGTTCCTGCTGACCGCCGGTGCCGTCGGGGTGCTTTACAAGGAACAGGCGTCGATCTCGGGTGCGGAGGTGGGCTGCCAGGGGGAGGTGGGTTCGGCGTCGTCGATGGCGGCTGCCGGGCTGGCCGAGGTCATGGGCGGCACCCCTGCGCAGGTGGAGAACGCCGCCGAGATCGCGATGGAGCACAACCTGGGCCTGACCTGCGACCCGATCGGAGGCCTGGTGCAGGTGCCGTGCATCGAGCGGAACGCGATCGCGGCCGCGAAGGCGATCAACGCCGCGAAGATGGCGCTGTGGGGCGACGGCTCGCACCGGGTTTCGCTGGACGAGGTCATCGTGACCATGCGGGAGACGGGCAAGGACATGAGCTCCAAATACAAGGAAACGGCCATGGGCGGCCTCGCCGTCAACGTCGTGGCCTGCTGATTTAGCACCTAAGGGAAAGAGAACAATGACACTGGCACCAGAAGGCCGGAAAATGCTGCGGATCGAGCAGCGCAATGCGGCCACCCCGGTGGAACGCAAACCGGACTGGATCAAGGCCAAGGTCCAGATGGGCCCTGAGTTCGTCGGCCTGAAGAACCTGGTCAAGAAGGAAGGCCTGCACACCGTCTGCGAAGAGGCCGGCTGCCCCAACATCTTCGAATGCTGGGAAGACAAGGAAGCCACCTTCCTCATCGGCGGCTCCGAATGCACCCGCCGCTGCGACTTCTGCCAGATCGACACCGGCAAACCCTCCCCCGTCGACATGTTCGAACCCACCAAGGTCGCCCGCTCAGTCCAGGCCATGCAGCTGCGCTACGCCACCGTCACCGGCGTCGCCCGCGACGACCTCGCCGACGAAGGCGTCTGGCTCTACGCCGAAACGGTCCGCAAGATCCACGAGCTCAACCCCGGCACCGGCGTCGAACTCCTCATCCCGGACTTCTCCGGCAAACCCGAGCACATCGCCGCGATCTGCGACTCCAAACCCGAGGTCTTCGCGCACAACGTCGAAACCGTGCCCCGGATCTTCAAGCGCATCCGCCCCGCGTTCCGCTACGAACGCTCCCTGGACGTCATCACCCAGGGCCGGAACCTGGGCATGGTCACCAAGTCCAACCTCATCCTGGGCATGGGCGAAACCCGGCAGGAGATCTCCGAAGCCCTCCGCGACCTCCACCAGGCCGGCTGCGACCTGATCACCATCACCCAGTACCTCCGCCCGAGTGAACGGCACCTGCCCGTGGACCGCTGGGTCAAACCACAGGAATTCATCGACCTCCAGCGCGAAGCCGAAGAAATCGGGTTCCTCGGCGTCATGTCCGGCCCCCTGGTCCGCTCCTCCTACCGCGCCGGCCGGCTCTGGGCCACCGCCATGCGCAAAAAAGGCCGCGACATCCCCGCCGAACTCGCCCACATCGCCGACGGCATCCAGGACTCCGGAACCACCCGCCAGGAAGCCAGCACCCTGCTCAAAAAGCCGGCCTGAAACTGCGGGTATAGCGTTATTGCATGACCGAAACCTACAGATACGACGTTGAGGTCCTGCATCTGCTGGTTTCGCCGGCTCACGCCTACTTCGGCCGGGCGAAGGATGGCGCGGCCGAAGTGCCGACGACGGACGCCGAACGAGTCGAGGTAGTGGCCGGCAACGGCATCATCGGGGACAGGTTCTTTGGTAAGGCGGCGCACATGGACGCGGCGGTCACCCTGTTGGCCATCGAAGTCCTCGAGGCCATGGCCGAGGAACTCAACGCCGACCCGTTCGACCCGCTGCTGACCCGGCGCAATGTGATCCTCCGGGGCGCGCAGCTGGCCCCACTGCTGGATCAGGACTTCGCGTTGGAGTCGCAGGGCAGTGTGGTGCGGTTCAAAGGCGGGCGCCCCGCCCACCCCTGTGCGTGGATGGACCGCATGCTCGCACCGGGTGCCCACGCCGCGATGCGCGGGCGCGGGGGCATGCGCTGCCGGGCACTTTCCGACGGCGTGCTGCACCGCGGGCCTGCAGTGCTGGTCAGCCCGGTGCACCTCGAGCCCTGGCAGGCGGGGGTTCCGAGCGTGCTGCGTCCTGGCCGGTTGCCGTAGCAATAAAAGGCCGGGGTCGGGCTACAGCCCCGGTGCCTGCCCCAGCTCGGCGCACAGCTGGGAAAGCCGGGCGTAGGCGCTGTCCCGGTAAGCCACGAGGTCTTCCCGGCTGGCGGGGTCGATGTCCAGGAACCCGCGGCCGGTTTTCAGCCCCAGGTTGCCTTCCTCGACGGTGGAAGCCAGTGCGGCAGGCGCGGAAAACCGCTCGCCATAGGCCTTCTCCAAGGTCCGGTATGAAGACTCGTAGACGTCCAGCCCGGCCATGTCCCCGATCGCGAAGGGACCGAAGAGTGCCAGCCGGAACCCGAAAGTGCTGCTGACTACCGCATCGATCTGGGACGGGGCGGCCACCCCCTCCTCCACGATACGGGCCGCCTCCTTGTACAGCGCGAACTGCAGCCGGTTGGCAACGAAACCTGGCGTATCCGCCACCCGCGCGGGAGTCTTGCCCAGCGCCCGGATGAGCTCCTCGGCCCGGTCCATCACACCAGGTGAGGTCTGTGGTCCGGGGATGAGCTCGACGCCGGGGATGAAGGGAGCCGGATTCATCCAGTGCACACCGAGGAACCGTTCGGGATTGCCGACCGCCGCAGCCAGTTCCCCGATGGGAATGGCTGACGTGTTGGACGCGATGACCGCCCCGGCCGGCGCCGCAGCGGAGATGCGCCGCAGGATGTCCGCCTTGATGACCCGGTCCTCCGGGACCGCCTCGGCGACGTAGTCCGCAGTCGAGACAGCCTCCTCTATGCTCGCGGCAGCGGTGAGGTTGCCCGCTATGGCGTCGGCCGCACCGGCGGGCAGCAGCCCCCGGGCTTCGAAGTCCCGGGCCTGGTTCACCAGGCGGAGGCGGGAGCGTTCGGCGATTTCGCCGTCGACGTCGCCCAGCGCCACCTTGTGGCCGTGCAGGGCCAGGACCTGGGCTATGCCGCCGCCCATGTAGCCGGCACCGACCACTGCCGTGGCCGCGATGGTCTTCGTGGTGTTCATGTTGCTGCTCCTATTCAAGATGCCGGGTTTCAAGATGCCGGGGCGGGTCAGCGGATGGTGTAGCCGCCGTCGATGGCCAGCGTGTGCCCGGTGATGAGGGAAGCCGCGTCGCTCAGCAGGAAAGCCACCCCGCCGGCGATGTCTTCCGGTTCGCCGAAACGTCCGATCGGGATCCGCGACAGCAGCTCGTCCGCCCAGTCCGGCCTGCTGAGCGTGGACGCCGTCAGTTCCGTCCGCACGAACGTCGGGGCCACTGCGTTGACCCGGATTCCGGCCGCTGCCCACTCCAGGGCCAGGATCTTGGTCAGGTGGATCATCCCTGCCTTGCTGGTGCCGTAGGCCGCGCGCTCCTCGATCCCGACGATCCCCGCCTGGGAGGCGATGTTGACGACGGCCCCGTGGGTGCCGGCCTCCACCCAGCGCCGGGCCAGCGCCGTGGTCAGGAAGAAGGTGCCCTTGAGGTTGGTGTCAAAGACGGTGTCCCAGTCGTCCTCCGTCAGCTCAAGGGCAAGCTTGGGCACGTTGACTCCGGCGTTGTTGACCAGCAGGTCAATACCGCCGCTGGCCTGCTGGAGGGATTCAACGAAACCTTCTGCATTTCCGGTGTCGGTGAGGTCCACGGCCAGCGGCGGGGTTCCGTACCGTTCACTGATCCGCTCGGCCGTTTCGGCATCTCGGCTGGTTCCGTAGACGGTGGCGCCGCACTCGGCAAGGCCATCAGCGATGGCCTTGCCGAGTCCGCGGCCCGCCCCGGTGACCAGGGCCTTCTTGCCGTCCAGTCGGAAATTCGGTGCTTTCGGCACTGGCGTCCTCTTTAGCTGTCGAAGGTGTGGTCCGACCAGGGCAGGGAGGTGCCGCGGTATTTCGCTGCGCGGACGTCGCCGGACCGGGCGTGGCCTTCAAACCGCTCCACCCTGGACGCACGGCCGCAGAGTTCGCCGAAGAAGGCGCTGGATTCGGTGTTGGTCACTTCCTGGTAGGTGACGGTGCGCAGGTACTTGCCCACCCAGAGGCCGCCGGTGTAGCGGGCCGCGCCGCGCGTGGGCAGCACGTGGTTGGTGCCGATCACCTTGTCGCCGTAGGACACGCAGGTTCCCTCGCCGAGGAACAGGGCGCCGTAGTCGTGCATCTTCTCCAGGGCCTCGCGGGGGTTCTGTGTCAGGATTTGGACGTGCTCGTAGGCGTACTCGTCGGCCAGGGCGTACGCGTCGTCGAGGGTCTCCACCACGTGGACGGCGCCCCAGTCGCGCCAGGCCGCGGCGGCGTAGTCGCGGGTGGGCATGTCCACGAGGATCGTGTCGATGTGCTCCATCACCTTGCGGCCCAGCTCCTCGCTGGTGGTGATCAGCACGGCCGGGGAGTCGGGGCCGTGCTCGGCCTGGGACAGGAGGTCGACGGCGACAATGAACGGGTCCGCGTGTTCGTCCGCCACGATCAGGACCTCCGTGGGGCCTGCGAAGAGGTCAATGCCGACCTCGCCGAAGAGCTGGCGCTTGGCCTCGGCAACGAAGGCGTTGCCCGGGCCTGCCAGCATGTTCACCGGCTTGATGGTCTCTGTGCCGATGGCCAGGGCGGCCACGGCCTGGATGCCGCCCAGCAGGTAGATCTCGTCGGCGCCGGCCAGGTACATGGCGGCCACGGTGGCGTCCGGGACCTCGCCCTGGATCAGCGGGGTGCAGGCGGCGACGCGCTCCACGCCGGCCACCTTGGCGGTGACGATGGTCATGTGGGCGCTGGCAAGGAGCGGGTACTTGCCGCCCGGGATGTAGGCGCCGGCGGCCTGGATCGGAACATTCTTCTGGCCGAGGAACACACCGGGGAGGGTCTCGATCTCAAAATCCGAGAGCGACTCAAGCTGCTTCTGCGCCATCGCGCGGACCTGCTGCTGGACGAACTTGATGTCCTCGATGACCTGCTCAGGAACCCGGGCCATGATTTCGTCGAGCTGCTCCTGGCTGAGCAGGAAGGATTCGGGGGCGTGCTTGTCGAACTTCGCCGAATACTCGCGGACGGCTTCGTCCCCCCGCTCGCGGATGTCGGCAATGACGGCCTCCACGGTGGCGCGCACCTCGGGAGTGCTCCCCCGGGCCACGCTGTTGCGCTCGGGCTCCTTCAGCAGGGTGGAGTCCACGGCGGTGCTAAGTGCTGTTGTAACGGTCATCAGGGTTGCCTTTCCATCTTCGTCGATGGGCGACCTATGGAGCGCCCGGCCAGTCCCTTGGGACCGGATGATCATCGAGTGTATACGTATACATTTGTTGGCACAAGGGCTTGTATCTGGTTTTTGCATACGTATACACTGCTAGTCACGAGCCAGCCGGTGTGGCTGGGCTCACTGTCCGGACGAAGACAAAGGAGTCTCTACATGAGCGCCCCCGTGACAACGGCAGCACCGCCGGCCATCGATCCGAAGATGCGCCGCAAAGCACTGATTTCCTCAGTGCTCGGCAGCTGCATCGAGTGGTACGACTTTTACGTCTACGGCGTTGCCGCCGCCATCATCCTTAACACCCAGTTCTTCCCGCAGGTGAGCCCCTTCGCCGGCATCCTGCTGTCCTTCAGCACCTACGCGATCGGTTTTGCCGCCCGCCCTGTCGGCGGCATCATCTTTGCCCACTTCGGGGACCGGCTGGGCCGCAAGAAGATGCTCATGGCCACCCTCGGCCTGATGGGTGCCGGCACCTTCCTGATCGGCTGTCTACCCAACTTCGCCACGATCGGCATCGCGGCACCGATCCTGCTGGTCCTGCTGCGGATCATCCAGGGCATCGGCGTCGGCGGTGAATGGGGCGGGGCCGCCCTCATGGCCACCGAATACGCTCCCGCCAAGCGCCGCGGATTTTTCGGCTCGTGGCCGCAGATCGGCGTTCCGGCCGGGACCCTGCTGGCCAACGGCGCGTTCTTCATCATGGGCGGCCTCATGTCGCCGGAGCAGTTTATGGCCTGGGGCTGGCGCATCCCGTTCCTGGTTTCCATCCTGCTGGTGGTGCTGTCCTTCTACATCCGCCGCAACGTGGACGAATCCCCGGCCTTCGAGGAGATCAAGCGCAAGGGCGAGATCGAGAAGATGCCGGTGGTCAAGGTCATCAAGACCCGCCCGCTGACCATTCTGAAGGTCATCATGATGCGGTTCGCCGAGAACGCGAACTACTACATCTACACTACGTTCCTGCTGGCCTACGGCCCGGCGATCCTGCTGGAGAAGAACAGCATCCTGCTGGCAACCATGATCATGGCCGGCCTGGGCATCTTCTCCATTCCGTTCTGGGGCTGGGTTTCCGACCGCTGGGGCCGCCGCTACACGGTGCTCGCCGGTGCGGTGACCATGCTCCTGATGGCTTTCCCCTTCTTCTGGGGCGTTCAGACCGGAGACTTCTTCATTGTCCTGCTAGTCCTGGTCCTGACCTGCAACGTCGGTCGCGACCTCTGCTACTCGGTGGAACCGGCATACTTCACTGAGCTGTTTGAGCCCAAGCTGCGCTACTCGGGCGCATCTGTCGGGCCGCAGGTCGCCGCGGTCTTCGCCGGCGGCTTCGCGCCGCTCATCGCCACCGCCCTGATCGGCCCTGAGTTTGACCGGTTCTGGCTCGTCGCGCTGTACATGATCGCGACGTCGGCCATCACCATCGTGGGTGCGCTCTGGTCGCCCGAGACGGCACCGCGGGTCCGGCTCCGCCGTGGCCTGAGCGCCGAGCACGATCCCACAGCCAGCCGATAGCCGACTCGGCGGCACCGCCGGCCCCGCGCAATGTAGGGGGCGTCGGCGGTGCCGGCTTCAGGGATTGGCTACTCTGAAACGACGAACGTCACATCCGCAGGACGCCGGCGCGAACGGCGCCGGAAAAGGAGAACACCCCGATGGTCACCAGCCGTGATGTCGCAGAACTCGCGGGCGTTTCACAGGCCACAGTGTCCCGGGTGATGTCCTCCCCCGCGAAGCTGTCCCCTGCAACTCGGGCCCGTGTCCAGGCAGCCATGGAAACGCTGGGCTACGTCCCCCACGCCGGGGCCCAGGCCATGAAAACCAGGCGGACCAACACCATCGGCGTAGTGGTCGCTGACCTGACCAACCCGTTCTACCCGGAGGTCCTCGATGAACTCAGCCGCGAGCTGGACACCGCTGGTTTCCGCGTCGTCATCTGGAACGCAGGAGGCGGCAGCCACCACGACGCACTAAAGGCCATCCGGGAACACGCCGTCGACGGCGTCATCTTTACGACGGCCACAGAGGATTCCGTCGAGCTGCAGGCGGCCATTGAGAAGAAGAGCCCGATCGTCCTCATCAACCGTGTGGTGGAAGGCCTGGACTGCGACCAGGTCACCAGCAACAACACCGAAGGGGGCGCCGCCGTCGCCGACTACCTCCTGGACAACGCCAGGACCCGGGTGGCCTTCATCGGCGGTGCGGAAAACGCGAGCACCTCGCGTGAGCGCGCCCGGGGCTTCCTGGACAGGATGGCAGGCCGGGGCCACAGCGTGCCGGAACACTTCCGGTTCCACGGCGGCTTCTCCCACGATGTCAGCGCACAGGTCATGAACCGGCTGCTAGCCCGTGCCGAGCGGCCCCAGGCCGTCTTCTGCGCCAACGACCTGATGGCCTTCGGAGCCCTGGATGCGTTGCGGGCCAACCGGATTCCGGCGCAGGACTGCTGGGTCATCGGCTACGACGACGTCGACATGGCGGCGTGGGATTCCTTCAGCCTCACCACCGTCCGCCAGCCCAGCCGGGACATGGCCCGCGCGGGTGCAAAGATGCTGCTGGAGCGCATCCATGCCCCCGGCGAGCCGCCGCGCAGGGTGAACTTTCCGTGCGACCTGATCGTCCGTGGCAGTACCGGGCTCGCCGGAGCGGGGAACGCAGGGCAGGCGTAAGCCCGGCCCCCTGCCGCTACCGCCGCGCGTTCTCGAGCGCGGCCAAGTGCTCGGGGCGGACAGCGGCGGCGCGCTCCTGGTAGTCCGGGTGCTTGCGCAGCCAGAGCTTGACGTACGGGCAGACAGGCACGACGGCGATCCCGGCCTCCAGGGTATCGTCCAGCGCGTCCTGGACAAGACGCGCAGCCAGGCCCTGCCCGGCGTAGTCCTCGCTGACTGTCGTGTGGTAGAAAATCCGCTCCGGCCCCTGTTCCCCTTGATACGGCAGGTAGTGCGCCTTCCCGATGACGGCGTCGCCGTCGAGGAGCTCGTAGCGGCGGCGCTCCGGGGCGCTCCGGACGGTCAGGGTTGATTGCTGTTCCAAGGGTCCTCCTGGGTGGGTGATCTGTCAGCCGCGGGGCCGAAGCCGGGCGTTGGGCAAAGCCGGCGCAGGCAGCGGCGCCGGATAGCCTTCCGGAAAAGGCCCAAAACGGGGGAAGGGTGTGCCGTCCGGGTACGTGTTGCCGGCGGGGGCGTCGCCAGGTTCGGCACCGATCTCTGCCTGCCAGGCGGCGCGGTAATCAACCACTTCCTCGTGCGTGCGCCCGACGAAGTTCCACCACATGACGATCTGCTCACCGAGGGGCTCGCCGCCGAGGATCAGCACCCGGGCCGGCGCCTGTCCGGCCTCCAGCGCAATCCTGGTCCGGCCGGGGCGCAGGTAGTGCAGGTGGTCCACCGCCAATGCGGTCCCGTCGAGGGAAACGTCACCGGTGTCGAGCAGGATGCCATGTTCAAAGGACGGGTCCAGGTCCAGTTCGAGCCGCCCGCCGGCATGAAGCACCGCCTCGGCACCCAGCAGCGGCGGAGTGTACGTGGCCACGGGCGAGGTGGACCCAGCGAGAGAGCCGAGGAAAACGCGCAACTCGCTGCCGTCTCCCTGCACAGGTTCGGGCGCAAAGTGCTCGAACGTCGGGGCCATGTTCCTGGTTTCCTCGGGCAGGGCGTACCAAAGCTGGGCACCATGGAGGATACGGGTGTCCGGGGTAGAAAACTCCTGGTGGGAGATCCCCCGTCCGGCAATCATGAGGTTGACTTCCCCGGGGCGGACAGTCGCCGCGTACCCGGCCGAGTCGCGGTGGGCCACGTTGCCGCTGAACAGCCAGCTCACCGTCGCCAGGCCCGTGTGGGGATGGCGCGGGACTTTCATGCCGCCCGACTCCGGGACGAGGTCCGGGCCATAGTGGTCCAGGAAGCACCAGGCGCCGATGAGGCTGCGCTGCTTCTGGGGTAGCGTCCGGCGGACGGGCATGGCCCGCGGCCCGCCCAGGGGAACGTCCCGCGGGGCCAGGAACTCGATCACTTCCGCGTGGTCGCCTTCCGTGCAGACGATCTCCTCCGGGAAGGTTTCCAGGTTGCTCATGCCGATCATCCTTTCAACAATGCGGCTTTCGGAGCAACGGGTCGTGCAGGGACCGAGATTTTGATTGACGCTTCAAATTTGCGCAAGCACACTGGGTGGGAGCTGGGAACTACTGCAGCGCGTGTCTCGCCCATCAGAGGAAGAAGAACACAATGACTGACATCACCATCATCGGAACCGGCAACATGGCGCGCGGGCTCGCGACCCGGGCCATTGCAGGCGGCAAGAGTGTCCAGCTGCTCGCCCACGAGGACAAGGCCAAGGCCGACACCCTCGCGGCCGAGCTTGGCGGCCAGGTGACCACCGGCGTGGTGGGCGACGACCTCAGCGGCGCCGTCGTGATTCCCGCCGTCTACTACGATCCTGCCAGGGCCGTGGTGGCCAAATACGGCAGCGCACTGGACGGCAAGGTGTACGTGGACATCACCAACCCGGTGGACGTGTCCACCTTCGAAGGACTCAGCGTCCCCGAGGGCAGCTCCGCGGCCGAAGAGCTCCAGAAAACCACTGGGGCCAGAGTGGTGAAGGGCTTCAACACCACCTTTGCCGCGACACTGGCCTCCGGCGACGTGGCCGGCCAGCAGCTCGACGTCCTCATCGCGGGCGACGACGAGGACGCCGTGCGGGCCGTGGCGGACTTCGCCTCGGCAGGCGGCCTCCGGCCGATCGTCGTCGGGCCCCAGCGCCGGGCCCGACAGCTCGAACAGGCCGGGTTCCTGCACATACTGCTCTCGGTCAACGACCAGTTGCCCGAGTACCAGTGGAATTCCGCGCTTAAGGTGATCCCGGCGAGCTAACCGACAGGACGAGCCGGAAAACCCATCGGCTGCTCCGTAACTGCCGTTTTCAGGTCTGATAAGGGCAGGTACGGAGCAATCGATGAAGGACCTAGCTCTTGGGCAGGCCCGCCGGGTTCAGCTCCGACTTGGCAACGGCCTCGGAAGACAGGCCCCAGCGGTCCAGGATCTTGCCGTAGGTGCCGTCCTCGATCAGGTGGTTCAGGCCGGCCTGGGCAGCGGCGGCGAAGCCGTTGCCTTTCTTGGTGGTGGCTGCAATGCTCGCCTTCAGCGGCCAGCCGCCGTCCACCAGGCCCACCAGCTTGGTCTTCTCGTCGGTGGCGGCCTTGTAGGCGGCGGTGGCGTTCGGGCCGAACGTCAGGTCCGCGCGGCCGGACTGCAGCGCCAGGTTCGAGGCGGAGTCGTCGTCGTAGTACTGGAACTCGACCGGCTTCAGGCCCTTGGCCTTGTTCTCCTCGTCCCAGCGCAGCAGGATGGATTCCTGGTTGGTGCCGGAGCCGACGATGACACGCTTGCCGGCAACATCGGGAGCCGATTCGACCTTGGTGATGTCGCTGCCGCTCTTGGCGTAGAAGCCGAGCTTGTCGTCCCGGTAGCTGGCGAAGTCGAACTTGAGCTTGCGCTCCTCCGTCACCGTGACGTTGGAGAGGACGGCCTCGTACTTACCGGATTCGACGCCGAGCGGCCAGTCGGCCCAGGCGGTGGGCACGATCTCGGCTTCCAGCCCCAGCGTCTGGGCGAGCGCGACGGCGATGTCCACCTCATTGCCCACCGGCGTCTTGTTGTCGGTTGCGTACACCGCCAGCGGCGGGGCGAACGGGCTGACGGCCACGGTCAGCTTCCCGTCCTTCTTGATAGCTTCGGGAACCAGCGCCGCGGCCTTCTCGTCCACGGTGACGGGGAACCGGTCCTGCTCAGGCGTCAGGTTGAAGGTCTTGGCAGCCGACGTGGCCGTGTTTGTGGCGGCCGGCGCGTTCGCGGAAGCCGCAGCCCCGGGATCGGAGCACGCGGAGAGCGCCAGCAGAGTAGTTGCGGCGAGGGCCACGCCCACCGCCGGTTTGAAGCCCGGCTTGAGTGCGCCCGTGCGGGACTTGAGAGACTGACGGACCATGGGTGCCCCCTGATGTAGCGGATGAAAAGTAGTGAATGCGAAGGTTGTGGCAGCAACTATCCGGCAGCCCAAAAGGTCGGTCAAAGCGCGGAGAAACCGGAAGATACACTGCGTAACCGCGATTCACACTCCGTTCGAAGGCGTCATTCAGCCTGTCGGACAACCCGGGACCGCGCCTAGCATCGAGTATGAGCGATCAATTCACGACCGAACGCGACAGCTACGGCAGGCTCCTGGCAGACCGTGAAGTGTGGCGGCAGGCGGGCAGCCTGGCAGCCGCCGGGGAACTGACCGCGCGGTGGCTTGAGGGCACCAGCGAATACCAGCCGGGAACCCTCGCCGCCCGCTTCGACGACGAGA
Organism: Arthrobacter sp. NPDC058097; assembly: GCF_042884885.1. Classification (NCBI taxonomy): domain Bacteria; kingdom Bacillati; phylum Actinomycetota; class Actinomycetes; order Micrococcales; family Micrococcaceae; genus Arthrobacter; species Arthrobacter sp. NPDC058097. The sequence continues at coordinate 596,811 of NZ_JBHVSZ010000001.1, forward strand.
CCCAGCCCATCGCGGGCCAGCTTGCTGAGCTCAACCGCAGCGGACTGTTCACCAAGGAATCCCAGCCCGGCCTCGGGCCCGACGCCGGCCATGCCCAGCGCGAGTACGTCACCGGCTTCTGCTCCGCGGAGTCGGCGGCCCTCCTGCTGCGGCTGTCGGCGGGGACGGAATTCATTGCCATCGCGCACGCACCCGGAGAGGTCAGCCAGGCATCAGTTCCGGTCACCCTGCACGACGGGGAAGTGGTCACGGTTTTGGGAAGCAGCGAAAACCCTGTCGAGTCGGAGCAGATCCAGGACTGGGCCCGCGAGAGCAACGAAACTCTCGCCCTCCTGCTGGCGGACTCCTGGTACGTCGAGCTCCTCGACCCCGTCTGGGGCCGGCAGCAGCACCTTTTTCCCGCCGTTTTGGAAACCCTGAAGTCCGCCGCGGGAGGTCTTTAACCCCGGATTTTTAACGTTCCGCGACGCCCGGTGAAGCTATGAGACCGCCCGGATGACCGATTGCGACGCCGGATGAACGCCTGAGTCGACAGCCATTGTGGCCGCCGGATTGGCCTCCGTAATCTCAATCCAACGCTCAGCGCCATCCCCTCCGCTCCATCATCCGAAAAGGAAACATCATGTCTTCTACAAACGAGAATCCGGGCTCCACCCGGATCGCCGCGGGCCAGCCCGCCGGCCGGAAACGCCCCAGCGGCCTCAAGATCGGCATCGCCGCCGGCATCCTGGCCGTCCTGGGTGCAGGCGTCGCCGTCGCCACCACGGCCGCCAACAACGCCGCCCCGGGTTCCGCCAACGCAGCCGCCGTCACCAGCCCCGCCACCGAGCTGAAGCTGGGCTACTTCGGAAACATCACCCACGCCACCGCGCTGGTCGGCGTCCAGAAGGGCTTCATCGCCAAGGAGCTCGGGGACACGAAGCTGAGCACCCAGGTGTTCAACGCCGGTCCGGCCGCCATCGAGGCACTGAATGCCGGCGCCATCGACGCCACCTACATCGGCCCGAACCCGGCCATCAACTCGTTCGTCAAGAGCAAGGGCGAATCCATCAGCATCATCGCCGGGGCAGCCTCGGGCGGTGCGCAGCTGGTGGTGAAGCCGGAGATCAAGACCGCGGCCGACCTGAAGGGCAAGACTTTGGCCTCCCCGCAGCTGGGCGGCACGCAGGACGTGGCGCTGCGCGCTTGGCTGGGCAAACAGGGCTACAAGACCACTCCCGACGGCGGCGGGGACGTTGCCATCAACCCCACCGAGAACGCCCAGACGCTGAAGCTGTTCCAGAACGGCAAGCTCGACGGCGCGTGGCTGCCTGAGCCGTGGGCCTCCCGCCTTGTGCTCCAGGCCGGCGCGAAGGTCCTGGTGGATGAGAAGGACCTGTGGGACGGATCGCTGACCGGCAAGCCGGGCGAGTTCCCCACCACCATCCTGATCGTGAACAAGAAGTTCGCCGCGGAGCACCCGCAGACGGTGGAGGCCCTGCTCAAGGGCCACGTCGAAGCAGTGAAGTGGCTCAACGACACCCCCGCCACCGAGAAGGCCACGGAAGTGAACGCCGCACTGAAGGAAGCCGCCGGCAAGGCCCTTTCGCAGGAAGTCATTGACCGCTCGCTGAAGAACATCGTTTTCACGGTGGACCCGCTGGCCGGAGCGTTCAAGAAGCTGCTGCAGGACGGCGTGGACGCCGGCACCACCAAGCAGGCCGACATCAGCGGCATCTTCGACCTGGCCAAGCTCAACGAGGTCACCGGCGAAAAGACCTCTGCCGCAGGACTGGGCAAGGAGTAGCCCGGCAAGGATTAATCCGTACGACACACAAAAGGATCCGGGGGGAACATCCCCCCGGATCCTTTTTTGGTTTTAAGTCGTAGCCCCGAGTCAGCGCGACATCAGCGTCGGTCCCCGTTACAGCGCGGTCGAATAGTCCCTGGAGTATTCCGGCGCCGCATATTCAGGCACGGCATATTCAGGCACCGCCGAGTACTCAGGCACGGCGTACGGGTCCTCGGCGGTTTTCAGGGCGTAGTGAAAGACCATCCCGCCCGGGCTTTCCTGGCTTCCGACATATTCGGCGGCAGCCCATTCCCCGCCGGCCACGGCTCCGGCCCAGGCGTGGGCCTCTTCCCAGTGGACGGCCGAGGCCCTTCGGCCCGGCTGCAGGCTCATGGACACCGCAACGCGCACCGAAGGCCGGCCCTCGGATGAACGGGGGCAGGTGAAGCCGACGATGTCCACGGAAACTCCCGGGGTGGCCAAGCACGGCCGGCGGGCCATGGTGGTGGCCGCCGCGTCAAGACCTCCGGAACCGATCTCCTGACTCGCCAGTGCGTGCACCTGGCTGCGGAACATGTTGAGTTCCGGGCCGCATTGCGTACGGATTCTGTGAACCAATGCTGTGATCATGTCCCCCTCGATCCAGGGAGGGCGTTACGCCGCCCCGTCGTTGATTATGGACTTACACAACCACCGCGTAACTTGCTTCACAACGCCCGGCGACTCCCGCCGTCGTGCAACGCAACACTGGTTCACCTACCGCAGTAGGGCGTAACAAACGCCCAAGCTCAGACATGCATCCGTGCCACGAAACGGAACCGGTCACCCCGGAACACCGATTCGGTCCACTCCACAGGCCGCCCCTCCGGGGTGAACCCGAGGCGGTGGACCAGCAGCATGGGGGCGCCCATTTCGACGTCCAGGAGCTGCACCTCGGCCGGTCCTGCCAGCTTCGTCTCCACGGTGTCCTCCACCTCGGCGATCCGGATGCCGTAGTCCTCGCGCAGGGCAGCGTACAGGGAGCCGCGCTCCGCCACGGTCCGCGCAAGGTCCGGCAGCGGCCCGGCAAGGAACGCAATCTCGTGCGCCAGCGGCTCGCCATCCACCAGCCTGATCCGCTCCACCCGGTGGATGTCCGTACCCGGGTCCACGGCCAGGCGGCGCGCCGTGGCGGGATCAGCCGGCAAAACGCTCACATCCACGATCCGGGCCGCAGCCATGAGGCCCTGACTCGCGGCGTCCTCGGAAAATGACGTGAGCTGGCGGACGTGTGTCACCTTGGGCGGCGCCACATAGGTCCCCCTGCCCTGTGTCCGGTCCAGGCGGCCCTCGGCCACCAGTTCGCCGATGGCCTGCCGGACCGTGGTGCGGGACGTCCCATACTGCTCGGCGAGCGCCCGCTCGGTGGGGATCAGCGTTCCGGGCTCCGCGTCCTCGATCAGGGTGAGGATCTGCTCCTTGAGTACGTAGTACTTGGGCAGGGCAGCGGCCGCGGAGGTTTCCATGAACCTGATGTTACCTATTGACACGAAAATTGGTCTAGGCCAAAATGGGTGAAATTGGTTTACACCAATTCCGGTTTGCACCAAAAGCCGAACCCAATTCCCCACCCCACTTCCAAGGACCCAAAGATGTCGTTCCTGCAAGACCTGCGCCAGACGCCCCGCCTCGGCCTACTGGTCGGCGGCACCGCCGCCACCATCGGCATAATCTACGGCTACGACCTGTCGAATATCGCCGGTGCCCTGCTGTTCATCACCAAGGAGTTCCAGCTCTCCACCAGCCAACAGGAGCTGGTGACCACCGCCGTCGTCGTCGGTGAAGTCCTGGGCGCCGTGCTCGGCGGCTGGCTCGCCAACAAACTGGGCCGCAAGGCCTGCATGGTGGGCGTGGCCGGAGCCTATGCGGCGTTCGCGGTGCTGAGCGCCCTCGCCGCGGACGTGCCCATGCTGCTCGTGGCCCGCCTCCTCCTCGGTCTGACCATCGGCGTCTCCGTGGTGGTGGTGCCCGTCTTCGTGGCTGAGTCGGCGCCGCCCAAGGTGCGCGGCGCCCTCCTCGTGGCGTACCAGGTGGCCACGGTCATCGGCATCATCATCGGCTACCTGGCCGCCTACGTCCTGTCCTCCACCGAGAACTGGCGGCTGATGCTGGGCCTGGCTGCTGTTCCCGCCCTCGCGGTCCTCGCCGTCACCCTCCGCCTCCCCGACACCGCCCGCTGGTACATGATGCGCGGACGCACCGAAGACGCCCGCCGTACCCTCAGCTCCATTGAGCCGGATGCCGACGTCGACGCCGAACTGGCAGACATGCGCCGCGCCATCAGCGAAGAGCGCGGCGGCGGCCTGCGCGAGATGCTCCGCTCGCCGTACCTGAAGGCGACCGTGTTCGTCGTCGGCCTCGGCTTCTTCATCCAGATCACCGGCATCAACGCCGTCGTCTACTACAGCCCCCGGATCTTCGAGGCCATGGGCTTCACCGGCAACGCCGCCCTCCTGCTGCTGCCCGCGCTGGTCCAGGCTGCCTCCCTGGTGGCCGTGTTCGTCTCGCTGTCCCTGGTGGACCGGGTGGGCCGCCGCCCCATCCTGCTCGGCGGCATCGGCATGATGATCGCGGCCAACGCCATCCTCGTGGGCGTCTTTATGGCCGGGCGCGACTTCGGCGGAATCCTGACCGTGGTCGGCTTCCTCGGGGTCCTGCTGTTCACCGTGGGCTTCACCTTCGGCTTCGGCGCGCTGGTCTGGGTCTACGCCGGAGAATCATTCCCCGCCCGGCTGCGTTCCCTGGGCGCCAGCGCCATGCTGACCTCGGACCTCGTGGCCAACGTGATCGTCGCGGCGTTCTTCCTCACCATGCTGCAGCAGCTCGGCGGTGCCGGCACGTTCGCGGTGTTCGGCGCGCTGGCCATCGCCGGCTTCATCTTCGTCCACCGCCTCGCCCCCGAAACCAAGGGCCGGAACCTCGAGGAAATCCGCCACTACTGGGAAAATGGCGCCCGCTGGCCGGAAGCCGCCGACAACTCTGACAGCAGCAGCAAGCCGGCGGCCAAGTGATGCGGCGCGTCCCTGGCCCGGACCGTGTCCTTGGTTTGGACCGTGTCCTTGGCCTGGATATTGGCGGCTCCAAGACCCACGCCATTCTGGCGGAGGGTGGAACGGACGACGGCGGGACTACACTTCCCCGGCAGCTCGCTGAGTGCACGGTGGGCAGTGCAAATATCGCCTCCGTGGGGCCGGACGAGGCCGCCGCAGCGCTGGACGACCTCGCCGGACAGCTCGGCATCGGCGATCCCGCGGGCCACGGAATAGACACCGTCTTTGCCGGCGCCGCCGGGGCGGACACGCCGGCCGCCCGGGAACAGCTGGCCGGCCTGCTCTCCCGCCGTTTCCCCGGAGCCCGGATCCACGTGGACCACGACACGCGCATCATCCTCGCGGCCGGCAGCCTCACTGCCGGCACTGTCCTCATCTCCGGCACCGGCTCCGCCGCGTGGGCGAAGGCCGGCGACGGCAGGGAGGCCCGGGCCGGCGGCTGGGGCTACCTGCTCGGCGACGAAGGCAGCGGCTACGCCGTGGCCCGCAGCGCCGTCTGCAACGCCCTGCAGGACTCCGACGACGGCCTGCCCGCCGGGCCGTTGACGACCCAGCTTTTGGATCAGACCGGAACCGCGGAACCCGGTGACCTGCTGGACCTGTTCTACCGCCGGCCCGAGCGCCGGTACTGGGCCGGACAGGCGGGCGCCGTGTTCAAACTGGCAGCCTCGGACGCTGCCAGCGCAGCGATCGCCGACGACGCCGCCCGGCATCTCGCCCGCCTGGCCCTGACGGTGAACCGGAGGCTGGGCACCATTGAGGAAAATGCCCCGGTGCTGCTGGCCGGCGGCATGCTGGCCAACCAGCCGGCATTGGCCGCCAGGGTGCGGGAGCTGCTGGCAGCCAGCGGCCTCACCGACGTCCGCGTGCTGGACTGCGCACCCGCCTGGGGCGCCGTGGAGTTGGCCGGCCAGCTTGCCGGCACACCGCACCGGCCTCCCACCACAATCCCCGCCTGATCCACTCTCACCACATGCCCCGCTGATCCCACCCAAGGAGACCCATGACCGCCCCGCACACCACCGTCGCCACCCCGTCAATCGCCACGCCACCGCTTCCCGGTTCCCTGATGGCCGCCGAAATCCTGGAACAGCCGGAGTCGCTGGCCCGGCTGCTTGAGCACGGGCGCCCCGAGATCACCCGGCTGGCCGCAACCCTCCGGGACGCGGACATCAGGTACGTTCTCCTGGCCGCCCGCGGCACCAGCGACCACGCTGCCCTGTACGCGAAGTACCTCGTCGAGACGGTGCTGGGGCTGCCGGCGGGCCTGGCATCGCCGTCGAGCCTTACGGTGTACGGCGCCGAACCGAAACTGGAAGGGGTGCTGTGGCTGGCGGTCAGCCAGTCCGGCGGCTCCCCCGACCTGGTGGACTCGACCGCCGCTGCCGCCCGGGGCGGCGCCCTCACCGTGGCTGTCACAAACGCACCGTCCTCGCCGCTGGCCGCCGCCGCCCGGCACCATCTGGACATCCTGGCCGGGCCGGAGCGCGCCGTCGCCGCAACCAAGAGCTACACGTCGCAGCTGCTGGCGCTGTGGCAGCTGATCGACGCCTGGGCCGGAGGAAACGGCGCGGAAGCGGCGGACCTGCCGCGTCTCGCCGCCGATGTCCTGGCCCGGCCGGAGATACTGGAGGTTGCAGACCGCTACCGCTTCGTGAACCACATCATCACGACCGGACGCGGCTTCTCCTACCCCACCGCACGGGAGGCGGCGCTGAAACTCATGGAAACGTCCTACCTGGCCGCGCATGCCTTCTCCGGCGCGGATCTGCTGCACGGGCCCTTTGCGATGATCGACGCCGACCGGCCCGTCATCGCCGTCGCCTCGCCCGGCGCCGGCGGCCGCGCCCTGCACCCGGTACTGGACCGCCTTGCCGAACGCGGCGCGGACGTCTGCCTGGTGGGTGACGCCGGGGCTGCCCGCCCGCTGAACCACGTGGTGCCGCTGCCGGCCGTGCACGAGCAACTCTCCCCGATCCTGGAGATCATGCCCCTGCAGCGGCTGGCGCATGCGATGGCGGCGGCCCGCCTCCGGGACCCCGACGCTCCCCGCGGCCTGCGCAAGATCACGGAAACCTGGTGAGTCCCACGCTCATTTCCGCTTCCCGGGTCATCCTGCCCAGTGACGCTAAAACCAATGACGCTGAAACCAGTGCCGTGCTGGAGCCCGGCTGGGTGGAGACCGACGGCGACCGGATCACCGCCGCGGGTCCCGGGCTGCCGCCGCGGAAGCCCGCCGCCGATTTTCCGGGTGCCACGTTGGCGCCGGGATTTGTGGACGCCCACATCCACGGCGGGGGCGGCTTCAGCTTCAACGACGCCGACCCCGCTGCCGCCGCGGTCCGGATCGCCGACGTGCACCGCGGGCACGGCACCACCACGCTGATGGCCAGCCTGGTCACCGCCCCGCTCACGCAGCTTGAGAAGGCGGTGGCCGCGCTGGCCACGCTGGTGGAGGAAGGCGTCCTGGCCGGGATCCACCTGGAGGGCCCGTGGCTCAGTCCCGACCACCGGGGCGCCCACACCGAGGACCTTCTGCTGGCACCGGAACCGGCCGCCGTCGACCGGCTGATGCTGGCGGGCCGGGGCACCGTCCGGATGGTGACGATCGCGCCGGAACTGGAAGGGGGCCTGGCCGCCATCCGGCAGATCACCGGCTACGGCGCCGTCGCGGCCATCGGCCACACCGGCGCCGGCTACGACCTGGCCCGCCAGGCGATTGCCGCGGGGGCCACCGCCGGGACGCATGTGTTCAACGCGATGCGGCCGCTGCACCACCGGGAACCCGGCCCTGCGCTGGCCCTGCTGGAGGACCGCGCGGTGTTTGCCGAGGTGATTGCCGACGGCGTCCACCTGCACCCGTCGCTGGTCCGCTTCATCGCCGCCAGCCCGGCGCGCGCCGTCTTCGTCACCGACGCCATGGCCGCGGCCTGCGCACAGGAAGGCCGGTACCGGCTGGGCGGGCTGGACGTCCGCGTGGCCGGCGGCGAGGCGCGCCTGGTCAGCGACGGCACCATCGCCGGCAGCATCCTCACGCTGGATGCGGCGGTCCGGCACGCCGTCTACGACGCCGGCATCCCGCTCGCCGACGCCGTCCGCGCCGCCAGCCAGAACCCGGCGGACATGCTGGGGCTGCCCGACGTCGGCCGCATCGAAGCCGGGCGGCGGGCGGATTTGGTGGTGCTCACCTCCGAACTGGAGGTGGCGGCTGTCATGAAGGCGGGGCAGTGGGTGGTTCCAGCCTGGAGGCCCGATCGCATGCCCCGTTGACATGACTCCCCCACACCCTTGAAATTGGCGACCAAAGTAGCTCAACATTTTGCTTCATGGTGGAACCACCGACCGATCACCAGGCAAAGCGAGGAGAACGGTGAAGCAGGGTCATATCTCGGATAACGGTGCCGCGGTGATCGTCTGCAATGAGGGCTGCATCTCCAGCCTCGCTGCACACACCCTGCAACGGCTGAGGCTGAGGCGTGCGACTGACCTTATCGGCGGTTTCCAGGCCTGGGCGGCACTGCGAAAGCCGTCTGACTTATTCATCCATGTGACCGCCGTTGCACGGGAAAATCGAAGACGAGCACGCCGTTTGGCTTCAGGTGTGGACTGACGAACTCCTTGAATTCGTGGTGCAGGCGGTCGTAGCAGCGGGGGTCTTGGATGAGCGGTTCGCCCAGGTAGTAGTTTCTGTCACCTTCGGAGCGGAAGGTGACGATGAACCCCTGCTCGAAGTCGTGGTGAAGGCCTTCCGGGCTGTTCTGGGGACCGGATTCGATGCTGAGGATGTACTCTTCCCCGCCCCTGGTGGATGTGCGCAGGTCATGGAACTTATCTTCGATTTCCTGGCGCTGGGCTGCGGTTGTTGTCTCCCGGTACTGGAAGAGAACGATGTGCTTGAGCATTCCCGATCGGTAATCCGATTCCGTGATAACGGAGTCGTTCAGGGGTTCTTGGGCCGTTACTTTGGTCAACGCTGGCTACTTTGCTGTGAGTCCGCCGTCGACGGTGAAGATGCCGCCGGTGGCGTAGGCGGAGTCGTCGCTTGCGAGGTAGACCATGATGCCTTCGACGTCGCCGGCTGTGCCGGCGCGTCCGAGCATGGAGGAGTCAACGAGGCCGGCACGTTGTTCGGGGTTTTCGGCGATGGTTTGGACGAGCGGGGTCTCGGTGTAGCCGGGTACCACGGTGTTGACCCTGATACCTTCAGTGGCGTAGTCGGCGGCGACGACGCGGGCCAGACCGTGGACGCCTGCCTTGGAGCTGGTGTAGGCGGTGAAGGTTCCGCCGCAGGCGACGACGGCTGTGGGGCTGCCGGTGCAGATGATGGAGCCGCCGGCTCCGGCGAGGGCGCGGACGGCGTGTTTGAGGGTCAGGAACGCGCCGCGCTGGTTGATGCGGACGGTCTTTTCCCAGACGTCCAGGTCCAGGTCGCCGACGCGGGCGTCCTGGCCGAACAGCTGGACTCCGGCATTGGCGACGACGACGTTGACGGGGCCGTCTTCGAGGGCTGTGGCGTAGGCGGCTTCGACGCTTGCCTCGTCTGAGACGTCCATCAGGAGGGCCTTGGCAGCTGCCGATCCGGTTTCCTTGGCCGCGGTGACGGCGGCTTCGTAGTTCAGGTCGGCGAAGTAGACGGTCGCGCCTTCGGCCACGAAGCGGGTGGCGACGGCGCGGCCGATACCGGACGCGGCACCGGTGACGATGGCGGTCTTTCCTTCAAGTCTCTGGGACATGGTGTTCCTTTCGGGTTGGGGAAGGTCAGGGCAGGAGGAGGGCGGTGGTCTGCCAAGGGGCCAGGCTGAGGTCCTGCGCTGCACCGTAGGGGCTGATGATGCGGACAGTGAGAGCGTTGGCGGTGAGGTTGGCGGCGAAGGCGCGTATTCCTCCGGGTGTCCGTACCGGATAGATCGCAACGGTTTCGGGCTCGGTGTCGGTGGCCAGAACCTCGCTTCCGCGGTGGGTCGCGAGCTTCAGGAGCAACTGCCCTGCCGCGGTTCCGAGCTCGGCGATGGTGCCGTAGGTGATGGACGCGGTGCCGGGGCCGGTGAGGGCGGCGACGCTGCCGAGGAGCCACGCTGCAGCGAAGGGCGTCTCTTGCAGCGTGTCGCCGGTCGGGAGTTCTTCGGCCAGCGGCGGCTGGGTGGCGACGGCGTTGAAACGCGGTGCCAGGGTGACTGGGCCGATATGAAGCGGCCTGCCGTTGCTGATCAGCAGCGCGTCGTCAGCGGCTAGGGTCTGCATGGGCAGGGTTTCCACGATCGCTGCGGGCTCGGTGGCGTGCATTTGGGGTGTGATGGCGTAGGTCACGGCGTCGGCGTCCTGGCGGGCGCTGTCCTGGTTCCGGTTCAGCTCGGTGAAGTGGCTCCGCGCGCCGGCAACGAGTTCGCCCCGGTAGCCCAGTTCCTTGGCCTCAGCAGCGATTGCGTCCCACAAAGTGTCCTGAGTGATGTGGCTGGTTCTGCCGTACACGCCAACACGTGCGGTCCGGTCAAGGGGAAGCGCGCGCAGTACCGCCACCGCTTCCTCGGGTGTGTCAGCGATGATGCGCGCGTCCAGCCTGATATTCAGGTTCTTGGCCAGGGCAGCCGCTTCGGCAGCGGCAACCAGGCCCAGGGCGGCGTCTGCGTCGAGGGCTACTTCGGCGAGCAGGGGCGCGAACTCCGCAGGCAGGGGATCTGCACGGCTAGGTGCCTCACTGGTGGAGGTCCCGGCTGATGTGCCCAGGGCGGGGACAGCGCCGGATGGTTCATCCCGGATGCGAATGATCTGGCGGGCGCTGAGCCGGATGGTTTGGCGGACCGTGTCGCCGGGGTGGTGGGTGACCGGGAAGGGTTTGGAGAGCGGGGTGCTGTAGGTCTTGAAGGAGGCATCGGTCCAGTTCCGCTGGTCTTCAGTTTCGAAGACGTCGCCATCGAAGGCGAGCCGGTAGGCGATATGGTCCCGTTCCCAGTCGAGGGCGGCGATGTTTTGGAAGGGCTGGTGGGCGCTGATATGCGTCGGGAAGGTTGCCTCGCTGCGGCTTCCGTCGGGTGCGGTCACCGTCACGGGGCGGCCGGCGTCATCGGGGCGGTGCAGGACGACCAGTCCGATGCGGTTGGAGGCGAACCCCTCCACGGCGGCGCCCTGAAATGAGACGGTGATGCTTTCGGCCTGGAACAGCAGTGTCACCCGTCCGGAATACCTGGCGGCGTAGCCCTCCCACGCCACGTCGAGGATCAGCCGAAGGGATTCGGCCGATTCATGGGCCTGACAGGCGATGATGCTGGGCGCGAGCGTGAGCCAGTTGTGGTTACGGACAACTGCGCGCAGCCCGCGCAGGACGGGCAATCCCCGGTGCCGGATCTGGACGAGTTCCTCGCCTCGAAGTTCGACCGACCACGGGCCGAAGTTCAGGTACTTGCTAGTGGCTTGCAGGCGTGATTCTGCTGTCTCGCTCACGGGATGGTCCTTTGGGATTATCAGGCAGCGCGTCCTTTCCGGGGGCGCGCCGGGATGGACTTGCCGGGCTAGTTGGCGGGGGCTGCGAAGTCGTTCAGGAGGCGGCCGCTCGCGGTGGTCATGTGCCGTGCCATAACCTTCCGGGCGTTAGCGGGGTCACGGGTCTTAATGGCTTCGTAAATTTCGGTGTGTTCCTTGGCGGCGAGGGCGGCGTTTTGTTCGTCGCGCAGCCCGCGGTCAACCCAGATCCTCAGCAGTGACCGAATGCTTTGAAGGATGTCTTCGAGGACGGTGTTGCCTGATGCCAGGGCAATCTCCCGGTGGAAGTGGGCGTCGGCTTCCTTGAAGGCCTCAAAATTTGTCGTGCTGGCGTTCATGGTGTCCACGTGCCGTGCGAGGCTTTCCAGGGCGTCGTCAGTGATCCGCTGGGCTGCCAGCTCGGCGGCCTGAATTTCCAGTCCGCTGCGCAGTTCGACGAGTTCGCGTGTGCGGGGCTCGCCGAGCATGAGCCCCCAGGAAAGAGTCCTGGGCAGCAGTTCTGAGGCTCCGCCGCGCAGATATGTCCCGGAGCCCGGCCGGACGATGACGATGCCGAGGATTTCCAGCGCGGCAAGGGCTTCCCGCACGGCTGAGCGTCCGACGCCCAGGCTGGCGGCCAACATCCGTTCCGAAGGGAGCCGTGCGCCGACTGCGACCTGGCCGCTGGTGAAGACGGCAAGGAGTCGTTCCGCGACTTCAGTGACTACTGAGGTGCTGTCGAGGGGCCCGAGGGCTTGGCTGAAATCGGCTGATACGGCGGCAGTCATCTTCGTCTCCACTGTCCAAGGCTAGCGCCGTGCCGTGCAGGACATCGCTCCTGCACGGCACGGCTTCTGGCCTATGAGTCGTTTTCTATTTTCACTGCCCGCAGGCGCAGGGCAACGTACTGGCGGCCCGGGAGCTCGACCCTGAAGCGGCCCGAGTAGGTGCCTTCGAGGGTTTCCACTGTCATGTTCCACGTGTCGATGACGTCGATCTCGAAGGTGATGTCTTGAGGCTTCACAAACCGGCGGTACGTGGGCTGAAAAAAGCCGAAGTAGATCAGTTCGTGCTCGTTCTCGAGGCCCGCGCTGATGATGTCCCAGTGGCCCTCGAGCGGTTCGAGCCGGCCACCCGGGGCTTCATCGATGATGCGGCGCAGGAAACCGATCCGGTCCGGGCTGGTTCCCTTGAAGGATCCGCCCTTGGCCCACCAAAGGATGTCATTGGGGTCCATGTACGTTTCGCCGTGGCCGACGTAGCCTCCGCGGAGGGCTCCTTCCCAGAAGCGGCGCGTCATCTCTTCGCCGGTGATGTTGCCCCAGCCCTGGTCGATGTTGCCTTCATAGGCGCACTCGTCGATGACGACCGGCTTGCCGTACTGCTCGCGCCATTCGGTGGTCATCTCAGCGGTCTTGTAGATGTCCCGCCGCTGGATGCTGCAGTGGGTCACCCATGGCCGTGAGTGGTCGTAAAACTCGCGACAGTTGTGAATGGACAGCAGGTGCCCGTTGGGGTCGTTCGCGGTGACGATGTCGGCGAACCGTTCCCAGTCCGCGGTGCTCTTGTCGAATAGGAGGTCGTACTCGTTGGCCAGTGACCACCAGATGTTGCGTTTGGAGGCGAGCCGGGCGACGGCGTATTTAACGAACAGGTCGTCGGCGTCCGGGCCCATGGTGGAGAAGCCCCACCGGTCATACGCGTGGAACAGGATCAGGTCCGCTTCGATGCCCAGCTCTTCGAGTTGGTCGATGCGGCGCTCCAGGTGTGCCCAGAAGGCCGGGTTGGGCCGCAGGTAGTCGAACCCGGCGTCCAATGATCCTTCGTAAGGGTAGATTTCCGGTTCGTTTTCGTTGAACAGGTAGGACTTCGGGAACACGCACATGCGCATCTTGTTGAACGGCCCGTTGGCGAGGGTCTTCAGGGTCTCTGCTTCCAGGGCCTCGCCCTGGTGGGTCCAGACGTAGGAGGTGGTGCCCACCGGGATGTGCGGGGTTCCGTCGTCGTAGGCAAAGTGGAACTGGTTTGCGACGCGGACGATGCCGCGGGAGGCAGCCGTTCCGGCCTCGAAGCTGCCGCTGATCCCGTTGAGTGACCGGGCGTTGCTCGCGGTGGTGAAATTCCACTGACCGCTTTCGGGAACCAGCAGCCGGATACGGTAAGTGCCGTCGCCGTCATAGAAGCCAGGCACCCTGAGGCCCGCGCCGTTGCTGCTGAAGTCAGCGGTGAGTTCGACGTCGGTGAACGGGTTGCCGTGATTGGGTCCCTTCAGCTCGATTTCAAAGGCCGCCCACTTGGCTGCCGTGGCCGGGAAGCTGGCGCGGGCGGAGGCTTCCGGCGTGCCGGCCGGTTCGTAGTCCTGCTGCGGCTGTGACCGGACCGCTTTTGGTTCTTCCTGGCTGCTGCGTTCGGGTTCGATAGCGGTGATGCGCGCCAGGAGTTCGGCCCGGCGGATGTCATCGGTGCGGAGCCGTTCCTCCGTGCCCAGGATCAGTCCGAGCGGGTAGTGGTACAACGTGTGCAGGATGGGGTTGTTCGCCAGTTCGGGGAGCTCTTTGGAGATGATTCCGTGGGCGGACGGGTCGCGCATGACTTCGAACAACGGCGTCGTCGGGGTGAAGGTAGACATCGTTTCCTCTGTGGTTCTTTTTGAAAGTAGTGGTCGGGCGTCTTAGCCCTTGACGGCACCGCTGAACATGCCCTCGACGAAGTAGCGCTGGAACAGCAGGTAGACGATCATCACGGGCAGGATGGACATAATGGTGAAGGCGTTCAGTGGCCCGTAAGAGCTGGTGAACTGGGACTGGAAACCCTGGATGGCCAGCGGGATGGTCTGGGCTGCCTGGTCTTGGAGGATGACCAGCGCGATGGCGTATTCGTTCCAGGTGGCGACGAAGTCCAGGATGAACAGTGCGGCCAGTGCGGGCTTGGACAGGGGCAGGATGATCTGCCAGAACAGCCGCCAGTTGCCGCCCCCGTCAACGCGGACGCTTTCGTCGATTTCCTTCGGGATGGCGCTGAAGAAGCCATGCAGGATGAAGATTTGGATGGGCAGGCCGAATCCTATGTAGGGCAGGATGACGCCTACGGGGCTGTTGAGGAGGCCGAGGTCCAGGATGATCTTAAAGAGCGGGCCGAGGGCCACCTGGATCGGGACCATGGAACCGAGCGCGAAGGCTCCGAGGACTACCTTGCTGTGCTTGAAGCGGATCCGGGACAGGCCGAAGGCGGCGGCTGCGGAGAAGAGCAGGCCCAGGGGCACCTTGATGGCCGCGATGAGCAGGCTGTTGCCGCCGGCGGCGAGGAGGTTGCCGGTTTCCAGTGCTTCGGCGTAGTTGCTCCACTCGGCCGAGGTCGGCAACGAGAAGGATGAGGTGGAGAAGATCGCGGATTCGGACTTCAGGGACGTGAAGATCACGAAGATCAGGGGCATGGCCCAGATGAGCATGGTCACCGCCAGGGCAAGCCACAGCCCCACCCTGACGTAGTCGACGTTCCGGCGTGGACGGGCGGTCCCGTCGGCGTGCTTGGCGCGCCCGATAGTGAGGGTGCTCATCAGTCTTCGTTTCCTTTGGTGGACCAGATCAGGTAGGGGATGACAAGGACAAGGGTGATGCCCAGCAGCACTGTGGCCACCGCGTTGCCCATGCCGAAGTCGTGCTGCAGGAATGACTGCGAGTAGGACCAAAGGGCCAGCACCTGCGAGGACTGGGCGGGGCCGCCGCCGGTCATGCCGACCACGAGGTCGAAGACCTTGATGGAGTGGACGATGGTCAGGACCAGAACGACGACGACGGTGGGACGGAGGGCCGGGAACGTCACGTGGCGGAAGACTTTCCAGCTGTTCGCCCCGTCCAGGCGGGCCGACTCGACCAGTTCCTTGGAGACGCTCTGCAGGCCGGCGAGGAAGAGGACCATGTTCAGGCCGGCGATCTGCCAGACGAAGGCGGCGAAGATCGCGTAGATGGCCACTTTGGGGTCGCTCAGGAAGGTGACGCCGGAACCGTCTCCGATGTGCCAGGCCTTGGCGAGTTCGGAGAAAACGCCGTAGTTCGGGTTGTACATCCAGCGCCACATGTTGGCGATGGCGATCGGCGCCAGAACGCCGGGGATGTAGAAGACGGAACGGAACAGGTTCCGGCCGAAGATCGGGCGGTTCAGCGCAAGGGCCATCACCAGGCCGAGGCTGGTGGGGATCACCAGGGAGAGCAGGACCCAGACGATGGTGTTCTGCATGGCGGTCCAGAACACCGGATCGGCCGTGAAGAGCCGGACGTAGTTCTTGAAGCCGACGAACACTTGCGGGTCAGCGTTGAAGCCTGACCACTCGAACAGGCTCAGGCGCACGGCGGTGACCATCGGGCCGATAACGAAGACAACGTAGGCCGCCAGGGCGGGAGCGAGGAAGGGCAGGGCCGCGACGAAGCCGCTGCCGGCGATGCGCTTCAGGCGCGGTTTTTTTGAAGGCTGGCGCGTAACTGGGCCCGGTGGTGTTTCCAGGCGCGTGGCTGTGAGCTTAGACAAGGGGGTCGCCTTTGATCTTTGAATCGATTGGGTGGGCTGGAGGGCGGGCCGTGCGCGCGGCAGTCCCGCCCTTCAGCGAAGGAGCTACTTGCTCGAATCGAGGAACTTCTGGAATTCAGCGCCGGCCTTGGCCGGATCCAGGCCGCCGGTGGCAACCAGGTTCTGGATCCGCCAGTACTCGGTGGTCTGCGACTGGCTGAGGTTCTGGTCATTGTTCATGTACAGGCCCTTGGCGTTCTTGAAGATGCCGTCCCAGGACTTGCTCAGTTCGTCGGTGGCCGCGGCCTTGACGTCCTTGTTCACCGACTGGGTGGAGAACGTGCCCACTGTTTCCTTCTGGACGGGCGTGGACATCATGTAGTCGAGGAACTTGGCAGCGGCGTCCTGCTTCTTGCTGTCCTTGGTGATGTACATGGCCTGCTCGAAGCCGTACATGCGGCCCGTGCCGGTGGGCAGGGCGAAGACCCCGAAATCGTCAGCCTTGGCGTTGTCCTTGATGTTGGAGTTGAACCAGTCGCCCTCCAAGGCCATGGCTGCTTTCCCGGTGAAGAAGAGGGAGGACGATTCGTCATTGTTGATGCCAATGAAGCCGGAGTTGAAGTAGTCCTTGGACCACTTCTGGAGGTTGGTGAACGACTTGGTCACGCACTCCTCCTGGCCCCAGTTGGCCTTGTTGGTGACCAGCTTGTCAAAGGTCTCGGAACCGCAGTAACCCTCGAGGAAGGTATCCAGCAGGCGCATAACGTGCCAGTTGACCGTACCGCCGAACTCGATAGGGGTGATGCCCGCGGCTTTGAGCTTGGCGGCGGCGTCATTCAGCTCGTCAATGGTCGTGGGCAGTTTGGTGATGCCCGCCTTTTCGAACAGGGCCTTGTTGTAGAACATGGCCTCGCCGTTGAGCTTCCAGGGCACACCATGGAAGCCGCCGTACTGCTTTGCCGGTCCGAGGGCCGCGTCCGTGAACCGGTTCTCCCACTTGTACTGCGTGTAGTAGCTGGTGAGGTCTGCGCTGGCGCCGTTCTTGACCAACTCGCCGCCCAGGCCCGGACCAGCCCAGTAGTCATAGATATCGGGGGCTGCGGAGGTACCGATCGAGGTGCGCAAGGCGTCTTTGTGCGCGTCCACTGCACGGTTGGTCTTCTTGATGGTGATGTCCGGATTGGCGGCTTCGAAATCCTTAATGATCTTGTCCTGGGCGGCAACCGCAGTCGGGGCACTCGGGTTGATCACCCACCAGTTCAGCTCGGTTTTGCCAGAAGCAGAGGAACCGGCTCCGGCGGAGCAGCCCGCGAGAACGGCAATGGCGGTCAGAGCAACAGCGCCTTTGGCAAGCAAACGCATCGTCGCGTCCTTTCGTAGGTGTGAGTAGAGGGTGCTTTCGTCACTGTTATCTCGGCCGGAGATGTGACGTAGCCCATATAGGAGTATGAAGTTTACGATAACTCACGTCAACCGGTTGACCAATATTTCTTGAAAAAAGACAAGTCGCCCAAGTTCAGGCATGGGTGAACGTAAACTTATATTGCGATGCGCGTAAGGTGCAGACTGCTGCGGAAGGAAGGCGGACAGTGGCGAAAGCAAGGACCGGAACGCGGCCCAGCATGGCCGACGTCGGCCGACTGGCCAACGTCTCCACCCAGACAGTGTCGCGCTACTTCACGGGCGTGGGTTACGTGCGGGCCGAGACCCGCGAGCGGATCGCCGCTGCCATCGAGGAACTAGGCTACGTGCCCAACCAGTCAGCCCGGGCTCTTCGCACCAGCAAGACGAATTCCGTCGGCGTCCTGACCATGGGCGCCTTCAACTACGGGAGCTCAAGTGTGCTCACGGGTTTGGGATTTGCGGCCCGCGAGGCCAACGTCACGCTGACTATCGCTGCACTCAACCTCGACTTTGAGGCCAAGAACTGGGAGGCAGAGGCGAGGCGGGCACTCGCCCATTTCAAGTCCATCCAGGTCGACGGGGTTGTGGTGTCCACACCGCTGCCCGGGGTCGAAAAGCTGCTTGCCCATTGGGATCAGGCAACACCCCTGATCACGGTTTCCGAACTTCCGTCATCCGACGAAGGCTCGGCTGGTACGCATTCACACGCAGCCGGCTGGCAGGCGACACGCCACCTCATCGAACTGGGACACCGCGACATCCTGCATGTAGCCGGCCCGTCGACGCGCAACGAGGCCCACGAACGCGCGCGCGGCTACCGAGATGCCATGGAGAGTGCGGGCCTCAGCCCCCAGGTTCTGAACGTCGCCAAAGACTGGTCCTCGGTGGCCGGATACCGGGCCGGCGAATCCGCGGACCCCCGCACGTTCACCGCCGCATTCGCTGCCAACGACGAACTTGCCCTCGGGTTCATGAGTGCCATGGAGAAACGCGGACTCCGGGCACCCCGGGACTTTTCCATCGTTGGGGTGGACGACATGCCTGCCGCCGCCTACTTCTCGCCTCCGCTCACCACCATGCGGCTGGACTTCCAAGCTCTGGGCATCGCAACATTCAAGATGCTCCACCATCAAATTGCGACGGGGGAAGCTGCTGAGCACTACACCGTTGAACCAGAGCTCGTGATCCGCGAATCAACGTCACGACAGACCAGACCTTGAAATCTCGTTGCCAGGAGAAAAGCAAGCCGGTGTTTTCGCATCGCTATTTGGCGCACGATACAGCACCAGGGATCGTTCTGAGGTAACTGCGATGGGCATCGCTTCGCCTCAAACCCTAGCCTTTTGAGGCACTTGGGTTTGAAACATCTGAGCTGGCACGCCAACGAGGCGTTCCCCCAAACCTGGCGCTCGAGTGGTGTTCGAAAACGGGCCGGTCCGCCCGGCAGGCAACAGGGAATGCAGGCTCTTAACTCTGGTACCACCGGATGATTCGTGTTGGACTGGGCCCGGACGATAACCGCCGTCCTTGGGCCGCCCGGCCAGTTGAGAGCGGCCCGCTTCGTACCGGGAAGGAACACTGCTATGGCAACGTACAAAATCGGATACTTCGTCGGCAGCCTCGCTAAGGCATCCATCAACCGGACACTTTCCCAAGCCCTGGTCAGGCTGGCCCCTGAGAAACTCGAGTTTACCGAGATCCCGATAGGTGACCTGCCGCTCTACAGTTACGACTATGACGCGGACTTCCCGCCACAGGCCCGAGCGCTGAAGGACGGTATCGAAGCCTCCGACGGGATCCTGTTCATTTCCCCCGAATACAACCGGTCAATCCCGGGTGCTCTGAAGAACGCGATCGACTGGGGCTCCCGGCCCTGGGGTACGAATTCTTTTGCCCGCAAGCCGACCGGCATTATCGGTGCTTCGCCGGGAAGCATCGGAACTGCGGTGATGCAGTCCTCCATGCGGTCGGTGCTGAGCTTTTTGGATGCTCCGCAGTTGAATGCACCGGAGGTCTACCTGCAGTTCGACGCCGACGCGTTCGGCCTCGACGGCGAAGTCAGGAACGAGTCCACGGAAGCGTTCCTGCGGCACTACATGGATGAATACTGCGCCTTCGTCGAGCGTGTTCTGGCCGCCAACGCGCCCGGCCACATCGGGGACCAGGACCCGGAGACGAGCAAGTAAAGGAGGCTGAATCCCCTTTGGCCGGTTGGTGTGGCAGGGGAAGCGTGGGCAGAGGTGCCGCGCTTTCCTTGCCACGGCGTTGGCCGTGTCTTAGTGCCGACCGGCGTGCTCTACGGCTGTGAGGTGTTCGGGGTGCACGGGGGCCATGCGCGGCTGGTAGTCGGGGTGCCTGCGCAGCCAGGTTTTCACGTAGGGGCAGACAGGAACGGCGGCGATGCCGGCTGCGAGGGTATCGTCCAGCGCTTCCTGTACGAGGCGGCCGGCGAGGCCCTGCCCGGCGTAGTCCTCACTGACGGTCGTGTGGTAAAAAATCCGTTCGGGTCCTTGTGTGCCGTCGTGGGGCAGGTAGTGGGCTTGCCGATGACTTTGTCACCGTCGAGGATCTCGTAGCGGCGGCGTTCGGGTGCGTTCCGGACGGTGATGGTGGTTTCGTTCTCCAACAGGACTCTCCTGGGGTTGTGCTTCAGCCGCGCGGGCGGAGCTGGACGTTGGGCAACTCCGGCGCGGGCAGCGGATCGGGGTAGCCGTCGGGGTAGGGCCCGAAGCGGGGGTAAGGTGCGCCGTCGGGGTAGGTGTTCCCGGCCGGAGGCTCGGCCGTTTCGGCGCCGATCTCGGCCTGCCAGGCGGCGCGGTAGGCAACCATCTCGTCGTGGGTGCGTCCGACGAAGTTCCACCACATCACGATCTGTTCACCCAGTGGCTGCCCGCCCAGGATCAGCACCCTGGCGGGGGTCTGCCCGGCCTGCAGGACGATGCCGCTCCGGCCGGGGGCGAGGTAGTGGAGGTGGTCCACGGCCATGGCCGTAGCATCGAGGGAGAGTTCACCGGTGTCGAGCAGGATCCCGTGTTCAAAGGACGGGTCAAGGTCCAGTTCGAGGCGGGCACCTGCCCTGAGGACGGCCTCGGCACCGAGCAGCGGCGGGGTGTGGGTGGCCACGGGCGAGGAGGAGCCGGCCAGGGAGCCGATGAAGACGCGCAGTTCGGTGCCGTCGCCGGAGACGGGTTCCGGGGGGTAATGCTCGAAGGTCGGGGCCATGTTTCTGGTGGCGTCGGGCAGGGCGTACCAGAGCTGGGCGCCGTGCAGGATGCCCGTGTCCGGGGTGGAAAACTCCTGATGGGAGATCCCCCGTCCGGCGATCATGAGGTTGACCTCCCCGGGCCTGACAATTGCTTCATAGCCGGCGGAATCGCGGTGGGCGATCTTGCCGGTGAACAGCCAGCTCACCGTGGCCAGGCCGGTGTGGGGATGCCGGGGAACCTTCATGCCCCCGGATTCCGGGACGAGGTCAGGGCCGTAGTGGTCCAGGAAGCACCACGCACCGATCAGGCTGCGCTGCTTCTGGGGAAGGGTGCGACGGACCGGCATGGCGCGCGGCCCGCCCAGGGGAACTTCCCGTGGAACCAGGACCTCCACCTCGTCCGTGCCGGCACCCTCGGTGCAGATAATTTCCTCGGGGACTGTTTCGAGGTTGCTCATGACAGGACCCCGGCGGAAGCCTGGGACGCGGGCTCCGTCTGGTCAATGGTGCCGGCCAGGGGGCGGCGGGGACGGACAGGGTGGCCGCTGAGGACGGAGACACGGTTGAAGGCATTCATTGTGATCGCGCACCACTGCAGCGCCGAGAATTGCGCGTTGGTGAGGACAGTGCGGGCTGCGGCCAGCTCGGCCGGAGTGTCGTGGTCGTGCAGGGCGGTTGCGGCCTCGCCGATTGCCAGGGCGGTTGCGGCCTCGCCGATTGCCAGGGCGGCGCGTTCGATGGCCGTGAAGATCCCGGCTTCACGCCAGGCGGGCAGCACGGCCAGCTGCTGGGCGCCGACGCCGGCCTCGCGGGCCAGCCGGTCGTGGAGGTCCAGGCAGTAGGCGCAGCCGTTCAGTTGGGAGACCCGGACATTGAGCAGCTCCACGACCGCCCGGCTCAGGCCCGCAGCTTCGGCGGAAGCGGAGACCTTCAGTGCCAGGCCGTTCAGCGCCCGCCAGCTGCCGGGATCGGATTTGTCCAGAAAAAATGAACCGGCCATAACACTCCCTCATACGGCACGGCAGCGATGGCCGGTGCAGCGTCCTTGGCCTGCCGGTCGCGGTGGGCGAACGGGCAGGGCCCTTTCATGATCCTTGCAATAGGGACGGGGCGGAGGCAAGGCCGCCCCGTTAGCGGTTGCGGGCGAGCCAGTCCTTTGCGGCGTCCAGGTCCCCGGGATGGATGCCATGCCCGCCGGGGCGCAGCACCTGCTCCACGGTTGCTCCGTGAAGGTTGAGTTCGGTGATGAGCGTGGTCACGCTGGCCAGCGGGGCCATGGCGTCAGTATCGCCGTTCAGGGTAAGGATCCGGCTGCCGGCCAGGCCGGCCGGGCTGGTGCGCTCACCGAGCGGGTACATCCCGGAGAACGCGATGACCCGGTTCAGGTCCCCGGGATGAAGGATCGCGGTGGCGAGGGCGATGTTGGCGCCGTTGGAGAAACCGACGGCGATGATCTGCCGGGCACCGAGGCCGTAGTGGTCACGGGCCGCGGCTATGAAGCCGGCCAATTCCCCGGCGCGGCCGATGACGTCGTCAATGTCGAAGACGCCTTCGCCGTGGCGGCGGAACCAGCGCAGCATGCCGTGTTCCTGCACCCGGCCCCTGGGGGCGAGGATCCCCGCGTCCGGGTCGAGGGCGCCGGCGAGGGAGGCGATGTCACGTTCGTTGCTGCCGGTCCCGTGCAGCATGAGCAGCACGGGACTGTCCCCGCGGCCGGGCGCGTAGACGTGCGGCCAGGCCGTGACCTCGGCGTTGGGTGTGGTCATGTCCTCTGGGCTCCTAGCGTCCGGCCAGTGCCGGGTTGTTTTCGCCCGGGAGCTGGATGCGGGCCACGGAGCCTTCGATTGCTTCGCGGGAGGGCTCCATCCACGGCGGAAGCTTCAGGGAGCGACCCAGTTCCAGAAGGGGTTCGTCGATGTCGAAGCCGGGGGTGTCGGTGGCGATCTCGAACAGGACCCCGCCCGGTTCGCGGAAGTAGATGGACGTGAAGTACTGCCGGTCCAGGATCTCGGTTACCGCATAGCCGCGTTCGGCCAGGTCCTGGCGCCAGAGCTCCTGGGTTGCGGTGTCCGGCACCCTGAAGGCGATGTGGTGGACGGTGCCGCCGGCGACCAGGCCTGAGGGTCCCCTCGGGTCGGCGACGACGTCGACGATGTTGCCGGCACCGCCCGTGCCCGCTTCCAGGCGGGTCCGGTGGGCGGTCTCGCCGGTGATGCGCAGGCCCAGATCCTCGGTCAGCACCCGCAGCGTGCGTTCCGGGTCCCTGACCGTGAGCACGGAGGAATGCTGGCCGCGGACGGCGTATTCGGCCGGAACCGAGGCCGAGTCCCACGGGTTGCGGGGGTCGGTGGTTGAGGAGGCGACCAGGTCAAGCTGCAGGCCGTCAGGGTCCCGGAGGGACAGGCGCTCCTCGTCCGGGGAGACCCGGGAGATGGTGGAGTTTACGCCCAGGGTGTTGAAGTGGTTCTGCCACCAGCCCAGGGTTCCGGCAGGGACGGAGAAGGCCGTGGTGGTTGACTGTCCGGAGCCGATCCGGCCCGGCGCGACCTTGCCCCAGGGAAAGAACGTCATCAGCGAACCGGGGCTGCCTGCCTCGTCACCGTAGTACAGGTGGTAGGCCGACGGGGCGTCGAAGTTCACGGTCTTCTTCACCAGGCGGAGCCCGAGGCCCCTGATGTAGAAGTCGATGTTGGCCTGCGGGTCACCGGCGATCGCGGTGACGTGGTGCAGACCGGAAGTGTGTGCGGTCATGATGTTTCCTCCGGGTTCAGTTGGTGTCCCGGTCGACCCTTCCGGCGGCCGGTATGCATGCAAAGGCATCTACTTTAGGTGATATTCCCGCCCGTTTTCCATGAAGTGCGGCGGTGGTTCCGGCCGCCCGCGCAGTCAAGGCACGGGCGGCCGGGTCTTGGGGGCCCTTAGTTGGCGGAGAGCACGAAGGCGGCGTCGACGGTGATGGCGACCTTGTCACCGACCAGGACAGCGCCGGCTTCCAGGGCAGCGTTCCAGGTGATGCCGAACTGCTTCCGGGAGATGACGGTGGTGGCGGAGAAGCCGGCGCGGGTGGCACCGAACGGATCCACGGCAGCACCGCCGAATTCAACGTCGAACTCCACCGGCAGGGTGGTGTCCTTGATGGTGAGGTCGCCGGCAAGCTTGGACTGCTCGGCCGACCCCTGGGCTCCGGAGGAGCGGAAGATCATCGCGGGGAACTGCTCGACGTTGAAGAAATCGGCACCCTTGACGTGGGCATCGCGGTTGTCATCGTTCGAGTCGAAGGACGCCGTGTTGATGGTCGCGCTGACCGAGGACGAGTCGACGCCTTCACCGATCACCAGCGTGGCGTCGGCCTCGGTGAACTGGCCACGGACCTTGCTGACGCCTGCGTGGCGGACAACGAAGCCGATCTCGGTGTGGGCCAGGTCAAGGTTCCAGGTGCCGGGGGTGAGTTCAACAGACATTTTGTTCCTCCTAAGTAATCCAGCGGGAAGGTCCCGCCGATACATGCATTTGCATCTACTTTGACGGAGTTTGGTTGAACTGTCAAGTGTGTTCTGGGGCACGTACGCTGCCCGGGCCGGCCCCGGCCGGTCCGGCCTATACTCGGCGATGTCGTCTACCTCCGAACCGGAAGTTTTAGTCATGGGCATGGATTTTGAACACAACACCCTGGGCCAGCGCGTGCTGTTCGGCACCGGCAAGGCCGCGTCGAACCTGGCCGCCGAGGTGGCCAGACGGGGGGCCAGGAGTGTCATGATGATCTCCTCCGCATCCGAGGCGGCGCGCCTGGCAGGCGTGACAGACGCAATCGAGGTGGCCCTCCACTACGAGGACGTCGCCCCGCACGTGCCGGTGGAGAAAGCCGAGAAGGCCCGGGCGGCCGCGGCAGCGCACGGAATCGACCTGCTCGTTTCCGCAGGCGGCGGATCAACCACAGGCCTGGCCAAGGCCATCGCGCTGACCATGCGCCTGCCCATCATTGCCATCCCGACAACCTACGCCGGGTCGGAAGCGACCAACGTGTGGGGAATGACGGAAGCCTCCCGAAAAACGACCGGCGTAGATGAGGCTGTTCTGCCGGCGACCGTCATTTACGACGCGGAGCTCAGCCTTGGCCTGCCGGTCGAACTGTCAATGGCCTCCGGCCTCAACGCCCTGGCGCACTGCGTCGATTCCATGTGGGGCCCGCGGGCCGACCCGATCAATGCCGCCTTCGCGGCCGAAGGGATCCGGGCGCTGAACCTCGCACTGCCGGCCATCAGGACCGATCCGCGAGACGTGGAGGGGCGCGAGCGGGCCCTTTACGGCGCGTACATGGCCGCGGTGGCATTCGCCTCCGCAGGATCCGGGATGCACCACAAAATCTGCCACGTCCTCGGCGGCGCCTACAACCTCCCCCACGCCCAGACCCACACCATCATCCTTCCGCACGTGCTCGCCTTCAACGCCCCCTTCGCCCCGGACGCCGAGGACCGGATCGCCGCCGCGTTCGGCGCAACCACGGCACTGGGAGGACTCAGCGCACTCAGGGAAACCCTCAACGCCCCCACAGCCCTAAAAGACTACGGCCTGCCCGAAGAAAGCATCCCCGAAGCGGCCCGCCTGATCCTGCCCGCCATCCCGGCATCGAACCCCCGCGAAGTCACTGCCGAAGCCCTCGAAAACCTCCTCCGCAATGCCCATGCCGGGAGCCTCCCATAGCGGACTCCGGAAACCGTCCGGGTTCCGTAACGGCCCGAATGGAAGCCCGCGCGTGACACACAACCACCAGGTCGCCGAGTGGGTTCTTGAGCAGTCCGCGGTCCGCGCCGACGCCGAGTTCGAAATCGTCGACATCGCCGACTTCAACCTCCCGGTCCTGGACGAGGCCTACCCGGCCGCCTACCAGAACTACCAGAACGACCACACCAAGGCATTCTCAGCAAAGATCGCCGAATCCGACGGCTACATCTTCATCGTCGCCGAATACAACCACTCCATCACCGGCGCCCTGAAGAACGCCCTCGACTACCTCAACGTCGAGTTCAACAACAAGGCCGCCGGCTTCGTCTCCTACGGTTCCAAGGGCGGCGCCCGCGCCGTCGAGCACCTGCGTGGCATCGCCTCCGAACTGCAGCTGGCACACGTCCGCAACCAGGTCATGTTCTCGATATTTACTGACGTTGAGGACTTCACCACCTTCAAGCCCACTGACCAGGCCGCCTCCGCTCTGACGCCAATGCTGGACCAGTTGATTCTCTGGACCCGCGCCATGGAGTATGCCCGCAGCGAAGCACTCGTCACCGCCAACTAGCACCCGCTTCCCCCGCGCCGACCAACTGAATACCCGGCGCAACACCGAAAAAGCCTCAGGACACGGCAACGGCCTCCTGGGGCTTTTTCTGCACGCACTTCGGGCCGAATTGCAGTACCCGCAGCGTCTTGAAAAACAACAGCCGTTCGAGACACTGATCGGCCTTCGAAGAGCTCTACGGTATCGGCTCGGCGACGGGTGTCTTTCTGTCTCGGAAAGCTGTCTCGGCGGGAGATGTGATCGTTTGACTCACACCCCACACTGACTCTTGCGGCAATTGTCTAACGTCGTCTGCGCGGTCACTAATGAGCCGCACGGTAGGAACGGGCCGCCTATTTCCCCGGTACGGCAGTTTGAGGAGCGGCGACTCCCGTGAGGGCGCTTTCGCCGGGAGCCTCTTCATTGACGGAAGAAGTCTGGACAGCCGAGGAACGGTCCCGCCGTCGCACGACGAGGTACAGGCCCAGCACCACCGCCCAGGAGAGGCAGCTCAGTGCCAGTGAAATTTGGGTGCTGCCGGTGATGGCCATCTGGACGAGGACAGCGGCGATCCCGGTGGTCGTGAGGATGGATAGCCCGGGGAAGAGCCACATCTTCACCTTCAGTTCGTTTTCCTTGGCGCGCCGGCGCAGGACGATCTGGGAAAGGGCTATCAGCAGGTAGACGAAGAGGATGATGGCGCCGGAGGAATTGAGCAGGAAGAGGAAGACGCCGTCAGGGGATATCGCGGCGGCGATCACGCATAGGAATCCGACCACCGAGGAAGCGAGGATTGCGGCCATTGGTACCCCGCGCCTGTTGACCCGGGTCAGGGCGCCGGGTGCTTCGCGCCTGGCAGACAGGACAAACAGCATTCTGGAAGATGTGTAGAGGCCGGAGTTCAGGCAGGAAAGTACAGCGGTCAGGACCACGGCGTTCATGAGGGTGTCGGCGAAGGGAATGCCCATCACGGTGAAGGCCGTGACGAACGGGGATGCACCGAGTTCGGTGGAGTTCCACGGCACAATGACGGCGAGGAGGAATACCGAGCCCACGTAGAAGATGGAGATCCGGGCCACGACTGACTTCATGGCTTTGGTGACGGATTGAACGGGATTCTTGGTTTCGGCCGCGGCGATGGTGGCGACTTCCGCGCCGACCATTGAGAAGATCACGACGACGATGGCCGAGAAGATAGCCCCGGGGCCGTGCGGCATGAAGCCGTCATGGCTGACAAGGTTGCTGAAGTCCATCGCCCTGCCCGGCCAGAAGCCAAGGACGAAGGCTCCTCCGAGGACGAGGAAAACGATGATTGCGGCCACTTTGATGCCGGCGAACCAGAATTCGAATTCTCCGAAGGAGGAAACGGAGAACAGGTTGGTGCAGGTCATCAGCACCATCAGTGCGAGCGAGAGGACCCACAGCGGGGCGTCGATCCAGTAGGAGAGGACCTTCGCGCCCGCCACGGCCTCGAAGCCGACGACGATAACCCAGAAGTACCAGTACAGCCAGCCCACTGAAAATCCGGCCCATCCCCCGAGGGCCCGGCGGGCGTAGTCGGCGAAGGAACCGGTGGATGGGCTGGATGTTGCCATTTCGCCGAGCATGCGCATCACCAGAATCATGAGTACGCCGGTGATTCCGTAGCTGAGGAAGGCTCCCGGGCCAGCGTCGTTGATCACGACCCCTGAGCCGACGAAGAGGCCGGCGCCGATGACCCCGCCGATCGCGATCATGGTGAGTTGGCGTGGTTTGAGGTTCCTGTGTAGCTGAGGTTCAGAATTCATTGGGCGTTCATGCCTCCGTCTGTTTCCGGCCGGACTTGTATTGTTTGTCCCCCGCGTGTTGTTGCTTCAACGACTATGGAGGAACGCCAACTGTGACGGGAAGCACTCGAGGGCGAGGGGTAGTGGCCCTGCCGCAACCGATTCTTTCGCTCGGGAAACGTCAGCGGCTAAAGCCGGTGGTAGGTCGCGGGTCTTTAGCCCGTCCTGCGCCGGGGCGGAAGGCATGTACCAACGCGTCCCGAACGGCGCGCACACTGCCACGTTCGAGCGCCGAGGAGCGCACGATGGCCACGATGCTGCGGCTCGGTTCCCCGGGCAGAACGGCTGTCGGAGCGGCCGTTGGCCGGAGCCCAATCATGAGGGGTGTGGCGAGGGTGATGCCAATCCCGGACTCAGCGAGGGCGATCGAGACAGCTGTATCTGTCACGAGGTGCTGGACGTTCGGTTCGATGCCGGACCGGGCGCAGGCAAACCTGCAGGCCCGGCCAAAGTAGGTGTCCACCGGAGGAAGGATCCAGTCACTGCTGTTGGCATGCTCTATCAGCGCCTGGGCTGTGCGCAGATGTTCCCGTTCGGTGGGCGGCACGATCATCAGGAACGGCTCCTGATGCAGCGTTTGGGACTCCACCCCGCGCAGGGGGGCCTGCGGCGCATCGCCGTAGTTCAACCCCAGGGCGATATCGATCCGGGACTCCTGGACTGCCAGGGGCATAGTTTCGACATCGACTTCGACCGCCTGGACGGCAACGTTCGGCGCGGAGTTCCGCAGGTAGCTGATGGCCGGCTGCATCGCCGAAACCGCCGCCGACCCGAAGACGCCCACGGACACTACGGCCCGCTGCTGCGTCTGGGGTCCACTGAGGGCCGCGGCGGCCCGGCGCTCGTCCTCGAGGAGCACTGCCGCATGGCGCAACAGTGTCAGGCCCGCGTCCGTCAGGGTGACTCTGCGCCCGTCCCGGGCAAATAGAGGCCTTCGAATACTGCCCTGCAGCGCCGACATCTGCTGGGACACAGCACCGGCAGTGAAACCAAGGGCCTCCGCCGCGGCCGTCATGGTCCCCAGTTCTGCCACCACTTTGAAGGTCCTCAGCTGCTCAAACGTCCACTTCATATAGAGAATCTAAACGATCTGTTGAAAATTTATCGATAGACCTAAAAGCACGTGTCCGTCCAAGCTTGTTCCAAGACAGGCTTTTGGGAGGAAAACATGCAGATCAAGCACGTGGACAATGTGGTCCCGCTGGTCAAGTCACCTGCGGCTCCGCTTCCGGCGGAGGCAGACGTGGTTATTCTTGGCGGCGGGATCATGGGCACCAGCATTGCCTTTCACCTGGCTGAGGCCGGGGTACGCAAGACCGTCCTTATCGAGCGCAATACACTCGGTTCCGGCTCCTCGGCAAAGCCATTGGGTGGAGTCCGGGCGACGTTCTCCGATCCGGGGAACATCCGGCTCGGGCAGCGCAGCCTGGAGGCCTACGAGCGTTTCGGCGAGAAGTTCAGGGCCGACATCGGACTCCGGCAGGTGGGATACCTCTTCCTCTGCCGCACCGAGGCAGAATTGTTCGAGGTCGAGGCCAGCACGCACATCCAGAACTCGCTGGGCGGCTCCAGCCGCATGGTGTCACCGGCGGAAGCCCGGCAGATCAACCCGTTCCTTGACCCGAGCGTCCTGCTCGGAGCCTCCTACTCGCCCAGGGACGGGTTCGCGGAGCCGTCCAAGGTGGTGCGCGCCTACGCGGGGGCTGCGCGGGAACTGGGCGCCACGGTATGCGAGGACACCGAGGTACTGGATATCGACGCCGGCGGCGGCGCCATACGCGCTGTCCACACCAACCGCGGCACGATCCGTACGGGCACAGTCATCTGCGCCGCCGGGGCCTGGTCGACCAGGCTGGGGGCGATGGCAGGGGTCCATCTGCCCATCGAGCCGGTCCGGCGGCAGATCGGGATGACGGCCCAGCGCGATGTCGCATTCCCCACTGTCCCCTTCACGTTGGACCTCTCCACCACGCTGTACTTCCACAACTACCTCAACGGCATGCTGCTGGGCATTTCCAACCAGGATCAGCAACCGGGGTTCTGCCGTGAATTCGACTACCAGTGGGTTCCGGCCTTCAACCGGGCGGCGGACATTGTGGCACCGGGTCTTGCTCATCAGGAACTGGAAGTCGGTTGGGCGGGCCTGTACGAAAACACCCCCGACCATAACGCCATGATCGGTTCCTCCGACACCGTGGAGGGGTTCATGTACGCCACGGGTTTCTCCGGCCACGGATTCCTGCAGGGGCCGGCCGTGGGCGAGCTCGTCAGGGACATGTACCTCGGCCGGGAGTCCTTCATGGATCCGGAACAGTTCAGTGCCGCCCGTTTCGCCGGCGAACTGTCCCGCGTGAAGGAAGTCCACATCATCTAGGCCTCACTTGGCATCCCCAAAGAAGAAACCAGGTTTGAAAGGAAAGCCCATGCCAACAACAACGAAGCTGCAGCTGTGGGAGCTGAGGGCAGAGTTCGCCCTTCGCCTTGCCACCCTGTACGGCAACGAAGTTCCCGCCTACAACACACTGGTGGATGTCTCCCGGGAGGTGAACGAGGACTTCATCCGCAGGAACGGCCAGCACGCCGAGCGACTGGGCAGCGTTGAGCGGGTCACGGCCGAACGCCACGGCGCCATCCGCGTCGGATCCCCGAAAGAACTCGCCCAGGTCGCCAGGATCTTCGCCGCCTTCGGCATGAATCCTGTGGGTTTTTACGACCTCCGGGACGCCTCGAAGAGCTCCGTCCCCGTCGTCTCCACCGCGTTCCGCCCCATCGACGAGCAGGAACTGGCCAGGAACCCCTTCCGCGTCTTCACCTCGATGCTCGCCCACGACGACCGACGGTTCTTTGACGAAGAGACACAGCACCAGCTGGAGGCCTTCATCGGTGCACGGACCCTGTTCCCGGACGAGCTGCTCGACCTGGCCGACAAGAGCGCCGCGGAAGGCGGACTGGACGAAGGTGAGGCCGAACGCCTGCTCGACCTGGCCACCGCTTCCTTCAAGCTCTCCCCCACCCCGGTTGACCACGACTGGTACTTCAAACTGGAAGCCATCTCCGCGGTGGCTGCCGACATCGGCGGCGTTCCCTCCACCCACATCAACCACCTCACGCCCCGCGTGCTGGACATCGATGACCTGTACGCCCGGATGCAGGCACGCGGCATCACCATGATCGACGAGATCCAGGGCCCGCCCAACTGGGAAAGACCGGATGTCCTGCTCCGCCAGACCTCGTTCCGGGCCCTTGCCGAGGAGCGCACCTTCCGTCATGCCGACGGCGGGATCCGCCCGGGATCGCTGCGGGTCCGATTCGGTGAAGTGGAACAGCGCGGCATTGCCCTCACCGAAAAGGGCCGGAATCTATACGACCGGATGGTCGCGGAGGTGGACACCTGGCTGGCCGCCAGCCCTGCCGGGAGAACCCGCGCCGAAATCGCGGAGCAGGTCTGGCGGAAGCACCTTCCGGACACCGAGCGGGAACTGGCTCTGCAGGACCTGGCCTACTTCACCTACCGCCCCGCAAACCCCGCGGCGGCCCCCCGCACGGGTTCCGCGACTCTGCGGGAGCTCGTCGAGACAGGCGCCCTGGTCCCGGAACCCATCGTCTACGAGGACTTCCTGCCGCGTTCAGCAGCGGGAATCTTCCAATCAAACCTGACCGACGACGGGTCCCGTGATGACGGGCAGGCAGGCACTTCCTACGACATCAACCGTCTGTCCGAAGTCCTGGGTCGGCGGATCCATGACCCCCACGAGCTGTACTCAGCACAACGGTCCACGTCCCTGGTGCAGGCCGAGCGCGCCCTCGGCGTCACCATTACCGATCTCCCGTTTCAGCACTAACTCTCCAACCCGAAGGAAGTCCCCCATGACCACCATTGCCCCCGCCCTGCCGGCCACGTCCGAAATCACCGCTGAAGTCCGCAAGAGCCTTCAGGCCATCGGCGTGGACCCGGCCCTCCTGGCAGGCCCGCGCGAAACCCGTACGCCCATCACCGGTGAAGTCATCCTTTCCACCGCAGTCCACAGCGACGACGATATCGAGGCAGCCATCTCCACCGCCGCCGAAGCGTTCAAGACCTGGCGCAACGTTCCCGCCCCCGTCCGCGGCGCCTTGGTCAAGCGCTGGGGCCAGCTGCTCACCGAACACAAGGAGGACGTGGCAGCCCTCATCACCGCCGAAGTGGGCAAGATCCGCTCCGAGGCCCTCGGCGAGGTACAGGAAATGATCGACATTGCCGACCTCGCGGTCGGCCAGTCCCGCCAGCTCTACGGCAAGACCATGCCCTCGGAACGACCCGGGCACCGGCTGGCAGAGACTTGGCACCCGCTCGGCGTCGTCGGCATCATCTCCGCCTTCAACTTTCCGGTGGCAGTGTTCGCCTGGAACGCCGCCCTCGCCCTCGTCGCCGGAGACACCCTGGTGTGGAAGCCCGCCGACGCCACTCGCCTGTCCGCCCTCGCCGTCGACACCCTCCTCGCCCGCGCCGTCAAGGACGTGGGGGCACCCGCCGGGATCCACCACCTGCTGCTGACCGACCGCACCGGCGGCCAGAAGCTTGTGGAGGATCCGCGCATCGCCCTTGTCTCCGCCACCGGCTCGGTCCGCATGGGCCAGGAGATTGCCCCGACCATCGCCAGGCGGTTCGGTCGTGCCCTGCTGGAACTCGGCGGCAATAATGGCGCCATCGTGGCCCCCTCCGCGGACCTGGACCTGGCCCTTCGCGGCATCGTCTTTGCCGCCGCCGGCACGGCCGGCCAGCGCTGCACCTCACTGCGCCGGCTCTTCGTGCACTCCTCGATCGCCGAGACCCTGATCCCGCGGATCGTCGAGGCCTACCGCACCCTGAACATCGGCAGCCCCACCCAGGAGGGAACGCTCGTGGGACCGCTCATCAATGCCGGCAGCTTCAAGGCGCAGCAGGATGCCTTGGCCCAGGCGGTCGCCGAAGGCGGCGAAATCGTCCAGGGCGGCAACCGCGTCCTGGCGGAGGAGCACCCGGAAGCCTTCTACGTGGAACCGGCCGTCGTCCGCATGCCCGGCCAGACCGCCGTCGTCCATGACGAAACGTTCGCCCCCATCCTCTACGTCATGACCTACGAAACCCTCGAAGAGGTCATCGCGATCCACAACGCCGTCCCGCAGGGCCTGTCCTCTGCCATCTTCACCCAGGACCAGACCGAAGCGGAACTGTTCCTCTCGGCCAGCGGTTCGGACTGCGGCATCGCCAACGTGAACATCGGCACGTCCGGCGCCGAGATCGGCGGCGCCTTCGGCGGTGAAAAGGAAACCGGCGGCGGACGCGAATCCGGCTCGGACTCGTGGAAGGCCTACATGCGCCAGGCCACCAACACCATCAACTTCTCAGGCCAACTCCCCCTCGCCCAGGGCGTCACCTTCATCTAGCCAGTTGTGCAGGCGGCGGCCGCACGCCGCCGCCTGCACAAACCCATTCACAAACTTCCAGGGCACCGCCCACCCAGTAAGGACACCACCCGTGACAACCGTCCAGGAACTCCGCCACCACCTCGGGCCCCAAGTACTGACCGACCTGGCCGACCTCGCCCGCTACAGCCGGGACGCTTCACGTGCCGTTCCGGCGGGCCTGCCGGCAGCGGTAGTAACGGCCCGTTCCACCGACGACGTCGTTGCCGGGGTCAACTGGGCCGCCCGGCACCAGGTCCAGGTCTCCGTCCGGGGTGCCGGGACCGGCCTGGCCGGAGGAGCCGTCGCCTATGTAGGCGGACTGGTCATCTCCCTTGCCGGGATGAATACCATCACCGGCATCGACCCGGACAACCGCCTCGCGCAGGTCCAGGCAGGGGTCGTCACCGCCGACCTTGACGCCGCTGCCGCCGAGTACGGCCTGATGTACGCCCCGGACCCGGCGAGCTACCGCCAATCCACCATCGGCGGCAACATCGCCACCAACGCCGGAGGCCTGCGCTGCGTGAAATACGGCGTCACCAGCGACAGCGTGGCCGGCCTTGAGGTGGTCCTGGCCAACGGAGACGTCATCACCACCGGAGCAAGGACACGCAAGAACGTAGCCGGCTACGACCTCACCAGCCTTTTCGTCGGCTCCGAAGGGACCTTGGGGATCGTCACCGGCGCAACCCTGCGCCTGGTTCCCCGCCCTGGGGGCAAAGCAGTCACGTTCCGCGCGACCTTTCCGACAGCTGCTTCAGCCGGCCAAGCCGTTGCCGCCATCATGGGCAGTTCCCTGGTTCCCGACGTCATGGAACTGATGGACCGGGCGAGCGTTCGGATTGTCGAACAGTTCCACCCGACAGGCCTGTCGACAGAAGGCGCCGCCATCCTGGTGGGCCAGTTCATCTCCCCCTTATCCGAAGCCGATGCCTCTGTCGCGGCCGCTTTGTGCACCAAGGCCGGCGCCACCGCCGTCGAACAGGCCGACGGGGACGTCCTGCTCGAAGCCCGCCGCGTGTCAGGTAAAGCGCTCGACGCACGCGGGTTACGCGCCTCGTGTGATGTCGCCGTCCCCATCTCCAGGCTCGCCGACATGTTCGTCGCCCTTGAACGGATCGGCGCCGCCAACAACGTCGAAATCCCATCATTCGCCCACGCCGGCGACGGAAACCTGCACCCCTCCGTCGTTATCGCGGACGAATCGCCCGAAGCCTACGCAGAAGCAGAGCGCATCCTCGACCTCATCACCGACCAGGCAATCCTCCTGGGCGGCACCATCAGCGGGGAGCACGGGATCGGCTCGCTCAAGGTGGGAGCCCTCGGCAAGCAACTCGACCCTGCGACGTTGGCTGCGCACCGCCTCATCAAATCGGCTTTCGACCCCCTGGGGATCCTGACCCCGGGCCGGGCCGTCTAGCGGCAGCACCGGCCAAGCGCGAAGTGGGAACCATGGTCAATCCCCTGCATCTGCGGACCTTCCTCGTTGTGATCAGGACCGGGTCATTCGCCGAGGCCGCACGGTCTCTCGGCTACACAGGCTCCGCTGTCTCGCAGCAAATATCCTGCCTGGAACGGTCAGTAAAGCTGACGCTCTTCGAACGGGACGCCCACGGCATCAGGCCAACACCCTCCGCCGGGTTCCTCGCCGAACGCGCCCAAAACATCCTGGCCGCCTTCGCCTCCTTCGAGGATGAAGTGAAGGCAATGTCTGAAGGAAACTACGGGCAGGTCCGGCTCGGCAGCTTTCCCACGGCCAGCCAACAGCTTCTTCCGTCCTCGCTCGCCACCTTTGCCCGGACGCACGGTGACGTGGGCATCGACCTCGACGAGGGCGAACCGGACACCCTTATTCCCCTGCTCCTGGACCGCGAACTCGACCTGGCGATCGTCTACCACTACGACCTCGCGCCCCAAACGTGGCCGAAGGCACTCAGAGCCGAGCCACTCCTCGACGAGGAACTGGTCCTGTTGCTGCCACCCGGGCACCGCTTTACCGATTCGGAGATCTCCCTCAACGATCTGGAAAAAGAAACCTGGGTGGCTACGGGTGAACGGACCTCAGGCGCCCGGTCCCTCCGCAGGGCCTGCGCAGCAGCCGGATTCCAGCCCTCGGTGCACTACCGAAGCGATGACTACGACGTCATCAAAAGATTCGTCGCCACCGGCTTGGGCGTGGCCCTGGTCCCCGCACTGGGACATACAGCAGGATCCGTCGCCACCGCCACAGTAACTGACCTTCAGGTACGTAGGCACGTTGTGGCCCTGCACCCGCCCAGCACCATCAACCCTGCGGTGAAGAGGGCAATAACAGCCCTCAAAACCGCCAGCGCCGAAGCCGCGCAACGCCTTCCCGGCGTCCACGTCGCCTGAACCAACCCTTTCCAGAACAGGAGCATCGAAAATGACCGACAGCACTTTCTCACTCGTTGACCAGTGGGGACCCGAAAAGATCGTGGTCGTCTCCGACCGCAGAACCGGCATGCGCGGCGTCCTCGTCATCGACAACACCGCGCGGGGAACAGGCAAAGGCGGCACCCGCATGAGCCTCAGCCTCACCATCCAGGAAGTCGCCCGCCTGGCCCGCACCATGACCTGGAAATGGGCCGCAGTGGACCTGTTCCACGGCGGCGCCAAAGCAGGCATCCTCGGAGACCCGGCCGACCCGAACAAGGAAGCCATCCTGCGAGCCTTCGCCAGGACGC
The DNA here is from genome assembly GCF_042884885.1 of Arthrobacter sp. NPDC058097. Classification (NCBI taxonomy): domain Bacteria; kingdom Bacillati; phylum Actinomycetota; class Actinomycetes; order Micrococcales; family Micrococcaceae; genus Arthrobacter; species Arthrobacter sp. NPDC058097. Next base: position 632,469 of record NZ_JBHVSZ010000001.1, read on the forward strand.
TGGCCAACGAAGTCCCCGCCGAGTACGTCTTCGGCCTCGACATGGGCCTCACCGAAGAAGACGCGGCACTCTTCCTCGACGAACTGGGCGACCGCGGAGCCTCCACCGGACTGCCACGCGCATTGGGCGGGCTCCCCTACGACCAGCTCGGTGTGACGGGATACGGCGTTGCCGAAGCAGCTGAAGCAGCCGCCCAGAACCGCGGCATCAGCCTTCAGGACGCACGGGTCTCAATCCAGGGCTTCGGCGCCGTCGGCCAGGCGGCTGCAACCCGACTCCGGGACCTGGGAGCCGTCGTCGTAGCCGTCTCCACAGCCAACGGCGCCGTACACGACCCCAACGGCTTGGACCTCGACAAGCTTTTGGAACTCCGCGCAGCCACCGGCGACGCCTGCGTTCAGCACTACGGTTCCGTGCTCCCGGCTGATGCTGCCCTGGATGTGGACGCGGATGTCCTCATCCCCGCCGCGCGGGAAGACACCATCAACGACGTCGTCGCAGCCAGCACCAATGCCAGACTCATCGTAGAGGGGGCCAACCTGCCCACCTCCCCCACATCCAGGCGCATACTGCACGAACGGGGAATCATCGTGGTGCCCGACTTCATCGCCAACGCCGGCGGGATCGTGGCGGCCGCCCACTCCATGGCCGCACGCTACTCCCCATTCGTCGTCGAACCCGCCGACATCTTCACAATGATCTCCGACAAGCTAAGGGCCAACACAGCCGCAGTCCTGGACAAGAGCCGCGACGCGGGGGTCACTCCGCATGAGGCAGCCTACGCCCTGGCTGAAAAGCGCGTGCTCGATGCCATGAAACTTCGCCGCCAAGTGCCCCAAACCTCCACCGAGAGAATCGACGTACTCGTCTAAGCGGTCAGGACCACTGCGCTGAGGTATACGCTCACCGACGGGGCTTGGCCCAGATCCGGGCCAAGGCCCCGTTGCCCCATAACGTCCGCAACGACCGCCGGCACTATGACGGGCTGAGCCATGTTTGCTTACACCCCAGCTGACATGGGGGTGGCTGGCCAAGGAGGATGCGCCTGTCGGCGGAGCTCAGGACTTGTTCTCCGATACTTGGAGAGCCGCGAGAAGTGACTTTGCCAGCCCCTGCCCCGAGAATTTTCCATCGAGTTCCGATTCTTTGGGCCTATTCGGTGATTCTCGGTCCACCGCACCCCGGTCCTTGCCCCTCCCGACTGTCAGGATGGGTTCTGAGAGCACCATTGCGCGACTGTCAATGAACGGGATTTTCGCCCCATTCTGACGCCGACGCAAACGGGGAGGTGACCTCCGAGAAGCCTTGACGGGTGCGGCCTGAAGCGGACCTCCTAGGGCTTCTGGTTCTCTCTCGGCCAGGGCCGATGGCTGCTTGACCAATATCCGCTATCGGCGTTTGGGCCGGGACGTCATTAGAAGATAGATTCGCGCATCCAGTCACGGGAATGGCAGCCCACAACCGGCAGGCCGGGTTCGGTTGCCGAATCGCCGCTCCCGGAAAGGTGTCGAACACGACCGCTCCGCCGCATGATGCTCCCTTCACGGAAAGCGGGGGCGGCGCCCGCACCGTCGGGTCACACAAACATCACTCATGGCCTAGCGGTGTACAGAACAGTTTCGTACCCTTGGATTGAGACGCAAGGAGGGGACCATGATGGCAGCTGCTACCCCCGGAACGACGGTTCCGGCTCTTGATCCCGCGCGTGAGCGCGCCATCCTTGCGGGAACACTCGAGGTGCTGGCGGAGGCGGGGTATGACGCGATGCGCCTGGATGCCGTGGCTTCCAGAGCGAGGGCGAGCAAGGCCACGCTCTACCGGCACTGGTCTGGGAAGGCCGACCTTGTCGTGCACGCGATCAGGTCATTCGAACGCCTCGATGACCTCGTGACGGAGACCGACACCGGCAGCCTCCGCGGCGACATGCTCGCGATCCTGCGGGCCATGACTGACACCATGACCGGCCCGGCCGGGCAGATCATGACCGGTGTGATGATCGTGATGCAGCGCGATCCCGAACTCGCCGACGCCGTCCGTACGTCGATTCTGGACGACCGGCAGCACATCATCCGGCGAATGCACGACCGCGCCATCGTCCGCGGCGAGCTCGCCGCGGATGCCGACACGGGACTGTTCGACGAGATCGCGCCCGCTGTCCTATTCACGCGAATCTTCGTCCAGGGCAGGTCAATCGACGAGGGTGATCTCGTCCGTCTCACCGACGACATCCTCCTTCCCCTGATGACGCGACGCTGATTCCCAGGAGAGCAGGCCCGCATGTCACAACCGCAACAGTCGCCGTCTGAATCCCTCCAGCCGGTGCCGCCGCCGGTCGGGGATGCCGGTACGGGAGGTCCTGAGGCGGGAACTCCCATGCGCTGGGCAGTGCTCGTCGTCATCGTCACCGCGCAGCTCATGATCGTGCTCGACGGGACGATCGTGAACATCGCGCTTCCGACCATCCAACGGTCGTTGCATATGTCCGACCTCGACCGGCAGTGGGCGATCACTGCCTACGCCCTCACGTTCGGCGCGATGCTTCTGCTCGGCGGCCGGATCGCCGACTTCACCGGGCGCAAGCGCGCCTTCATTATCGGCCTGATCGGATTCGCGGTCGCGTCGATGCTCGGCGGAGCCGCGATCAATGAGCCTATGCTCGTCGGGGCGCGGGCACTGCAGGGACTGTTCGCCGCGCTGCTGGCACCGGCCGCGTTGTCGCTTCTCAGCGTCACATTCTCGCAGGGCAGCGCGCGCCCGGGCATTCGCCGTGTATGGGGCCATCGGCGGCGGGGGGAGTGCGATCGGCCTGATCGTCGGTGGCGTGCTGACCGAGTACGCCTCGTGGCGCTGGACTCTGTTCGTGAACGTGCCGATCGCCCTGGTCACAGCCGCCACCGCCGTCCGCGTGCTCCGGGAGAGCAAGGCGGCGGGCGAGACGAAGTACGACATCCCCGGCGTGCTCGCGTCCGCCGCCAGGCTCGCCGCGCTCGTCTACGGGTTCACGAAGGCGAACACCGACGGGTGGGGCGCGCCCACGACCTTGGCCCTCCTACTCGGCGGGATCGGCCTGCTCGTGCTCTTCGTCCTCATCGAGCGCAGGGCCTCGCATCCTCTTCTCCCGCTGCGCGTCGTGCTCCACCGCAACCGGGGCGGGTCGTATCTCGGCTCCCTGCTGATGGGCGTGGGGATGTTCGGGGTCTTCTTGTTCCTCACGTACTACCTGCAGCAGATCCTCGGCTACACCGCCCTCGAGTCGGGCCTTGCCTTCCTCCCGTTCACCGCCGCCGTAGTCCTCGGGGCGACGATCTCGGGGCGCCTCCTTCCCCGAGTCGGACCGCGGGTACTGATGTCCGCCGGGTTCGCGATCGCGGCGGGCGGGCTGGTGCTGTCCTCCCGATTTGAGCTCGACTCGTCCTACGTCTGGCAGGTGGTCCCGGCCGAGGTCGTTACTGCCGCTGGTCTCGGCCTGTTCTTCGGGCCACTGGCGTCGACCGCCCTTACCGGCGTCGCGAATCGTGACGCGGGAGTCGCCTCCGCGCTCGTGAACACGACGCAGCAGATCGGCGGTGCCCTCGGCACCGCGATCCTGGTCGGCTTCGCAACCTCCGTCACAACGGGCTACGTCGCCACAAATTCGGTTACGACCGACGGGTACACCTCCGCGTTCGCGCTGAGCGCAGGCATCCTCGCGGTCGCGGCCGTCATGATTGGCCTCCTCATCCAGGGCAAACGACCCGCGGCCAAAGACTCGGCCGCTGCCGGCCGACCTGCGACATGAACATGGAACGGTCATCGCAATGACGAAGATCAGGGGTGGGTCGGTGCTCGTCAGCGGTGCGAGCCGCGGGCTGGGACGGGCGCTCGTCGAAGAAGCGGTGGCGCGCGGAGCGACCCGTGTATACGCCGGATTCCGCGAGCCCGCGACGTCCACGGACCCGCGGGTGGTGCCGGTGCTTCTCAACGTCATCGACGGTGAGCAAATCCGCGCCGCGACTGAGGCGGTCTCTTCGCTCGACGTCCTCATCAACAACGCCGGCGTCGCGTTGCGACCGGACGACCTGAGCAACCGGGCGCTGCTGGAGCGTCATTTCGCTGTGAACTTCTGGGGCGTGTACGACCTGACCCGCGCCCTGATACCGGCGCTGGCCGCCTCTGGCGGCACGGTGCTCAACGTGTTGTCGACCGCCTCGTGGGTAAGCCTTCCCATGCTGCCGGGCTACTCGGCATCCAAGGCGGCCGCGTTCTCACTCACACAGGGTCTGAGAACGAGCCTCGCTGCCGACGGCATCCGGGTCAGCGCCGCCATGGTCGGCGCCGTCGACACGGACATGACGCGAGGCTTCCCGGGCGCCAGGCCGTCGCCCGCGGACGTCGCGGCGCGAATCCTCGACGGACTGGAGCGGGACGAGGACGAGATCTTCCCGGATGCGGCGTCCGCGGGCTTCGCGGACGTCTGGCGGTCGAGCGCCTTCAAGGCGATGGAGGAGACCTTCGCCGGCCGGCGAAGGGGTAGAAAGGAGAGGTGACAGTCATGCCGAAGGCAGTGAGGTACGACGAGTTCGGCGGAATCGACGTTCTGCGCGTCGAGGACGTCGAGCGACCGGTTCCCGGCAGCGGAGAGGTGCTCGTGCGGGTGAAAGCGACCGGCATCGTCATCAGCGAGTCATCCATCCGCACGGGCGCGGTAGCGAACATCTTTCCCTCGACATTCCCATCGGGCCAGGGCAGCGACCTCGCCGGGGTGGTCGAGGAGGTTGGCGAAGGCGTCGTCGGGTTCACAGCCGGCGACGAAGTAATCGGCTTCAGCGACAGACGGTCAGCACAGGCCGAGCTGGTGGTCGTCGACGCCGAGCACCTCACACCCAAGCCGAACGAAGTACCTTGGGATGTCGCAGGCGCCCTGTACGTCGTGGGCGTGACCGCCACAGGCGCCGTGCGCTCGGTGAACCTGAAGCCAGGCGACACGGCCGTCATCGCGGGCGCAGCCGGCGGAGTCGGATCCCTCGCCGTGCAGCTCGCACACCGCGCCGGGGCGACGGTCATCGCACTTGCAAGCGAAACCAACCACGACTGGTTGAAGCGCCACGGAGCGATCCCCATCGCCTACGGGGAAGGAGTCGGCGACCGGATAAGGGATGCCGCACCGCAGGGAGTCGACGCGTTCATCGACCTGCACGGCGGCGGATATGTCGACCTCGCCCTCGAACTCGAGGTCGTGCCCGAACGGATCGACACCATAGCCGACTACGCCGCAGCTGCGAAGTACGGGGTGCAGACCCACGGCGGAGCCGAAGCCGGCCCCGCCGTCCCGATCCTCGCCGAACTCGCCGGACTCATCGCCCATGGAGAGCTCGAACTACCGATCGCGAAGATCTATCCGCTCGACCAGGTCCGTGAGGCCTATAAGGAGCTCGAGCTACGGCACACCCACGGGAAGATCGTCCTCATTCCGTAAGCGCATCCGGGCCGAGTTGCCTCCGGTGGAGCGTACGTTTCCCGACGCAGAACGGGCAGAACGTTCCACGGGCATCCACGGATGCCGAGTTGCCTAGAAACGCCGTCGCGTGGCTGCTGATATCTATCGGCTCTATACCTGTTGGGGGCTGGAAGTGGATCCCGTGCAGGGGTAGCGTCGTTTCAGGCGGCTGGACTGGGACAAGACTCGGGCAGGCGCTGTGCTTGGCGTCATTTCCGTAGAGGAGTCAGGATGGCTGGGTGGAATGTTGACACGGATGCCGGGCCACTGGGTCCCGGCGCGGTCACTCTCGTGGAGGGGTCAGCGTTCTGCATTTCCTCCTCTAACGGCGACATCTATCCCGAGTCCCCGCATGGTGTGTTCGTGGAGGACACACGCATCCTGTCGCGGTGGTATCTGACTGTTAACGGGGAACCGCTGGAGCCCCTGGCGGCCCATACCAAGGAGCCGTACCGGGCGCTTTTTGCCGGCCGCGTTTCGCGGCCCGATAGTCATGCTGACAGTCCCCTTATCGTCGAGCGGCTCCGGGAGGTAGGCGCCGGAATCCTGGAACGGATCACGGTCCGGAACTTCTCTTCCTCCCCTGCCGAGTGTGTGGTCTGTTTGCAAGTTGATGCCGACTTCGCTGATCTCTTTGAAGTGAAGGAGGCCCGCGTCCAGCGGCGGTGGGAACAAGCCCGGGACGCGCAAGGGGACTGCCTGGTTATCCGGTCTATGTGGCAGAACGTCGAGAAGGGCGTCGTCGTGTCGGCCGAAGCGGCAGCCGTAACTGCCGAAGCCCTGACCTTTCGCACCATCGTCCAGCCGCACGGGCACTGGAGCACCACGGTGAGTGCCGTGCCCACGGGCGCTGGTGACGGCAAAGGTCAGTCGTTCGTGCGCCCAAACGAAGGTGAGCTCTCACCACGCGATCTCCGCCACCAGGATTGGGTGTCGAAGATCCCGGTGGTGAAGAGCGGGAACCCTTCGATCGAACGTACCCTTCGCCGCAGCTACGACGACCTCGGAGCACTCAGAATCGAAGATCCTGACCACCCAGACCGGGTCGTGGTTGCTGCCGGAGCGCCATGGTTCATGGCGCTCTTCGGGCGCGACTCACTGTGGGCCTCCCTCATGGCACTGCCCGTGGACCCCTCCCTTGCCTTCGGCACCCTCCAAACCCTCGCCGACCGACAAGGCCGCGTGATTGATGTCATGACTGAAGAAGAGCCAGGTAAAATCCTGCACGAGGTGAGGTTCGACGTCTCCAGCAGCCTGGCCCTCGGTGGCAAATCCGCCTACTACGGCAGCATCGATGCCACTCCCCTGTTCGTCGCACTGTTCGGCGAAATCTGCCGATGGGGTTTCGCGCCAGAAACCATCACCAGCCTTTTACCCCATATCGACCGGGCCCTGGAATGGATCCGCGACTACGGCGACAAGGACGGGGACGGCTTTGTCGAGTACGAGCGCCTGAACGACCGCGGCCTGATCAACCAGGGCTGGAAGGACTCCTGGGACGGCATCAACTTCGCTGACGGCACCCTGGCCGAACCGCCCATCGCCCTGTGCGAAGTCCAGGGGTATGTCTACAGCGCCTATCTTGCCCGTTCCTGGATGGCCTACGACGCCGACGACCAGGTTCTGGGGGCTCATTACCGGGACCTCGCGGCACAACTAAAAAAGAGGTTCAACGAACAGTTCTGGCTGCCGGACCGCGGCTACTACGCGATCGCCCTGGACCGCGACAAGAGGCCGGTCGATGCCTGCGCGTCGAACATGGGGCAGTGTCTGCTGGCTGGGATCGTGGACCAGGACAAGGCCGCCTTGGTGGCCCAACGCCTGATGTCCCCGGAAATGTTCAGCGGCTGGGGTGTCCGGACCCTCGCCAGCGACATGGGCGCCTACAACCCCGCCAGCTACCACAATGGATCCGTCTGGCCGCACGACAACGCGATCATCACGGCCGGACTGCTACGGTACGGCCTCATCGAGCAGGCACAGCGGATCTCCACCGCCCTGTTCGAGGCCGCAGAGTACTCAGGCGGCCGGCTGCCCGAACTGTTCTGCGGCTTCAGCCGGGAACAATTCGATGAACCTGTCCCTTATCCCACGGCATGCTCACCACAAGCCTGGGCCGCGACCACCCCCATCCAGCTGATCAAGGGCCTGATGGGCTACTACGCAGACGTAGGCCACGGCGGACTCTGGCTGAACCCGGTACTCCCCGAATCGTACGGCGACCTGCACATCACCAACGCGCCCATGGCAAACAGCCGGATTACCATCGATATCTCAGGTTCAACCGCCACAGTCAAAGGCCTACCGAATGGCATGCAATTCCACCAGGGCATCAGACCATGGGCAGCCGACCTCGTGGAACGGACCAGGACACCAAGAAAGACATAGCGCAACGGGTCCGGGATCCGGCCAGGGGCGGACCGACCCGACGGGACCAATCTCCGCCAGCGCGTCGGTGCGGACGACCACGCCACTGAAGTTGGTGCCCCCGCCCTGGCAGGACGCCACGCTCGGTGGGGTGCTGCAGGAGTCCGGGCTGCGGTTCTGGCGGATTGGTCAGGGCTTAGATGGCCGCGTTTCGGTCCAGTCGACCATGAGTTGGCGTTCGGCGAATAGCCATTGGCCCTGCTGTTTGACGAATTCGTCGAGGTAGCGGATCGACGCGAGCATCATGCTGCGCTTCCCGTGTTCATCGACCGAGAGGTGATGGGCCAGGCAGTAGCTTTCTCCGGCCGCCCGGTCCCCGTCCAGGGAGATGATGCTTTGCCCGTTGAAGTGGGTGGTGGCGGTGTAGGTGTTGAGGTTATCGAATACCGGGGCTAGTGATTCGCGTCCGTGCAGTTCCTGGGTAGGCTCGGAGGCTGTGGGGTCCATGAACACGATGAAGCGGGTGTCGGCGGTGAACAGAGCCGTCTGGCCCGGGGTGTCGCGCCGATCCGCGCACTGGGCGTAGGAGTCGATCAGCTCGCGAATGGCCAGCCGGTCGGCGGCTTCCTGGGGTGCGATCATCTCGTGGAACGCCATGACGAGCCTTTCCTTCATTTCTTAGCCGAGGGTGCGGTCGAGGTTGAACGCGGCGCTGATGAGGGCCAGGTGGGTGAAGGCCTGGGGGAAGTTGCCCTGTTGTTCGCCGGTGCGGCTGACCTGTTCTGCGTACAGGCCGAGGTGGTTGGCGTAGGTGAGCATCTTTTCGAAAGCCAGCCGGGCCTCGTCCAGCCGCCCGGCGCGGGTGAGCGCCTCGACATACCAAAACGAGCAGATCGAGAAGGTGCCCTCCTGCCCGCGCAGCCCGTCGGGGCTGGCTTCCGGGTCATAGCGGTAAACCAGCGAGTCGGAGACGAGATCGATGGTGAGCGCATCCAGGGTGGAGAGCCACTTCGGGTCGGTCGGGGAAATGAATTTGGCCAGGGGCATCATCAGAACGGCGGCGTCCAGGACGTCGCCGCCCTCGTGCTGGACGAAAGCGGCCCGGGTGGCGGACCAGCCGTGGCGCATGATCCGTTGGTAGATGTCGTCGCGGACCTGGCGCCAGTGGGCCATGTCGGCGGGCAGGCCGCGGTGGACGGCGAGCCGGATGGCCCGCTCGATGGCCACCCAGCACATCAGGCGCGAGTAGAGGAACTTTTTGCGGCCGCCGCGGGTTTCCCAGATGCCTTCGTCCGGCTGGTCCCAGTGGTCACAGACCCAGTTCACCAGGGCGCACACATCGTCCCACAGTTCCGCCGAGATGGGTTGTCCCCACTTGTCGTAGAGGTAAATCGAGTCGATGAGGGCACCGTAAATGTCGAGTTGGAGCTGGCCGGTGGCGGCGTTTCCGACCCGCACCGGTGCTGAATCAAGGTGTCCGGCCAAGTGGTTCAGTTCGTGTTCGGGCAGGCCGGTTCGCCCGTCGATGCCATACATGATCTGCAGCGGCCCGGACGGCCCGTCCGTGCGAAGGCTAATGCGCTTGGCCAGGAAACTAATGAACGACTCGGCCTCGCCGGTGAAGCCCAGCCGCAGCAGCGCATAGACGCAGAAGGCGGCGTCGCGAACCCACACATAGCGGTAGTCCCAGTTCCGCTCGCCGCCGATCTGCTCGGGCAAGCTCGTGGTCGGCGCCGCCACGATCGCCCCGGTCGGGGCGTAGGTCAGCAGCTTGAGCGTCAGCGCCGAGCGGTGCACCATCTCCCGCCACCGGCCGCGGTAGCGGGAGGAGGAGAGCCAGTGCCGCCAGAACGCGACCGTGGCGGTGAACTGCTCTTGGGCTTCGCCGCGTGGGCATCCGCGCGGTGCCACGTCCTCGCCGACGCGATCGAGGGCGAAGACTTCCGATTCGCCTTCTGCGAGGGTGAAGTACGCCTGAGCATCCTTGTCGTCGCTCTTCACCGGGACCGTGGTACTCAGGGCCAGGGTCAGATCCGCTGATTCAAACAGCACCACACCCCCGCGCTGCTGCACCGTGTGCTGCTGCGCGGCGTAGCCGAACCGCGGGGCGAGCCGCATCCGGAAGGGGACCGACCCCCGGACGCACACGACCCGCCGTATCAGCCGGTGCCGGGTGGCCTCTTCTGATCCGGAATCGGTGGTGACGGGCATGAAGTCCTGGATCTCGCCCACTCCGCGTTCGGTGAAAAACCGGGTGATCAGGACGTTCGTGTCCGGGAAGTAAAACTGTTTGGTCGTCGCCGGTGCATCGGCTGCAAGCTCGAACGAGCCGCCTTGGTCCGTGTCAAGGAGCGAGGCGAAGACGCTGGGTGAATCAAACGACGGGCAGCAGTACCAGTCGATGGTGCCGTTGATCCCGACCAGGGCGACGGTCCGCAGGTCACCGATCAGGCCATGCTCAGCGATCGGCACATACGATGAAGGTCTGCTCTGGCTCTGGCGGCCGGGTAGGTCGACCAACTTTTGCACCTTCCCTCGTTTACTGAGGCGTTTCCCTTAGACGTTCAGTGTTCAAGGGGATTCGTGGATGGGGTGTCCGAGGCTTGTGATGAGCCGTGCGATGGAGTGTTCGGCTGTGGGGACCGAGAAGACTTCACCCTGGCGGGTCGTGTTAGCCACGTAGCGGCCCGTCTCGAACCATTCGAGCATGGCGGCCATGTCCGGGGGGATCTGGAAGGCGCCGTCAGCGGCCTCGGCCGTTCCGGAGTTGCCGACCGGTCCTGGCCCCGCCGTGATCCGCCGGCCGAGGAGGTCGCTGGAAATGTCGGCGATGTCCTGGATGCTGAGGGGACGGTCCCAGCCAATATCGATCCGCTCCCCGGCGGCGACGTCGGCGTCGACGGCCGCGGCGAGGTACGCGGCGACCTCGGAGCTGAGGACGAACGTCAACGGGACGGTGGAAGAGCCCAACCATGAGATGCTGCCCCGGGCGAAGGGGTCTCCTCCGAAACTGGTGATCTGGTCCAGCAGGGCCCCGGGGCGCAGTGCCACAAAGTCGACGCCTTTCTCCGCCAGCCGGTCTTCGGCGAGTTTCTTGTGCCAGAAGTGCGGGACCTGGGGTGTCTGGTCGCAGGTTAGGATGCTGGTGAGGACAAACCTGCGGACACCGGCCTGCGCGGCGGAGTCGATGAGGTTGCGGTTTCCGACGACGTCGATGTCGGAGGTGTCGCCCTTGCTGTGGCCGGTGTAGCCTGCGGCGGACGTCACCACTGCGTCGACTCCGCGCACGGCGGGGGCTAGCGATCCGGGATCCATCATGTCGCCGCGGACAATCTCCACCCCGGCTGCCTCAAGCCGGGCAGCGTCTGATTCCGGACGTACCAGGGCCCGCACCTGCTTGCCGCGCTCCAGCAGCGCTGTGATGACTTGGCCGCCGAGGTACCCGGTGCCGCCGACAACCAGAACCGGTGAACTGCCCACAATTCGACTCCTTGTCTCATGGTAAGTGTGGGATGCTCCTGCCAGGGGCGTCAACACGCAAAAGCCCGGTCCGAAGCCGCGGCCGCCGCGGCAGGGCGCCGGCACGCTCGCCTGACCGTTTTAGGGTTTGAGGACCATCTTGCCGCGCCCGTCACGGCGCTAGGGTCACGACCAAACGGCGGTTTGCCTCAGGCAGCCTTCAGGGTCTCCCGCAGCGGTGCCAGAGCCGAGCTCCAGGCGATGACCTGGTCGAGCATCGTGGTCAGTGCCGGCAGGTTGTAGTCCCCGGGCCGGAAAACACGGAAGTTTTCAAACTCCGTGATCAGCGACAGCACCACCTGCTGGCGGACGTCGGCCATCTGGAGTTCGGCCGCGACCTGGCGCAGGTGCTCGACCGCACGCGTTCCCCCTGCCGCGCCGTAGGACACGAAACCAATGGCCTTGTTGTTCCATTCGGCGTACAGGTAGTCAAGGGCGTTTTTGAGCACGCCGGGTATGCCGTGGTTGTACTCAGGAGTGACGATGACGAACCCGTCGAAAGCGGCAATCGTGGCCGACCACCGTCTGGTGTGCTCATGCTGATACTGGCCGAATGATGGCGGCATCGGTTCGTTCAGATGCGGCAGCGGGTGGTCGCGCAGGTCGATCAGTTCGAATCCGGCGTCGGCGCGGCGCGAGGCGATATCCAGTACCCAGCGGGCCACCTGTTCGCCGTTACGGTTGGGACGGGTACTCCCGAGGATAATGCCGATCCTGGTCATGTCATTCCTCCTGCCTGAAGCCAGGATATTTATTTGCTGCGTCAAGCAAACTCTTGTTCCGTTGCTTTGTCAAGCAAGTATTATGGGCAATGTGAGAGACCAGCCGCAGGAGCCTCCCGTTCCGCTGACCGCGGCCGAAGAGGCATTCATGCGCGCTTTGGGGCGGGCGATCATCACCGTCCCGCGGGCCTTCGACGCCGACCTGCTGCGCGAGCAGGACATGTCCATGAGCGAGTACTCCGCGCTGATGCACCTGTCCGAGGCCCCCGACCGGCGGCTGCGGATGAGTGATCTGGCCACCACCTCTTCCCTGTCCCTCAGCGGCATGACCCGGATCGTCAACCGGCTGGAGGGCCAGGGCCTGGTGCGGCGGGAGCGGTGCGCGACAGACGCCCGGGGCTTCAATGCTGTGCTCACCGACGCCGGCCTCCAGCGCCTGCGCGCGGCCTGGCCGACACATCTGGCGAGCGTCCGCCGCCACGTGTTCAACCACCTGGACTCCGTTGATCTCCCCGCCATCACTGCCGCCTTCGAACAGTTCGCCGCTGATCACCAGGCTGCTGAGCCGCGGGACTGAACCGGGACACCCGTCGCCGTTGTCCGCGGTAACAGTACGGGAACGCCTCGACGCCGGCCCCCAGCGATCCCGAGAACGGGCGAACACCGGAAACGCGGGATAATCAAGGAACCAGATACGGCGCCGCATTATGACCGCCGTAGTGGCCGTTCCAGGGAGATAACGGATGGCTGACGCAGAGTTAGTGCTGTGGCCGGAACTCACGCTGTCGGAATGGCAGGAGACCCGGGACACCCTGCACTTATGGACGCAGGTCGTCGGCAAGATCCGCCTGGCGCTGGAACCGATGATGAACCATTGGTGGCAGGTGACACTATACGTCTCCGCCCGCGGTCTGACCACGTCACTGATGCACACGCAAGGGCACAGCCTGGAAATCGAATTTGATTTCGCTGCCCACGTGCTGGAATTGCGGCAAACCAACGGCGACATGAGACGGGTTTACCTCAAGCCCCGTTCGGTTGCCGACTTCTATGCCGCGACGATGGCTGCCCTCGATGAACTCGGTGTTGAGGTGAAAATATGGCCACGGCCGGTGGAGGTGCCCGAAGCCATCCCGTTTCCCCTCGACGAGCGGCACTGCGCATATGATCCGGCCGCTGCACACCGGTTCTGGCAGGTGCTGGTGCAGGCACAAAGGGTCATGCAGGTGTTTCGGTCCCGCTTCTCCGGCAAATCCAGCCCGGTGCATTTCTTCTGGGGCGGATCGGACTTGGCCGTCACCCGCTTTTCCGGCCGGCCCGCGCCCAGGCATCCCGGCGGGGTGCCCAACTGTCCCGCATGGGTGCAGGAGGCCGCCTACAGCCATGAAGTGTACAGCTGCGGGTTCTGGCCCGGCGGCAGCGACGAGGGCTCCTTTTACGCCTACGCCTACCCGGAACCGGCTGGCTTCACCGGTTGGCCAGTGAAACCGGAAGCCGCGTTCTACGATGGCGCCATGAGGGAATACCTCCTCCCGTACACGGCCGTGCGGACAGCAGGGAACCCCGACGCAACGCTGCTGGAATTCTTTCAGAGCATCTACGAGGCAGCGGCAGAACTGGCAGGCTGGGACCGGACAGCACTGGAATCCCCGCATCTTTCCGGAACATCCCGCAAGGGCCGACAATGATGTGGCACTCGCCGGAAAGAGGAGCGTCCCGTGGCAGCTGAGCAGATCCCAGACATCAACCCTACGGCGCCACCCAGCGGGGAAGGCTGCCTGGAATGCCTCTCGGGCAACGGCCCGGGATGGTGGTTTCACTTGCGCCGCTGCGCCGCCTGCGGACAGATCGGATGCTGCGACTCCTCACCCTCCCAGCACGCAAGCAAACACGCCCGCCAGTCCGGACACACCTTCATAGTCAGCTACGAACCTGGCGAGGACTGGTACTGGGACATCAAAACCGGCCAATACTACGACGGGCCCCCGCTGGCCCCGCCCACCTCGCACCCCGACTCCCAGCCGGTCCCCGGCCCTGAAGGCAAAGTCCCCGCCGACTGGCAGCAACACCTGCATTAGTGACCGCGGAGTTGACCACGCCGCCGCGCGGACGCCCACGGACCCCGGACCGTCCGTTGAGCCAGGCTCCGGGAACAGGCGGGTCGAGCCGACGCACCGTGACTCTAGGGACCACCCGCGGCAGCCAACACTGTTTGTGTCCACTCACCCATCCGGCGACGGGATCAACGAACCACCCAACGGGCAAAATTGGGTCTGGCGGCAGGCGCCGCCCGGCGCTAGCATCCGGTTGTCATTCCTTTCGAGAGCAGGGAAAGCCCGATGTCTGAAAATTCAGTAAAGAATGTTGTGCTGGTGCACGGCGGATTCGTCGACGGGTCAGGCTGGCAGGGGGTGTACGACGTGCTGACCGACGAAGGCTACACCGTAAGGATCGTCCAACACCCCACCGTGTCCCTGGAAGACGACGTCGCCGTGACAAGGCGGGCAATCGCCGGCTGCGACGGCTCCGTCGTCCTTGTCGGGCACTCCTATGGGGGCGTTGTCATCACTGAAGCCGGCACCACGAAAACGTCGCCGCCCTGGTCTACATCGCCGCGTTCGTACCGGACGCCGGCGAATCCGTAAACGCACTCATCGCCGACCCGCCGCCCGGCGCACCGGTCCCGCCCATTCTCCCGCCCCAGGACGGATACCTCTTCCTCGACCGCAAAAAGTTCGCCGAATCCTTCGCAGCCGATGTCCCTCCCCGGCAGGCGGCGTTCATGGCAGACTCCCAAGTACCCTGGGGCATCGGAGCCCTCCAAGGCGCGGTCACCAAGCCCGCATGGCGGGATTTACCCAGCTGGTACCTGCTCACCACCGAGGACCGGATGATCCCGCCGGAAGCCCAACGCGCGATGGCCGGACGGGCCGCTTCGTCGGTTACCGAGGTGGCAGCAAGCCACTCGGTATACGTCTCACAACCGGACGCCGTCGCTGCACTGATCAAAGAAGCCGCCACACGGCACATCTAATACCGCAGTCGCCTCTCCGGACCTGCAAGGTGACCAACGCGGGCTGCTTCAGCATTTTGCCGGCAACCCGTTAGACCCCGGGGCCGCGCCGGTGGAACACCTGCATCCCAATAGCGGATTTGCGTCCTGTCAGCGCGGCCCTGACGCGTCCTTGGGACTTCATGCAGCCCCCGATCCGTACGGCCGTGTGATCACCTCAAGGAAATGCCCGTCCGGGTCCGCGAAATAGACGCCGCGACCGCCGCCGTTGTCGTTGATCTGCTGCGGACGGGACCGTCCCGGATCCGCCCAGTAGGGGATACCCCCGGCCTGGATCCTTGCGAAGATCCCGTCGAAATCCTCCTCGCTGACAAGGAAGGCATAGTGCTGCGGGGCGATGGGGCGGTCCGCAGTGGCGAAATCCAGGGCCACTCCGTGGTCAAGCGGCACCGTCACGAAGGACCACATAGCCTGAGGTTCTGGCAGTCCGAGCACGTTGGCTAAGAACTTTGCCGAACGATGCTTATCCGTTGCGTAGACGATGGTGTGATTGAAAGCGACCGTCAAGGCGACCTCCTCCGGCGTGGTTTGTCTGAGACCATCTGATCTCCAGCACCCTTCAGATTTCAAGAGCGTGGATTTGGCACCCTCGTCCCGTTCCTTTTCATACCGGCGAACGTTAGAGACTCTGCCCGGGTTCGGCTTCGGCACACTGGCGTCCTCGCCATCTACACAACACTCGTCATGGGCGTCCCGGTCCTGAGACTGCACCAGTCCGGGCATCCAAGAACGCCGCTGCCATCCTCGTATCCGTTCCGGCGCAGGAAAGCGGCATCGGCTCGGCCGTTCAACAATGCGGCGGGTTGCCCTGACCGTTGCAGCCATGCTCTTTGCTGGCGGTGCCGTCTCCGCGCCGGGAATCAGGAACCCGGCATCGACGCCGCCGTGGCAGGAAGCGTCACAGCCCCTTGGCAGGATAGAGAGTTCCTGGATACCCAGCGGCGCTTCAGCGTTCGAGGTAATCGTCGACAACCTGAACCACACCCCAAACTGACGTCAGCGCCGCCTGGCAAGGGACGATTTGGGTTGTGGGCGGAGCTCCGGCTTGCTCTCAGACCCCCAAATTTCAACATGGGACGTAGGCAACCCATCCACTTCAGGCTGAATCCACCAATTCCGGATTCTTGGGGTTATTGCACCTGTTCTCGAACTGCCCCACGCCCCGGTTTCCTTCCCCAAACTGTCAGGGTGGGATCTGAGAGCATCATGAGCCACTGTCTAGAAAAAGGGAATGCGGCTCTATTCCGACGCGAGCGTGGCTTAGTCGTGGCACCCGGAAAATCCTGAACGTCGCTGGAATTGAACTTTTCGCCGATTCCCTTGGCCACGCTGGAGTCCCTCGCCCGCCGGTCTGACGGACACCTCCAAGGGGAAGTTCGCCGCTGCAGGACGTTGCGCCTGCCTCTATTGTTTCTGTGCCTCGAGGTCAATACTGGACATGGGAGACCAAATCCCAGATGAAACTGCGCGTGCAATTCTTCGGGTGGATGAGAGCCGTGCCAAGACGTCGGCACGCGGCGAGAAGGCTCGGGCCGTCGCCCCCACCGCCACGCTGACAGGCGCGGCCAGTTCACATAAAAGTTTCAGTAGCTCCGTGAGGTGAAATCATGTCTGATTTTGCGGCACAGAGATCGTTCGAGGGAGCGGGGACTGCGCTGTTCGTCCGCGGCGCCCTCGCCATCCTTTTCGCGATCGCTGTGATGCTCTGGCCTGGCGTTACCGTCCTGGCCCTGATTTATTTGTTCGGCTTCTATGCCGGAGTGGATGGAATCGCGAACATCGTCCATTACTTCTCCGACCGCCCCCGCCGGTCCGCGTGGGCACTCGTTGGAGGGATCGTGTCCGTGCTCGCGGGCATCGTCGCCTTCATTTGGCCGGGCGCCACAGCCGTGTCGCTGGCAGTGGTGATCGGCGCGTGGGCCCTCGTTCTGGGCGTAACCCAGATCGCCCTCTCCCTGGAGGCGAAGAAGATGTTGAGATCCTGGTGGACCTGGCTGGCCAGCGGCATTGTGACCGCATTGTTCGGCCTCTATGTCCTCATCCTCCCGGGCGCCGGCATCCTCAGCCTCCTTGGACTGCTGGCAGCATTCGCCTTCCTGTTCGGCGTTCTGCTCCTGGCAGCAGGCTTCCAACTCAGGGGCTTCGCGGCCGGGGCGGCGTCGGAGCATCGCGGGCCAACACCTTCGACGCCCTAGCGCCGCGGCACCAAGGGGTCGAAAGGCTGGGCCGGCCGGGACCGTTTAACAGAGGAAGCCCCGGACACGCTCCGCCGTTGCTGTACGTCGTGCTCCGAAGCCCTTCGGAACAGCACGGCCACGATTTAGAGGCTGATGGGCAGAACCCGCTCTCCGGGTTCTGCCCATCCCCCACCCTGGCCAGGCTGCTCCCGCAACATGGAGGCCGACCAGCGCCCTGAGATCTGGGCTTAGTGGCGATCGCAGCCTGGGCTCACGCAACCCGCCTGAAGTGCCCCCTTCAGATCATGGTGGCCCCTACGGTTCAGGCCCCACGATGTAACCGACAAAGCACATCAGCGACAAAGCGACATTAGGACCACTGCGGCGATGGCGGCCATCCAGAGAATCTGGGTGCCCTGCTTTGTGCCGTTCTCATCGTGACCAACCGGCCCGGTTGTCGCGGCTTCGGCCGGAGGGGTCTCGCCTGGCGGCACTCCGCTTCCCGGTTCCAAGCCAGTGATCTTGTCCTCATATGGGTCGGGATTGCTTCCTGATAAGGTTAATACCTTGGTCGTGGTGCCGATGTCTTGATCAGGGTGACCGGCGTGGCCGGTCCCAGGCTGCGCGGCCCTGCCCGTCTGGAATCCGCTCCCCTTGGCCGGCAGTAATCTTCTTCGCCCCGGCGCACACGCCTCCGCGTTCTCGCCGTGAATACCTGGTGGGGGCTTTTAGGCCAAGCCGAACATCAGCCAGGCTTGGTGGGCGGCCCAGTACGGGTACAACCGGCCCATGGTATTGAACAGCTCCTGGTAGGTGGAGATTTCCTCCTTCAGTCCGCTGAAGTCTGGCAGCTGGCCGGGAAGGAGCCTGTGGTAGAACTCCACCGGCTGTTGGCGCGCCAGTTCCATCGTCTTCGGCGTGGCGATGGTGCGTGCGCCGGGGAAGCGGCGGAGCAGCACACTCAAGCCCCCGAAGTGGTCGAGGTGACCGTGGGTGATGTAAAGGGTGGTGAGGTTGCGGTGGTGAAGGTTGACCCACGCCGCAAGCGCCTCAGCCTCGGCGACGGTAGTGAGCGGGTCCACCAGGACCGCGTCGTTCTCGCTGTAGATCAGCGTCGAAGTCATCGGGTCCCAGGCCATCGGCGGCCCGAACGGCCGGGGTTTGTCCTCCGCCAGAGGCTCTCCGGTGCGTCGAAAACGTTGAAGCTCAGCGCGGACGTCATGTCAATCGGTTCCTCGGTGAACATGCCCCCGATTCCGAGGATCCGGCCAGGGCCCGCCGGAAAGTTCAGCCCTTGGCCGCGGTTCGGGACCTGGCTGGCCCCCGGTGACTAATGCATCTGTTCCTGCCCCGATTGCGGGAAGTCACAAGGGGACGGTGCTGGCTGGATGGCTGCAGCGGCGTTGCCCGTCACGAGGGTCAGGCCAGGCGCTCCCCCCTGCGTCCGACCGTTAGGTTGCCCCCTTGACTTCCGCCCGGGATGAGGCCACTGTGGGGTCCCGAGGGCAGCGTCCCTGGCCGAAGAACGGCTGGGGGGCGACAAGGAAGAGCGCATGGCGACCCCCGCAACGCAAGCCCTGCTGCATTGGGCTGGTGCCCGCCGCAGGTATGCCTTCCCGGGTCGCCGGTGAGTCCGGTGCCGCCCTTTCATGGCGCGCCCGACTGAGGAGGCCGCGATGAGTACTGTCGAGGAAAGCAAACAAAGTGTGGCGGGCAGCCCCCCGGTGAGGCCCGGGGAGTTCAGGCTCGAGGTCGTTGTCGTGCCGGTCTCCGACCTTGAGCGGGCCAAGCACTTCTACGCGGGGCTGGGGTGGCGGTCCGACGCCGAAGCGGCCGTCGAGGACGGCTACCGGCTGATGCAGTTCACGCCCCCGGGTTCGGGCTGCTCGATCATCTTTGGTGAGGGAGTCACCTCAGCGGCGCCGGGCTCGCTGCAGGGGCTGCACCTGGCGGTGTATGACATCAACGAGGCCCGGGCCGACCTCATCGCGCGCGGGGTCGAGGTCAGCGAGGCGTTCCACGACCGCACCGGTGTCTTTCACCATGCCGGAAACGAAGGACGCCTGGAAGGCCCGGCCGAGGGACACCGGGATTACGGCTCGTTCGCATCGTTCAGCGATCCGGACGGCAACGGCTGGATCCTCCAAGAGATCAAAACACGGCTCCCGGGCCGCTGAACGCTGAGCACTGAAAGGAGAGACTGATGGCCACGACCTACGAATCCGCGGCCGAGCTTGCCGAAGCCCTGAGGCGGGCCGCGGAAGCCCACGGCAAGCACGAAGAACGCACAGGCCAAGAAGATCCGAACTGGCCCGACTGGTACGCGCTCTACATGGTGCGCGAGCATGCCGGTGAGGAATTGCCGACATGAACAGCGACTACGACGTGATCGTCATCGGCGGCGGTTCGCCGGGCGAGCACTGCGTGGGCGCCCTCGCCGAGGGCGGGCTGCACGTGGCAGTGGTGGAACGGGAACTGGTGGGCGGGGAGTGTTCGTACTGGGCGTGCATCCCGTCCAAGACGCTGCTGCGACCCGGGGAGGCGGTCCATGCGGCCCGCGAGGCAGCCGCCACCGCCGAGGTCGACGCCAAGGCCGCACTTGCCTGGCGCGACTTCATGGTCTCGGATTACTCCGATGCCGGACAGGAACGCTGGCTGGCCGATAACGGCATCGACCTGCTGCGCGGCACCGGCAGCCTCGCCGGTCCCGGCGTCGTCGAGGTCGACGGCGTCCGGCACAGCGCCCGCCACGTGGTCCTCGCCAACGGCGCCGATCCCGTCATCCCCCCGGTCCCTGGCCTGCGCGAACTCGAGGGGGTGTGGACCAGCCGCGAGGCGACCTCCATGAAAGCCGTCCCCCGCCGCCTGCTCATCCTCGGTAGCGGCCCGGTCGGCGTCGAAATAGCCCAGGCCGTGCACCGGCTCGGTGGCGAGGTGGCCCTCATCGACCGGTCCGATCACGTCCTCGGACGGGAACCGGCGCCCCTGGGCAAGGCACTCGGCGACGTTTTCCACAACGAAGGCATCGAACTCGTCCTGTCCGCCAGCACCTCCGCTGCCCGGCGCGACGGCGAAGACTTCGTCCTGGCCCTCGACGACGGGCGCGAACTGCGCGGTGACCGGTTGCTCGTGGCCACGGGCAGGCGACCCCGGGTCCGCGGCATCGGCCTGGAAACCATCGGCATCGAGCCCGACACCCACGGAATACCTGTCGATGCGCACCTGCGCGTCACCGACGGGGTGTGGGCGATCGGCGACGTCACCGGAATCTGGCCACTGACCCACGTCGGCAAGTACCAGGGAGATGTCGTCGCGGCGAACATTCTCGGGGAACCGCGGGAAGCAAACTACGACGCCGTTCCGCGGGTCACCTACACCGACCCCCAGGCAGCGGCCGTGGGCGCGGCCGAGGGCCGCTTCAGCGCGAGCGTGCCTGTCTCCCAGGTGTCCAAGACGGCGACCTATACGCGTGCCTACGCCGAAAGCAACGGCTTCCTCACGCTCATCAGCGATGGCGAACGACTGACCGGCGCATATGCGCTCGGCCCCGAGGCCGGCGAGTGGCTGCAGCAGGCCACCCTGGCCATCCGGGCCCGTGTCCCGCTCGATATCCTGAACGACACGATCCAGCCGTTCCCGACATTCTCGGAAATTTACGTCCCCGCGCTGAAGGCACTCCGCGGGCAGATCGCGGCCGCATCCACGCCGGTCGGCGCGGGACCGTCCGCGGCGGACTGACGGGAGGTGATCCGATGAGCAGCGAAGCCGCCGGCCCGCCGTCCCCGCGCGAGCCGGGATTGCCGGGGCAAACCGTGGTGGTGATCGGCGGAAGCGCCGGCATCGGTTTGGAAACCGCACGGCGTGCCAAGGCCGCAGGCGCGGAGGTCATACTCGCCGGCCGTGACGCCGCGAGACTCCAGGACGCGGCACACGAGCTCGGAGCCCTGGACACAGCGGCATTCGACGCCAACGACCAGGGCGCCCTCGCCGGGTTATTTGAACATCTCCCGGGACTGGTGGACCACGTCATGGTCACCGCCGGGCGCCCTTACTACGCACCCCTTGCCGACATGGACTTCGACCAGGCGCGCCACGCCCTGGCGGCATCCGCGATGCTAATGCTCGGCGTCGCCCGCTACTCCGCGGGCAGAGTCCGGCCAGGAGGGACCTTGCTGTTCATGAGCGGGACCGGGGGCCGCCGTCCGGGGCCAGGGTTTGCGATCATCTCGGCCGTCACCGCCGCGCTTCCCGCTCTGGCAGCCAACCTGGCCCTGGAGATCGCGCCCGTCCGGGTGAACGTGATCGCCGCAGGCTTCGTCGACACACCCCTGTCCGCCTCGCTCCTCGGCGCTGGCCTCGACGAGCGCCGCAGCCAGCTCCGCACCACCTTGCCGATCGGCCGCGTCGTTGGACCGGCCGATGTTGCAGCGCTGGCCGTGCACCTCATGACCAACACAGCCCTGACCGGGGCGACGTACGACATCGACGGCGGCCAGCAACTCCTCGAACAACACTGACGCGGGACGATCCTCTGCAAGCGCGGGCGCTGAGATCGGCAGCCACGCAAATGCCGCCGGCAGACCCCGGAGCCGCATTGAGAAAGAATAAGGAAAAAAATGACCACCATCAAGCTGCAAGCGACCACGAGCGCAACTCCCGAACAGTTCATCGCCGCCCTGACCGACTTCGGCCCCGGGCGTGCAGAGCTCTTCGGGAACAGCGCCGACAAGTACCTGCAGGTTCACGACCGCGGGAAAACCCAGGCCGACGTGACCGAGGGCTCCAGCGGAGTCTGGGAACGGCTGCACTACGACTGGTCGAACCCGGCCCACGTCGTACTTACCACCACCGATTCGAACGCATGGGGCCGAAACTCCGGCCACACCTACGACCTCAGCGTGAACCAGGACGGCACGACCAGCGTGGACTACACCGCAGTCCGGGAAGGTAAGAACCTGCGCGGACGGCTACTGGAAGCTGTTGTCGCAAGCATCGGCAAGAGCGTCCTCGTGAAGGCCTTCCACAACACCGTGAAGGTGATCGAGGCCCGCGCCCAGTCCCGCAAGGCGGCCGGGTAACAGGGCTGCCCCCGGGGCCCTACTCCCCGCGGTCGATCTGCAGATAGCTGAGGCCGCTCAGGTCCAACCAATAGTGGGTTGGTGTCTCCACCAATCTCAGCAGCACACCCTGGCAGTCACGGCACCGCACCACGATACCGGGCGCATCGGTGAAGACCATGGCTTCGCCGAAGGCCCTGACTGAGCCGCAATGCAGGCAGCGTCCGAGCGCTGCGATGATGTCGATGCGGAACACTTCGGACAGGGCGCCGGCTGCGGCATTGCCGTCCACGTGGGGGACCGGGTCGTGGGCTGATGCTGCAATATCCTGATCTTCGGAGGCAGCGAAGTCGTCGGCGCCGTTCACCGGATACCTCCCGTCCCGCCAAACCGTTCAGTCTTTATCGACCCCGGCGAATAGCCGGCCGTCACAAGCCAGTCCGCAACAGTCTCCACGAAAACCGTTTGGCCGCAGACAAACACATCCGGATTCTCCTCGGCTGGGAAGATCTTGCCCAAAAGGGTATCCGACGTAACCCGCGCCGGCGCGACCGGCCAGCCTTCCGGCGTCGAACGCGTATAGACGTAGTCGACCATCAACTTGGCCGATTCCCGATCCAATCGGCGCAGCTCTTCCCGGTACAGCGACGTCTCGGGCGACTTCAAGGAATAAAGCAACCGGAACGGGGCCGCATTAGTGGAAGCCTGATGGGCCCGGATCATCGACATCAGTGGCACCACACCTGACCCTCCCCCGATCAGCTGCACCCGGTTCTCATTGCTCGGCCGCCACACAAACCAGCCGCCCACCGGTCCCCTGATTTCCAACCGATCCCCGACCGCCAGGTCACGGACAAGGTAAGGCGACACTTCGCCGTCGGGCAGCTCGTCAACAGTGATTTCCAGATGCTCATCCGATCCCGCGGACGCCACCGAGTAGGAACGGATCGCGGCGTACCCGTCATCGGCGGTAAGACGAATGTCAATGTGCTGACCGGCCAGATGTCCCATCAAGCCATCCACGCGCAGCCGAATCGTGCGGGCCGTGGGGCTTTCCTCGACCCCGCCAACCACCTCGGCGACATGCCATGCGGTGCTCACGGCATCTGCCTCACGAGTACCGCTCCTCGCGCCACGGATTGCCGTGAAGGTGGTAGCCATTCGACTCCCAGAATCCCGGTATGTCTTCCCGTGTCAGTTCCACGCCGTGAATCCACTTGGCGCTCTTCCAGAAATACAAATGCGGCACCAGAAGCCGTGCCGGTCCGCCGTGGGCCCGTGCAAGCGGTTGTCCATCGTATTCCCACACCACCCAGGCCTTGCCGTCCAAGAGATCCCACAGCGGAACATTCGTTGTGTACCCGCCAAAGGAATGCGCCGTGGCGAAGTCGCTGGTCGTTTCGACGTTTTCAAAGAGCGTGTCCAATGAAACCCCACGCCACACCGTTCCCAGTTTTGACCAACTGGTCACGCAGTGAATGTCTTGAGTGATTTTCTCCTGCGGCAAGGCCATGAATTCGTTCCAGGACCAGGAGAGCCGCTGGCCGCTCTCCACGCTGATGAAAAACTCCCATTCGTCAACGGAGATAAGCGGAGCAGGCCCGGCGGTGAGGACGGGAAAGTCCTGCGTCTCATGCTGCCCAGGAGGCAGTGCAGGATTCTCGGACCGCCGTCCACGGAAACCGGATGAAACGATACCCATGATGCACCTCCCGGGTGGAGCTCCACCCGGCCATCGACCGTTGATGCCCCAACCATAGGACAACGTCTGTTCGTGGTCCAGGCATCAACAGGACTCAGCCACGACCAACCAAGGCGAGGTCGAAGGGAATCAACTGCCGGCTGCACCTGATGCGCGGTACAGGCCCCAACCTGGCGAAAAGACCTGTAGCTCTTGACGTTTGTCTGGGAAGGCCTTAGAACTCAATCCCACGTCTAAGAGGGCTGGAGGCCGACGAACGAAAAGCCCGGGCCCAGCTCCTGCAGCGTTTCTGTGATCCGGCTGGTCAGCGAAGTTACGCCTGGAGTGTGGAAATGGTGCCGGACTGAAACGTCCGGCACCATGTTCTGGTTGTGGTGGATGGCACACGGGGAGCCTTCCCCGGTGGCAAGGCGGTGTTGCTAGTGTGAGTACCCGGCGGCCGCTTCGGTGAGCGTTTTGCCTTTCGTTTCCGGGGCGAGCCACTGGGACAGTGCGGCGCCGGCCAGGGCGACAAAGGCCGCGATCAGCATGGTCGGGCCGGGCCCGAAGTTCTCCATCGACAGTGGCATCAGGAACGTGCCGATACCTGCTCCGACGCGGCTGACGGCAGCCGCGAAACCGGTTCCGATCCCCCGGATCTCGGTGGGGAGGACCTCTCCGGGGTAGACGTTCGTCAAGGTGTTGTACCCGGCGTTGAAGAACGAGAAGATCAGGAACAGGACGAGCACTACGGGTGCCGGGGCACCCGTCCACAGGCCGATGACGGCGAGGACGACGGCGCACAGCCACTGGGTTGGTACGGTCAGTACCCGGCGGCCGACTTTATCAATGAGCAGGAACGTGATGACCACGCCGGCCAGGGCGATGGCGGAGAGGCCGACGCCGCCGGCGAGGCCGCCGGCGAGACCGTACTGGTCCAGAACGCTGTCAGCGAAGGTGGCGATGGCAAAGTACGGGGTCACGGCGCAGAACCAGAACCCGGAGATGAAAAGCGTCGAGCGCCAGTACTGTCTGGAGAACAGCATGCCGAAGCTGCCCTTGCGGACGTCCTCATGCTGGACGTCGTCAAGCGCGTCCTCCGGCATGTACTTGTAGGCGAGGGCGCGCGCTTCGTCCTTGCGGCCTACGCTCCAGAGCCAGCGCGGCGATTCGGGCATGCCGAGCCGGCCCAGGAACAGGGCCACGGCGATGAACGTGCTGGTCCCGAGGATAAAGTGCCAGCTCAGATCGGTGTATTCATTCAGCAGGTGGCCGATCAGGAATGCGATCATGAACCCGGCGTACCAGGCGATTCCCATGGCACCCATGAGCCGTCCGCGCAGGTGCGCGGGTGAGAACTCTGCCATCAGGGGCCAGCCGACGGCGTACTCAGTGCCGATCGCGATACCCATCAGCAGCCGGACCACGAGCAGCCAGACGGGTGAGTCGATGAAAAATTGCATGCCTGAGGCGATCGCGAACAGGGCGATGTCGAACATAAAGATCGGCTTGCGGCCCCATTTATCGGAGACCCAGCCGCCCAGAGGTGAACCGATCAAAATGCCGATGAGGGCTGCTGCAGCGATGAGTCCTTGCCAGACCACGGTGAGCTGCAGGTCTTTGGCCATCGTCCCGGATACTGGTCCGATGATGCCCAGGACGTAGCCGTCCAGGAACATCCCGCCGATAAGGACTGCGACCATTCTGATCAGGAAGCGTCGTTTGCTCGGCGTTGAGGCGAGGCTCCGGTGGGAGGTTGTGTTCTTCATGGATGACATGGCGTCACTCCTGGCGGGCTGGGATGGACGGGATGGTTTTCGCCTGATTCGCGACATTGAGAAGCTGGCCGACGGGCATTTTGACCTCCCGGTCAATGGGAAACTGAGCGGTGCTGATGGGCGGGGCGTGAGAAGAAGCTCCGGATCCCCCTGAGTTTGGGGGGTGGTACCTGGGCGCCGGCGCTGCTTGGGGCTGAGCCGGTGCCCAGGTACTGACGGATGGCCGGGACGGGAAATCAGCCGCGGTTGTACATGACGTGCTTGGTGCGGGAGAAGTCGTCCAGGGCGTAGCTGGAGAGGTCCCGGCCGTAGCCGGAACCCTTGAAGCCGCCCCAAGGCATTTCGGTCGCGATGACCAGGTGGGAGTTGACCCAGACGGTGCCGAAGTCCAGCTTCCGCGGAACGGTCAGCGACCGGGCGGAATCCCTGGTCCATACGGAGGCGGCCAGGCCGTAGATCGTCTCGTTGGCGCGGGTGACGGCTTCCTCGTCGGTGCTGAACGTTTCCACTGACACGACGGGCCCGAAGATCTCGTTGCTGGTGATCGCGGCACCGGCCGGGACGTTGGTGACCACGGTGGGCTCGATGAAGTAGCCCGGGCCCTCGATGGCGCGTCCGCCGACGGCGATGGTCAGGCCGTCCTTGCGGATGTCGTCGAGTGCTGCGAGGACCCGCTCGTAGTGGGCCTTGGAGATCATGGAGCCGATTTCGGCGTCGCCGGCGCCGGGGGTGCCGACGGTGATTTCGCTGATTTCCCGGACGAGCAGTTCGGTGAACTTTTCGGCCACCGATTCGTGGACCAGGACGCGGCATGCCGCGCCGCATTCCTGCCCGCCGTTCCAGAACCCGGCGCTGCGGACGCCCTTCGCGGCGGCCTCGAGGTCGGCGTCGGCGAAGACGACGACGGGTGCCTTGCCGCCCAGCTCGAGGTGGACCCGCTTGACGGAACCGGCTGCTGCGGCGGCGACCTTCTGGCCGCTGCCCACGCTGCCGGTGATGGCGACGAGGTCCACGTCGGGGTGCTCGGAGAGGCGGTTGCCCACCACGCGGCCGGGGCCGGTGACGATGTTCACCACGCCGGCGGGAACCTCGCCGGCGATGAGCTCGGCCAGTTTGAGGGTGGTCAGCGGCGTCTGCTCAGAGGGCTTGAGGACCAAGGTGTTGCCTGCGCCGAGGACCGGGGCGACCTTCCACGCGGCCATCAGCAGCGGATAGTTCCACGGTGTGATGACGCCGACGACGCCGACCGGTTCGCGGTGGATCACCGAGGTGTGGTTTTCGGCGTAGTCGTCGGCGCCGAGGGTGCTGTAGGCCCGGGCCGCGCCGGCGGAGAACCGGAAGGTGTCGATGGCGCTGGAGATGTCGTCTTCCGCCACGGCCGGGGGTTTGCCGGTGTTGGCGGCTTCGAGGGTTTCGAACAGCTCCCGGTTGGCCTCGATGATGTCCGCGATCTTCAGCAGGACAGCGGCGCGGTCCCGGGGCGTCGTTGCCGCCCAGGCGTCCTTGGCCGCGGCGGCGGCTGCCACGGCGGCGTCCACGTCCTCGGCGGTGCCGGCGGGTACCTGCGCCAGGACTTCCTCCGTGGCCGGGTTGACGATGTCCACCGTGGAGGTGGACGTGGAGGGGATGAACTTCCCGCCGATGAACTGACCGAACGGAGGAAGTGAAGGCGCCGGTGTCGAGTCCGCCCGGATGACGGTGAACAGTGCAGTTTCTGTCGTCATGGTCTTAGCCCACGTTCTGGTAGAGGGCGGACACGGCCTGCTGGACACGGGCCAGGTCGTCGGCGTTCAGGTCGGCGGTGGGGCGGCGCGGGGAGCCGGCCGCGATGCCCTGCCGGGTCAGGCCTGCCTTGACGGCCGGGATGAATGGCACGGAGAGGAGGGCGTCGATGACCGGGTACACCTTCTTCCACAGCTCCAGCGCACCGGCGAGGTCGCCTTCGGCGATTTTCCGGCTGACGGCGACGATTTCGTCGGGGACAACATTGGCGGTGCCTGCCATGACGCCGGCCGCGCCTTCGACCAGGGCGCTGTAGAGGTAGACGTCCCAGCCGATGAAGGTACCGATGACATCGCTGTGGTGGTGGATCAGCTGCAGCGCCTGTTCCCAGTTGGCGCTGGAGTCCTTGATGTAACGGATGTTCTCCACTTCTTCGGCCAGTGCACGCACGGTGGCGGGGTCCAGGTTGATGCCGGTGACCGGCGGGATGTTGTAGAGCATCACCGGTATCTTGACGGAGGCGGCGACGTCCTTGATGTAGGTGACCGTCTCTTCCAGTGAGAGCGGTTCGTAGTAGGGCGTGATGAGCATCAGCACGTCGGCGCCCAGCTTCTCGGCTGCCTGGGACAGCCGGATGGCCTCGGCGGTGGTGGTGGCGCCGGTGTTGGCGATGACCGGGACGCGTCCGTTGGCCTGGTTGATGACGGTTTCGATCAGGAGCAGCCGCTCTTCTGAGGACAGCGCGCCGACTTCACCGGTAGATCCGGCGGCGACAACGCCGTCGACGCCGGCCTCGATGGAGCGGTCAACGATCTTCCGGAGGGTTTCGACGTCGATGGTTTCGTCCTGGTTGAAGGGCGTGGAGAGTGCGGTGAGGACACCACGGAGGTTGCTGGTCATGGAGGATTCCTTACTTAAGTTCGTGGGATGTAGTCAGGGGATGGATGGTCAGGCGACGACGGACAGGCCGGAATGAGGCTGGCCCTGGCGGTGGGTGGCCAGTACGCTGGCTGCTTCCTGGGCTGCGGAGAAGCCGGTGGTGATGGAGCTTTCGGTGTACAGGGTTCCCAGGTAGTCGCCTGCCAGGAAGACGCGGTCCGCGCCCCTCATCAGGGTGGACTGAATCTTGGCCCGGCCCGGGAAGCAGTATGGGGAAGCGTTCTTCCACCGGTCGACCTTGGCTTCCACTACGCTGTCGGCGAAGCCGTGGCCAAGGACCTGGTCGAGGTCTGTGAGGTGGGTCTTGATGACTTCTTCCTCGGGCTTTTCCAGCAGGGCCTTGCCCAGACTTGCCGGGGAGAAGGTCATGAAGCTGCCGCCGGGCTTGCGGACGGACTCGGTCCCGCGGACGATGCTCGCCTGGTTCAGGGCGATCGCGAACGAGCGCTTCGGTGCTGCGATGGCGTAGATGTCATCCCACGGCTTGGCGGTTGTCTCGTTGGTCAGGAACGCGGTGCTGACGTGGGGGCCGTACTTGATCTGGCTGAGTGCCCCGCGCAGGTCCTCGGGAAGGTCCACGCCAATCTTGTGCGACACATCGGCGGTGGTGGCGAGAACCACCGTGCGGGCTTCAACCTCGCGGTCGGCGCCGTCCTGGCGGTACCGGACCACGACGGAATCCTTCTTGTGGACTACTTCCTGGACGGCTGCCCCGAGCTGGATGCGGTCCCCCATGGCAGCTGCGATCGATTCGGTCAGCGTGGACGGGCCGCCCACGATGCCCTGACTAAGGCCCTGGCCAAATCCGAGGACCAGGCTGAAGTAGCCGATGCCGGCGCCGGCGGAGATCTCGTCCATGTCGCCGGCTGAGCGGGTGACGGTGGTCTTGAATAGGGCGGCGGCGTCCTCGGACAGGTTGCCGATGAAGTCCTGGAAAGAGGTGCTGTTCTCAAAGTCGTAAATGCGCTGCTGCCGCATGGCACCGGATTCGCCCGCACGCTTGCGCACCACGCCGGTGTACTTGGCCACTCCACTGACCACCTTTAGACCGGCACGCATGGTGTCCACCCGGGAGGAAAACGACATGGGGATGCGGAACGGGTAGGTGGCAATGTGCCCCTTCTTGATGAACTTCCCGTTCATCGACAGGCCCTGCAGCGACCCCGGGATCTGGACCGCCATCACGCCGACCTCATTGAGCAGCGCGTCCGTGGAGGATCCGGCGCCGGCGAAAACGTGCCCGCCCCAGTTCAGCCAGTAGTCACCCCGGCGTTCGGAGCGGAGCCGTCCACCCACGCGGTCTCCGGATTCCAGGACAACCGTGTCCCAGTGCCGGAGCCGCCAAGCTGCCGAGAGGCCGGCGAGTCCGGCACCGACGATGACTACGTCTTTCATGATTCCCGTTCCTTGCTGTTGGTTGGTTTTGTGACCGCCCTGGGAGCGGCTATTGGCGCCACCCCATGGAAGGGCTTGCCTGCGCAAAGCCGTGTGACTCAAACCACTATAAAATGTGATCACAGATCACACAAGGCCTGCGGTGAGATTTTCCGAACGGGACTGTCCAGCTGATGAGTCGTCACCGCGTCGATTGCCGTGAGGGCCGTATATTTGATCTGTGGTCATATCCCAGCGCGCCGAGCCCACCCTTCTGACCGACCAGGTCTACGGGATGATTCATGCGGCGATCCTCAGTGGGGACCTGCCGGCCGGGTCGCGGCTAAAGGTGCGAGACCTCGCTGAGCAGGTGGGAACCAGCGTGATGCCCGTGCGCGAGGCTATCCGGCGCCTGGAGGAGACCGGGTTGGCCGAACGCCAGCCGCACAAGGGGGCGGTGGTCAAGAGCCTGACCTTCGAAGAACTGATCCATGTCTACGACGTCCGACGGCTCCTGGAAACTGAGGCAGCACGCCTCGGCACTGAGAAGGTCACCGCCCAGGACTGCGACAGGATGCAGTCCGAATACGACTTGATGCGGAAGGCGATTGACGAACGCCGGGTGATTGATCTGCTTGATCACGACGAGGCCATGCTCGCGGTCCTCTATGAAGCCGCGGGAAACCCCGTGCTTCTCCAGATGATTCGGGCGCTGTGGCAGCAATGCCGCGCGTACAAGATCGTTGGCGCCCAAGGGTCCCTGGACGCCGGAAAAGACGACTTCCTGTGGCGCTACCAGCAGGACTTGGTGGCCGCCGCCCGGAGCGCCGACCCTGCGGCTGCCGCAGCAGTCAACGAGGCTTCCCTCCTGGACGCCAGCGAGCGGATCAAGGCACGCCTGGCAGAACAAGCCGCAGCACTATAGCTGGCCCCGGGCTCGAATAGATCGGTGAGCAGACAGCGCACGCATCACTCGTGTGCCCGAAAGCGAAGCATGTCCTTTTCGCTCCGAAGTAGACACTCCAAAACTTAGCGCCCCGTTTCGGCACTATAGCGAGGAGGGGGCCAAGCCATCACGGGCGGCAAGGTGGAAACCACTGCCGCAACTTCGGGTGGGTCCGTTTTTCGTGATTTGTGATCACAGATCTGGACACCGCCCTAATCGCTGGCTACAGTGACGTAAAGCACATGCGGTGAAGCAAGCCACAGCATGTGCGGCACTGAGAGCGTCACGCGGCCTCTGCGGAACACCGCACCGTCGACGAGTTGACTCATGACTAATGCGCCCACTACCCAAAGGAACTGAAAATGGGCTTAAGCTTTGGCACCAAAGCTCCCCGCACCACACACTCTGGTGAAGTTGCGGTTTCCGGACTCGGCAAGAGTTATGGAGCGAGCCGTGTTTTATCAGATGTGAATCTGGTGATGAACGAGGGTGAAGTAGTCTCGATCATTGGCCCGTCCGGGGCAGGCAAGAGCACCTTTCTGCGCTGCCTGAACTACCTGGAAACCCCAACTGAGGGCACGATCGAAATCGGCGGCGCCCAGGTTGTTGCCGGCGGGAAACTGCCGGACAAAGCGAGCCTGGACCACCTCCGGCGGGTCACCGGAATGGTCTTCCAAAGCTTCAACCTGTTTCCGCACCTGACCGTGATGGAGAACATCACACTGCCCCAGCGCAAGGTTTTGGGCGCCAGCAAGGAGCAGGCGCAGGAAACCGCGGAGAAGCTGCTCAAGCGCGTTGGCCTTCCCGACAAGGCCAAGGCATACCCCGCCCGCCTCTCCGGAGGGCAGCAGCAGCGCATCGCCATCGCCCGCGCTCTGGCCCTGTCACCGAAGGTCATGCTCTTCGACGAACCGACCTCTGCCCTCGATCCCGAGATCGGCCTCGAGGTGCTCGCTGTCATGCGTGACCTCGCGGACGAGGGCATGACCATGCTCGTGGTGACGCACGAGATGCACTTCGCCCGTGACGTCTCGGACCGCATCATGGTGATGGGCAACGGCGGCGTGCTGGAGATCGGCCCGAGCGAGCAGGTGATGTCGGAGCCGCAGAACGACCGCACCCGGCAGTTCCTCAAAGCCGTGCTGGACAGGTGAGCCCCCGATGATCATGGAACTCCTGCCCTCGATCGCCCGGGGCGTCGGACTCACGCTGTACGTCACGGGCGCCTCACTCCTGTTCGGCGGCATCATCGGCCTGGTGCTTGTCGGGGCCGTCCGCTCCCCCATCGCCATCGTCCGGGCCATCGCAACCCTTTACATCAACATCGTCCGGGTCATCCCGCCCATCACCTGGCTGTTCCTGATCTACTTCGGCCTGCCCCAATACGCGCTGCGGCTCTCCACCATCCAGGCCGCGATCATCGGCTTCTCCATCATCGCCTCCGCCTTCATGGCCGAGATCTACCGCTCCGGCCTGCTCAGCATCCCCGACGGCCAGCGCGAAGCCGCCCACGCGCTGGGCTTGAGCGCCGTCACCACGGTGGGACACATCATCACCCCGCAGGCGTTCCGGGTGGCCCTGCCCGCCATCGCCACCTACGGCATCGGACTCCTCAAGGACTCTGCCCTGGCCTCCACCATCGGCGTCCGTGAGATCACCTACTACGCCCAGCAAAGCGCCAAGCAAACGCACGAGGGTCTTCTTTCATTCATCGTTGCCGGCGCGCTCTACATCGTGATCAGCCTCGTGGTGGCCCTCGTCTCACGGCGGGTCGACCTCAGGCTCCGCAGGAAGATCGGAGTGGCGTGATGGACATGCTCACCCAGTGGATCGGATGGTTGCCCAACCTCGCTCCAGGACTCCTTGTCAGCCTCCAACTGACCGGACTCTCACTGCTCTTCGGTTTCCCGCTCGGCTTGCTGTTCGCCGTGATGGCCACGGCAAAATTCCCGCCCCTGCAGTGGATCTCCTTCTTCTCCGTCGAGATTGGGCGGGGACTTCCGGCCCTGGTGCTGCTGTACCTGATGTACTTCAGCCTCCCTGATGCCGGCATCACCCTGACGTCGCTGACCACCGCCATCATCGCGCTGACATGGAACACCGGCGCCTACGCCTCCGAATACTTCCGCGCAGGGCTCGCAGCGGTACCACTGGGCCAAAAGGAAGCCGCCCTCACCTCCGGCCTTCGCGGCTGGACAGGGTTCCGCCTCATCATCCTGCCCCAGGCACTGCGGATATCCACCCCGCCCCTGGCCGGGCTCGCCGTCCTCGTCTTCCAAGGCAGCGCACTCGCCTTCGTAATCGCCGTCCCGGAACTGATGTCCAAGGGCTTCGAGATCGCCTCCATCACCTTCGAATACCTCAGCGTCTACCTGCTTACCGCAGTCATCTACGGATCGCTCACCCTCGTCTTCCTCGGCCTCGTCCGACTGCTGGAACTCCGCCTCGGCCGGCACCTGCAACGCAACTGACCTCTACTCGCTTATCCCGGGCAATCCGCCCACAACCTCAGCAAAGAGAGAAAAACCATGTCACCAACTCCCCGTACACTCGTGCGCACGCTTTCCGCCGGCACCGCCGCCGGCCTGCTAGCCGTCTCCCTGGCCGCCTGCGGCGGCAGTAGCAACGCCGGCAGCGCCTCGGACTGCAAGCCGGCCCATGAGGGCATCAAAACGATCACCGAAGGCGAACTCACTGTCGCCAGCTACGATTATGCACCCGCCACCATCCTGGACGGCGATAACGTCACCGGCATGGAAGGCGACCTGATCAACGAGATCGCCAAACTCGAATGCCTCAAGGTCACGGTGAGCACGTCGGGCGGAGCCGGCGCGGTCATCCCGTCCGTGCAGTCAAAGCGCGTTGACATCGGCTCGGGAAACTGGCTCCGCACCAAGGAACGGACCAAGATCGTCCACCTGAGCACCCCGCTCTGGAGCGATCCCCAGGCCATCGTCTCCACCAAGGGGCTCACCAGCGACGACCTCGAGGGTAAAAAGGTTGGCTCAGTTGCGGGCAACCTCTGGAACGACAGCATGCAGAAGTGGCTCGGAGACAACTTCAAGATCTACCAGGACGACGAATCCATCTACGCAGACCTCAAAGCCGGCCGCATCGACGCCCTCGTGGCGTCCGCGGCGTCCGCCAACTACCGGTTCAAAACCGCCCCCATCGAGGGCGTCAAAGTGATCGCCGTCAAGCCGAACCCACACGTCCCCCAGTTCGCCGCAGTTGGCCAGGTCATGCTGCCGTCCAGCCTCGAGAACGACACGCTCGGCAAGGCGCTGGACGAGGACATTCAGACCCTGCGCGAAAACGGCACCATCAAGAAGATCCTGGAGAAGTACGGGATCGACCCCAAGGTTGGCGAGCCGGGCGCACCCACCGAACTCTGACCGCAGCTTTGTGGTGAACCAAGAGGCGCCGGATGTCCATCCGGCGCCTCCTGGTGCCGCTGCACACGCGTCCACCGGACGCCCTAAATTTTCGGATTGCAAGCAAGCAAGGGAGCATGCATATGAGTGGAATCGTTGTTGTTGGGGTCGATGGCAGTGACACGGCGAGAAAGGCTGCGGAGGCCGCAAGAGATCTCGCCGCAGCACTGGGGGCGACCCTGCATGTGGTCTCAGCCTTTGACACTGACCGCTCTGACGTCTTTGGCACAGGCAGCAGCAAATGGCTTGTCTCGGATGCCGATAAGGCCGAACAGGTCGCCAGAACTGTGGCCGACACTCTGGGCGGTGACATCAAGATCACCCATGCTGCAGCCTCCGGAAGGCCGGCCGACGCGCTTATCAGGGAAGCGCTGAGCATGGAGGCCCGCCTCATTGTGGTGGGCAACCGCAGGATGCGAGGTATTGGCCGGGTCCTGGGCAGTGTCGCCAACAGTGTGGCGCACAGCGCCACTTGCGACGTCTACATCGCCAACACGTACGAAGACTGAACAAATACCCGACGCTGAAGCCTGGGTTTACGCAGCAGCTGGGACTTGCACGCTAAAGAGACCAGCTCGACTCTGACATATCTGTTGACTGCTTTTTCTCGACGGAACGAAATTCTCATGAGGAGCCTCACGTGCATGACGTGATTATTGTTGGTGCCGGTGCCGCCGGCCTTGGAACGGCTTTCTACCTGCGGGATTCAGGGCTTGAGGTCCTCATCCTGGAATCCGGCCAGGATATCGGCGGACGGTCACACACCGTCAAGCTCGCGGGAACGTCGGCCAATTCTGGCGCGATGTTTGTGTACAAGGGAACGAAGTCCGAGGAGTTGGTGAATGAGCTCGGGATTGGGACCGTCCCTTTCCTCCCTGAAACGTACGGTATCCACGTCAACGGCAAAACGGTGGTGGCCGAAGCCAACGAGGACGTCGTGGCCGGACTCAACCTCACGGAGTCCGAAAAGTCCGAGCTGATCAAGTTCATCGACACATCCCTCACCGAGTACCGGGACTACGTCAATGACAGGACTTCCGCCGGAGACCTCAACAAGCTTTCAGGTGAAACTGTGGCCGAACGCATCTCCGACCTGCAGCCGGCCGTCCAGAAAATCATCGCCACCGCCATCCGCGGCGGCGCAGTAGGCGACCCCGCCAATCTCTCTGCAAAGTACGCGCTCCGCTACTTCGCCAGCTATTTGGCACGGGAGAAGAACAACCGCCTGTTCGCGCTCGAAGGAATGCAGGCGATTCCGCGGGCCATCCTCAAGCGCCTGCCGGAAGGCGCGGTTCGCTACAACACCCAGGTGACAGACGTGGCCCTGATCGAAGAGCAGGGCGTCTACGAGGTTTCCGTCACGGGCGACGGCGGTGAGCAGAAGCTCACCGCCAGGCATGTAGTGCTGGCCGTGCCTGCCCCCGTCGTTCCCGACGTCGTGAAGAACCTGCCGGAGTGGAAGACGTCAGCGCTCAACAGGGTAGCCTCCCCCGGCAGCACTACGCTGAACGTCGTCGCCGACATTGAGGGGCTTCCGGAGTTCAAGGACTGGGCCTTCATCGTGACCGTCGGGATGCCCTTTGACGCAATCATCAACCCTGCCCCCGGCGGCACCGAAGAGACCTCAAAGTCAAACATCCTTCAGCTGACGTGCTACGGAAATTCCTCGGGCTATTTGCCGGGGTTCGCCGACGACGAGGAAAGGGTGGCGCAGTGGATGGAGGACGTGTACACGGTGGCACCCCAGCTTCGCGGCCGCGTCCTCGGCGTCCACGCCCAGACCTGGCAGCACTGCTTCGCGCTGCTCAGCCGGGAAAGGGCGGCCGCGCTTCCTGAGCTGCAGCGGTCCGTGGGGTCACTGCACTTCGCCGGCGACTACACCTCGGAGACCGCCGGCACCCACGGCGCCTACACGGAGGCTGAACGCGTTGCATCCCTGATCCGGGCCGCTCTGACACCCACGGCCGAGTGACCTACGTGCTGCAACACCCGGCGCTTGAGGAGTCGACAGCCCCGCAGACTTCATGAGGCGCCGGCGACAACTCGGCATGTCCCGCCCGCAGGGATGCATAAGTTCGGGACCGTCACTTTTCCCTGATGCCCGGTTAGATATGAGTACACCCCAGCCTGACACGGCCGTTTGCTTTACGGAATCATTATTATCGGCGTTCGAATGGGGCGAGTAGATGTAGATGAGGGAACCAGTCTCACTTTGCCTTCGGACGGTACGGAGGGCACGTAGACACACCTTCGTCGCCGGTGACCGTACGCTGCTGCATCGCTTGACGGGACCATTGAAGGGCTGTGATTGTGATGCTTGGCCTCGCCGAAGGTGTACTAGTTTGGCAAGTGTCATGGAAAGAAAAGGTGAACATGCCTGATCACGGCTCCACTACCGTTTTTCTGAATGTCGCCACCGGTGTGGGTATTCTCAGCCTTCGACGCGCCACTAGAGCTGATCTGCCCGAGATCCGCGGGCTCTTAGTAGATGACGACTTAGGTGTAACCAGGGAGAGCTTGGACGACCTAAAACCGTATGAGGTCGCTTTCGATGCAATCGACAGCGACCCGTCCCACCTTCTTGTCGTGGGCCAAGTCGGCGATGACGTTGTGGCCACACTTCAGCTCACTTTCCTTCCTTCGTTGTCCCGCAGGGGGGCGTGGCGTGCACAAATCGAGGCTGTGCGTGTGTCGGATTCGCTGCGCGGTAACGGCATCGGAACGCTCATGCTCCAGTGGGCCCTTGACCAGGCTCGCCGGCGTGGCTGCTCATTGGTGCAACTCACTACAGATAAAAGCCGCGATGGCGCCCTACGCTTCTACGAGCGGCTTGGTTTCGTTGCCAGCCACGAAGGCTTGAAACTGGTTTGGGGGTCTTTGTGAGTGTTGCCGTTTCCGGGTTTCGTCCCGCGGATCCTCGTGGTTGGGCCGTTCAGGTCTTGGTGAGCGGTCTCATTGTCATGCTGACGGCTGGCCGCAGATGTTGGCGTGTGAGCACACGACGCAGACCATCCACGACACGGTAGAGGCGCGCGGTGCTGGAAGACTACACAACGCCTGAATCGGTGAACTGCGAATTCGCATCATCCGCGTTCTGACGCTGAGTGACTGGTAGTCAGGAGAAGCTCCTTTGGTTGCCTACTGGTGCTCGTAAATGGTGTAGCCGCATGGAACATCGGCAGTGGTTTCGGTAGTGTAATTTCCAGTCCCAATTCGAGTCACTCTGATGCCGTGGTTCAGTGTGATTGCGCGAGGAATGAGTCCTTCGACTGCGGAATTCAGTAAATCGTCGAGCTTGCTGGCGTCTGCGGTGGTAACGCGGCGGATGGTGTCAGTTGTTTGAATCATGGCCGTCCTAAATCTTGTTGCATAACGACTGTTGGGTTTCGCTGCATGGTTCAGGCCGCCGGGCAGCGGGCAGGTTATGCTCGCGCTGTGCACCCGTGCATGCCAGTTCTCCCGGTTGGCGTTTGACGGGAAATCACGCATCAAATCGCGCGTTGAGCGTTGAAACGTTGGGTCTTCAGTGGTGGAGTTGCATGCGTTGGAGGACGGTGGCGGAGATTTCTTCGACTGACATGGTTGCGGAGTTTACGTAGGGGATGTTGTTGTCCCGGTACATGTCCTCGGCGTTGCGTAGTTCATAGGTGCATTGGGGCAGTGATGCGTAGCTGCTGTTGGGGCGGCGTTCCTGGCGGATCTGGCTGAGCCTAACGGGCTGGGACGTGAGGCCGAAGCATTTTCTCGAAAACGGCCGCAGTGGTTTGGGCAGGGCCATGGTGTCGAAGTCTTCCTCCACGAGCGGGAAGTTGGCAGCCAGGATGCCGTGCTGAAGTGCCAAATACATGGTGGTCGGTGTTTTGCCGCAGCGGGACGGCGCGATCAGGATCAGTTCGGCCCGTTCCAGCGCGCGGAGGGATTGCCCGTCGTCGTGCTCGATCGCGTATTCAACCGCCGCCATGCGCGACTGGTAGCGCACGGCGTCACCCACGCCGTGTGCCTGGCCGGGCAGACCATTGGCCGAGGAATCGAGCGCTTCCTCAAGCTGGGCGACGTGGGCGCCGAACAGGTCGAAGAAGTGGCCGGCGCTTTGGGCCAGGACAGTACGGACATCGGGGCTGACGGTGGTTGAAAAAACGAGCGGACGGGGCCCGGAGGCAGCCACCTGGTCGATGGTGGCCACTACGTCGCGTGCCTGTTCGACGGTGGTGATGAACGGGATGGTCCGCCGCTCCAGCCGCTGGGCGGGGAATTGGGTCAGCAGGGTGTTGCCGAGGGTTTCAGCGGTGATGCCGGTGCTGTCGGAGAGGAAAACACTGTGGGGGCGGGAGTGTCGCCCGCCCCCACAGTGGGCTGGTGGGCCATTTAGACAGCCGTGCGTGCGAGCTGCAGCCACGTCTCGGTCACGGCATCTGGGTTCAGCGAGATGGAGCTGATGCCCTGCGCCAGGAGCCATTCGGCGAAGTCCGGGTGGTCGCTGGGGCCTTGGCCGCAGATGCCGACGTACCGGCCCTTGGCCCGGCACGCCGCAATGGCCAGTTCCAGGAGCCTGGTCACGGCGGGATTGCGTTCATCGAACCCCTCGGCGACCAGCGCGGAGTCGCGGTCCAGTCCCAGGGTGAGCTGGGTCAGGTCGTTGGAACCGATGGAGAACCCGTCGAAGTATTCCAGGAACTCATCGGCCAGGAGGGCGTTGGCGGGCAGTTCGCACATCATCACGATCTCCAGCCCGTTCTCGCCGCGGCGCAGCCCGTTCGCGGCGAGCAGGTCGGTGACACCCTTGGCCTCATCGAGGGTGCGCACGAACGGGACCATGAGCTTGATGTTGGTCAAGCCCATCTCGTTGCGCACGTACTTCAGTGCTTCACATTCGAGTTCAAAGGCCTGCCGGAACGATTCCGAGAGGTACCGGGAGGCGCCCCGGTACCCGATCATCGGGTTCTCTTCGTCCGGTTCGAAGGCCGGACCGCCCAGGAGATTCGCGTACTCGTTGGACTTGAAGTCCGAGAGCCGGATGATCACCGGTTCGGGCGCGAAGGCCGCGGCGATGGTCGAGATGCCCTCGGCCAGGCGACGGATGTAGTAATCCCGGGGACCGTCGTAGGCTGCGGTTTTTTCCCTGATCTGCCGCACGGTGTAGTCATCGAGGGTTGCGGGGCGCTCGATCTCACCGGCCACTGCCAGCAGGGCGTTGGGGTGGATGCCGATCTGTCGGTTGATGATGAATTCCAAGCGGGCCAGGCCGACGCCATGGTTCGGGAGCCGGGCGAAGCTGAAGGCCTGTTCCGGGGTGCCCACGTTCATCATGATCTTCACCGGCGCTTCGGGCATGGTCTCCAGGCTGGTTTCCTGCAGCGTGTACTCCAGCAACCCTTCGTAGACGAGTCCGGCCTCGCCTTCGGCGCAGGACACGGTGACCGGGGTGCCGTCCTTGAGGATTTGGGAGGCGTAACCGGTGCCGACGACGGCGGGGATGCCGAGTTCCCGGGCGATGATGGCCGCGTGGCAGGTACGTCCGCCACGGTCGGTCACGATCGCTGCGGCCTTCTTCATGATCGGTTCCCAGTCGGGGTCCGTCATGTTCGCCACCAACACGTCGCCTTCCTGGAACGAGGCCATCTGGTCAATCGAGGACAGCACCCGTACCTGCCCGGCGCCGATGCGCTGGCCGATGGCCCGGCCCTCCACCAGCACCGTGGAACGCTGGGTGAGGGCGTAACGGGACACGCTGCCGGCGGCCTTGCGGGACTCGACCGTTTCGGGGCGTGCCTGCAGGATGTACAGTTCCCCGTCCACGCCGTCCTTGCCCCACTCAATATCCATGGGACGGCCGTAGTGCGCTTCGATGGCCAGCGCGTGCCGGGCGAGCTGCTCCACCTCGACATCGGGCAGGCTGAAACGGCTCCGAAGGTCCTGCGGGACAGGGACGAAGTCCACGGTCCTGCCGACCTCGAGGGAGTCGGTGTAGACCATTTGCACGGCCTTCTCCCCCAGCCCCCGTTTCAGGACTGCAGGCCTGCCGGCGGCCAGGGAGGGCTTGTGGACGTAGAACTCGTCCGGATTCACAGCACCCTGCACGACTGCTTCACCGAGCCCGTAGGAGGAGGTGATGAAGACGGCGTCGTTGAACCCGGTCTCGGTATCCATGGTGAACATGACACCGGACGCGCCGACGTCGGAGCGGACCATGCGCTGGACACCAGCCGAAAGCGCAACCTCGGAATGCGTAAACCCATGGTGTACGCGGTAGGCGATGGCCCGGTCGTTGTAGAGCGAGGCAAAGACATCCTTGATCGCCAGGAGAATGTTGTCGATACCCCTGATATTCAGGAAGGTCTCCTGCTGCCCTGCAAAGGATGCATCCGGCAGGTCCTCTGCCGTGGCGCTCGACCGCACGGCCCACGACACATCCCCGCCGTGTTCTTCCGTCAGCCGGGAGTACGCGGCACGGATTTCCTCCTCGAACCCGCCCGGAAACGCTGTTTCGCGGATCAAATCCCGGATCTGCCGGCCGACGTTGGCCAAGGCGGCCACATCGCCGCTATCCAGGCCATCCAGAATATTTTCGATCCGGGCATCCAGGCCCGATTCGCTTAGGAACCGGCGGTAGGCATTGGCCGTGGTCGCGAAACCGTCCGGAACCTTCACCCCTGCGAAGGCGAGGCTACGAACCATTTCGCCAAGGGATGCATTCTTCCCGCCAACCTGGTCAAGGTCGGTCAGGCCAAGGTCCGAAAACCAGAGAACGTCAGTCATAAATGGTGTCCTTCGTTGGGCACGCTCTGACAAGCGCTGAAAAATTAGGTGATGAAAGAGTGCGGGGCGTGACTCTTCGAAAGCAAATACATGTGATGGGTGCAACACCCATAAGCCGTAACGAAACGCGACGACCAGCCCGACACGGCCGACCGCCTGACGGGATATCCGTTATTAGCGTTCGAGTGGGACGAGTAGATGTAGATGATTATGCGAGTAAGCGCCTAAATCAGTCCCTGGGCCAGCATTGCGTCGGCTACCTTCACAAATCCGCCGATGTTGGCGCCAAGCACGTAGTTGCCCGGATCGCCGTACTCGTCGGCTGTGGCCGCGCAGTTGTCGTGGATGCCCACCATGATCTGCGTCAGACGTTCTTCCGTGTGCTCAAAGGACCACGAGTCACGAGTGGCGTTCTGCTGCATCTCCAAGGCCGAGGTCGCCACGCCGCCCGCGTTGGCGGCCTTGCCCGGCCCGAACAGCACTCCTGCTTCCTGGAACACTGCCACAGCGTCCGGTGTTGAGGGCATATTGGCTCCTTCTCCCACCGCCAGCAGGCCGTTGCGAATCAGGCGGGCGGCAACATCACCGTTAAGCTCATTTTGCGTGGCGCACGGCAAAGCCACGCTGGCGTCCACGTCCCAGACAGAGCCGCCATCCACATATGTGACACCGGCACGCCGTTCTGCGTAGTCCTTGAGCCGGCCGCGGTCCACTTCCTTGACCTCGCGCAGGAGCCCGACGTCGATCCCCGCCTCGTCGACGATGTAGCCAGATGAGTCGGAGCAGGCAACCACCGTGGCGCCGAGCACTTGCGCCTTGGCGATTGCGTTGATCGCCACATTGCCGGAGCCGGAAACCACCACGCGCTGTCCATCGAAGGAAGTTCCTCGGGTCTTTAGCATTTCCTCCGTGAAGATCACGGTGCCGAAACCGGTGGCTTCCGGCCGGACCAGCGAACCGCCCCAGGAGGTGCCCTTACCGGTCAACACGCCCGATTCATACCGGTTTGTAATGCGCTTGTACTGGCCGAACAGGTAGCCTATTTCGCGTCCGCCTACGCCGATGTCACCGGCGGGGACGTCGGTGTATTCGCCGATGTGCCGGTATAGCTCGGTCATGAAGGACTGGCAGAAGCGCATCACTTCGGCATCGCTGCGGCCCCGCGGATCAAAGTCGGAGCCGCCCTTGCCCCCGCCGATGGGCATACCAGTGAGCGCGTTCTTAAATATCTGCTCAAAGCCCAGGAATTTGACGATGCCCAGGTAGACAGACGGGTGGAACCTCAGTCCCCCCTTGTATGGACCCAAGGCCGAGTTGAATTCCACCCGGAAGCCGCGGTTGATCTGCACCCGGCCGGCATCATCCGTCCAGGGCACACGGAAGATGATCTGGCGCTCCGGCTCGCACAGCCGTTCCAGTATGGCGGCTTCAAGTAGCTCGGGATGCCTTTCATGCACGGGACCCAGGCTTTCGAAGACCTCCACCACCGCTTGGTGGAACTCTGGTTCGCCAGGGTTCCGGGCCAGAACGGTGTCTTGAATTGTTTGCAGCCGTGCATTCATGAAGTGCTTCCTAACTGTGTGGCGTTCTAATTGCTTTGAGCAGGGCGAAGCCCCCTGCTCCTTTGTTTGGTGTATGTCGACCGCGAGTTCGTTTGAGCTTGCCCCTTGTGCCTGGCGGTGCTTCTTGGTGCCTAGGTTCAACGCTCACCGCTAGGGCAACGAGACCAAAAGGCACTTTTGCTTCTTGAGGGTGTCCGTCATCGGCTTCATAGCCTTGCGCTTTCATTGGCCTGGTCTCAAGGCAATAAAACTCCTTCAACTTTGGGTCGCTAAGCCCTGATGGCACGGATCCCCGCCCGCTAAATAAGCGTTTCCGCGAGTCACACTAGGCACGAACAATGAACATCACTGGGGACCAGGTGCACCAGATACCGCCTTGGTAGACCTCCAGCGCCCAACCATTTTCCGTCTGGTTGCCAGACAATTTGCAGCTTACGGCGGTATTTCGGTGCCATCAAGTTAAGGTGGCCCACGTCATATGAGGACTAAGGGATGTTTCTCGGCAACCCGGTGGTGGTCTTGGCCGAGCTGAGTGCTAGCCCTAGATGGCCAGGCCTGGGGCTGCTCCGGTGGTGATAACGACGGCTGCTGAAACTGCGAGACATTGCCCAGCGAGCATCCAAGATTCGTTAGGAACCTGAACCGGACGCGTCCCAGAACGCCAAGTAGAGCCGGCGTAGGCAGATCGGGTTGGAGTGCACCGCAATCGGACACAGGGCGCGAGATGAGAAGGTGAGGAAAGTATCTGTGCCTTCAACAGGCTCCTGCTGACAGCAGGGACGCAGGCCAGCGCGGCGGTAAGGCCCTTACATCAAGCCCTCGCAGGGCTCGGGCGGCGACATCGCCGGCGATGACAAAGCCACGTAACCCCACGATATGGAGCTAATCTCTTCTGTGCTGTCTTTTCTGCTTAGAGGTCAGTAGCCGTTGTATGTGTCGACCAGCCCTTCGAGGACCATCCCGGCGCTGAAGCGTCGGACGTTGGTTTCCACCCGTTGTGCCAGGAGCGGACGGATCATGTCGAGCGTGTCTGCTGTGTGTGGAGTGATCAGCGCGCACGGCTGATCCCACAAGGGGTGGTCATCGGGAAGCGGCTCGGGATCGGTGACGTCTAAGCCAGCCCCCCTGATGCCGCGCGCGGCCAATGAGGCGACAAGAGCGTTGGTGTCCACGAGTCCACCACGGGCGATGTTGATAAGAACGGCGCTCGATTTCATGGCCTTCAGTTCGGCCTCCCCAATGAGCTGGGACGTGCCCGGCGTGAGCGCGGCGGCGACGACCACCACGTCGGCTTCGGCAAGCAATTCGATGAGACGGTGGGCGGTCGTCGTCTGCCGTGCCCCGGGAACGGGCGTACTGCTGCGCCGCACAACGTCGATGTTCATATTGAAGGCGGTGAAAAGCCGGAGGATTTCCAGCCCGATGCCTCCCGCGCCGATAATGACGGCCGTCAACCCGTGCAGAGATGTCCCGGCCGGCTCGCCCCAGGACCTTGCTTGGAACCGCTCGGGAAGACCCCGCAGCAATGCCAGTGTCAATGCAAGGGCGTGCTCGCCCACTGGCTTTGCATATGCACCTTTAGCGCTCGTCCAGATTAAGTCCGGATACGCGGCGAGAGGCTGGGAGAAGGATTCAATTCCTGCGGATGGAAGCTGAACCCAGCGAATGGACGGAGTGGCATCCAAAATGCCCATCAGTTCCTGTTTATCGCTCCGGTGATCGAGGACGAGCCCGTGGGGCTCTTCACTAAGGTCAACGAACCTACCTCCCCCTGCGGCGATGGCATCCGTAAGGAACGGCAGGGTCTCGCCATGAATTGCTATGCGCGCATTGTCAGGACTCGCTGCCCCATCCGTTCGCATGGGTGACGTTTCTGCATCTCGTGAGACTGTCTCCAAGGTCATCCGTTCCTTAATTTACATGGCGGGCGGCGCCCCCTGGCTTGCAAAATCACTCCAAGACAATCGGCCCAAGATTTCCACCCTCTCAGCCCGGGACCGGCCCCGCAGCCCGGCTTAGCGCCCCACCCAACACGAGATCTCAAGTATTTGTGTTCCGCCCAACTGTGGGCATCCAGGCCCAGAGCGCTGAGTCAGAGCAACGCGGGCAACGCATTCACGCTCTGCGCGTCATTCGTTGGCCACGGAATGACGCGCAGGGCACAGGACCATGGCAAGCATGGAATGATCGCAGGCTCACCCCAGGGCCAGGGTACAGAGGCGCAAGGTTCTGGTGTTTGTCGGCCACCCTTGCTTCGTTCCGAAGAGTACGCCCGACGTGCGGTCCTAAGCTCCCAAGCTAACGACTGGTCGGCGATGGCCGGCGCCCTGGCTGCTTTTTTGGGCAATACGTCGCATACCTCGGCATGATCGGGGGTTAGACGGCTTACTGGTGTTC
Organism: Arthrobacter sp. NPDC058097; assembly: GCF_042884885.1. NCBI lineage: Bacteria > Bacillati > Actinomycetota > Actinomycetes > Micrococcales > Micrococcaceae > Arthrobacter > Arthrobacter sp. NPDC058097. Next base: position 677,449 of record NZ_JBHVSZ010000001.1, read on the forward strand.
AAGTCGCCCAACGACACGGCTAGGCGCTGGCGCCTACTTCTTTTTGGTCGGCACGGTCACCACTGCTCCCCTCTTCCGGAGGGCTTGGGTTGCGATTGACGTACCACCTATTTACAAAGTACAAGGCAATGACCAGTGCAGTTGCGCCAAGGCTGAGCAGTAACTGCGGACGGGTTTTTTCGGCCACATACATCTGCACTAACACAGCGGCGATCACGAGACCTGTGACGATGGAGAGGTATGGAAAGAACCACATCTTGACGCGTAGTTCCGAGCCTCGTGTGCGCCATCGCAACACGATCTGGGAAATCACAATTACCAGGTAAACGATGAGGTAAATCGCTCCAATGGAGTTCAGCAGGAAGACGAATATGGTGTCGGGAGCGACCGCGGCAGCGATAACACAGAGAAAACCAATTATTGATGATGCCATAATGCCTGCAGCCGGAACGCCGCGGCGGGTCAACCGGGTCAACAATCGCGGCGCTTCCCTGCGTTCGGCCAGAACAAAGAGCATGCGGGATGAGGTGTACAAGCCGGAATTGAGACAGCTGAGGACGGCCGTAAGAGCGACGGCATTCATGATGTCGCTGGCAAATGGGATGCCCATGGCGGTGAAGGCGGCCACGAAAGGGCTGGTCTTGGTCTCGGGCGCATTCCAGGGAAGTATGGTGGCCAGCAGAAAAATTGAGCCAACAAAGAAGATTAAAATTCGAACGATGACAGATCGTGCTGCCCTGGTCACGGATCTCTCAGGATCGGTGGACTCAGCGGCTGCGATGGTAGCGATTTCGGCGCCCACCATGGAGAAGATGGCAGTGACCATAGCGACCGTCAGCACCGAAGTGCCGTTAGGCAGAAAACCGCCATGAGACCACAGATTGGACAGATCCATCTTCTTGTCGGGCCACATGCCGAAGACGAAGAGTGTTCCAAGGAAGAGGAATACAACAATGGCGGCGACCTTGATTCCCGCGAACCAGTATTCAAACTCACCGAAGGAGGCCACTGATACCAGGTTGGTCGCCATGAGCAGAATCATCAAAATGAGCGATGCCAGCCAAAGAGGGACATCAATCCAGTAACGGATTATGGTCGCGCCTGCGATGGCTTCCGCGCCAACAGTGACCACCCAGTTGTACCAATAAAGCCAACCGACCGAGAAGCCAGCCCAGCCACCCAGAGCGCGCCGCGAGTAATCGGCAAAGGAGCCGGTGGAATTGGTGGCCACCGCCATCTCAGCCAGCATGCGCATCACCATAATGATGACCGCCCCGGTTATTGCATAGCTGATGAAAGCAGCCGGCCCGGTTTCGCTGATCACGACGCCTGAACCAACAAAAAGGCCTGCCCCAATCACACCTCCCATAGCGATCATGGTTAGCTGGCGCTGGGTTAGTGCCTTCTTCAGCGTCGAACCAGAACTCAAGTTAATCTCCTCCGATGTCGCCCGCTGATGGTATTCAAGTGCTGGACGAAATTCCAATATCGATGAAGGATGCGCTGGTGTAAGTTCGCTCGCGTCGGCCTCTTGGATGAATTGATGACCAACTCAAATCCCGGAGCATCTTCATCTGGCCTCTCGAACATATTCGTTCGACTTTTAGCAATATGAGAATTGCTTGGTTGTCTTACAAAAGTATAGTGTGATCTACCTCAAGTCAAGCGCGGTCTGCATTATTTCATGCCGGGTGTGCACTGCTCCAATGCGTTGCTTCAGGCAGACCCGGGGGCCGCAGATTCTCTGCTTTTCATACGAAAACGCACAGCCCCGCACTGGCTTTGCTAGGGACCGGTGCGGGGGCGTGCGTTTCTGACGATTAAAGGGTGACTGTGCCCAGTGCCTGGTCGTAAACGGCCAGCGCCTGAGCCACCTCTGCTGCTGTCACCACGGCGGGCGGGACGACGTGGACGCGGTTGTCCGCGATGAAGGGCAGCAGGCCTAGGCGCAGGAGTTCCGCCTTCAGCCGGCTCATGTAGTCGGCTGTGACGGGTGCCTTGGTCGAGCGATCCTGGACCAGTTCGAGGGCCCAGAAGACGCCGCGTCCTCGGACCTCGCCGATCACATTGTGCTTCTCTGCAAGTGCGCTGAGCCCGGGTTCGAGGTGCTCGCGTCCAATCCGCGCGGCGTTACCCACGATGTCTTCCTCCTCGAAGGCCTCGATGGACGCGACGACGGAGGCTGCGGCGAGGGGGTGGCCGGAGTAGGTGAGGCCGCCGGGGAAGACGCGCTCGTCGAAGGTGGCGGCGATCTCGCCGGAAATAATCACGCCGCCGACGGGGACGTAGCCGGAGTTCACGCCCTTGGCGAAGGTGATGAGGTCCGGGGTGACGTTGAACGCGTCGAATGCGAACCAGTCGCCCGTGCGCCCGAAACCGGCCATGACCTCATCCAAGATCATCACGATGCCGTACTCGTCACAGAGTGCCCGGACGCCTTCGAGGTAGCCGGGAGTGGGAACGAGAATGCCGGCGGTGCCGGGAACGGTTTCGAGCAGGACCGCGGCGATGGATTGCGGGCCTTCGGCCTGGATGACGCGGCGCAGGTGCTGCAGCGCGCGCTCGGTTTCCTGTTCCGGCGTTTCGGCCCAGAACTCGGAGCGGTAGAGGTAGGGGCCGAAGACGTGGACGTGGCCCCGGGCGTATTCGTTGGGAATGCGGCGCCAGTCACCGGTGGCCACGATCGCTGAGCCGGTGTTGCCGTGGTAGGAGCGGTACCGGGAGATGACCTTGTCACGCCCGGTGTGCAGCCGGGCCATCCGGATGGCGTTCTCGTTCGCATCCGCGCCGCCGTTGGTGAAGAAGACCTTCTCCATCTTGGCCGGGGCGTGGGACAGGATCTTGGCGGCTGCCGTGGCGCGGACGTGGTTGGCGTGGGCCGGTGCCACGGTAGCCAGGCTGGTCGCCTGCTGCGCTATGGCCGCGATGACCTTGGGGTGCTGGTGGCCGATGTTGGTGTTCACCAGCTGGCTTGAGAAGTCCAGGTAGGTGTTGCCCTCGTGATCCCATACGGTACTGCCTGACCCGCCGGCGATCGCCATCGGGTTCAGCGCCTTCTGTGCGGACCAGGAGTGGAAGACGTTCGCCCGGTCCAGGGCGACGACATCCGCATTGGTGAGCGTTGCGTTTCCGGCGGCGAAGTTTGTGTGTGCCGCAGGCAGGGTTACCGAGCTGGCGACCATGACGGTTCCTTTCGGGTGGTGTGATTGGAGTTCCTTTTCATCATGCGTTCCAGATCACCCCCGTAGCCGTATACATTTGTACAATCGACGCCATTCGGCCCGACATTGTTACATCAGGAGCAAGACATGCCGCCGAACCTCAACGTTCTTCTCCGGAGCCGTGTTCTCAGGCTCCGCTTGGTCGTTCCGGACCTCGGCTCTCCCCAGCTGGATGAACCGATCAGCTGGGTCCACAGCTCGGACCTCGACGACCCCACCCCGTTCCTGGACCCCGGCCAGCTGCTGCTGACGGACGGCACACAGTTTCCGGTGGACGCGCCTTTCCGCGAGGGGTACGAGAGGTATGTGCGCCGCCTGAAGGACCACGGGATCATGGGGCTGGGCTTCGCGACGCAGGTGATCCACGGGGTCCTGCCGCCCCAGCTCGAGGAGGCGTGCCGCAGGCAGGGCCTGCCCCTGCTGGAGGTGCCGGACCGGACGCCCTTTATAGCCATCATCCGGATGGTGGCCGACCATCTCGCCAGGGAGGAGCACGCGCGTGCCGAGTGGTCCCTGCAGGCGCAGCGGGCAATCTCGCGTGCGGCGTTGCGGCCGGACGGACTGACCTCGATTCTGGGTGAGCTGGAGCGGCAGCTGCACAGCTGGGTGGCGCTGTACGACGCCGCGGGAAATTACGTGCGAATGCCCCGGAACCGCCCCGTCCCCTCGGACATCGTCGCCGGGGTCACCGAAAAAGTACGCAGCGCGCTGGATCTGGGGACGAGGTCAGCCTCACACCTGGACATCGGTGGCGAGTCGGTGACCCTGCAGACGCTGGGCCGGAAGGGCAGCCTCCGTGGCGCGCTGGTGCTGGGGGCAATCGAGCCGCTGGATCCAGCCAGAGCGGACATCGTGAACAGCGTCATCGGCCTGGCCAGCCTCGCCCTGGAACAGGCCCGCACCCTCGATACCGCCCGTAGGCATCTGCGCGCCGGTGTGTTCGAGCAGCTGTTGGCGGGCAGCAGCGACGTCGCCGTCCGCACCGCCCGGCAGGTGTGGGGCCGACTTCCACGGGATCCGCTGCTGGTCACCGTATCCCGGCAGGTAAGCCCCGCGCCTAACCTGCTTGAGGCCCTGGAACTGCTGGCAGACGATCACCGGGGAGCCGTGTTCTATGCCATGCGCGGTGAGCTGCTCGTGGTCCTTGCCGGACACGTCCACCAGGAGAAGGTCCTGGAAGTGCTGGGTCGCCACGGCGCCGCCTGCGGCGTATCAAACCAAACGTCCATGGAAGAGCTGGCCGGTGCCGTGGATGAAGCCACGCGCGCGCTGCGCCGGGCCGCGGAGTTGGGGAAGCCCGTCGTCCTGTTTTCCGAATTGTCCGATGGCGGGATGCTCGGTTTACTGCGGGAAGAACAGGCCGAACCGGTGGCACGCGGGCTGCTGCAACCGCTGATCGCACACGATTCCGCCGAGCACACGGAGCTACTGGCCACGGTGCGGGAGTGGTTCGCCAGCAACTGTGTCTGGGATAAGACCGCGCGGCGCCTGGGCGTGCACCGGCACACCCTGCGGAACCGGATCGACGCCGCCGGCCGCATCCTGGGCCTGAACCTGGACAGTATGCGGGACCGGCTGGAACTCTTCGCCGCGGTGCAGTTCTTGGAGGAAACCCAGCCGCGGGAGGGTTAGAAAAAAGGAGGCAGGGCCGCCGGTGCGGGATGTGCGCCGGAAGCCCTGCCCTTGTTTTCAGTTCCCCTGGTGACGGGTTAATTCTGCGGGAAGCCCAGGTTGATGCCGCCGTGGCTCGGGTCGAGCCAGCGGGAGGTGATGGCCTTCTCGCGGGTAAAGAACTGGAAGCCCTGCAGGCCGTAGGCCTTGGAGCTGCCGAAAATGGAGTCCTTGAAACCGCCGAACGAGTAGTACGCCACAGGCACGGGGATGGGCACGTTGATGCCCACCATGCCCACCTCGACCTCGTTCTGGAAGCGGCGGGCCGCGCCGCCGTCGTTGGTGAAGATGGCCGTGCCGTTGCCGAACGCACCGGAGTTGATCAGGTCCAGGCCCTCCTCGTAGCTGCGGACACGGACCACGGACAGGACCGGACCGAAAATTTCCTCGGTATAGACGCGGGAGGTGACGGGAACCTCGTCGATCAGGGTGGGGCCGAGCCAGAAGCCGTTCCCGTCGCCGTCCACGTTTATGCCGCGGCCGTCCACCACCACCTTGGCCCCGTCCTCGACAGCGACGTCGATGTAGGAGGCCACCTTGTCACGGTGCTGCCTGGTCACGAGCGGACCCATATCGCAGTTGCGGCGGCCGTCGCCGATTTTGAGCGTGGCCATGCGGGAGGTGATCTTGTCGATCAGTTCGTCGGCGACAGGCTCCACGGCAACGACAACACTGATAGCCATGCACCGTTCACCGGCCGAGCCAAAGCCGGCGTTAATGGCGGCATCGGCGGTCAGGTCGAGGTCGGCGTCGGGCAGGACCAGCATGTGGTTCTTTGCACCGCCAAGGGCTTGGACGCGCTTGCCGTTCCGGGCGGCGGTCTCGTAGATGTACTGCGCGATCGGGGTGGAACCGACGAAGGAGATCGCCTTGACGTCGGGGTGCTCCAGGAGACCGTCGACCGCTTCCTTGTCCCCGTGCAGGACGTTGAAAACACCGGCCGGCAGCCCTGCTTCGGTGAACAGCTCGGCGAGCCAGTTGGCCGCGGACGGATCCTTCTCGCTGGGCTTCAGGACCACGGCGTTGCCCGCGGCGATGGCTATCGGCAGGAACCACAGCGGCACCATGGCCGGGAAGTTGAACGGGCTGATGATGCCCACAACTCCCAGCGGTGACTTGGTCGAGTAAACGTCCACGCCGCTGGAAACATTCTCCGAGTGCTCGCCCTTGATCAGGTGCGGAAAGCCGGTAGCCAGCTCCACAACCTCGAGGCCGCGGGTGATTTCACCCAGCGCATCGGAGACCACCTTGCCGTGCTCGGCGGTGATGATCTGGGCGAGTTCACCCTTGCGCTCGTTCAGCAGTTCACGGAAGCGGAAGATGATCTGCTGGCGCTTGGTAATCGACAGGTCGCGCCAGGAAGGGAAGGCCTTGGAAGCCGACGAAATGGCGGATTCGATGTCAGTGGCATTGGCCAGTGCCACGCGCTTGGTTTCGATCCCCCGGGCCGGGTCGAAGACCGGAGAGGTACGGTTCCCGGAGGAGAGGGATTCGGCGCCGTCGATCCAGTGGGACAGCACGGGAAGTTCTTCGTTCACTGACACGCGTCTTCTCGCTTTCAGGTTGAGGGTGTGCCGGGAGCGGCTTGCTCATTATCGTAACCGGCCCTCACCCACCATTTCGTATCGACATCTGTCTAGCGATAAGCAAGCAAAACGACATATGTAGGTATTCAGCGGTGGCCGTCCCGAACGTAGCGTTTGGGTACCAAAACATCGCCGCCCTGGAGTTCCCATGAAAAATCGCAGCCTTTTTCTGGCCGAGCCCGTCGAGACCACCCGAGCCGTACGCACCGGCGAACACTGCCCCCAGAGTGGCTGGTGGGTTCCACTCGGTTCCGGCAGTGATGGGGCTGATGCGCGTTTCATCGGCGAAGGCAGTGTGATGCCGGCGGTGGGCGCCGGACCGGCGCTCTGGGTGCCCCGCAGCAACCGCTGATATCCAATTCCTTCCCCTTCCCAAAGGATGAGCGGAGCAGCGCAAACGTCCGCCGCTTCACAGCGGCCCGGATTCAAAGAAGGTCACTGGGCTGGACCCATACAGGGACAGCTCAGAAGAAAGGAAAGTAGTGCATACGGTTGTTATCGGAGGCGGCGTTATCGGCCTCACCCAGGCCTACCACCTCGCCAGAGAGGGCGAAAGTGTCACCGTCATCGATGCCCGGGCGACCGGACTCGGGGCCTCCGAAGTCAATGCCGGGTGGATCGTCCCGGCCGAGGCGGCCCCTGTGCCGGGGCCCGGAGTCGTGCTCCAATCCCTGAAGTGGATGCTCAGGCCCGACAGCCCGCTCTACATCCGGCCGTCGATGAAGCCGGACTTTTTGAAGTTCATGCTCGGGATGTGGCGCCGGTCCAACTTCCAGGACCAGCGCGCCGGGTTCGAAGGGCACCTGCGACTGGCGCATAACACCATCGAGAGCTTCGATGAGTACCGGGCCGACGGCATGGACTTCGAGATGCACAACGAAGGTCTCCTGATGGCCTTCACGAAGAAGGAGAACCTCGAACACCACCTGGACAATCTGGACCTTCCCAAGTCTTTCGATCTGGACCCCCAGGTCCTCATTGGCGACGACGTCCGGAACCATGAGCCATTGCTTACCGACGCTGTCTACGGCGGAATCTACTTTCCGCAGGAACGCCATGTCGATCCAGGTGCCATGGTCACGGCATTGCACAAGCGACTTGTGGAGCTTGGCGTGGAGATCATCGAGCATTCTCCTATTGACCGGGTAACCTTCCGGGGCAACAGCGTTGCCGCGGTACACAGCGGCGAACAGAAGTTCGCCGGCGATCGGTTCGTTCTCGCCGCGGGAGCCTGGACGGGACCCCTGTCCAAGCTGTTCAAGCAGTACATCCCGGTTCGGCCGGGCAAGGGCTACAGCGTGGAGGTGCCCGCGTACGGTCTTAAGGGAGCCATCAACCTTTCAGATGCCAAGGTGGCGGTTACCCCGTTCAACGCACGCTTGCGTTTGGCCGGCACCATGGAGTTTGGCGGCCTGGACGAAAAGATCAACCAGGTGCGTATCGACGCTATCCTCCGGGCACCCCGGGCGTACTTCCGGAACTGGGCACCGCCCGCCGAGCCGGTCACCCCGCGTGCAGGTATCCGTCCCATGACGCCTGACGGGATGCCCGTCATCGGCGCCTTGGGCAGCCTGGATAACACCTACGTCTCCACCGGGCACGGCATGCTCGGTGTCACCCTGGCCCCCGGCAGTGCGGCAGCGGTGACCGACCTCATCCTGAAGGGCAAGACGAACCCTTCCCTGCTTCCCTTCACCGCAGCACGCTTCCTTCCGCGCAACCACGCCGGTTAGTGCCTGCAACCCGAGTCACTGAAAGAATCAAGCATGTCACTCATTAACAAGGAACTGGGGCGTCCTCTCGACGCCAACACCATGCCACTGCCGGGCCGGAAGCTGACTCTTGATGCCATCGAGGTGCACGCCGAGGGCGAGCCGGGACGGATCCTCACCTCCGCCTCGGGACTCGTCAAAGGCGACACGATGGCGGAACGGCTGCAGTACTGCAAGGACAACCTGGACTGGCTCCGCCGGCTGATGCTCCATGAGCCGCGCGGCTACCCCGGCCTCTGCTCCGTGATCCTCCTCCCCGCCGTGAACGAGGGCTCGGACTTCGGGATTGTCGTGCTGGAGCAGGGCGGGTTCACCCCCATGTCCGGATCCAATACCATCTGCGCCGTTACAGCCGTGATTGAAGCAGGCATCGTTCCTGTCCGCGGAGCGGAAACTGTTGTCACCATTGACACGGCCGTTGGCGTCGTGCAGGCGGTTGCGCGCGTACTCGATGGAAAAGTCCTTTCGGTGACGGTCGTGAACGTCCCGGCGTTCGTAGTCGAACTTGACCACCCGCTGCAGGTTCCGGACTACGGCACGGTGCCCGTGGACATCGTTTTCGGCGGGCAGTTCTTCGCCCAGGCGAAGGCGTCCGACCTGGGGCTGGACCTGCACCCGGACAACGGCAAGGAACTCGCCCGCGCCGGTGCGCTCATCAAGATGGCCGCCCAGGACCAGATCCAGGTGACCCACCCGGACAATCCCGCCATCTCCGGGATCAACCTCATCATGCTGCACACCGGCGACCGTGTGCCCGGCCGGCAGGACCGCAACACCGTGGTCCTGTCCAACGGCCAACTCGTCCCGTCCGACCCCGCCACCTGGACCGGCGCACTGGACCGTTCCCCCTGCGGGACCGGCACTTCCGCCCGGATGGCGGCCCTGCACGCGCGCGGCCAGCTGGGCATCGGCGAGGATTTCGCGCACCACAGCATCATCGGCAGCGAATTCATCGGCCGGCTGACAGGCACGACGACGGTGGCAGGCCGCGAGGCGGTCCTCCCCACCATTAGGGGACGCGCTTGGGTCACCGGAACCAGCCAATGGGCCCTGGATCCAACCGATCCGTTCCCCTCCGGATATACCGTAGGTGACATCTGGGCGCCGGGTGCTTAAGGTGGGGATGCTTGAGGGAAAGACCGTCATCGTAACCGGCGCGTCCCGCGGCATCGGCAGGGCAAGCGCCGTTGCCCTGCATCGGGAAGGCGCCCACGTCGTACTCCACTACGGAAACGACAAGGACTCGGCGCAAGCCACGGCTGCACGGCTTGGCACACGCACCGCGCTGGTCCAAGGCGACCTCCGAAAACCCGAAGAACGCCAGCGGGTCTGGTCGGAGGCGACCGCCTGGCGCGGCGGCATTGACGTCCTCGTCAACAATGCCGGCGCCTGGTTACCATCCGAACTTAACGATGACTTCGGCTGGCTGCAGGGCTGGGAAGCAAACTATGAACTCAATCTCCTGGCTCCTGCGGACCTCTGCCGGCAAGCCATACTCGGGTTCCGGAAGCGCGGCGGCGGCGTCATCGTGAATGTCACCAGCCGCTCAGCACACCGGGGAGACGACGCCGAACACCTTGCCTATGGTGCTGCCAAGGGCGGACTTCTGGCCCTGACCAAAGGCATCGCGCGAGGCTACGGCCGGGAAAACATTCTGGCGTATGCGGTAGCCCCGGGTTGGGTGGCGACTGATTTGGCCGGAGAGCTTGATCCTTCGGTCCTGGCGGGGCTTCCCCTCGGTGAGGTGACACCCCCGGAGGACGTCGCAGAGGTCATCGCCTTCCTCGCCTCCGGACGCTCCCGGCACAGCACCGGGGCAACAATCGACATCACCGGCGCGGACTACGTCCGCTAAGCAGCTCACCTGCAGGGGTGAGCTGCCTGTGCGGGGCGGACCGCCGTCGCTTGCTTTCTAGAGGGGGACCAGTGAGGTTCAGACGAATGCTCAACGTCGTGGATGCCCACGCGGAGGGTGAATCCGGCAAAGTTGTAGTGGGCGGTGTAGGTCCGGTACCGGGGGCCACAATGTTCGACAAAATGCTGTACTTTTCAGAACACCTCGACCATCTCCGTAAACTGCTGCTGTCTGAACCGCGGGGGGCCGTATGGCACAACGCCAACGTCCTGCTGCCGTCCAACCATCCAGAGGCCGACTTCGGCTTCATCATCCTCGAGTCAACGGAATATCCGGCAATGTCCGGCTCGAACACCATGTGTGTGGCCACGGTGCTGTTGGAAACAGGCATTTTGCCCATGAGCGAGCCCATCACCCGGCTGGTCCTGGAGGCACCGGCAGGGCTGATCGGGATTGAAGCAGCGTGCAGCGATGGCAAGGTGGACAACATAACCCTCGTCAACCAGCCCGCTTTTGTTTACCACCAGGACGCCAGGGTCAATGTGCCGGGGCTCGGGTGGATCACGGTGGATGTGGCCTACGGCGGAATGACCTATGTATTCGTTGAAGCCGAGTCAATTGGAATTGCTTTGGACGTCACCCAGGAAGAAGTTCTCTATGACTTCGGACAACGCATCAAAAAGGCTGCCGCTGAGCAACTCGACATCGTTCATCCTCTCGATCCGCGAATACCGGGCATCACCAACACTGCATTCACCGGGCCGCTGCTGAGGGAACAAAGCCCAGACGGCGCAGAGCTTATCCGTTCCGTAAACGCTGTGATCGTTTCACCCGGCAGGCTGGACCGCTCCCCCTGCGGCACCGGAACCTCAGCACGCCTGGCCCTCCTGCACGCCCGGGGTGACCTGCAACCCGGACAGCTACTCCGCCACGAATCAATCATTGGCAGCCACTTCGATGCCCGCATCGACCAAACCACCACGGTTGGTCCTTACAGCGCCGTGGTTCCCAGCATCTCCGGCCGCGCCTGGATCACGTCGCTGAACCAACTTGTCTTGGATCCCAGCGACCCGTTTCAGGAGGGTTTTGTTCTGGGCAAGCCGTGGGAAGCAGAGTACTGACGTGGCAAACGGACGAATGGACGACTGGGCCTGCCTTCCTGGAGCACATGTGGAGATCCGCCAGCGAGGCGAATCCGTCTGCACCGGCATCGTCGAAACCGTGACGGACGATGGTGGAATCCTCTGGGTCCACAGCGTCCTCGACGGCAGGCGGCTCTTCGAAAAGGCCGAGCACTATGAAGCCTGGGTCACCGAGGAGCGAATCGGGTTCCATTACCGGATGGCAGCGCTCCGCTAGCTACTCGGGTGCCGCCACCTCAGCATCGGCGAGCTCCCGGAAGTGCTGCATCATGCGGTCTCTGTCCGGTTCAGCATTGGTGATAAGACGAAACGCATCGGCTGCCTGGCAGACGGCCATAAGCCCACCGGAAAGGGCTTGACAGCCGACGGCCCGGGCGGCTTTGAGCAATTCGGTTTCAAGGGGTCGGTAGACAATGTCGGCCACCCAGAGATCCGGCCGCAGGAGCGCGGTGTCAAACGGAGTTCCCGGATGGTCATGCATTCCTTGCGGCGTGCAGTGGACAACCCCGTCGGCAGCAGCGAGCAGTTGGGTCAGCTCTGACAACGGCGCAGACCGCACATCGGCATTGCGCCTCTCACCTAGGCTCTTCGCCAGCGACGCCGCACGGTTTTCATCAATATCCACGAGTGTGAGCTGCCCAGCGCCAAGCCGTACGAGCGCATCGGCCACGGCGGTCCCGCCACCTCCGGCTCCCAGTTGCACAACCTTCCCGAGAGGAACGTCCGGCATGCCACCGCGGAAAGCCGCTTCAAAACCGGAGGTATCGGTGTTGTAGCCGACCCTTCCCCCAGGGGTGAGGAGTACCGTGTTCACGGCACCGAGGTCTGCCGCGACCGGATCCACGGTGTCGAGCAGGCCAACAACCTGCTGCTTGCAAGGATGCGTCACAGTGACCGCGTCATATCCGAGCCTTTCCGCCCAGTCCAGGATTTCGGGGAGCCGGTCGGCCTCCAGGCGCAGCATGGTCAGGTCGATGGGCCGAAATACCAAAGGAAACCCTTGGGCGGAGGCTTCAGCCATATGCAGGGCGGGCGAAAGCGATTCCGTTACTCCGGTGCCGACCAGACCCACCATGAATCCACGCGATGTAGCCATTGAAATTTCCTGCCCTTTCGTCTGCTTTCCTCGATATCAACTGCTAGATTGTAAGACATTCATGCAGTGATGAGTGTAGAGTCGTTGTCGTGGAGCGTCTACATCTTTACTCTCGGTCGCTCTTGATCTACGCCTTCTGCCCGTTCAATCAGACGTTCCCTTGAAGGAGGTTCCATGAGCCACTCCACTCCTGTTGCAGAGAGCCAGGAAGACCGGGAGCCGGCTCCCGCGTACATTTCTTTCGCGGACCTGGTGTCGGCCATCGAAACTGCACTCCTGAAAGCGGGAGCCGCAGCCGAGGCGGCTGCCATCGTGGCCCGAAATCATGCAATGTGTGAGCGTGACGGCTCCCTTAGCCACGGGGTGTTCCGGGTACCCCAATACGTGGAGACTCTGGCGACGGGCTACCTTGATGGCGCGGCGGTGCCTCGTGTAGAACAGGTGACCGCGTCGTACATCCGGGTTGATGCCGCAAACGGGTTCGCTCAGGTGGGGCTGGAGCGGGCTCGTGAATCGATCATGAACACTGTAGCGGAGCAGGGTGTTGCGGTCGTGGCCATGAGGAATTCAGTTCACCACAGCGCTCTCTGGCCTGACGTGGAGCCTTTTGCGCACGCTGGGTATGTTGCTTTCACGGCTGTCACGGGCGGTGTCCCGACTGTGGCACCGGCAGGAGTCCGTGAAGCGGTCCTGAGTACCAACCCGTTCGCTTTTGCAACTCCGGTTCAGGGCGCCCATCCCATGGTTGTCGATTCGGCAACGTCATCAATGTCTTTCGGTGACCTAAGCCTTGCTGCGCGGGATGGCCGGCCGGTCCCCATCGGGACCGGCGTTGACGCTAGGGGTGTGGAGACAACTGATGCAGGTGCTATCGCCGACGGGGGCACTCTGCTGCCTTTTGGAGGCCACAAGGGTGCGGCGCTGTCGATGATGGTGGAAATCCTGGCTTCGGCGTTGACGGGCGGCGCGTTCTCGGTGGAAGCAGTCGTTGATAAACCTGCCGGTGCCTACCCGTCGCGGACGGGTCAGTTTTTCCTGGTGGTTGACCCCGACCGCGGCTGGGGAGGCGATTTCGCGTCACGCGTTGCTGGCTTCCTGCAGATGCTGCGGAGTGCAGGAATGGATCGTCTGCCTGCTGACCACCGTTACGCCTCGCGCGCGCGAGCAGAATCTCGTGGTGTGCCCGTCACACAGGCTATTGGCCAGTTGCTGGCAGGGCAGGGCTGAGGCCGGCAACAGCAATCAGCGCTTAGTTGCTTGCCGCGCCCCGGTTTTGGTTTTCAATGATGGTTACGAGTTCCTGGGCGTTGCCAATCGTGTGTCTCCAGAATGCTTTGTGGATAGCGGACCGATCGCCGCTGCGTATCGCCGCCACCAACTCCCGGTGCTGCTGGATCTCGCGACCCAGGCTTGTGCGGATGGCTTGGTCCTGGGCGAGAGCGACGGTGATGTGGGCCTCGATGACCGGCCACAGGCGCAACAGGACGCGATTCTCGGATGCCTCCCATATCCCGCGGTGGAAAGCGACATGGGCTTCATGCCGGACCAGGGGATCAGGATCCAGTTCGATCGCCCTAAACCTGTCCCAGTGAGCGTCAAGTTGGGCCATTCGGGGACTGCGGTTGGCATCGACAAAAGCCTCGACAGCCAGAAGATCCAGTGAGTGACGTATCCGGGCGATGTCGAGGTATTCCCCGTCAGTGAGTTCAGCAACGTGCATGCCGCGGAAGGGCTCTTGGACGAGGAGGCCTTCGCGAGAAAGCTGGTTGAGCGCCTCACGCAGCGTGGGACGGCTGACGCCGAGCCGCGTGGCGAGACCGACCTCCGTGATCTTTTCGCCGGGCAGGAGACCGCCGCGCACGATTGCCCGACGGATCTCCTGAATAGCGCCGTCGCGGCGCGTCAGTCCGGCAACCTGTCCCACATGTTCCGACCGCAGGTCCGTCATCTTTGTCGCCCCCCAATATTCCTACCAGTTGGTTCTGCGCTGCGGGCCGATCGCCGGCAAGGGTGAATGCCCGGGGCGACCATTCAGGGTGTAATCGCCCCGGGCCAGGATAAGCGCACCTGTGAAGGGTTGCGCGCGTAGGGCCAGTTTTAGTTGACGGCGCCCCAGATATCTCCGACCCTGAACCCTGTGGGGTAGGGGTCATCGTCTTCCAGCACGAAGTCGTGGAAGCCGGTAATCCAAGCCCTTCCCGCCACGGTTGGCAGTACCGCAGGCCGGCCTGCGACCTCTGCGGTGCCTCGGATATGGCCGCGGAAGAATGAGCCGATCATGCTCTCGTGAACGAACTCTTGCCCGACCGTCAGTTCGCCGCGGGCGAACTTGGCTGCCATGCGTCCTGATGTCCCGGTACCGCACGGTGAGCGGTCCAGGGTGCTTGTCCACGTCCCGGGATCACCGGGGTCTACGGGACCGTTCGGGCAGACGACGGCGTTTCTGGCGTCCGCGCCCGGGGTATCCGTTGCGCCGTGGATCATGGCAAGGGAAATGCCGCTGATTTCCGGATGTTCCGGGTGGACCACCGGGAAGGTGCGGCGGGCAACTTCACGCAGAAGGCTCCCGGCCCGCAATATTTCCCGGGTTTGTCCGGGTTCCAGCTTCAGACCGAGGTCTTCCGCTCTGGCCTGGACATAGAACTGACCTCCAAAGACGATGTCTGCAGGGATCGTGCCGTACTCCGGGAGTTCGAATTTATGGTCAAGTTCGACGACGAAAGATGGGACATTCTCGATCGAGACCTCGATGACCCGTCCGTTCTCCACGGTCACCACGACTTCGACCACGCCTGCGGCGGTGTCGATGCGCAGGCGGGAGATCGGTTCTTCCACCTTGACGGCACCGGTTTCCACCATGGCGGTAACAGCGCACATGCAGTTGCTGCCCGACATAGGGCGGAAGCCTCCGTGTTCGAAGACGATGATGCCGAAGGCACTCCCCGGATTCACGGGAGAGGTGATGATGACACCGCACAAGCTGGGGTACCCACGTGGTTCCTGCAGCAAAAGACGGCGGAACTCGTCCAGATGCTCTTGGCAGTAGACGAGGCGCTCACTCATCGTTGCGCCTCTAACGAGCAGATCGCCGCCTGGGACCACGCGGCCGGGTTCGCCGGCAGCGTGGACGTCGATGGCGCGGATCACCTTGCGCGGTGCCATCGTTCCTCTTCCTTACTTGGACTTGACTTCGACTCCGGCTGCACGGAGCAGCGCGGCGAACTCATCGCGGTGCTCCTGTGCGAGGGGCTGGATGGGGCGGCGGGTGCTGCCTGCGTCGTTGCCAACCAGGGATACGCCTGCCTTGATAGCCGCTGCGTAGTTGTGCTCTTCGAGGAAGACGCAGATGGGGTTGATCAGCTTCCACAACTCCCGGCCCCGGGCCAGATCCAGGTCCACGGCCAGGGCCTGGTAGAGGTCGCCGGCCAGCTGCGGCATGAAGCTCGCTCCACCCCAGACGCCGGCCTTGGCACCCAGCGCGAGACCTTCGAAGGTCAGGGTGTCCCAGCCGTTCAGGGGTGTGATGTCTTCGGAGTGTTCGAACAGGACGGTGGCCAGCTTGGTGACGTCTCCACCGGTGTCCTTGTAGGAGGTCACGTTGGTTTCGCGGCCGAGCTGGGCGAACTGGGCCGGGGTAAGGTCAACCCCGGTCACGCTCGGGAGGTTGTAGTACATGATCGGGAGGTCGACAGCCTCGGAAATCGCCTTGTAGTGGGCAAGCAGCTCGTCAAAGTTCAGCGTGTCATAGAACGGGGGCACGATCATGACTGCGTCGGCGCCTGCCTCAGCTGCTGCCTCTGTCAGCTCGATGGCGGCTTCCGTGGTTACGGCGCCGGCCCCGGCAATTGCGAAACCGCGGCCCTTGGCTGCCTTGGCGTACGCAGCGTTGACAGTCTTCTGCTCCTCGAGGGAGAGAGAGTTGAACTCGCCGGTGCTGCCTGTGGACACGACGCCGTGGGCGCCGCCGCCAAGAATGAAGTCAACCTGGCGTTCAATTCCGCCGATGTCGACGTTTCCGTCGCTGTCAAAGGGGGTGACTACCGCAGCCAGAATTCCCTTAAGTTCGAGATTCGTCATGAGTGATCCTTTCGGTGAAATTTGAGAGACCTAGGCCACGCCTATTAGTCTGCCAAACAGATTGTCAGACAAGGTCTGCTTATGAGACTAGTCACCTTCCCGGGCTTCGTCAATGGCGCAGTCGCCGTGATTCGTGCGACCGCTTCCGAGGTCCTCTGATCCTCGGGCGGCACCAGGGCCGCACTAGGGAGCGGGGCCGTTGTCCGAGGCCTTCCCAGAGCACAGGAGGCGTGATAGTCTGCCACGTATCGTATGATTGTCAGGCAAAAGGAGCGCGAGTTGCGCGTACTCATTATTGGCGGGTCGGGTGTCATCGGCAGGGCTGTCGTCGCTGCCTTCAAGGACATTGACGATGAAGTGATCGCTTTGTCCCGTTCCACCTGCCCTGCAGTGGATATAACCGACGCAGCTTCGGTGAAGGCTGCCTTGGCAGAAGTCGGAACCGTTGACGCTGTCGTCTCGGTGACGGGGAAGGTGCCGTACGTCCACACGACCGAGGCGACTCTCGAGGACTTTCAGGCGGGCTTCGCGAACAAACTTGGAGGGCAGATCAGTCTGGTACTGGCCGGTGTCCGCCATATCGCTCCACAGGGCTCGTTCACCCTGACAACGGGCATTCTGGCCCAGCATTCAGTGCCGGGCAGCGTGATCGCAGGAACGGTCAATGGCGGGATCGAGGCGTTCATCAGGACCGCCGCACTGGACCTCCCCGCCGGGGTCCGCATCAATGCTGTCAGTCCAACGATCATTGACCGCCCGAACGGGCACTCGGCGATTTTTCCGGGCTTCCCGGGCGTTTCCCCCGAAGAAGCGGCCCAGGCTTATGTGCGCTCTGCCCATGGCATCGAAACGGGCCAGGTCTTTCGCGTCTGGGGCTAGCGATCCAGGGTGGCCAATAGCCCGGGCAACTTCACAGACAAAAACCCACATTCAGGTCCTCCTGCTAGAAAAGCAGGAGCCTGCGGCAAAACCCCAGCAAAGGAGAAACATGGCACGGTACCGGGTTGAAAACCCCGCAACAGGAGAAATCCTCGAAACCTTCGAAGCTGCCACTGACGAGCAGGTCGAGCAGGCACTGAAGAATGCCGACGCAACCTATCAGGAGTGGCGGGGCCGGAGCATTCAGGACCGGGCAGCGATCGTCCGGCGTGTGGCAGAGCTGTTTGAAGAACGCAAAGATGAACTTGCCCGGATCATCGCCCAGGAAATGGGCAAGCCGCTTTCAGAAGGCATCGAGGAAGTCGAGTTCGCCGCCTCCATCATCGCTTACTACGGCGTCCACGGCCCCAGCCTGGCAGTGGACCAGGAAATCCCCAGCACCATCAAGGGCAAAGCAATTGTTGAGAACCGGCCCGTGGGCGTGCTCTTGGGTGTTATGCCCTGGAACTTCCCCTACTACCAGGTGGCCCGGTTTGCCGCCCCGAACCTCGTGCTCGGCAACACGATACTGGTCAAGCACGCTGACATCTGCCCCCGGTCTTCTCTCGCTATTCAGGAGATCATGGCAGACGCCGGCGTTCCCGCCGGCGCCTATACCAACGTGTATGCCACCCACGACCAGATCGCCTCGATCATCGCTGACCCGCGCGTGCAGGGCGTATCACTGACCGGCTCCGAGAAGGCAGGGTCCATCATCGGTGAACAGGCCGGACGCCACCTCAAGAAGGCCGTGCTGGAACTTGGCGGCAATGATCCAATGATCGTTTTGGACACTGATGACGTTGCCGCCCTCGCCGCGGACGCGTGGAACTTCCGGGTATACAACGGTGGCCAGGTCTGCAACGGCAACAAGCGCATCATCGTTATGGACGACATCCACGATGAGTTCGTGTCTGAGCTCAAGAAGCTCGCAGACGGCCTGGAGCCCGGTGACCCGCTCAACATGCATGACCGGTCCTTTGGCCCACTCTCCAGCCGAGCAGCTGCAGAAGAAGTCCACGCCCAGGTAAAGCGGGCTGTGGCGGATGGCGCGAAGCTGGAGGTTGGCGGTGTGCTCACTGAGGGGAAGACCGCCTACTTCTCCCCCGCCGTGCTTACCGGTGTCCGCCGTGAGTCCGCCAGCTTCCGGGAGGAAATCTTCGGCCCGGTAGCAACGGTGTTCAAGGTTTCCAGCGACGAAGAAGCACTCGAACTCGCCAACGATTCGGACTTTGGACTGGGCGGCTCGGTCTTCTCGAGAGATACAGCCCGCGCGGCGAAAATCGCATCGCAGCTCGAAACCGGCATGACACACGTCAACATCATTGCGGCGGAAGCAGCTGAACTCCCCTTCGGCGGCGTCAAGCGCTCTGGCTTCGGACGCGAAATGGGGCCACTGGGCATGGGCGAATTCGTCAACAAACGCTTCTACTTTGTAGCCGAGTAAGTTTCCAGCGAACGTCAGCGGAGCGACCAATGAGCGGCCGTTGCGACCCCATGCTATGGGTTCGCAACGGCCGCTTTGGTCTAAGATCTCTGGGCGAGAATCCAAGAGCCTTCGCCGCGCCACAGCCTCCCGGACACCGTCCGATTCGGGCATCATTCCCCGGCCATCCAAGGACAAATCATGGTTGAGTTCTTCCCCATTCTGTCGAAGGTCAGCAACTTGGGCCTGGTCCGCCCCGGCGACCTCATTGAGGCGAGGGAGGGTGACACCTTCTACTGCCAGGAGAGGATTGACGTAGTGGACGTAGATCGCGGGATTATTTGGATACGGCGCCATTCCGGGCATCTCGAACCACTCAGCACAGAGCACTTCACCTTCTGGCGCTACGTGATCTGAAATGATGCCAACAAGCCGAAGGGTTAAGGGCGAAGCGACCCGCACGTTCCTAGTAGGCGATCATGTATGTCCCCACTGCGGGCACGCCGCCCGCCCCCTCGCCGAATGGGTGTGGCTGGCATCAATGGTCGGCGCAAGTCCCGGGTCATGGTGCTGTGGGGAGTCGCCCGCAGATGCCGGTCCCTGCATGTGCATAGAAGCGTTCCACTTGGGCTGACATCCCATACCCCCTGTGAAAATCGCCTTGCTGCGTTTGTCCGGCAGGGCGGAACTGCTTTAAGCAAAAGGGAGGCTGGAGTACGGATGGATCCGCACTCCAGCCTCCTTTACCTTAGAGGGCTTACTACCGGACGTAATCAGCGCCCGTGATGTCGAGAGTCGCTCCCGTCATGTGCCGGGCTTTGCCCGAAGCCAGGAAAGCGACGGTTTCGGCGACGTCCTCCGGAGGGACGACCTCGCCCATCGGCAGCGCCGCCAGCTTCTCTTCGCTGATATGGCCGACGATCATCTGCGTACCAACCATTGCCGGCGCAATGGAGTAGGCCACGACTCCCTGCGATGCATAGGCACGAGCGACACCTTTCATGAGGTTCTGCAGACCAGCCTTTGCCACACCGTAGGCAAGGTGTTCTGCATCATCTCCCCGCAATGCCGACCGGCTCGAGATTGAAATGATGGCACCGCCGCCATTGTCCTTGAAATCGAGCACTGCCCGGCGGGTCAGCCAGGCAGAGGCACGGAGATTCAGGGCGATGTTGGCATCCCACCCGCTGGCCCATTCATCCTCGGGCTCAAGCGGGGACGGCAGCCAGAGTCCTGCGTTATTGACGAGGACGTCGACGCCGCCGAGGGTATCCACGGCGGCGTTCCAGAGACCGTCGGGGCCGTCGTTCGAGGTAAGGTCGGCCTGCAAAGCTACCGACCCATGGGCGCCTTCCTTCGCCAGGGACTCCGCCTGGTCGCGGCTTGCACCATAATGGATCGCCAGCTGCGCGCCGTCGCGGTGCAGCGCCCGGCAAATGGCCGTTCCGATACCGCCTGAAGCGCCCGTGACCAGGATCCTGCGCCCGCTCAGGGGCCACTCATCGGAGCCGCGGTTGCCTGCGTTCTCCAAGCTGGTCATGACCAGAGCCCACCGGTGATTTCTACGGCACCGCCGGTCATGTAACCCGACTCAGGGCCGACAAGGTAGGACATCAGGCCGGCAACATCCACCGGCCGGCCCACCCGACCGATCGGGATCGGCTTTGCCAGGTCCTCTTCCGTCAATCCGTTGTCCCGGAGTTTTTGCTCGACCATGGGGGTGAGGATTTCACCAGGGCAGACAGCGTTCACCCGGATCCCAAGGTGGCCGTAGTCCAAGGCCAGGCTCTTGCTCAAAGACACGACGGCAGCCTTCGAGGCGTTGTACGCGATGTGTCCCTTCGCGGGTGTGAGACCCCAGTTGGAAGCAATGTTCGCAATCGCGCTGGTCCCCGCCTTTTCCAGCAGGGGAAGCGCCTCACGGCAGGTGAAGAAAACACCGTCCACGTTGACACGGAACGTGTCGAACCAATCCTGTTCGCTGATGGTCAACGCATCGCCACGGCGCATGATGCCCACGCAGTTCACCAGCGCATCGAGGCTCGTCAGGCGGGCTCGGAGCTGTTCAAATGCCGCCTTGATGGCCGACGGGTCGCCCAAGTCGACGGCGATGGGTTCGATGCGTTCCCGGTTCGGGTCCTCGCTCCAGGCATCTTCGGCGAAGCGAAGATCAAGAGCGAACACCTGAAAACCGTCGGCGGCAAGCCTTGAGGCAACTGCGCTGCCAATGCCTCCACCGGCTCCGGTGACAACAGCGGTTTTAGCGTCCTGCATATCTGGTTCCTTTCGAACTTCAGGATCCCGTTAAGGACGGGATCTTGGTGCCGGGCACTCCTGTGGGAGGTCGGCAAAAAACGTTGTTGTGGGGCCGCGGGCTGCTCGGGCGCGTGCGTACATGGCCCTTGGACCCGCGGGAAAAATCAGCTCACTCGTACGGTGCCCATGATCTTTTCATAGGATGCCACCGTCAGTTGAAGAATCTCATCCAGGGGAAGTTTCCAGATGTCGTCATTGAAGACCTCCACTTCGACGGTTCCGGAATAACCGGTGTCCGCCACCCACCGCGTCATCGATTCAAGATCGATGCACCCGTCACCAGGCATGAGGCGCCCGTTCATGTTGTTCGGAAGGGGAAGCGGGAGCGTGAAATCGTTGATCTGGTAGCCGGTCAGACGATCCTCCCTGCCTGCACGCTTGAGTGATTCTTCAAGGTCTGGATCCCAGAACGTAGCCCATGAATCCACCAGCACACCAAAGTTCTCTGACGGAAGGCCGTCCAATACCCGCAGGGCCTGGCCAACGCTGGTGACCACCGAGCGGTCATTGACGAACAACGGATGGATAGGTTCAAGCATGACCTTCACGCCACTCTGAACGATCTCGGGCATCAGCGTTTCAAAGGCATCCCGAACGCGTCCTTCAGCCTTCCGTATCGAACGGTCATCTTCAGGGAGTCCACCTGCCACAAACGCCAGGGTCGGCACCCCGAGCTGGGCGCACGTATCAAGAGCCCGGCGCACGGAATCATAGGCAGCGGTCAGTTCGCTGCCCCGCTTGTTTGCCAGAAAGCCGACCCTGCTCATTGATGTCGCGTTCAGTCCCGACTCATTGAGCCAGCGCCGAACCGAGCTGATTCCGGCTTCCTCGACGGGTTCGACCCAAAGCCCGATGTTTTCGATGCCGGCTTTCGCGGTGGCTTTCACAGTCTCTTCGAGACCGTAAGGCATTGTTGTCGCCTGATTCAGGCAAAGCTTCATTTTTCCTCATTCCCAGTGGGGATACTTGGGTCTCAGCAGGACTCCGGCAGCAATTTCATCGCCTCCGGAGCCCTGCTGATGCAGTACGATACGGCCCGTATCGCCCTAGTGAGGCGAATGGCGGCCGTGGCAATAACTCAGAAGCGGACTGCGTCCACGAACTTCTTCAGGTCCGGGTTGTCGCATCGATTGAACGCTTCATCAGGTGTGGCGTTGACCGCGATTTCGCCCTCATGGAAGAAAACGACCCTGTCAGCAGCCTTCGAGGCGAAGGCCATGTCATGGGTAACCAACGCGACGGCGATACCTTCATCCTGCTTCAGACGACGCAGCACGCCAAGGACTTCAGCAGCAACGGGCGGGTCGAGCGCTGAGGTGATCTCGTCACACAGCAGCAGCTTCGGCTGCATCATCAGTGCGCGGGCGATAGCGGCCCGCTGCCTTTCACCGCCCGAAAGCTGGCTCGGCTTGCTGTGCAGGTGATGGGACATACCCACCTCCGCCAGCGACCGCTTTGCCCGCTCGATGGCTTCTTCCTCACTTATGCCCAGTTTTTTACGGGGAGCCAGGGTGAGGTTTTTGGCGACGTCCATGTGGGGCCAGAGAGTGTAGCTTTGGAAGATCATCCCGATGTGGGAGTCGACTTCCTCCCACGCCGGGGTCCGCTCCTGATCTTCGAACACGACCTCGTTGTCGAATACGATCCGCCCCTCATCAGGGTCGGTCAGGCCCGCAAGGGCCCGCAGAAGGGTGCTCTTTCCCGAACCGGACTTTCCGATGATCACAGTGATGTCCCCGGCCCGCATGTCGAAATCGACGTTCTTCAGGATTTGCCGGTCACCGAAGCTCTTCTGAAGCCCTCGAGCCGAGACAAGCACGTCACCGGTGTTGGCGGAGATTGTCCGGATGGAGCCCGTGCGCGGCGACTGAGTGTCACTCATCGAGTCACCTCCACTTTTCGAATTCACTAGAACCATGTCTATTTCGCCGCAACCACGGTCGCCTCTTTGAGGGCCCGAAGCGGCTTCCTCCTGCCTGGTGTCTTCTGGCCAGACTGCATCCGGCGCTCGAGGTAACTGGTGATGAGCGAGACCGGGAAGGCGATGGCGAAGTAGATGATGGCTGCGGCCGTAAACACTTCGAGTGCCCGGTAAGACTGTGCCGAGATCGTGTTGGTGATGAACATGAGGTCGGCTACGGCGATGGTCGAGACCAGTGCGGTGTCTTTGAACAGGGATATGTTCAAAGACAGGATCACCGGCACCTGCTGCCGCAGCGCCTGGGGCAGGATGATGTAGCGCAGGCGCTGGAGACTTGTGAGCCGCAGCATCTTGCCGGCTTCGATCTGTTCGATGGGTACCGACTGGAACCCCGAACGGTAGGCCTCGGCCATGAATGCCGTGAGGTTCAACGTCAGGGCGATAATCGCCGAGGCGAAACCAGGCAGGGTCACACCCGTCAATGCCGGGAGCGCGTAGAAGATCCAGAACAGCTGAACCAGCAACGGCGTGCAGCGAAAGATCTCAATGTAGAACTGGGCGATCCAACGGATCACGTCAATCTCGGACATACGTGCTGATGCCACGGGGATGGCTAGGATCATGCTCAGCACGATGGTGATGAGCGCGATCTCTAATGTGGTTCCGAGACCGGCCATGAGACGGTCAAGGTTGGTCGTGACTACCGACCAGTTGAAGTCGTA
The DNA here is from genome assembly GCF_042884885.1 of Arthrobacter sp. NPDC058097. Classification (NCBI taxonomy): domain Bacteria; kingdom Bacillati; phylum Actinomycetota; class Actinomycetes; order Micrococcales; family Micrococcaceae; genus Arthrobacter; species Arthrobacter sp. NPDC058097. The sequence continues at coordinate 701,172 of NZ_JBHVSZ010000001.1, forward strand.
ATTGATCATGGGGGTTGCCCTTCAGGCTACTTCTTGATCAGGCCGGCGCCAGCCAACTGAGACTCGTCCAGGTAGCCAACCTTCGCGTATGCGGCGTCAAGAACGCCTTCATTGAGTGAGCGTTCAATGGCGATGTTGACGGTCTGAATTGAGCGGGCATCTGCGTTCGCCGGTACCCCGTACGCCACAAGGCCCCGATAGATGTCCGGCTTGGGCAAGATGATCTTAAAGCTGTGGTCTTCCTGTGCCTGGGACACCGCTGTGGGCAAGTCGGCGAGGGAAGCGACGATGCGGTCCGCCTTGAGGGCCTGGACCAGGTTCGTGAATGAATCTGTCGGCAACGTGGATGCGTTCGGATACTTCCGGACGAAGGCTGCTTCATGGGCCGTTCCCTGCGCGGTTCCGATTTGCTTGCCCGACTTGAGCAGATCATCGACCGTTGTGTAGGGGGAATTAGCCTTCACCACGAACACTGCGGGGTAGGTCCAGACCTTCTCCGTGAACTGGATTGCCGTTGACCGCTCGAGGGTCCGGTCCAAATTGGCGGCGAAGTCGTAGCGGCCCGCCTGCAATCCGGCCACGATGTTCTTCCACTCGGCCGGCACCGTCTCGAGTTTGACGTTAAGGGCTTTGGCCACGTTCTCGAGCGGAAGAATGTTCGGACCGCCGTACGTGCCGTCGGGGAGCTGCACGGTGTGCGGCGGCGACAGAGCTACACCGACACGCAGAACACCGCGCTTCTTGATGTCTTCAAGGAAGCTGCCCTGCGATGTGGCTGATGCAGCTTGGGCTCCATTGCCACCGCCGCGCAGAGCCGAGAACAGCGCTCCAGCGCCAACTGCTAACAGGGCGACCAGGATAGCCGCAAAGACGATCCTGTTCACCTTTTGGTTTGTTGTTTTTCTGGCCACAATCTTCTCCTCTGAGTGTTTGATTGTAAGACATACTGTCTATCCGAAAGCTTAGAAGGTAATGACCATCACGTCTAGAGCCAATGTGAATGAGGCGTTAAAAGTTGGTTATGTGGCGTCGGCGGTGCCGCTGGTCGGAGGAACGGCGGCGGACTGGCAGGGCGCAGGATGCCTGCGGCGAAGGTGAGGCCGGCAGAGAAGTCGCGGCCTGGGCTACTGCTTTAAATGCACGAAGCTGCCCCGCGGAAGTGAGTCTGAGTCTTCAGTCCATCTTCTGCGGGGCAGCTTATCGCCCTGTAGGGCGCCGATGTGCGTTGCGAACGGCCGTCTCTTCGGATAGCGGCGGATGTGAGAGCTTCTGATACCGCTACTGGTCGGTTTTTACGATGTACACGTCACACGGTGCGCTGTGGGCCACCGTGTTGGCGACGCTTCCCAGCACCCGTCCAAGTCCCCGCATGCGTTTGTTGCCTACAACGATCATGTGGGCATTGTGGGCCTCGGCCTGCTTGATGAGAGCCTGGGCGGGGCTGCCGTGTATGGCGAAATAATCAGCTTCCAAGGTCTCGGAGCGAAGCTCCACGGCCACGTCCCGGGCGACATTCTCAGCCCTGCGGGCATCGGAAACGACCAGTTTGTCGCTGCCGCTGCCAACAACCTCGGTCCGTTCGTCACTGAACGCCGTGACGACGTGGAGTCTGGCGCTCAATGCGGTGGCTATATCGGCCGCAGCCCGGGCAGCCTTACGGGCCGTCTCGCTCCCGTCAACACCGACGACGACTATTCCACCCATTCATGTCCTCCTTTGGACGTCCTGCGTTCTGGCGCTGCAATCACGGGCGGTCATGCAGCGTGGCGCGCTTCAATTTTTCGTGTAACGCATGGTTGCTTTGTGGCTTCAGGAACGTTCCTGACTTCGGGCCTCGAGGATCGCCGCGATGTCTTCCGCGCTCCCCACGGTGTGCTCCCAAAACGCCTTCTGGATGAGAGTTCGGTCGCGGCTGTGCATTGCCTCGATCAAAGCATGATGCTGCTGGATGTCTCTTCCGGGGTCGTGCCGGAGCGCCTGGTCCTGGGCGAGAGCGACGGTGATGTGGGCCTCAATGACCGGCCAGATGCGCAGGAGTACCTGGTTCTCAGACGCCTCCCAGATGCCGCGATGAAAAGCAACATGGGCCTCGTGCCGGATCAAGGGGTCCGGATCTTTTTCCACCGCCTCGAACCTCGCCCAATGGGCATCCAGCTGAACCATCCGGCTGTCGTCAGGCGCCGCCAGTATATCGTCAACGGCCAAAAGATCCAGCGAGTGCCGGATGCGCGCGATATCCAGGTATTCGGCGGTGCTGAGCTCCGCAACATGCATCCCACGGAAGGGTTCCTGTACAAGGAGGCCTTCGCGTGAAAGCTGATTTAGCGCCTCCCGCAGAGTGGGGCGGCTGACCCCAAGCTGCGCAGAAAGCCCGACCTCGGTAATCTTTTCGCCGGGTAACAAACCACCGCGCACGATTGCACGGCGGATCTCCTGGATAGCGCCGTCGCGTCGGGTCAGGCCAGCCACCTGCCCCACACTGTCTGATCTTGGGATTGTCATCTTGCCACCTTCGTACGGACCGGGTCGGGCTTACTGTTTTATTGTCTGGCTTTCAGAGAGTCCGATGGGTTGTATATTAGCCGACCCGTGATGGCTTGGGCAGGGCAGCGGCGTGTCTGAGGGTTTACGACAATGGCGGCGTCGAATTCGGAACCACCCGCACTGGCCTACTAATTGATGCCTGGGGTGGACGCGCTCAGGCCCTAGAGCGCAGGGTCGGAAACGGTCCAGCTCCATTCGGCTCTGAGGCCTTGGTGTGTGGGCATGAGGGTTCCTTGATAGGCGAAGATGGTGGACTCCTCGTCACCCCGCACCCACCACAGCCCTGTCCGGGGGCAGTGGTCCCCCGTGGAGGCGGTGAGCCGGATGGCCCGGCTCTGTCCATTCATGCGGCTTTTCACTGGTTCCCTCCTCGTACTAGAAACGGACGATGGCCGGGACGTCGGCCAGACGGCTGTCGGGGATGCTGTCTGCTGCGCGCATGAGGAAGTTCAGCTTTTCGATGCGTTCGCCCGAGCGCGGTGCCCCATTTTTCTGGAAGGGAACCTGTAGACCGACGGAGAGGTCCATGACGACATCGTCAATAACTCCCCCGGACCGCCCCGAGGGTACGGCGAGCAGGCCATTTTCCACGGCAGTATCGAAGGTCTGGAGGGCTTCGGTGATGGTGCCTACCTGGTTGGGTTTGAGGATGAATCCGTCCACGGCGTGCTGCTGTATAGCCCGCTCCAGGAAGGCCGGGTTGGTGACGATCAGGTCATCGCCGAGGATGATGCTGCGTTTGATCTCACGCACGGCCTCGGTGAAGCCTTCCCAGTCATTTTCATCGAGCAGGTCTTCAATGAAAACGAAATCGAACTGTTCTGTGAGCTGGCGGGTGTAGCTGATGAGTTCGGAAGAGCTCACCCGGGAACCATTGAGCTCGTACGTCCTGGTGGCCGGGTCGTAGGTTTCGCTCGACGCGCAGTCAAGCGCGAAGGCAACTTTCTTGCCATGGCCTGTTCCGTCGATCGCCTCCTGTACGAGCTCCAGGACGACCCGCGGGTCCGATGACGGCGCGGCATATCCGTAGGACTTTGCAACGACGGGCGGACTCCCGACGTACTTCTCGAGCACCTTGCCGAGACGCTCAAAGATCTCCACACCAATCTCGACAGCTTCATCGATGGTTTGGGCCTTGTACGGCATGATGAGGAACTCATTGAAGGCCTGGTACACCTTTCCGTAACGTCCGCCGTTGACGACGTTGAAGCTTGGTACAGGAACGGTGGCGAGGGGCCCGCGTGCGATGTGTTCGAAGACGGGACGCCCGGCGGTGGCGGCCCCTGCGCGGAGGGCAGCAATGGAGGTGGAGTAGATGGCATTGCCCCCGAGAACGGATTTTTGGGCGGTGCCGTCCAGGGCCAGCATAGCCTTGTCGATGGCCGACTGGTCCTCAATATCCATGCCGAGCAGGGCCGGGCTGATCACGTTATTGACGTTGTCGACGGCCTTTCGTACGCCTTGGCCGTGGTATTCGTTGGGATTGCCGTCGCGTAGGACGAAGGATTCGTGCATGCCGACCGACTGGCCGGTGGGGGCAGCGCCCCGGGTGGTGATCCCCTCAGAGGTCTTTACCGTTACTTCCACCATGGGGCGGGCTTTGCAATCCAGGATTTGGCGGGCGTGAACAGCTTCGATGGTCGCCATGTGTGTCTCCAAAGGTCGGTGTTTCGGTGATGTGCTGTTGCCGGACTGCCGTCTTAGGGCGCGGGAACGTAGAGGATGTTGAAATCGCAGAGGTTGGTACCGGTGTTGCCGGTCAGTACCGCGTCTCCTACCGCAGTGAGCGCTTCGAAGGCCGCATGGCCCCGGAGGGAGGCATGAAGGTTCAGGTCTTTGGCTGCCGCGCGGGCTGCTGTGGTGGAGTCGGTGAGACCCCCTGCCGCGGGGGACGTTCCGTCTGTGCCTTCTGAGTCGATGGAGAACATGCAGGCGCCCGGGACGGCTGCGGCCGCGAGGGCGAAGCCGGTGACGAGTTCCTGGCCAGGGCCTCCATGCCCCGTGATGTCAGCATTGGGAGGGATAAAGGTAGTGGTCTCCCCTGAGCTGAGCACGACGCATGGCGCCGGGAAGGGGTTTCCGGTTGCCTGGATCTCCCGGGCCAGCGAGGCCATGAAGGTGCCGGCGTCCTTACTTTCACCTTCCAAATAGGAGGTGAGAATGTAGGCAGGGACACCGCGTGCTTCTGCCTCTTCCTTCGCGGTCAGGCACAGGTCCGGGACGGTGTTCAGGACGAAGTACGTGTTGTCGGGGAACTCTTTGGGTGTTTCCTTCTCCGGACCCGCAGAAGCCAGGTAGGACGTAATTGATGCAGGGAGGGAGTCCTGCAGGTTGTAGTCGATGATGACCTGGCGGGCATCGTCGAGTGTAGTGCGGTCCGGACCGATCGGGGTGCTGGCGTAGCGTTCGAAGGGGACCCCGATATCCGAGGTGGGTGCATTTCCCACGGCGTCGGAGATGCCGATGCCGATGAGTTCGGCGCCCTGCTTGTGTATGCGCTGGGCAAGCATGCCGCCGTTGGTCTGGGAAATGTGACGGCGAACCGCATTCACCTCATAGATCCCCGCCCCTGATTTGAGCAGGAGGTCAGTGGCGAGTGCCTCGTCTTCTACCGAGATGCCGTCCACGGGGCAGTTCATGAGGGCGGAACTGCCGCCGCTGATGACGGCGATGAAGAGGTCATCCGGTCCGGACAAGTCCACGAGCTCAAGAACTTCCCGGGTTGCTTCGTAGCCGGCCTGGTTAGGCAGTGGGTGTCCCCCGACGTGCACTTTTGTCCGGTTGAAGGAGTCGGTTTCCTCGATGAGTTTGACGATGGCGATACCGTGGGTGAGCTTGTCACCAAGGACGTGGTCAACTGCCATTGCCATGTGGTTGCATGCCTTGCCGGCCCCTACGAGATACACGTTGCGCTTAAGGGACAGGTCCCAGGTCCGGGTTCCGATGCGAAGCGTGTCTCCTTCCAGGGACATGATGGACCGGATGCGCGTGTAGGCGTCGAGCCTTGCGAGGGTAGCGTCTGCGATGTTGAGCACGAGCTCGCGGGATGCCAGATCCCCTTGGGCCAGCAGGGCCTCGCGGTTCCTAATTTTGGACATGAGTCTGTCGCTTCCTGTTCAGGGCCGATGGGAGTGTGCTGCGTCAGCTGGAGAAGGGTTCTTCCCAGAGAGTCAGACGCTGGCCGATGCCTTTGTCCAGTGCCTGGCTGTAGAGCTCATAACCCCAGGCGACGTCGAAGACAGCCATGCCGCAGGCGATGAAGATGGTTCGTCCAGCAGCAACGTGCCCCGTGTCAGAGCTAAGGACCTGGCCGAGGTCGATGGAGTCCTGAAGGGCAGGAATGCGGCCCTCATCGATCAGGCGGTAAATGGGTCCTCCAATGACGCCCCTGTAGTACGCGTCTTTGTCACCGGAGAAAACGGCTTCCTCCACGTAGGACTCGTGCAGCCCGATGTGGTCGTAAACCAAGGTGCTGTCGGTCCAAAAGCCGTCATTGGCTGTTACGGGTCCGCTAAGGAGGATGGTGGCCTGGGGCTTAAACCAGTTGTCCTCAATGACAAGAGGGCTCGTCCGGGAAGCGGCGACGGTGATCAGGTCAGCTTCCCGAACGCAGCTCTCCGGAGTTGGTGCTGCCACCGCGTCCACACCGTACGTCTGCCGCGCCTCGTCCGCTATGCGCTGGGCCTTGGCCAGGGTGCGGTCGTGGAAAATGATCTTCCCGATCTGTGGGTGCTGGCTCATGATCGCCCTGACCACCGCGGCATTAATAACGCCACACCCAATGACAGCCAGGACACCTGGCTTACCGGCCGTCAAATAGCGGCTGGCAACTGCCGGCACCGCCGCAGTCCGGGCAGCGCTGAGAAGGTTCGCTGACATCAGGCAGAGTGGTTCACCGGTCTCCTTGTCATTGAGCATCAGGGTCAAGACCGACCGCGGCAGCCCCTTCTCAGGGTTGGCAGCGTTGGAGCCGTACCACTTGTTGCCACAGACATTGAACCGTCCCCCCAAGTAGGCCGGCATGGCGACGAAACGGCGGTCAGGGCCGGCAACCGGCATATTCGGAAACGGCGAAGAAGCAGGAAACACCAGCCCCAGACCATGCGAATTATGGTTGTGTCCGCCCATCAGGTAGTCCCCGCTCGCCAAGAGACGGAAAACCTCTTCACTGACGTCAACACAACGGCCCGCGTCGAGAACACCGGCTTCGATGGTGTCCGCTTCGGAAAGATAGACAAATTCTGTACGTGGCCCCATGTGCCGCTCCTGTCGGGTCTTCAAGCGTCTCCTCGGCCGCGAGCTCTCCTCAGAGCTCCAGCAGACGGCCCGTCGGCCTAACGAGGACACCCCATCCATGCTGTGGTGAGGGCGGGACCCTCCGGTCCGTCCTCCCTGCGTTACAACAGCCACGGTAGGCCCGCCCTGTACGATTGTCAAACATTCTGATTATCGTCTGATCGGATCGTCATGCAAGACTGCTAGAATTTAGAGTGGCCGCCGTTCGGGCGCACAGGTGAGGAGGCGCAATGAGCACGCTGGGGATGTCTTCCATGAGTAAGGTGACCACCCGCTCCCGCGTTGATCTTGTCGCTGACGAGCTTCGTAACGCGGTGGCGGCGGGATCCCTTGCCGAGGGACAGCGGCTTAACGAGATCGACCTGGCCGGGCGCCTGGGCGTGAGCCGCGGAAGTGTCCGTGAGGCCATGCAGCGGCTGGTTCAGGAGGGGCTCGTGGTCGTACTCCCCAACCGCGGCATGTTTGTTCTCGAAATTGGCCCTGACGACATCGTCGACATCTACGACGCCAGGCGGGCCATCGAGAGTTCGGCCGCACTGGGCTTGATGGGATCCTGCCGGCACGACGTTTTATCAGCCCTGCAGGAACAGTGCGTTCTGATGTCCAGGGCTGCTGGGTCGGGGGATCACGCTGAGCTGACCGCCGCGGATCAGCGCTTTCATGAGATTCTCGTCGAGAGCCTGCAGAACCGCCGTCTGCAGAAGGCGACGCAGACTTTCGCTGTAGAGACCAGGCTCTGCCTCACTCGCCTGGAAGGCAAGTATGGCGCCCCGCAGGAAGCTGTGAACGAGCACCTCGATATCGTTCGCGCCATCAAGAGCGGCAACGCGAAAGAGGTGCTGCAGGCAGTTAATGTTCACATGGACAACGCCATAGATCTACTGACTGGACGGTCGGCTGCGGCTTCCACGGCTTCCGCCTAGTACCTACGCTTCGCCGACGAGGTAGATGTCACGCTTTGGGCCGGGGCCCGGGTGCAGCTTCATTGCGCTGCTTGTACCTCAGTCGCCCCCGATGCCGATCGTGTGGAAGCTTTGCCCCCTGTGGAACTTCAAAAGAAATGTCTTGCGTCACTCTTCGCGGAACCCTATTGTGTGATTGTAAGACATTATGGGCGGATTGCCCTTACTTCCCTGGGAAAGGACCACTGATGCACACTGTGGTAATCGGCGGCGGCGTCATCGGACTGACCACGGCTTATCACCTCGCACGTGAGGGAACGACCGTGACTCTCGTTGATGCACGAAGCACAGGGCTGGGTGCCAGTGACGTCAATGCCGGTTGGGTTGTTCCCGGCGATTCAGCGCCCGTCCCCGGGCCCGGCGTGGTGCTCTCGGCCCTGAAATGGATGACCCGGCCCGACAGCCCGCTGTACATCAAGCCCTCACTCAAGCCGGACTTCATCTCCTTCATGCTCGGCATGTTCCGCGCCTCGAACGCAAAGGCACAGCGCGCCGGTTTCGAGGCGGACCTCCAGCTGGCAGCCGACACGGTGCAGCTCTTTGACGAATACATTGCCGAAGGCATCGACTACGAATTGCACCATGAGGGTATGCTCATGGCCTTCAAGGACCAGGAGTTGATGGAGCACCACCTCGGCTACGTGGACCTGACCAAGCGTTTCGGCCTCGATCCAACTGTCCTTCTCGGCGACGAAGTCCGTGTTCACGAGCCCAGGCTGAATGACACCGTCCGTGGCGGTCTCTTCTACCCCAAGGAACTGCACCTTGACCCGGGTGGATTCACCACGGCCCTGCACTCCAAGCTCGTCCAGATGGGAGTGGAAATCGTCGAAAACGCTCCAATTGATGGCGTGCAGAGCGCAGGCGGCAAGGTTGTCAGCGTTTCCTCAGGAGAGCGCACTTTCCAGGGCGACAAGTTCCTCCTGGCGGCCGGAGCCTGGACAGCCCCCCTCTCCAAGCTATTCGGGGCCAACATCCCCATCCGCCCCGGCAAGGGATACTGCATTGAAGTCGAACCCTACGGCCTGCGGGGAGCCACCAACTTCTACGATGCCAAGGTCGCCGTCACACCCTTCAAGGAACGGTTCCGACTCGCAGGCACCATGGAATTCGGCGGCCTGGATGAAAAGGTCAACCAGGTACGCGTAGACGCCATTCTTCGCGCTCCCGGACAATACCTTCGTGACTGGGAACCGCCCACGGCAGCCCAAATCAAGCCACGCGCCGGCATGCGGCCCATGTCGCCCGACGGACTCGCCGTCATCGGGCGCCTGCCCAGGCTAAGCAACGCCTACGTCGCAACGGGCCACGGCATGATGGGCGTGACCCTCGCCCCGGGCACGGCGAGAGTTCTTACCAAACTTATTCGCGAAGACCACCTCAGCCCCATCCTGGAACCCTTCTCCCCCGCCAGGTTCCGCGGCGGCCGCTGAGTCGCAACCGGTAACGCGTCGGCGCCGGCTTCATCCAGGAAGGAAAGCGCCGGCGCGTTGCCTGCCCCTCAGGCAACACCTGAACAAACCTAATGTCCTTTGAACAAACCATCGATGAAGATAGGAGTTTCCCGTGGAATGTTGTGACAGCCCACATGGGGAATCATTCCACCAGGCAGCGGAACTTCCCTTTCAATGGAACTGGGAACTCCACCCACCGGAATGGACCGGGCTCAGGCCCCTGGACCGCGTTCGTATCCGACTGGAACGACAGTCAACCGAAACCGGAACGATCGACATGATCGCCGAAGACGCATCAATTTTCTGGGTATGGCTCGATCATGGCCGCGGACGCATCGCGGTCCACCAGGACGACGACGTCAAAGTCTGGTTTGAGGAAAGAAAGTTAGCCCTCCAAGCCGGCGCTTGAGCGAATGTTTCCGAAGTATTCGGCCTTCAAACGGATCCCGACAAGCGCTCAATGCCAGGGTGTGTGCACTGTGCAGCACCTCCTTCTGGCCACCTGACCGGCTTCTCAACGGTAATAGCGGCCAAAACAGCGACGAGGGTATGGGCAGCGACCGCATAAGGCAGCTCAGGGTCTGAGTGAAGCCGGCAGTAATAGCGCACCAACCGGGACGGTCAGCAAAATCGGCTATCTGCTGGGAACAGCATCGTGGCAAACGCCCGAGTACTCAGAACAGGACGAGGGACGCCCCTTCGCACCAAACACCATCAATTCCTCGCGCTTCCGAAGGGAAATTCATGAATCAGCTCCAGGAAAGCACCCTAGGCCCCATCAACGAGTGGCATACCGCGCTGGGGACTGCGGTGGAAATTCGCCACGCAGGCGTTACCCAGCACCGGGGCTTTGTAGACGACGTCATGGTTGACGGCTCCGGCCTCTGGCTGGCCGCATACGGAGTCAGTCTTCGCGTGTTCGTAGCACGTGAAGAAGGTACGGAACTGTGGCCCGCACATCAACATCGGGATGAATGACCCGCCGGCCGGATCACCTTCTCCACCGAAGATGGCCGTGCGCCTGGCCAACTACACTGAGATATTCCTGGTGGCAATGTCCTTACCTTGGGACCTCAGCAGTGAATCCGAGGGCGAACGCTTCGAGACTGGCATGCTCGGCCCGAACGCCGGTGTCAGCTCGAACGCCCCGCGCTGTTCGGGGGTGTGAAACAGTCCGAACTCGGCCGCGAAGGCAGCCTTGAGTTCGTCGAGGAATGTTTGTACACCCAATACATCGGCAATGCCGACGACCCTACGCCGGGTAAGTTTTCCTGCGCCATAACACTAAGAGACCACCAGGGCCTCCCACCCTCGCAACCGGGGAGGCCCTGGTTCTTCACCTCGAATGCCGACGGCATCCTCCCCAAGCATGAGGCAGGAGCGCGCGGTTTACACACCTGGAAAATTTGACAGGACACAGGAGACGACACGTGCATATCTCTTGCAGAGAGGGCAAACAGGCCATCGCGGGCGAGCGAAACCTCACTTCGAGCTCTCTTACTAGCGAATTTCCACAGCAAGCTAAGCTAGCTGTCATATTGGTTCCGGTCGGCTTGCTCCCTCGTTCCTCAGAGGTGGCCGAAGGAGATTGGAGCCCGGAAGTGCTCTTTTACGATCCCTTCGCTGAAAAACCCCAACGTGTCCCTGAACTACCCCGGCGAAAGCCGGACAGGGTTGCCAGCAAATTCAATCCCGGCGAAAAGCCTGACCGGCTTCATCCGAAACACCTTGAAGCCTTGGAAGCGGTATCCCATGATCTCGCAGATCTCGCATTGGGAAGCTCTGCCCGCCTGCGCTAAATCGGAGATTCCCGGCACTCACTCCGAGCGTCTCGAACCGAAAGACTCAGGCCCCGATTCCGGGTCCGTCCTCGAACCGATGTCGCGTGCCGGTCCTGACCACCGCCCTCGTTGTGCTCGACACAGGGAGTTTCCTTCTAACTTCGGGCGTTTTTCGCCAGGAGCGACGTAATGCGATACGCATTGGCGATGAGTGTCAGCGTGGGGTTCACGGAGCCGTTTGTGGGATGAAGCGATCCGTCGCTCACATATACGTTCTGGGTTCCCCAGACTCGTCCTTGAGGGTCTGCTGCGGAGTGATCGGGATCGTTCCCCATCCGCACTGTGCCGGCGGAGTGCTCACCGGCAGGTGAGCGGGGCGAGGCGGACTGTCCTGCAAGGGAGCCGAAAATGTCCGTGATTTGTGAGCAGCCGGCCGCCCTGAGCCAATCTTTACTGCGGGCGTTGAGATAGTCGCGGTTGACGAGGGTGGCAGGGTGAGTGGCACGGTAAATGCGGGGGGCTGGGACGCCGTGGCGATCGCGCAGGACCGGGTCCAGTTCGATCCGGGACCCGGGGTGCGGGACTTCCTGGCCCATGGACATAGTGCCCAGAATGTGACCGGCAGAGCGACGCAGCCATTCCTTGTGTCCTGGACCCATTACGGGGGCGTTGAAATGGTCTGCCCATTGAGCTAGCTGGAGAGGGTAGGGAGCGAAGGCGTCGAAGATTACCCCGCCTCCGATGGTCTTTCGGTCGTGGACAAACTGGAAGGTTGCTATTGAGTGCCCAGGGCCCCTGAATGTGGGGAGGTGCTCGGTCGTCATGCCCGCCTGAAGTGTTACCACGTGGCCCTGCAAATGCCGCCCGACATGATCGTTTCCGAGCTGTGAGGCCAGGAGGAGGCGAGGCGTTTCCACTGCTCCGGCTGCCAGGACAACGCGGTCGCATTCGACGAGGAATCGTTTGTCGTCCTTGCCTGTCTCATCGACGACTTCCACGGCGGTGGCCCTGCCGTTTGAATGCACAATCCGTACAGCTTGGGCTGAGGCCAGCAGATCGCACCGGCCTGTTTTCAGAGCAGACGGTAGGAACGTGTTGTGGCTGCCGTTCTTGGCGCCGGACGGGCATGTGTGTCCCATGCATTGCTGGCACCGGGAACAGGCGGGCCGCCCGGCGCGTGCAACGCTGTTGATTGCGAAGGGGATCGGCCCATGGTTCCAGCCCAACTTGTTGGCCGCAGAGCCTAGAACGGTTCGGGCGGGCTCATCGGGCAGAGGGGGCATTGGATAACCTGGATGATTTGGCATTCGGGCAGTCAGTGGGCCTACTGCTCCGGAGACGCCGAGTTCACGTTCTGCCCAGTCGTAGGCCGGGGAGATTTCGGAGTAGTCGAAGGGCCAGTCCACCATGCTGCTGCCGGCGGGCACTCCGTAATTACTGGCCATGGAAAAGTCCTCGGGTAGGAACCGCCAGGCCATCCCTTGCCAGAGTCGGGTCCCACCACCGACCACCATTGCATTCAGGCCCCAAGCGTCCCCGCCTGCCGTTGCGTCAACACTCCATTGTTGCCCGTCAGGCTCGACAACAGACCGGGGGTTACCCCCTCCGGGTCCGGCAACCGGGGAATAGACCGCCATGCGCTTCCCGTGGATATGGTCGCCGCGGAGGTCAGAATCAGCGTGCTCACGTGATCGTTCGAGCAGGAGAACGCTGGCACCGGCCTCGGCCAGGACCCGGGCAGCAACGGCCCCGCCAGGGCCCGATCCGACAACAACTACGTCGTATGCCGGCCGAAGAGCTTCAATGTCAGTGGACATCGCTTCTGAAGCAGGTTCCGGACTGAATGGCGTCGGCCATGGCTGAAAGTCCAGCATCTTCCATCCTGCGGGAGGCCGGCTGGATGAGCCGCCGTAGTATCCCTCGCGGCAGATTCTTATGAGAGCTCCTAACCCGTGGGCTGATTTCTCATGTTGGCCAAGGGCCGCAATAATCGTGGCCTTCTCCGCGGAGGACGCGCGGGTAAAACTTCGATCATCGAGGGCCTGAGCGAGTTCTGTCAATATCGGGCGGGACCAAGCCAGGTCCCGGTCCCATTGGGCAGTCAAATAGTCGCCAACGCCGCCCTCCCATCCCCCCGGTGACAGGCTGTCAGACGGAATGATCACGTCCACAGCCGCAGCGAGCACATGACGGTAAAAGCCAAAATCCTTCAACGGAAGCCTGTTTCTACTAGAGCGGTCGCCGAGACAGCCACTCGGCTATTCACTTGCCCAAATGACGCCAGCCGATTTTTTGGGCCCAGCACGATGTTCTGTCCTGGCACCTCTGCCTTCTCTTTCGTTTTGGTCCGCAGGCCGCGTGTGCGGGCGAGTAGTTCTAGGTGTTTCTTGCAGCCCGTCGGAGCACCGCTACCAGCCATTGGAGGGCAGGATCCACTGAGTTGGAGGGGTGCCAGTGCGCAGACTCGACCAATGTCCCCGGGGTCATGGGGGTTTCGACGATCACGAGCTCCAGGCTGTCCATGTATCTTTCGGCCATCCGCCGGGGGATGATTCCCATCATTGCCGTGCCGCTCACCATGAACGGAACAGGGAGCAGCCCTCGAACCACGATGCTTGTTCGCGGTGAAATTCCGGCGTCTGAGAGCATCATGGTGGCCGGCGTCGCGATGTTCTCACCGAACGCTCCGATGACATGGTGCATTGTTGCGACGTCATCCAATGAAAGGGCCCCGTCTTGGATGCGTGGGTTATCAGCGGAGACGACGCAAACGAAGGTATCCCGGAACAGTTCCTGACGCCGTCCGGGCACTGTACTTCCGGCCCGTGCTATGAAGACGTCGCGTTTGAGGAGCTCTGAGGGGGCAACGGTGGAGCCGGCCGGTAGTGCGTCGAACTCCACTCCCACGTGAGGAGCTTCGCTGGACAGCAGGCGAAACAGAGGGCTGGTGAGTTCTTCGAGCACGTAGTCCGACGCCGAGATCAGGAATGTCCTGGTGCTGGTCAGGGGATCGAAGGACGGCAACACCTCCAGCGTGCGGGTCACTTCGATGACCGCCTGCCGGACGATGGGTTGCAGGGCAGCCCCTTTTTCAGTTAACGCGAATCCGCGGCCCACCCGGGTCAGCAAGTCATCGTCGAACTGCCGTCGCAGCCTGGTCAGTGCTCTGCTGACGGCCGGCTGGGTCATGTCAATCTTCGCCCCGGCGCGGGTAAGATTCTGCTCCGTAAGGATCGCATCCAGAACGACGAGGATGTTGGCGTCGATACGCCGCAGTTCGTTGATTACCGGATCCTTTCACCTGCTGAGCCAACCGCGTTTCAGCCTATCCGAACCCATCCACGGGCGGGAATAGACCTTCCCTAGTCGATGCTGAGCGAGGCCGTCCAGACAGAACGGATGTTGGTGAACTCGCGCATGCCCTCCACGGACAGTTCGCGTCCGTACCCGCTGAGTTTGGTACCGCCGAACGGGAGCCTCGGGTCAGAGGCAACTACGCCGTTGACGAAAAGGGCACCCGATTCAATATCCCCGCCAAGACGCAGACCCTCGGCCACGTCACCCGTCCATATGCTGGCTCCCAGCCCGTACCGGGTACTGTCGGCGTACTCGATTGCCCGTTCCGGTGATTCTGCTCGGATGATTGCCATGACTGGACCGAAGGTTTCCTCCGTGAAGACGGGCATGTCGGGTGTGACGTCAGCAAGGACGGTCGGTTCATAGTAGTTGCCCGGACCCGGGATCTTTCTACCGCCTGCGAGGAGGCGTGCTCCCAGGGCGATGGAGTCTTGAACCTGCCGGTCGATGTCGTCAACGAAGGAGGGCTTCGCCAGAGGGCCAATCTGGGTTGCCGGATCCAGCGGCGCCCCAACCACGAGGGCTTCGACGGCGGGGACGACGAGTCGCTCGAATTCGTCCGCCGCGGATGCTTCCACGATGATCCGTTTTGCACACAGGCAGCTCTGTCCGGCATTTCCGAAGCGTGCCTTTACCGCGTTTGGTATGACGGCCGTCAGCGGGGCGTCCGCAAGGACAACGAAGGGGTCCGACCCGCCCAGTTCGAGCACGGTCTTTTTCAGGGCCCGGCCCGCTGCTTCGGCGACAGTGGCTCCAGCTGCTTCGCTGCCGGTCAACGTCACGGCCGCCACACGGCTGTCGGCGATGATCTCGTTGACCAGGGCGTGGTTATTGAGGACGAGGGACGTGAACAGCCCCGGCGGAAAACCCGCGCGTTCAATGATGTCCTGCAGGGCAAGGGAGCAGCCAGTGACGTTGGAGGCGTGTTTCAGCAGCCCACCGTTTCCTGCCGCAAGAGTTGGTGCGGCAAACCGTATGACCTGCCAGTAAGGGAAATTCCACGGCATGACAGCGAGGACAACACCTATGGGCTCGTATGAGATGAATGACCTCTCGGCGTTGGTTTCTACGGGGGTAGGTGCAAGAAATTCCTCGGCATTGTCGGCGTAGTAGTCGCAGGCAGTGGCGCATTTGAGTACTTCGGCCACGGCCTCCGTTACGGGCTTGCCCATTTCCTGGCTGATCAGTTGTGCGTGCTGGCTGGCTTCCTCCCGGAGCAACTCCGCCAAGCGGCGCAGGGGTGTGATCCGGTCTGCAACCTTGGTCTTGCGCCAGATGCGTTGAGCAGCGGCAGCCCGGGTCAGGAAATTGTCCAGTTCGTTCCTGGACAGTGATGGGTAGCTGCTCAGGGATGCACCGGTGCTCGGATCCGTCATCGTCACTGTGGCTGCACGCGTTGCGCTCTCCAGCATCATGGTGTTGCGTCCTCACATAAGTGGTGTTCGTTGGGTTGGTTGGTGCTGCCGTTTCTACGGGCGGCGGGTACCCGGTGTCCGGGGCTTCGTTGCCCGCTTATTCGGTTCTTGATGGTGCCCAGACCCTCGACGGTCATGCTCACGACGTCGCCAACGGCCAGCGGGGGCGGGTCCTGGACGCCACGGCGTCCCCAAAATTCGGCCAAGGCTCCGCCGGAGCATGTTCCAGTGGCCAGGACATCCCCTGCTCCGACCCACGCGTCTCGGGAAGCGTGAACGAGCAGCTCTTCGAAAGTCCATGCCATGTTGGCGAGGTTGTCCTGACCTACCAGGTTGCCGTTGACACTGACTGTCATCGTCAGGTTCAGCCGGTCGCCCGACCGGTAGCTTTCGAGCTCATCGGGTGTAGTAATCCAGGGCCCCAGGGTATTGGCAAAGTCTTTGCCCTTGGACGGGCCCAGCGATACCTGCATTTCCCGCTTCTGGATGTCCCGTGCCGACCAATCATTGAATACGGCGTAGCCGACGATCTTGCTGGCAGCGTCTTCCGGGGATACGTCACGGACGCGTTCGCCAATAATGGCAGCGACTTCCAATTCGAAGTCCAGGGCTTTAGTCAAGGGCGGCATGGGGATGTCATCGTTGGGGCCAGTGAGGGAATGAGGGTTCATAAACAGGAAGGCAGGGGCT
This sequence comes from Arthrobacter sp. NPDC058097, assembly GCF_042884885.1. Lineage (NCBI taxonomy): Bacteria > Bacillati > Actinomycetota > Actinomycetes > Micrococcales > Micrococcaceae > Arthrobacter > Arthrobacter sp. NPDC058097. Next base: position 717,671 of record NZ_JBHVSZ010000001.1, read on the forward strand.
TCGTACCAAGCCTGAGCCACTCCCCCGGCTCCGGCCACTGATTTTGAGACGCCGACGACATGCTCTTCGAAGACGACGAAGTCCCGCATTGCTCCCGGGTGGTATGGGGCCAGCAACGTGACTTCGTTCAGAGGCCGCCCACCGCGGGAGATAGCTTCTTCTTCCATTTGGTCCCGCCGGCCTTTGGGCAGGCAAAGGACCTCCACGAGTTCAGCACTGGGTTCCAGTGGGTAGATATCGCCGCCGACGACGGCCCCGATTTGGGCGGGACCGCCGTCGCTGTAGCGGGCAATGCGCATCAGTAGTCGAGGGTTTCGTACAGCTCGCGTACGCGGGACTCGAGTTCGGGGATGGCCTTGCCCAGGGCGTGCTCCTTGAAATGGTCATACTGGCCGTGGGCCGCGAAAGCGTCCGCGTCCTTATAGACCTCGAAAATGCGGAAGATGTTAGGTACTTCGGGATCGACGTAGGACTGGTAGTAGATGTTTCCGGGCTCGGTACGAGTCGCGGGCGACAGGTGCTCCAGTGCCTCGCGGACGATCTCTTCGCTTCCGGGCTTGACGGTCCAGATTGCGTTGCAGACAAATGCCATGGTCTTATTTCCTTTTTGTTGGTTGTGGCGGATAGGAACCAGGTCAGGCCGGGGTGGACTCCGCGGAGGCGTCGATCATCCAGCCTTCGATGGTTCCGGAGTTCTCGAATTCGGCGGTGTGGAGGATTCGTCGGACGTCCGCCTCTCCGAACTCGAATTTTTCTGCGAGGAACACTTCGGTCAGCGACAGCGCGTCGGTGACGGTTTTCGTCCGTGCACCCAGGGTCAGGACGTTCGCGTCGTTATGGTTTCTGGCCTCTTTGAGAGAGGCGGCGTCCCACCCGACGACGGCCCGGATTCCTTTGACCTTGTTCGCAGTAATTTGTTCCCCGACACCGGTTGCTCCGACGATGATTCCAAGAGAGGTCCTGCCCAGGTCTTCGTCCGCGATGACGGCTTGTCCGGCGGCCACCGTGAACTTCGGGTAGTCATCACCGTCATCGAACTCGGGCGCGCCGTAGTAGTTCACGTCGTGACCTAGGCGCCGGAGTTCGACGAGCAGGTTCTGGGCCAGCTGGAAGCCGGCATGGTCGGCCGAGAGGTGGATGCGCACGTGGTGCTCCTGGGGTTTGTTCTGGTGAAGTTTCCGGCGGCGCCGGATCGATGAGTGGAGTGGGCGGGTCGGTGATTACACCGGCGGGGCCACATGCAGCCCAAGGTCTACATCGTTGAAGGATTCACGGGCGACAAGTTCATTCATCGGGTTGGCCGTTCCCCACTGGTCCTGGGTATCGATGTCCTTGATGTCCATGATGCTGGGGTGCCAGCTGTCCTCGTCGATGCTTCGCAAAGCGGTCGTGTATTCGACGGTGTTGCCCATGGGGTCAAGAAAGTAGGAAAACGTGTTGTCACCGGCGTTGTGGCGTCCCGGTCCCCAGACAAGCCGTGCACCCGAGCGAAGAACGCGACCGGTTCCGCGCATCCATTCTTCCAAGCCGCGCATTTCGAAGGAGGCATGGTGCAGGGACGCGTGCGGGCCACGGGCGATTGCGAAGGAGTGGTGCAGCTCGTTGCAGCGCATGAAGTACATCATGTCCCCCATTTCCTCGCTGTGGAGGATGTCACTGACCGCGAACTGGAGGTGCTCCTCGTACCACTTACGCGTCGCTTCGGGGTTGGGTGAGTTCACGACGACGTGGGAGATCCGGATGGGGATCGCTTCGCGTTCCTGGATCTTCCGGTGGTACCGGAGAGCAACGTCTGCGGAGACTTCCAGTGTCCGGCCGTCGCCATCGAAGAACCGGAAGCCATAACCGCCGCCCGGAGTTTTTAGTGTCCCCGGCTCGGTGATGAGCTGGACACCCGCGTTACTAAGTTGGTGGGCGAGCGTATCAACATCGTCGGGAGTAGCGGCGCCGAAGGCCACGAGGTCGATCCGCTTAGCTGCCTTGCGGAGCCTAAGAATGTAGTATTCCGGTGAACCCGTGGCAGAAAGATAAACGACGTCCTCATCCCTGGTTACTTCGTTGAGGCCCCAGACATTGGTGTAGAACTTGACGGCGGTGTCCAGGTCCGGAACGGCGAGGTCCAGGTGCCTCAGGTGTGTGATAAGCCGTTTCGTCATTGGTGGATCTCCATATCTTTTCTCGAGCGCGTCGTCGCGTCGGATCAACTCTTTTTCGATCGTATGGGGGCCTCCGAGAGCGGGGAAATACTCGATTGCGATACCTAGCATTGACACAATGATGGCAACGACCGTCTCACCGATGAGGGAAAACATTTAATGACGATTGCTGCACGGGATTTGAACCTACTCGTCTCCCTGCTGGCGTTGCTGGAGGAGGCGAACGTTTCCCGCGCCGCCGAGCGCTTGGGCATTGGCCAGCCGGCGATGAGTTCGGCATTGGCCCGGCTGCGCAGGCATTACAAGGATGAATTGCTCCTGCGGGTTGGCCGGGACTATGAACTGACACCCCAGGCGCGCCTGCTGCTGCCCCAGCTTCGGCAGACGGTGGCCATGATGGAGCTGGCATTGGGCATTGATGAGATTTTCGACCCGGCGACAAGTACCAGAACGTTCACAATTCTGGCCTCGGACTACCCTGCGGTTGAACTCAGGGACAGGCTGGCGGCAGCGGCCGTAGCTGCTCCCCGCGTTCGCCTTGAAGTTCTTCCCCTCCCTGAGGTCCCGTCCTACACTGACCGGGAGCTTCTCGCGCATGACTTTGCCGTCTTGGTCCCCGGCGGCGGGTTTGAAGGCCGGAGCCATCTTCTCTTCACGGACGAATACGTCTGCCTTGTTGATCAAAAGAACGAGCGGACCAGGGATGGCTTTCTCAGCTGGGAAGACTTTACGAAGTTGCCCCATGCAGTTGCCGGCTTCGGTCAGGGGCACAGAACCCCTGCCGACCGGGTATTGCTGCAGCTTGGCTTTGCACGGCAGGCCAGGGTGAAAACGAACGGCTGGCTCCCGTTGCCCGCCATTGTTGCAGGCACCGATCTTGTTGCCCTGGTCCCTGCGAGGCTGGCTGACCGCTTGGGGCCACTGACCGGAACCATCGGGCTGCCTACCCCCTTTGATCCGGTACCCATTGTTGAGACCCTGTGGTGGCATGCATCCAAGGACTCCGATCCGGGGCATCGTTGGTTGCGGACCTTTCTCACTGCCGAGGCCGGGTAGCCGCCTCCGTTGCATGCCTTTGGGCAATAGGTGACATCCTCACGGACCATTTCCCGAGTACTGGCCACTTCACTAGCGTGATCCGAAACAGATGTGGCTGTGCAATGGAAGGATCAAAATGACCGTGGCAAAGGTGCTGGTCGTCGGTGGAGGCATCACCGGAACGGTGGCAGCAATCGCGCTGGCCCAGCGGGGGATCAAGGTGACCCTCGCAGAAAAGTCATCGAAGTACTTCGGTGTTGGACATGGGATCACCATCCAGGGAAATGCTCTGAAAGCGTTGGCTCAGATTGGTGTGGCTGAGCAGGTTCTGGCGAAGGGAGTCCCGTTCGATTCGGTCTCAGTCCGACATGCCGATGGACATGAACTGGTCAGGGTCCAGACGGCAAAAACCGGCGGTGAAGAGCTTCCTTCGACTATGGGCACGCTTCGCTCCGACTTGCAGACCATCCTGGTCGGCAAGCTTCACGAGTCCGGTGTCGATTTGCGGCTGGGCCTGAGCCTGACAGGTTTCACGGAGGGACCGGACAACATTGATGCCCACCTTTCTGATGGCTCGACGGAGACGTTTGATCTCATCATTGGGGCAGACGGAATCCGGTCGCACACCCGGACCCTCATCGGTATCACGGAAAATCCGGCCCCTTCCGGCATGGGCATCTGGAGGGTCGTCACTGGACGGACCCCGGCCATGGACACAGCGGCTGTCTACTATCACGGGCCTGCCTACAAGGCCGGGTACGCCCCGATCTCGGAGACCCAGTGCTACGCCTACATCCTCACCGACCCCGCGGGCGGCAAGGAGGACGGGTGGACTGACGCTGAAACTGTCAGGAAACTAGCCGAAAATTACCGCGGCACATGGGATTACCTCCGCGACAGCATCACCGAAGCCACCTTCGTTAACTTCTCACCGATCGAATGGCTCCTGGTTGAAGGACCGTGGCACAAAGGCCGCATCATCATGATTGGTGACGCCGTCCACGCCTGCCCGCCGCTGGTCGCCCAGGGTGCTGCCATGTGCACCGAAGACGCGGTGTTGCTGGCGGACTATGCCACCCGCGACGGCGATCTTGAAGCCAACCTGACTGCTTTCGAAGCACGCCGCAAACCACGGGTGAAGCTGGTTCTGGACGCATCCCTGCAAATGGCCGAGTGGGAAATCCACCCGGACGCCGAGGGAGACCCGGCAGGGCTGATGGCCGACACACTGACGAAGCTCGCAGCCCCCGCCTAGGGCAGACACCCACCCATCTCTTAGAAGGACCACCATGAATACCATTCCGCGGCGGGTTGTTACCGGCCACGATTCCAAGGGCGTTTCCCGTGTCATTTCCGATGGCCCCGTACCAGTCCACCGGGACCTGCCCGAGGACGGTGTCGCATTTTTTGAAGTCTGGCAGACCGACCAGACTCCGGCGCTGCTGTACCCCGAGGAGCCCAGCGAGCCGACAAACCGGGATTTGCGTGTCCCGCCGGGACCGAACGGGACAAAGATCCGCATCAACGAGTTCAGGCCCGGGCACATCAATGCCCATGGACTTCAGTCGCCCGTACACAGGACGGAATCCGTCGACTACGGGGTAGTCCTGGAAGGCGAAATTGTTTTGGTGCTCGATGACAGCGAAGTCACCCTTAAAGCCGGCGACATCGTTGTGCAGCGAGGCACGGACCACGCATGGGTTAACCGGGCAGATACGTCGGCACGCGTCGCGTTCATACTTGTAGACGGCAAGTTCACCCCGGAACTGACGTCAATCCTGCCCGAGGACGTCCGTTCCCGCCTGATGCTGGCTGGCCCGAAAGACTAGAGCCCAGCCACATGAACATTGATCACATCGGTCTCAGCGTTGAGAACATTGATGCGCAGATCAGGTGGTACGGGCAGGCCTTGGGTATGAAGGTGGTCAAGGAGTTCACTGTGCAGGAACCGCCCATCAAGGGCGTGTTTCTGACAGGCAATGGACTCGTCCTGGAACTCCTGGAGAGGGCCGGGTCCCTTCCCAGACCCGCCACAACTACTCCCATGGACGCCCTGCTGACCCGCGGTTATGGGCACATTTGCCTCCGTGTCACTGACCTCGGAGCAATCCACCACAGCCTACTCAAAGCCGGGGCATGCGAAATCATGGCCCCGCAGGGCGCTCCCGAAGCCGGGATCCGCATGTCATTCATCGCGGATCCCGAAGGAAACCTGATCGAGCTCATCGATGACGAAAGCCTGGTAGACACATGACGAAACCACAACCCATGCACCTGCCTGATCTGGCCGGTAAGACCATCATCATCACCGGAGCCAACGGCGGTCAGGGCCGGGCCGAAGTGGAACTGCTCCTAGCCAACGGCGCTACGGTCATCGCCACTGACCTAGCACCCGAACCGGGGAAAGAGCTGGCTGCCACAGCCGACGGTTTGGCGGGCGTGCTGCATTACCGGTGCCTTGATGTTGCTTCCGCTGCGGGCTGGAATGAACTCGCTCATTGGCTGACGGCACAAGACAACGGGGTGCACGGGCTCGTAAACAACGCCGGCATCCCGCACCGGGCCCGCATTTCCGACATAGAAGAATCCGACTGGAACCGGGTCATGGCGATTAACCTGACCGGACCCATGCTCGGCATCCAGGCACTGTCACCACTGATGAAAGCCGGTGCTTCAATCGTTAACATCGGCTCGTCTGCTGCCCTCAACGCTCATCACACGGTGGCCTACACTGCAAGCAAATGGGGCCTTCGTGGACTCACCCACTGCGTGGCCACACAGCTCGGTCCGCTAGGAATCCGCACCAATATCGTGCACCCGGGTTACATCGAAACACCGATGATGGCAGCAGCGCCGCAGGTGATGACCGGTGCGCAGTTAGCCCTCACCCCATTGGAACGCACCGGCCAGCCCGAGGAGATCGCCGCTGTCGTCGCTTTCCTTCTCTCCGAGGCTGCAGCATATGTCTGCGGCGCCGAAATCCCTGTGGACGGCGGATTCACCTCCTCCGCAGGGGTCAAGTACATGTCCGATATCATCGCCGCTGCCGCGGCCAACAACCACCCTACGGAGCCAGCAAGTGTTTGAATACTTTCCCACCAATTACGTCTGGAGTCTCAGCGTTGTCGCCACGCTGAACAACGGAGGTCTCATCGACGAAGTGGACAGGGCGTGCAAGCCGGTACTCGAGGCGGCCAAGAACGGGGATGACGCCGGCACGGAAGAGCTCTACGCCGCCTGGGTGGCAGTGGCCGACCAGCTGATCACCTCCGCTGAGGCAGACGAGGCAGCCGGCCGCACCATCGCGGCCGGCGATAAGTTCTATCGGGCCAGCCTCTACGTATCCCAGGCCGAACGGCTGCAGTCCCCCACCTGGTCAGGACGAACCAAGGCGTACCAAAAGTCCATCGACCTGCTCCTGCGCAGCGTCCGGTACCGGGACCCGGCCTTCAGCCGGGTGGAAGTCCCCTACGAGGACACGTCACTGCCGGCCTACTTTCTCAAAGCCGAACGAGCCGACGGCCGCCCCGCTCCGGTGATGATCCAGTGGAATGGCCTGGATAGCACCAAGGAGATGATGTATTATTCCGGATTCGCGCACGAGCTGGCCCGCCGAGGCATCTCAACCCTTATGGTCGACACCCCTGGAAGCGGCGAAGCGCTGCGTCTGCGCGGATTGACCGCGCGCTACGACACCGAACACTGGGCGGCCGCTTGCGTGGACTACCTTGAATCCCGGGCCGATGTCGACCCGGACCGGATCGGCATCGTGGGCTGGTCCTTGGGAGGCTACTTCGCCCCGCGCGCTGCTGCCTTCGAGAAGCGCCTTCAGCTCGTCGTCGCTTGGGGCGCTAACCACAACTGGGGTGAGGTACAGCACGGCCGCCGGCATAGGGAAGGGGAGAACCCCGTCCCCCACTACTGGGACCACGTGAAGTGGGTCTGGGGCCAGACCGACATCGAAGAATTCATGGCCGTGGCGGACAAAGTGACGCTGAACGGAGTCGTTGACAAGATCACCGTTCCGTTCCTGATCACTCACGGTATCCGGGACCGGCAGATCTCCGTCAAGTACGCCCACCAGAGCTATGAACAAGCAGTCAGTAGCCCGAATCGGGAGCTGCGGATCTTTACCGACGAAGAGGGCGGCACCGAGCACATCAGCATCGACCACATGCCCATGGCAGCGGTCTATATCGCTGACTGGATCGCAGAGGTGTTCGTCAAGACCAACGCCCCCGAAGTGACCGCGGCGAGCGTCTAAAACACGAACGTCTGAAAGCAGCCCGCTATTCTCTGAGGATGGCGGGCTGCTGCCTGTTTCCACCCGGGTTCCCTCACCGGTGGTGCGCAGTGTCCATTTGAATCCCACGAGTAAGGGGAGCCGACGGTGAGCCGGCTCCCCTTACCCGTTGTTCGGGTTTCTTCAGGGCAGTATTCAGCTATCGGGCATTGAGTGGCCCTGGCCGGGCGGCCAATGCTGGAATTCCGGCACGGGCTAGCGTCGCCGGGACTGTGACCGAAGACCGGTGGATGTGGGATTCGACGGCGGCTTCCAACACGTGCAGGCAATGGATAACGTCCTCTGGAAGAACCGGAAGGGGTGAGCCGTCAAAGAGCGTTTTGGCTAGGCGGCTGTAGAAGATCTTCCAGTTACCGCGCTCTGTGGGAATGCGCATTTCGTTGCCGTCTACAGTGAGGATGCCCTGACGTGCCGTTGGCTCCTTGCCCCAGGAGTCACTGTGTAGCGACACTTGGGACATCAGTGCTTCCTGTTGGACATCAAATCCGTCTTTAAGGAATGAACCTGCCGTGCCCTGGACTCTGAACCGGGGCACGGCAGTCGACGTATGAGCACTCATCCAAAGGTGTGTCCTGACACCACTGCCGTGCGTCAAGGCTACGAAAGCATCATCGTTCGCCCTCGCACCAGGCCGGCGCGTGTCGACTTCGGCGTAGACTGATTCGACGCAACCGAACAAGGACACCGCTTGATCCACCAGGTGGCTCCCCAGCCCGGCAAGTCCCCCGTCAAGCGCCGAGTCAGCGGCTTGGTCCCGCCACGTCGATCCGACAGCAGGAATCCATTTGGAGATGGCGCTTTCAAACCTCGTGACCTGCCCCAGGCGCCCCTCGCGCACGAGCCTGGCGACGGTAAGGAAATCACTGTCCCACCGTCTGTTCTGGAAACAGGTATAGAGCAAGCCCTTCTCCAAGGCGTTCTGATGGAGTTGCTCGGCCTCGGCAGCAGCGGTGGCCAAGGGCTTGTCCACGACGACGCCTATTCCCAAGCGGAGAAGGTCAGCGCTGAGGGCGGCATGAGAGCTGTCGGGTGTGGCGACAACCGCTATGTCAGGCCGGACCCCAGCGCGGAGCATTGCCGTGACGTCTGGAAAGACGGCCACGCCGGGGTGTTCGTTCGCTGCCATGTGTTGGCTTGCTTCCGAGCGGACAATGATCGCGGCAAGTTCCATTTCCGGGACGCTCTGCAGCAACGGAATGTGGATGCGGCGGCCGCTCATGCCGTAGCCGATGACTGCGGCCCTTAATCGTTGTGCCGGGGGCGTCAAGGGACTCCTTTGAAAAGTTGTGCCAGGGCTTGATTCACTACCGGCCAGGGGCGGAGTTTGTGCCCGTCCATGGCCGGTAATGAATCACCTTCAGCCCTCAGGCCTGTTGGTTGAAGGCCGCGTCAAATGATGCCGAAGGCCTTTCCCACAGCAGTGACCGGGTAAAGCCCAGGGCTTCCGGTGCGCCATGGAGGCGGTCCATGCCGGCGTCTTCCCACTCAACAGAGATGGGGCCGGTGTAGCCGATCGCGGTGAGGGCGCGGAAGGAAGACTCCCAAGGGACGTCGCCGCGGCCCATCGAGACGAAGTCCCAGCCGCGGCGCGGGTCGCCCCAGGGCAGGTGGGAGCCCATGACGGTGTTCCGGCCGGTGAACCGGAGCTTGGTGTCCTTGCAGTCCACGTGGTAGATCCGGTCCTTGAAGTCCCAAATAAAGGAGACGGGGTCGATACCCTGCCACATGAAGTGGGAGGGGTCCCAGTTCAGGCCGAAGGCTTCGCGGTGGCCGATGGCTTCGAGGGTGCGGACGGTGGTCCAGTAGTCGTAGGCGATCTCACTGGGGTGGACTTCGTGGGCGAAGCGGACCCCTTGTTCGTCGAAGACGTCCAGGATGGGGTTCCAGCGGTCGGCGAAGTCCTGGTAGCCGGCGTCGATGACCTTTTCCGGGACGGGCGGGAACATGGCGACGTATTGCCAGATGGAGGAGCCGGTGAACCCGACGACGGTGTCCACGCCCAGGGCACGGGCGAGCCGTGCGGTGTGTTTCATTTCCTCGGCGGCGCGGGTGCGGACGCCTTCGGGGTCGCCGTCGCCCCAGACCTTGGACCCGACGATGGCTTCGTGGCGGAAGTCGATCGGGTCATCGCAGACGGCCTGGCCTTTGAGGTGGTTGGAGATGGCCCAGACCTTCAGGTTGTACTTTTCGAGGACGGCGAGTTTGGAGTCGACGTAGCCGGGTTCGTCCCAGCGCCAGGCGTCCAGGTGGTCGCCGGAGACCGCGATTTCCAGGCCGTCATAGCCCCAGCCGGAGGCGAGCCTGGCGACTTCCTCGAAGGGGAGGTCGGCCCATTGCCCTGTAAACAGGGTCACTGGGTGGGTCATACGCTAACCCCGCTCAGCTTTCGCGCTTCTTCCGTATCGGTGATCAACCGTGACCCGGCGGCCTCGGCGGCCTTGCGGAGCGCGGCTTGTTGGCCCGCGATCTGGTCAAAGGGGTCATCCCAAGTGTTCCAGTGGAAACCTTCATATTCGCTGGAGATGACGTTTGAGTACCCGGCGTCTACGTATTCTTTGATGATTTCCGGCAGCGGAACGGAAGTTTCCGTGCCTGTGGAGTCGATCTCGTAGAACTTTCCGTGCGTGTGCACTGCCCACGGCAAAATCTCAGCCCACGCCTGGGGTGACTGGTGCCCGAACATGCCCACCGCCTGGATGGCGATGGAGAAAGCAGTCTCATGACCGCACAGAGGCGCAGCCTTGTCGGTGAACTGAACCATTTCCTCGTGGATGGCGTGATCGTCAATCAGCTGACCGCGCTTGTGAGCCTCATTCCAGTGCGATTCCGCCATTGCGATGACCTCTTCTGGAATTCCCTTCCTCCGGTAGGACTCGAGAAGAGTCCGGGGGAACTGATACATGGAAACGCCCCAGTCGGGAATGAACCCGAGATAAGGCGAGCCGAGCTTTTCGAAACGTTCGAGGTGAGCCTGGAAGATCGGGTGTTTCACCGAGTGGTGTGCGTGGATTTCGATGCCAAGCCGTACCCCTTCGCGCTCGGCGATCGGCAGGAGACGTTCCATGTCGTCGGGTGAGAGGGCGTACTGCAGACGAACGACGGGGAAACCGAGCTTCTTTGCAACGACGATCTGCTTGGTCATGTACTCGACGAGTTCGTCATTGGTAAGTGGGCGGTCGCGGCGAAGGTTAGCGTCGGCGTTGGCTCCGAAGGCGCTGGGCACCAACCCGGTTTCATCAATGATGGACCGGAACCTGCGGATGAAGTCATCGCCGACGTTGGGAAATTCCCTAATGCTCTGGAACCCGACGATTTCCAGGCCCGGTCCAAGGCCCCGCTTGGCAACGTTGCGGACGAGGTCCTCGAAGCTGACCTGACGCGAGTGGAAGAGGCGGGTGAAGCTGTAGAGTGTGACGCCCTGTACAGGGGTGCCGGGGGTCATTGCGTCGCTCATGCTATTTCCTTCATTTCCAGAGTTTTCGTGTCCCGTTCGCGGATCATCATTACGTCGTCAGCAACTGTGAGGTACGGGATGTAAAGGTTCAGCAGCACGGAAACTTCGTGCGTGGGTCCCTCGCCCAGGTCCGCCAGGTCCGGCAGTTGTCCTTCGACGATGGCGGAGTCCAGCACGTACCAGGACTTGTCGTAGCGCTCCGCGAGTTCGGCCAGGGTGTATGTCTCCCCTTCCACCGTGAACGTGATGGATTTCGTGGGCACGATCGCCTTGTCGATGCTGAACTCGATGCCACCGACTGATGACAAGGGAAGCCCCCGGTACCAGGGCATGCGAACGGAGACCGAGATGCGGTCTCCGTTCACCAGCAAAGTGTCGGGCTCAATAAGTTCTTCAGTCAGCATTGATCGTCCTTACTAGTGATCTGGTGTCGGCCCTCTGACAAATGCTTCGGGCTGTACGGACTGCCAGTGCAGCAGCCGTAAGTGTGGGGTTGCACGCGGTCGGGGTGGGGATGACGCCGTTTCCTGCAACGTAGACGTTCCTAGTACCCCAGACCCTCGCGTCGGTGTCACAGACCGAAGTCCCGTCGTTGGCCACGCCCATGCGAACGGTTCCTTGGTAGTGCAGTGAGCTTCCGTTAGGAAGAACGATGGGTTCCTCGTCGATCATTTCCCCGAGCAGCGCGGCCAGTCGGCGCACTTCGTCCGACATGGCGGCAATGGTGGCACGGTCCTTGGCAGTGAGGTTGTAATGGATGCGGATTGCCGGCATCCCCAAGTGATCGAGTTCGTCATCGCTGAACTCCACTCGGTCTTCGAACTGAAGGTCCTTGCATGCGAACCAGCCCAGGCCCACGATGGAGTCGGACCATAAGTCCTCGGAGGGAACCAGCTGGACGGGGGATGCATCCATTTGCATCACTTGGCCGTGGTACGGGTAGCTGTCACGGAGGTAGGGCACCCAGTTGACTCCGCCGACAGGTTCGATGGATGTGCGTCCTGCTTCCTTTGGGCGGTTCTTGACCTCGTCCGGGACCATGGAACTCCTGAGCCGCACGCCGGCCACAACTTCGGGCTGGTCATTAAGGTAGTGGCCCAGGGCTTTAGGTCGGATACCTGAAGCGTGCAGCAGCTGCGGTGATCTCAGCGCGTCCGCGGCGACGACCACGGCCTCTGTTCCAACGGTGTAGCGCCTCCCTGTCTCGACATCCACGACTTCCACCGCGGTGGCCGATCCGTTCTCATGAATGATTCGCCGGGCCGCCGTGGAAGCGCGTAACTCGAACCGCTCCGTGGGGCCGTTGGCGAGCTGTCCGAGGATGACATCCGGGCCGGTCCAGTACCGGCTGCCGTCGGCGTTGACGCGGACGGCCAGAGGCATGGGCTGAACCTGTCGTTTCAAGGGGCGGCCAGGATTCAGATCCCGGGCCAGAGCATTAGCGATGGCGGTGCTCAGCGGCGCGCCTGCAAAGGCGTCCTGGGTCACGCACATCAGCTCCCTTGCTTTCCCTAGAGCCTCATCGAAGTCGACGGCGGGAATGAAGTCGATGCGTTCCCCTTCGCCTGGCGGCGGGCAGGCGCACGTCCAATGGGCGCCCATCCCGCCGACGTTGCTGGACATAGCCGCAGCAACCATGCCGTCTTCACCGGGTTGGACGGATGCCTTGCCCAGCAGGAACGTCCCGGGCCGGCCTACCAGGCTCATGGGTTCGTCGACCTGTGATGCTGCCGGGTTCGAGGCGGGGGCTGCGGACCTGTGACAATCCGGTCCCTGGGAGGCGAGCTGGGCTGCTTGCCGTTGTGCCGGGTCGGCTACCGTTTTGATGTGACGCCCTGAAGGTTCGGTAATTTTCGGCCCTGCCTCAACGACGAGCACCCGCAGCCCGGGGTGTTCGTCGATGATCGTCCGTGCAGTTGCGGACCCTGCCGGGCCGCTCCCCACTACCACGACGTCGAAGTGTTCTGTTGGAATTGGGTTCTCCATCCTAGAAAGTCACTTCCTGCAACACCCCGGCTGCCTGTCCCACGATGGGTACATCAACCCAGGAACCCTTCGCCGCGGAATCCGTGACAGCCTGCGTCAGGACGGCGGCCCGATGCCCATCGAGGAATGTCGGCAGCCCGTCGGGTGCCCCTCCCCGAATGGCGTCATAGGTGTCTGCGACAAAGTCGTTGAAGCAGTGCTGGTACCCCTGGGGGTGCCCCGGTGGCAGCGCCCCCCTCCGCGGGTTGCCGTTCACCAGATGGCGTTCAGGGTTTCGTCCGACAAGTATTTGCTCGTCGCCGGAACCGACCCACAGGTGCTCGGGCGCTTCCTGATTGAAGGAATACGAGGTCCGCGGACCGTCGAAGGAGAACCACAACCTGTTTTTCCGTCCGGCGCTTGCCTGGCTGAGGACAAGGGAGCCAGCCGCCCCTCGGTCCGTTTCAAACGTGAGGACACCGCCGTCTTCGGTTTGATTCGCCGATGGGCCCCCTTCCCGCTCGAATGCGCGTGTCAGGTTTGCATTTATCCTGACGATGCGGTGCCCGGTGACGAATTCCAGGAGGTCGCACCAGTGCACACCTATGTCACCGAAGGCGCGACTTGTGCCGCCCAAGCCAGGATCCACCCGCCAGTTGGTGGCTGAAGGGTCCGCAAGCCAGTCCTGGAGGTAGCTGCCGTGAAGCAGCCACAGGTCATTACCTGACTCAGCCAGGATACGTCGCCGTGCTTCGCGCACCGCCGGGTAATACCGGTAGATGAAGGGAACAGCAGCAATCGTGTCCCGCTCCGCTGCCGCTTTTGCGAGTTCGGCCGCTTGAGCGGGGGTGGTGGCCAGCGGCTTCTCGCAAACCACATTGATGCCCGCCCTGATGGCGGCCAGAGCCTGCTCGAAGTGCAGGGTGTTGGGTGTGCAAATGTGGATGACGTCCAGATTGCGTTCAAGCATCTCATCCAAGCCGCCCACTGGGGTTGCGCCTGGCAGGAGTTCGGCCAATCGGCTCGCCGAGGCCAGAGATGATCCCGCGACGCTGTCGACGATCCCCCCGGCAGCTGTGACGGCCTGGGCATGGACGGAGCCCATGAATCCTGTTCCGACGATTCCGGATCTGAGTGGCTGCATCGTTGGTCCTTCTGAATGAGTATGGTCGGTGTTGGCGAGGGGCAGAGTTCAGCTCTTGAGGCCGCCGGAGAATCCCTGAATAAACTTCTTTTGGGCCACGAGGTAGTAGACCAGGATCGGGATCATGGAAATGATCACGGCCGCGAAGATCACGTTCCAGCGTGAGGCCAGCTCGCCGACTGAGCTGTAGACAACCACCGGGAGTGTAGGGATGTCCGAGCCGCTCAGGAAAATCAGGGGACTGAAAAAGTCATTCCAGATGATCAGCCCGCACATGATGGCAACCGTTCCGGTGGCAGGTCCAAGCAAAGGAAAGACGACTCGGACGAAGGACTGGAACCTACTGGCTCCGTCAATGTTCGCGGCTTCCTCATAATCCCGTGGAATGCTCTCGGCGAAGCCGCTGTAGAGGAAGACGGCCAACGGCATGAACAGGCCGGTGTAGAGGATGATCATCCCCGGGTATGTGCCAAGCAGGTGCAGGTTGCGCATGGCGACGTAGACAGGGACCATGCCAAGTTGGAACGGCAGGATCATGGCAATCAGCACCATTATGCGAAGCAGTCTGCCAGGACGGCCGGGCATCCGGGATATGGCGTAAGCGGTAATGGAGCCAATGGCGACCAGGAGGACAACGCTGCCTCCCGTGATGATGATGCTGTTAAGCATCCCCATGGCGAGGCTCTTGTTTCCTTCGGCGCCCCATGCTTCGCCGAAGGCGTTAGCGGTGGGTGCCTGCGCCGGAGCGTACGGCGAGGTGGTGATGACTTCGGAGTCAGGTTTGAAGGCCATGACGATTAGAAAGTAGAAGGGGATCATCATTGCCAGCGCAATGGCAATGACAATGATTTCCCGCACGAGGGTTTTCCTGGTGTAACGGAGCATCTTATTTCCCGTGATCTTCCCGGCCGCGCATCAAACCCATCTGGGCAAGAGCAAGCACCGCAATAACGATGGTGAGAACGAGGGCAATGGCCGAGCCGTAGCCGAAGTTGCTGTTGACGAAGGTTTGGCGCCAGACCTGAGTGGCCAGCGTTTCAGTTGCGTTGAACGGCCCGCCGGCAGTGAGCGCCAGAACCTGGTCAAAAACACTCAATCCACGAATCAGACTGAGGATCGAAGCGATGATCACTGCGCCGCGCATCAGCGGTAAGACCACGTGCTGGAACCGTTTCAACAGGGGCGCGCCGTCCATGGACGCTGCCTCCTCCAACTCTTGTGGAACATTAGCCAGGCCGGCCAGGTATATGACCATGGTGATGCCGATGTGTTGCCACACCATCACCAACAGGACGGTCCAGATGGCAGTAGCTGGGTCCCCCAGCCACGCCTTCTGCCACTCGCCGAGCCCCGCGGCTGCCAGGAAGCCATTGAGGGGACCGTTGTACTGGAAGATGAACTTCCACACAAAGGAGACCGCCAGTGGGCTGAGCACTACGGGCATGAAGAGCAGCCCGCGGAGGAAGTGCCTGCTCCGCAGCTGACGGTTCAACGCCAGGGCAAAACCAAAACCGAATAGATTGACGAGGATAACGAATCCCAGGGCCAGAAGGAGGGTATTCCCCACAGCACCGCGGGCTACAGGATCGGTGAAGACCTTGATGAAGTTGTCCAGTCCCACAAGCTTGAAGGAGCCGAATCCCTTGTAGTTGGTGAACGAGAAGAATCCGCCGACACCGACCGAAACGTAGTGCATGGTGACGATAATGAGGACGGCGGGCAGTGTCCACCACCAGCTGGCATACCGAATGGACCGCGGCCGGCGGGCCCGGACGGGATGGATCGGGGTGTTTCCCTGATCCATCCCGTGCGCTTCTGCCGCCCCTGGAATGGTTGCCGTTGTTGGGCTCTCAGACATGGGGACTTACTTTCTTAGTTGGACCAGGCAGCGTCAGCAGCCGCAAGAACCTGGTCGACGGTGGTCTGGCCGGTAAGCAGACCCTGCACACCGGATCCGAGCGCGGTGTAAACCTCAGGGTTCGGCCAGGACAGGTTTGCCAAGGGTAAATACTTGCTCTGGTCCTTCAGCAGGGGCGCAATGGGGGCAAGCTTCGCGGGGACGTCTCCGGTGGTAACGATGGAGATGGGTGCGTCACCTCGCTCATCGGCGAAGTCCGTCGCTACCTGGGTATCCGTCCAGTACTTGAGGAACTCAAGGGCCGCGTCCCTGTTTTTCGTGGCCGCATTGACGGCCAAGGCATCGGACGGAGAAGCGAACAGTCGTGTCTGGGCCGCAGACGTTCCGGGGAGGGTTGCGACGCTGATCGTCTGTCCTGTTGCCGCCTTCTGCAGGTTGCTCAGCTGGTTGGCCGGAGCGGAAGTCATCAGAGCGGTGCCGGAGCTGATCAGCGGTGCCAGCTGTTCGAACGTTCCGCCTTCAGCGCCCGGCTGGAAGCACTTGGCCTTGTTCATGTCGACGATCCGCTGCAGGGCATCCTTCCAACCCTGGGTGCCGGCGAAGGTGGTTTTGTTGTCCGCCCGTTTCTGGTTCCAGTCGGGATCCTGGCTGTACACGGTGGACGCTGCAACTTCCATCAGGAACAAGCCCGCCCCGCCCGGAACGGAGCCCGGGAGCGCGATAGTGCTCTTTCCTGCCGCAGCACGGCCCTCGCAGAGCTTCATGAGGTCAGCACTGGTCTTGGGGAACGCCACCCCGGCAGCCTTGGCTGCAGATTCGTTCGTGATCATTACGATCGGAGCGATGCTGACCGGCAATGCGTACTGCTTGTCGTCTTTATAGAAAAGCCCCTTGGCGTTATCCGGCACCTGCTTGTTGGCCCAGCCTTGGTCCGTCAGGTCCATAAGGAAGCCCGCGTCGGCATAACCCAGGAGGGCGTTGGACCCGCCGCTGCCGGATGCTCCGAAGAAGACATCCGGTGCGTTCCCACCGGTGAGCTGGGTCTTCAGAACGTTCGCGTACTGGTCGATGGGCGTGGTGACCATCTTGATCTTGATGTTCGGGTGGCTTGCCTCAAACTTCTTCGCCACAGCCTCGTAAGGGTTTTCCTTCTCGTAGGTCTGCGTAGCAAAAGTCAGCGTCGTGACTCCGTCGGTGGATCCGGAACTGCCCGACCCGGAACTGCCGCTGCAACCCGACAGGGCCAGGACGCCAACGAGAGGGAAGGCGACCGCAACGGTCGCGGTACGCCAGCTGACGAGCCGATTGGTGTTTTTCATGGAATAAGGTCTGCCTTTCGAGACTTCATTGTCATCGGCGCATCCTCTGTGAAGATGGGCCGCAGTCGGGGCCATTACGCCGCCGGACATCGCCAGTATTGCACGCAAAACAGGCCAAAAACGGGCGTGATCTACTACACAAAAGCAATACCAACTATCGCCAAACGCGAGTTTTCACCGAACCGCCATTGCCGCGGCGACAGCTATGACTCCGCCTGATGCCAACCATTCGAAATCGGTGAGATCCATCCGGACAACATTCGAGGTAACGTCGTTGGCCATGACCTCAGCACCCGCCTTCACGGCCGAACAGCACGCCTGTCAGGCGGCAAAGCAATGACCTTTATGGGGCACCTACTCCAAAACACAAGCGCTTACCGCACAGTATCCGGATACCAGCTGTCACTCGGCTTGCCTTGGTACCGCAGCCTGCCCTGGTCCTGCGTCGAGGATATTGAGGTCCGGATCAACGATGAGGTCTGGCCGTTCAAGGACCTCACAATAATCATCGACGGTGCGCCGGTGACCGCTTCCGAACTGGCTGAGCGGTGGGACAGCTACTGGTACCTGCAGGACCGCATTCTGGTGCGCATCAATTCTGATGTGTCCCCGCCCCAGCAGGCCGACGTCTGCGTCAAGATGGCGCTGCTACTGCCCAACGTCCTCATTGAGAACAAGGCCGCCCTCGTCACGACTGAAAGCCGGAAGCGGCTGCAGATTCAGGAGCTGGCGGAATGAGCCGTAACTTTCCCACCGGGGCATCCACGCCGCACGCGGGGCCGTTCTGGGCCATAACAATGTTTTCTCTCACCAATGAGCTGTTAGCCGGCCAACCAAACGCCACTCAGCTGATCGACGACGTCCTGGACCTCGGGATCAGCTCACATATCGAGGTTGATGGGTTCCAAGGCTTTTCATCATTTCCCAGAGTAAGCCGGGAAGAAATCCACCGTTTCAGATCACTCATGGAACAACGTTCGGCGCAGCCCACCATCCTGGGTGTGTATACCGATCCCGGAACGCGGCGGAGTGGGGTCTTCGCAGACGACGAGATGGCTGAATTCCTTGCCGGCCAGATTTGCTCTGCAGCCGACCTAGGGTTCGCCATGGCCCGCGTCGCGTTCGGTGTAAGTGCCAAAGTTTTGGAACTCATATTGCCTGTGTTGGAATCAACGCGGATCCAGCTTGTACAGGAAGTGCAGGCCGCCATCAGGCCCGACTCCCCTGAGTTGGTGGTTCAGCTTGAGACTCTCGACCGCATTGAAAGCCCCTATTTGGGGCTCCTCTTGGATACAAGCACCTCCATGCCGCGACTTCCAATCAGTTATCTGCGGCAGCTACGACAAGTGGGCGTCGCAAAGGGGTTAGTTGAGGCCCTCGACCTTCAGTGGGAGGACCACGGTGCCGAGGCTCTGCGCTCAGATATTTTCGGACAGATTCCGAAACTGTCGCCGCAAGCCGGGAGCCTTCTGATGATGCCGCTGCTGCGTTTCGGGAACACACCCATTCATCATTGGGATACCCTGCTTCCTCGATTCACAGCCGTTCACTTGAAGTACTGGGATCTAGAGGATGATGACCAGCGCGTCAGCGCACCAATAGCGCACCTTCTCGGCGAGCTGCGTTCATTTGGTTACTCAGGTCCCCTTGTTAGCGAATGGGGTGGACATGAATGGTGCGAGTCTGAGGACTCGAGCGGCGCCAAAGTGGCCCTTCAGCACTACGACCTTTGTCGCAAGTTGCTCTAGCGTGCCTCATTCGTCCTTTCCATCTAACCCCCGCTGTCGGTCGGATGACGTCATGGCCGACGGTTCCATCCCTGGCTGTCCAACGATGGAAGGTCAGGGCGGCGCAGCGTCGAGACGAGCCCGGACCTCCGTCCATCTCAACTGAAGTTAAAAACTGCACACCCTTCACTGGGTGAATCAACGATAAGGAAAATCCCATGAGCGACTGTCGTTCAACTGCCCTGGTAAGGACGGATACACCTGAACGCTATGCAAAGCAGCTGGCTTCGCACCTAGGCCGCCGCGCCCAAGTCATCGATGAACCTGCCGGGCTGCGGATCGTGTTCGAAGCCGGCGAGTGTCTGCTACAGACGCGAACGGGCGTTCTTGTGTTGAAGGCGCAGGCTGATTCTGAGCCGAATCTGGAAACCGTTATGCGGGTTATCGCAGTCCATCTCGAGAGGTTTGGGCAGAGCAACGAGCTTCGCGTCGGGTGGGACGCGAGCTAATTCATCTCTTTCCCGCATGAAACAGGGCACGTCAAGCCAAGGGTTGAAGCATCGTACAGTTGGGGCACACCCCAACCTGGCGCAAGAGAGCCTGAAGTCTTGACGTTCTTCTGAAAGGCCCCTGAACTCAAACTGACGATGGTCGACGGGTTTGGAGGCCAATGGTGGCTGGTCAGGGGATCGGGTATGTGCGCGTGAACACGTTGGACCAGAACGAGAAACGCCAGCTCGACGGCCAGGTTCTGGACCGGGTCTTCAGGAACAAGTCGTCCGGCAGGGATACGTCCAGACCACAACTGGGGGAATTGCTAAGCTTCGCCCGTGAAGGGAACACCGTCCTGGTGCACAGCATGGACCGGCTCACACGGAACCTCGATGACCTGCGCGCCCTGGTCCACCGCTGACCCGAAAGGGGTCCGGGTGGAGTTCGTCAAAGAACAGCTGGTCTTCACCAGGGAGGACTCCCCCATGGCCAACCTCATGCTCTCGGTCATGGGTGCCTTCGCCGAGTTCGAACGCTCCCTGATCCGGGAGCGGCAGCGCGAGGGTACCGCCCTGGCCAACCAGCGCGGCGCCTACAAAGGGCGGAAGAAGACCCTCACGCCGGAACGGGCGGCCGAGCTGGTCCAGCGGGCGGCCGACGGAATTCCCAAGTCTGTCCTCGCGGCCGACTACACGATCAGCCGGGAAACGGTGTACCAGTACCTGCGCCAGGTCAAGCGCTCCTGAACACTTCCCTTCAGTCGAGTGCGTAGTGTCTGGCTCGGCCCACTCGAGCGCGGCAACGAGGTGCCACCGTCGGGAAGTAGCTGTTCGCTCCGGACGATGCCGGTCGGGGTGCCTGGACAACTGTTTCGCCACCCTCGACCAGTCATGAATTCATAAGCCGGTCCGGATCCCGCCCGTACGTCTGAAGCATTAATGACGTCCTTGAACTTGGCGCAAGCTTCTTTCGCGGACAACGCGTGAGTCTTGACACACACGCGTGGCAGGTGCCATGGTTGTAACATCAGATGGTCAGACCAGCTAACCAAGGGTCGAGACGCCCGCTACGAGGAAGTAGTCCATGAACCTCCATTCGCTCCTCCAAAAAAGAACTGCCACCCAGGGCCCCATCCGGGTGGGCGTCATCGGCGCCGGCAAGTTCGCCTCCATGTTCCTCACCCAGGCGCTCAATTCAGAAGGCATTCACGTGGTGGGTGTCGCCGATATCGATGTGCCCAAGGCCAAGGGGGCCCTGCAGCGGACGGGCTGGCCGGCGGAGCGCTACGCGGCCGGCAGCTTTGCCGAGGCACTGCGCAACGGCACCACATTTGTTACCGACAGCTCCGCCGACCTGATCCAGCAGCCACAGGTCGAGGTAATCCTCGAGGTGACCGGCAACCCGATCGTTGGCACCGCCCACGCCGTGCAAAGCATCGACAACGGCAAGCACATCATCATGGTCAACGTCGAGGCCGACTGCATGGTGGGCCCGCTCCTCCAGCGGCGCGCCGAGGCCGCCGGCGTCGTCTACTCCATGGCCTACGGCGACCAGCCTGCCCTGATCTGCGAGATGGTCGACTGGTGCCGCACGGTCGGGTTCGACGTCGTGGCCGCCGGAAAGGGCACCAAGTACCTGCCCGAATACAACTACTCCACTCCGGACACGGTCTGGAACTACTACGGTTTCACCGACGAACAGCTCGCCAGCGGCGACTTCAATCCGAAAATGTTCAACTCGTTCCTGGACGGCACCAAGTCCGCCATCGAGATGGCCGCCGTCGCCAACGGCACCGGACTCACCCCCCAGGACGAGGGGCTCTTCTTCCCGCCAGCAGGTGTCGACGACCTTCCGCACGTTTACCGCGAACAGTCCGTCGGCGGCATGCTGACGCGCCGCGGAACCGTGGAGATCGCCTCCAGCCTGAACCGTGACGGCACCGAGGTGGACCGCGACCTCCGCTGGGGCGTCTACGTCACCTTCGAGGCCAAGACCGACTACGCCGCACAATGCTTCGCGGAATACGGCGTGAGGACCGACTCCACCGGCCGTTACGGCTCGCTCTACCGGCCGTACCACATGATCGGCCTGGAGCTGGGGGTCAGCATCGCCTCCGCCGTGCTCCGCGGGGAAGCCACCGGCGCCCCCACCGGTTTCCGCGGCGATGTGGTCACCACCGCGAAGAAGGACCTCAAGGCCGGCGAAATCCTCGACGGCGAGGGCGGCTACACCGCGTTCGGCAAGCTCGCACCGGCGCACATCTCGCTGGAGCGCAACGCGCTGCCCCTGGGCCTGGCCCACGGCATGAAGCTCAAGCGCGACGTCCCCAAGGACCGCACCGTCTCCTGGGACGACGTCGACGCCGACGAGAGCCTGCTCGCTGTCCAGATCCGGCGCCAGTTGGAGAACGAAGCCCGCGCTGAACTGCTCCAGACGCAGCGGTAAGACGGTCAGGCCGAGCAACTACGATGAAATAGCCGCGGCCCTCTGCCGCCGGCAGAAAAATCAAAGAGGTGATCGGCATGAGCGCAGAAGCATGGGAACCGGTACAGCGGGTCCGTACCTACGAACAGGTCATGACCCAGATCGAGGAACGCATCCTCGACGGCAGGCTCAAAGCCGGGGACAAGCTCCCCAGCGAACGTGACCTGTCCGCCCTCCTGAACGTTTCCCGCCCCTCCCTGCGGGAATCCCTCAGGGTCCTTGAGGCGCTGGGCATCGTCGACATCCGCCCCGGCGGCGGAGCCGACGGCGGCGCAGTCCTGGTTGATGAACCCGGCTCAGGGTTCATCAACCTCCTCAAACTCCAGCTCGCGCTCGGCCAGTTCGACCACACCGAGGTGCTGGAGACCAGGATTGCCCTCGAAACCTGGTGCTGTGAGGAGGCCGCCCAGCGGGCCACCGAGGAGGACCTGGCGGAACTGGAGCAGATCCTGGACCAGATGGACGACCCGGAGATCTCCACCCCCGAGTTCAACCGGCTGGATGCGGCCTTCCATGTGCGGATCGCCGAATCCACCGGCAACTCCCTCACGGCCCATCTGATGGGCTCCCTCCGCACCGCCATCAACCGCCAGATGATCGAGGCGTACGCCCGGCTGGAGAACTGGCGGGAAACGGCCAAGGTGGTCCGCAGCGAACACCGCGAGATCCTTGCGGCAATCCGCCGGAAGGATGCCGATGAGGCCCGGCGGGCCGTCGGTAACCACATCCGCAGCTTTTACAACATTGACAACGCCGAGGCTTCAAAACAGCCCAGGTGACGCCGAGGCCGGTGTCCTTTGGGACGGCGCCTGCGGCAACCGCAGGGGCAGGAAACCTCCTGTCCCATATCGAAGGAGATATGAACGCGATGAGCACCCTCACGCAAACGCACGCCCAGCAGGCAGAGCACGGATCACCGGACAAACTGAAGGTCGCCATCGGCAGCGCCGTCGGCACGACCATTGAAAACTACGACTTCCTCGCCTACGGAACTGCCGCCGCCCTGTACTTCGGCAGCGCCTTCTTCCCCGGCCAGGATCCCCTCGCCGCCACCCTGCTCGCCTTCGCCACCCTGGCCGTGGGCTTCGCGATGCGTCCCCTCGGCGGGCTGATCGGCGGCTACCTCGGCGACAAGTACGGCCGGAAGCCGGTCCTGGTGGGCGCGCTGCTGGTCATGGGCGCCGCCACTTTCCTTATTGGCGTCCTCCCCACCTACCAGCAGGTGGGCGTCCTGGCGCCGATCCTGCTCGTGGCCATCCGCATCATCCAGGGCCTGGCCTTCGGCGCCGAATGGGGCGGAGCCATCATGATGACCTTCGAACACGCCCCGTGGCGCAAGCGCGGACAGTACACCGGCATACCCCAGGCCGGCGTCCCGCTCGGCCTGCTGCTCGCTAACCTCGTCTTCCTCGGCACCACGGGCTGGAACAACGAATGGTCCTGGCGCGTGCCGTTCCTCGCCAGCTCCATTCTGATCATCGCCGGCATCATCATCCGCATGAAGGTCAGCGAATCCCCCGAGTTCGAAGAGACCAAGGCCCGCGGCGAACTCGTGAAGAACCCGCTGCTGACCGTCGTCAGGGAGGACTGGCGCAACATCCTCCGTGTCATCGGGCTGCGCCTGGCCGAGTCCGGCGGCTTCTACGTCATCGTCACCTACCTGCTCTCGTACATCAGCACGAACAAGATCGTTGACCGGCAGGTGGGGCTGACCGGCCTGGTGCTCGCGGCCGCAATCGGCGTCGCCGCCACCATCCTGTGGGGCCGGCTGACAGACCGCATCGGACGCCGCAAGCTCTACCTCGCCGGCTGCGCCGGCATCATCCTGTTCGGATTCCCCATGTTCCTGATGGTCAACACCGCCGTCCCGTTCCTGATTGTTCTCGTCTACATCGTCGGCCTGCCGGTGCTCCACGACATGCTGGCCGGGGCCCAGGGCGCCTGGTTCTCCGAACTGTTCAACGCCAACACCCGCACCTCCGGGGCATCCATCGGCTACCAGTTCTCGGCGGCCATCTCCGGATTCATCCCGCTGATCGCCGCGGCAACGGCGGCGGCCTGGGGCTGGAGCGGAGTGTCCATCGTCTACATCGCCTGCGGAGTGATCGGCCTCATCGCAGCACTGGCAACCAGGGAAACCTGGAGCAGCCGCGAAAAGAACGAGGTCGAGACTCTGATCGCTTCCAGCAAGTAAGACCACCCGATAAAACCGGGCAAGTAGGACGCAACAGGCACACGCAGATGGTCCCGGGCAGGAATCTCCTGCCCGGGACCACCGTGCTTTAAGGACCAGCGTGTTTGTGCCTCAGGACCTGTCAGGATGGGGCCAGCTCCTCGGCCCGCGGCAGCGGATCCAGGTGGCTGATGCCCGTGGGCGTGATCTGCAGGACCCGGGCCGTGGCAATGTCATAGAACAGGCCTGCCACATGTACCTCACTGCTCCGGACGCCGTCCCGCAGGTTACCGAGTAGATCACTACGCACGACCATCTGATTGAAGCACACCCCAACCTGACACCAGTGTCGGCTCCGGCCCCTCGCTGTTCAGATCCGAGTTAGTCTTGGCTACGTTTGTCTCATGTCCACACATGAGTCGTCGGTTCCAAGCTCTAAGCCGTTTGTGCTGTTGGGCTCCGGCTTTTCAAAAGCGGTGTTTTCGGGAATGCCCACATTGGCCGAACTCTCAAGCATGGTTCTTCAGCGACTACAGCTGGATCCCAACGTCCTCCAGCCCTTCGCCGGCGATCTCGAACAGTGGCTCTCCTTTCTGTCCACTGACCAGCCATGGCTTGATGATTTTGAGAACCTCAACAACAGATCCCTTTTCCTGCGCGCGAGTTCAGCCGTCAAAGAGGCTATCGATCAGTCGGAGAAGGGAGCACTGGCCGGACCGTATCCGGCCTGGCTAAAGCGCCTCGTCATCTCTTGGTGCGCAGAGGGAGCCACCGTTGTCACCTTCAACTATGACCTTCTCATCGAACGGATCACCACAGAACTCGGGATGACCCGCTCATGGGCTGACCTCTACCGGATGCCATTGGCAGACAGATCTACCAGCTTCCGCTCAGGCGGAATGCTTGCACGCGCCACTCCCCCCGGGTCTGTCCTGAGCTTGCTCAAACTGCATGGATCAACGAACTGGGGTTATGCCGGGATGAACACAACGACCGGAGACGCCATTTACCTCATGGATAGCGACATGCGCTGGTCCGAGCCGAACCAGATCAGGCCTCCGCTGCCCCGGCACGAGGGTTTGTATGATGACTTGAAACCGATGATCGTGCCCCCGACCGGGACGAAAAATCTCTACTACTCCAGTTCGGGCCTGCGGGCACAATGGCGGAAAGCCAGGGAAGCCTTGCAAAATGCTTCGACCGTGACCCTCATCGGATACTCATTCCCCGCCACCGATCTCGCAGCTCGACACTTCTTTGCTGGCGATGTCCCTAAAGTGCCCGTAACCGTAGTGGACCGGAACCCCGGTGTTGAAGCATCCGTCGTTGCCCTGGTTGGCAGCAACCCTCGTGTTTCCAGCTTTAGCGGGGACGACGCCATTCAACGCTACGTCAGCAGTACCTGCGGGGACGTTCTTCAGTGGGATGCAGACCATGGCAATGCCGGCTTCGTCCCGTGGGTGGAACTTAATGGGGTGAAAAGGACAGCCCCGGGAGGCAAGATCGACAGCCGGGATGATGCCAAAGTAAAGGCTGGATCGTTAGCGCTGGAAGAGTTGGCCTCACTGAACCTAAATTCACATGAATTCCACATTGATGAAGACAAGGCTCATTGGCCGGCCTTGAACACTGCATATCGAAGGCGCTCAGCAGCCGTCACTGACGGTTCCGAATAAGCAAGCCCGCTTCACCGAATCTGCATTATCGGCGTTTCGATCTAATCTAGATACGGGAAGAACGCCTACTAGTATCGGCACGGCATCGGCTCGGCGGACAACTGGGGCTCCAGCGGCTGTGGGCCGTTGGTAGGTTCCACTACCTCCGAGGGGATGGACAGGTAGCCTTGTGCCATTGCCGCCAAGGCGAGAACGCGGACTAGAGTTCTGGATGCTTCCATGAAGCACTCCTCCTTGAGTAAATCGAAGAAAGAAGAACGTTTCCGTAAACATTTGTGGAGTAAACGTGCTCTGCCGGGATCCGTCAATATTCAGTAGCTCTTGATCTGTTGATTATCGGATGGCGTTCGAAACGATCACGTAAACGATTCCCCCTATGGGCGGACGAAACTCCGGCCAACCGCCAGTTGGCCGGAGTTCCGCCCGTAGCATTGACGGGAGCGTAGCCTTCGATGAGGCAGTGTCGTCCCTTGCCCGTAAATCTAGGACAACGGGTGACAGCTGCAGCTACGAGCGTGCGCCCCTGCGCATTTATATCTAGATAGCTAGGGCAGTGGAGGCCCGCGTGACCAGGCGGCAGGGGACTTGGTGCGTTCCCGGTTGCCGATTTCCATCGATTGCCGCGAAAAGCAGCTGGGCGGCCAGGCGGCCGACGGCTTCCAGGTTCATATCCACGGTGGACAGGGGTGGCCTGGATTGCGTGGCGATCTGTTCCCAGTTGTCGTGCCCCATCACCGCGATTTCTCCGGGGACATCGCGCCCAGCTTCCCGGAGGGCATCGAGGACACCTCGGGCAATCTGGTCGCTTCCGCAAAGGACGGCGTCGATTTCCGGGTGGCGGGAGAGCAACGATCTGGTGGCCCCCCGGCCCCAGGCTTCGGTCCATGCCCCGTAAAGCGCCTCTCCTCCGAGGAGAGCCAGCCCGGCGTCGTTCAGGGCCGCCGTTGCGCCCTCAACCCGGTCCCCTGCGGCGGAGTAGCTTATGTCGCCGGAGATATAGGCGATGGAGCGGCGGCCGCAGTCGAGGAGGTGCTGGGCTGCCAGCCGCCCGGCGTGGACATTGTCGCTGACCACAGATATGTCATTGGCGTCCTCGGAGGGCGCGTAGGCGTAAACCACTGGGACCGGAAGGTCGTGCCCAAGCGATGCGCGTGGATTAGTTTTGTCACCCACAACGATCAGCCCGTCTACCCGACGGGACAGAAGGGCACGGACGTGATGCTGTTCGCGGATGGCGTCGCCGCGCGCGTCGCATAGGAAGGCGGAAGTGCTGCCCACCCCGAAGGCATCCTCCGCGCCCATCATGACCGGTATCGAGAACCGGCCTTCCATGTCGCTGGTGAGAAGGCCTACGGTGCCCGTGCGTCCGGCAAGGAGACCCTGGGCCACGGCGTTGGGTGAAAAATGCAGTTTCTCCGCCGCCCGCAGAACCCGCTCCCTCGTTTCCGCCCGAACATGGTCCCTGCCGTTCAAAGCCTTCGAAACAGTTGCAATGGACACTCCGGCGAAATTGGCGACGTCTTTGAGCGTGGTGGGCCTCGCCCGGTCATCTGCGTTGTTCGCGGTGCTCAGCGTCATCCGGGCTCCCCCTGTCCTGTTGCCCTCAGCCATCATTGAGTCTTCACTTTACTGTCCCACCGGCGACAGGGAGGCCCAATGGGTCCGCAGATCGGCGGTTCCGAAGCGCCTGATGAGTTCATCGTAGGCATCGATCCCCACGGCGGAGATCCACGGCAGGCATGTTTTGTTGCCCTCGCCCTTGCCTCGCCCTCCGAAGCCTGTACCGGCAAACATCGGGTCGTCGATAAGCCACCAGCTCACCAGCAGGCCTTCTTCCTGAAGGCCCGGACGGGCATAGCCCCAATCCTGCTCGCGGGTCGCTACCGTTTCGCTGGAGCCGAGCAGGACCAGTTCAGCGATGAGGGCGAGCGTGCCGTCGTTGGCCGCGATGGCGAGCTCGAAGAGGTCAGGCACGGCGTGGATTTCGTAGGGGTGAATGTAACCGGCGCCGCACGTGTCGCAGGCACTCCATCCGGTGCTCCGGAAGCCATTCCGGCCCAGGGTGCTCGAGGGCGGCAGCGGGACGTCCCAGAGGTAGATCCAGGTTGAGAGGACCTTGGCCGCGTCGATGGCGCTGGCCAGGGCGGCAGGGTCTGCTGTCTGCTGCCACACCGTAAGGGAGGCGCGCATTGCGAACAGGATGCTTTCGCTGTCCACGAGTTGCGCGCGCGAGTAGATGCTGTCGTGAATACCGCCATTGAATTTCAGCTCAGCCACATAATTTTCGGCTGTAAAGCGTTCTGCTGCCCGGGCAGCAGCAATCCAGCGTTCCTCCCCGGTCAGGCGGGCGAGGGTTGCCAATACCGGCACTGCTGTGGCCGTTGACGACTTCTGGTTGAGTTCGCTCTCGCCGAACCAGGTCCTCGGCTCGGTAATGCCTTGGGCGTTGAAGTCGTAGGCACGGCGCCAGCTGCCGTCCTCTTCCTGGGCAGTCAGCAGGAACTCACCGAACTTTGTGGCCGCCTGCAGCCAGGACGGGTGGTCGAATCCGCGTGCTTTCTCGGCTTCGTAGGCGCGCAGCAGGGCCCCATGTTCCTCGGCCATGCATCGAAGGTATGTGCCGTCCAATGTGCGGAGGGGTTCGATCGCGTATTTCATGTGGTCGTAGACGGGGCCCATTAGTTGTTCCAGGTCCTGTCCTTCTTCGGCGTAGGCGAGGGGCAGCAGCAATCCGCTCCACCAGTTGCCGGCGCGTCCGGTGTCGAGGTCGAACAGGGTGTTGGTCAGTCCGTGTTCCGATTCCCCGGCGCGGGAGGCGAAAAAGTCAATAACCTTCAGCGCCTTGGCGCGGGCTTCGGGATCGGCCAGCGTGTCCGCATGGGCCAGGATATGGTGCGCGTTGAGGACGTTCTGGCCTGTAAAGCCGTACTGAATGATGTTCTCCAGCTGCACCCCGTTCTGGGGGTGGCAGTTGGTGACGAAGCCCGCCGGTGTCGGGGTCTGGCCGGGCAGCTCGGCGTAAAAGGGCATGAGCGCCTCGACGCGGAGCTTGGTGATTTCCGCCAGCGGGGCTGTGAGTTCGACCGGCCGGGGGGACAGATGCTCTATGCGTTGGTTCCACAGGGACCAGAGGCAGTCGATGGGCGTGGGGTCAGAGAAAAGTTGCAGCGCGTAGCTGACTTCAATCGCAGTGCTTGTCGTTGCGTCCACCGGCCAGAACGCGCCCCATGGTTCCCGGCCTTCGGAAGTCAAGGCATGGGAACGTGAACGCTCGACGAACGGGTAGGCGGCAACAAGTCGTGTCTCGTTGCGTTCCCCGGGGAACAGTCCGAGTGCTCCGATGTCGGTCTTCTGCACCATGTTCTGCTGCCCCGGTTCCCTTACGGGAATGTCGTCATACTCGGGCCGGTCCTCGCGCGTCAGGGCGTACCCGGTTCCCGTCCCGGGGTCGTAGGCCAGCACGGCGAGCCCTGTCAGTCGGTCGTCACGGTAGACCAGTTCGCGGGTGTCCAGGTAGTCCTCGACGCCGTCGCCGTCGACATCGTTCAGGTCATACAACGCCGGGGGCGCGAAGAGGCGCATGTCATCGAAGCCGGCGCCGCCGGCAGCAACTTCAGCCTCAAGGACCATCCGGACGCCAGGCGTGCCGACCTCGGACGTGGCGGCGAGGAAACGGTCAATCCGGACTGAGTCGCCTTGTACGGTCCAGGTATCGTGCAGGACATACTGTGTGCCGGCGTGGTTGATCGTCGCCGAGCCGCTCAACGGTCCGTTTCCGGACCCGTTTTCGGGATCGACGGCGTCGTACCCGGCAGCGATCCGGGTGACGCCGCCGTCGGGCTGCTGCGAATCTTCCAGAATCTCCAGAACGGCGGGGGTTTCAATCAACATGGCTCGGGCGTTGCCGCCTGAGATGCGGATACCCTGACCGGAGGCGGTTGGGAATGACTCTATGTGCATGGCTTTTCTGCTTTCGAAAAAGGGGGATTGGTGACGGGAAGGGCTCAGCCCTTGGACGCACCGCTCATCAGCCCGGAGATGATGCCGCGCTGGGCGATGATGGTGATGACGAGAACGGGAACCAGATAGATGACCGAGGCGGCCGTCATCTGGCCCCACACGGTCTGGAACTGGGTGATGTAGGACGCGATCCCCACGGGCATGGTTTGTGCCTCCGGCGTGCGCGTGAGGGAGAGCGCGATGACGAATTCGTTCCATGCTGCGAGAAAGCCGAAGAGGGCTGCAACACCCACTGCGGGCCGCGACAAGGGCAGCACTACCTGGACCAGGGAGCGCAGGGTGCCCAGACCGTCGAGACGGGCGGCTTCAAGGACTTCTTCGGGGAATTCCCGGAAGAAGCCCTCCAGCATCCAAATGATCAGGGGAAGAACGATCGGAATGTAGGCCAGTATGAGGCCGGCGGTGTTGTTGATCAGGCCCAGTTCCCGGAACTCCAGAAAGAACGGCAGAGCAAGTGCCACTGGGGGAAACATGCGGGTCACTAGGGCGGCGCCGAGCAAAGGGCCGCTCATGCGGTACCGGAAGCGGGCGAACCCGAACGCCGCCGGAACACCCAGCAGCAGGCTCAGGAAGGTTGCCCCCGCTCCGACCAGGAGGCTATTGCTGAACATCTTCAGGATGCTTCCATCGGTGAAGACGGCCGCAAAATGCTCACCCGTGGGAGCCTGCGGAAGCAGCTGGGGCGGGATCGCAAAAATTTCGTTGGTCGGTTTAAGCGCGGTAGTGAAGATCCAGATAATCGGCAGGAGAAAAAGGAAGACCGCAGCTGCAGAAAGAAGGACGAACGCGGTACCGCGGCTGAGCCGCCGGCCCTGGGTGTTCCGGCCCCGTCGAAGCGGAAGTTGCTGGGTGGTCATTATTTGGCTCCTTTGCCGCGCAGGATCGCGAAGACGGCTCCGGCGCAGACCCCGACGATCAGGACGAACAGGACGGTCGCAGCAGCACCGCCAGAAAAGTCAGTATTGGTGAACAGGAGCCGGTACAGATAAGAACTCATAACGTCCGTGGAGTTGCCCGGCCCGCTCCCGGTGAGCACATAAACAGAGTCAAAAATCCGGAAAGCATCGGCCAGGCGGATAACAAGGATGATCAGGATGGACGGCTTGAGCAACGGCAGGGTGATCCGGAAGAAAGTCTGCCAACGGTTGGCCCCATCGGTCTTTGCTGCTTCGTTAAGTTCTTCTGGGATGTTCGACAGGCCAGCCAGAAGCACCAGGACCACGAACGGCAGAGCCAGCCAGAGGTTGGTCACCAGAATAGTGCCCCGGGCCAGCCAGACCTCTGCGAACCAGGACGGCGGGTGAATTCCGATGGCTTGCAGGCCGGCATTGACAAGTCCGTATCCGTCGGAGAACAGGAACTTGAACGCCAGCGAAGCGACGATGGGTGCGATCATCAGGGGAATCGCGACGATGAACCGCAGCTTCTTACGGCCGCTGGTTTCGCGTTGGAGCAGCAAGGCTATCGGCAGGGCAAGGATCAGCTCAATGACCAGGGTCGCGATGACATATCCGAGCGTCTGGAACAGGGCGTTCTGAAACTCGGGCGAACCGAGGATCTTCGTGTAGTTATCAACGCCCGCGAAGGTTGGCGCCGGCCCGCGGGCAGCGATGCTGAACCGCTGGAAGCTGAGCGAGACGGTCCACAGCAGCGGAAACAGAACCGTCACTGCGAGGGCGACAAGGGCCGGGGCGGTCAGCAGGACGCCCGTTGTTGCGCGCCGGCGCGCAACGCTCGACCTCCGGCCTCCGGGCCGGCCGCCGCCGGGGCCGCCATTCGGTGGGAGCGATCGGGTCGACTTCCCGGCCCGACCGGCCTGGGCGGGGCCCGTCGCTGTTTTCAGCGGCGGCGCCCCTTCACCAGCCAAGCTATTTGCCGACTGACGCATGAGCGTTCTCCATTGACTTTTGGGCAGTGGCCAGAGCCGAATCGATGTCCTTTGTCCCGGACATGACACTCGAGACGGCCACCGCGATGGCATCCTGATACTGGCTATACGCCGGCGTCATCGGCATGGTCTTGCTTGATGCGACCGACTTGTTGAACACGCCCAGCGTCTGACGCTGGGCCTCGCTCAGGTCCGATGCCTTCGCAATGGCGTCACCTGCGGATTGCCGCGGGACGGGAACCGCCTGGGCACGGCTGAGCTGCTCCAGGACTTTCGAGCTTGTGGACCAGGCAACCCACTTCTTGGCTGCATCGATGTTTTTGCTCGAGGAGCTCACACCATACCCCCAGGAAAAGGTGGTTGAAACCTGGTCCGGATTGCCCGGACTCGGGGCGACGCTGAACTTACCCGCGATTTTTGATTTCGGGTCGGAGGCCAGGCCGTTGAGGTACGGCCAAACGGGCACCATCGCCACCTTGCCTTCCAAGAACTGCCCCTGCATGTCGGTGAGGTCGTGCAGGCCCGGGGGGCTGGACTTGTCCTCGTTCTGGATGGCGGTCATCAGACGGAGTGCTTCCCTGGCTTCGGGTGTGTCAATGGTGGGGGCCCCGTTGCTGTCAGCAATGTCGCCGCCGGCCTGCTGGACGAAGCTTTCGAACCGGGTGGCGACTTCCCCGTCCTGTTTGCCGGGGATCATCGTTCCCCACACACCGGATGCGCTGTCGGTCAGCTTCTTTGCGTCTTCCCTATACTCATCCCACGTGGTCGGCGGATGCTCGATCCCGGCGGCCCGGAACAGGTCTGTCCGGTAGTACATCACGGTGTTATGGACCATGAACGGGATGCTGTAGAGCTTGTCCTTATACGTTGCGGTGTCGAGCGTGTGGGGCAGGAAGTCCGCGCGGTCAGTGCCCCGAAGCTGATCGCCAACCTCGGCGAGGTAGCCCTTGGACGCGAACTCAGGCATCCAGGTCTGATCGACGGTGTAGACGTCGTAGGCGCCAGTACCAGACAGAGCGTCAGACAGAAACTGCTGGTGCATATTGGCATGCGGAACCGGCAGGAACTTCACCTTAACGCCGGTTTCCTTGGTGAACTCCGGCGCCAGTTTCCCGTAGAAGGTCTCCCAGGGCGACCCGGCTTCCACACCCACAGTAATGGATCCCCCGCCGCCGCCCTGCTCCGGTCCGGCACTCGCCCCACCCCCGCCGCCGCCCGGCGCGCACCCCGCGAGCCCCAGGATAATGGCCGACCCCCCGGCCAAAAATCCCAGACCGGCCCTCAAACCCTTGCGTCGCTTCATCCTTGCTCCTTTGCCGATGCTGATGCTCAACCCCGGAGCCGCTGCATGCGGTCCGGAAACGGATAGAAATCCTTTTCGGAAGACGCTATTGGGCTCGACGGCGATGTGTCAAGGGGCACAAGGCTTGCGACGGAGAAATGGCTAAAGATCGGGTGTCGCGGCGATTGACGCGCGAGCTGGCGGGCCGCTACATTTTAGGAAAACCTTTTCGGTACTTTTCGAGACAATCACTTCATGTGAGGCCTGAGGTGCGGGGTCCGCTCTCGGGTCCCGCCCCAAAAAAGAGCCGTTCACACCTGACTGAAGGAGACACCATGGCAACTGCCGAGGCGATAAAAGCACAGGCCGTCTCACCATCCCGGGGGCGACTGACCCCCGTGAGCGCCTATGACGTCCGGATCACGGGAGGATTCTGGGCCCACCGCCAGCAGAT
The DNA here is from genome assembly GCF_042884885.1 of Arthrobacter sp. NPDC058097. NCBI lineage: Bacteria > Bacillati > Actinomycetota > Actinomycetes > Micrococcales > Micrococcaceae > Arthrobacter > Arthrobacter sp. NPDC058097. Next base: position 751,104 of record NZ_JBHVSZ010000001.1, read on the forward strand.
GAACGCCGAGGCGACGCTTCGGCATTGCCTGGAATGGATGGAACGCCTGGGCTGGATCGCCAACTTCGATCGCGCAGCAGCAGGCGCCGCCGGCACGTCCGCGGGCCGGGAATTTGCTGATTCCGAAACCTACAAATTGTTGGAGGCATTGGCGTGGGAATCGGGGCGCACCGCCGATCCCTGGGTGGAGGACGCCTACCGGTCCCTGGCGACCCGCGTGGTCTCCGCCCAACAGCTCGACGGGTACCTGAACACCCGTTTCGGCGGGCCGGGCCAGCCTCCCCGCTACTCGGATTTGGAATGGGGCCACGAACTCTACTGCGCGGGACACTTGATCCAGGCCGCAGTGGCCAGGGCCCGAACCTATGGACGGGACAATCTGGTCGAGACCGCCGAACGGCTTGCCGACCATATCTGCGAAGCTTTCGGGCCGGACGGGATCCAGAGTGTCTGTGGCCATCCCGAGATCGAACCAGCCCTCGTTGAGCTCTACCGCGTCACGGGCCAGAAGCGGTATCTGGATCAGGCACGGCTCTTCATTGACCGCCGCGGGACGGCAACCTTGGGTGAAATTGAATTCGGCGCCGCATATTTTCAGGACGACATCCCCGTCCGCGACGCGGAGGTCCTCAGGGGTCATGCCGTCCGCGCCCTCTATCTGGCTGCAGGTGCCGTTGACCTGGCCGTCGAGACCACCGATGACGCGCTGCTGTCGGCTGTCCAGCGCCAATGGGAGAACACCATCGCCCGCAGGACGTATATTACCGGTGGCATGGGGTCACGCCACGAAGGCGAGTCTTTCGGTGATGACTTCGAACTCCCCTCTGACCGGGCATACTCGGAGACCTGCGCCGGCGTAGCATCTCTGATGCTCAGCTGGCGCCTCCTTCTGGCCGATGGCAACCCGAAGTACGCGGACCTGATGGAGCGCACGTTGTACAACGTCATCGCCACGAGCCCTGACGACGACGGCACGGCATTCTTCTACGTCAACCCACTGCAGCGGAATACGCCGGGTGTTGAGGCTGACACCGGCGGCCCCTGTGTAAGGGCCGCATCCTCCCAACGCGCGCCATGGTTCGAGGTATCTTGCTGCCCCACCAATGTAGCGCGCACGCTGGCCAGCCTAGGCGGATACCTCGCCACCGTCTCCGACGAGGGGCTCCAGCTGCACCAGTACGCGGACTCCGAAATTCACACGACACTTCCGGACGGCCATCCAGTGAATATCAGCGTCAAAACCGGATACCCGAACGACGGCGCCATCGCCGTGACCATCGGCAACGACTCCGCCAGGGCATGGGCTCTATCCCTACGGGTCCCGGAATGGGCCATTGGCAAAGCAGTCCTGGTCGACGGCGACCGGCTGTCCGTGGTACGCGAAAGCACCGTCACAGTGAAGCGAGTATTCTCCGCCGGAGAATCCGTCCGCCTCGAACTGCCCACCCAGCCGCGCGTGAGCTTCCCCGACGGCAGGATCGACGCCCTGCGCGGAACGATTGCGATTGAAGCGGGGCCCCTCGTCATGTGTGCCGAATCGATCGACCTGCCCGCCGGCACGGACCTCGCGGACGTCCGGGTGTCACCCCAGGCATCTCCGTCGCCCCTGGGAACGGACACCGCCTCCATCAACGCGGTAATCGAAACAGCAGTCACAGCACCGTGGCCCTACGCCCCCGCCAAGGACGAAACCGTCACCAGCACCGCCACCTTGGATCTCATCCCCTACTACCGCTGGGCTGAACGCGGCCCCTCCACCATGCGGGTTTGGCTGCCCCTAGCCAAGAACGCCCGGGCGGATGAACAGCCGAGGGTTGCTACGTTCTGACAAGAACAAACCACGCCTCGCACAATGGCTCCGCGGGCGGCATGCCAGCGGTGGTGTCGGACGAACAATCGAACCACCGCTGCCACGCGCCCTGCGGATGGCAAGCCAAGAACGAGTCAGCCAGATGGGCAGGATGCAAAGCCCACAGCGCCGGAAGCGCTGAGAGCATATGACGGGACCCACATGTTCAAATCCAACGGCCAACCTGCGGTTGCAGAAACACCCAAGACGCCCTGTAGGTCTTGCCCGTGAGCCATGTGACCCGCTCTCATGCAAGACAGAAACAGAACGACGCGGCCGTTAGCGCTGCAGAGAAGACCGGCCGCGTGTCGATAGTGAACGTGGCCAACCTCGCTGGTGTTTCGACCCAGACAGTGTCCCGTGTAGCCAACGGAAGCTCGGACGTCCGCGAATCCACCCGGCAGCACGTAATGAAGGTGATGAATGAGCTGGGATACCGGCCCAACGGTGCTGGACGCGCGCTAAAGCGGGGCGGCTTTCGAACAATCGGGGTGATCATGTTTTCGTTCTCATCTGTTGGGAACATGCGCACGCTGGAGGCCATCGCGCTGCACGCCGCACGGGAAGACTTCGCCATCACCCTGATCCCGGTGGCCGCCCCGACGCAGGCCGGGATCCAGGGGGCTTTCTCCCGGATGGGCGAACTCGCAGTCGACGCGGTCATCGCAATTATGGAGGTCCACCTCCTCGACACTGCGACAGTAACGCTGCCTCCGGGGGTGAAGGTCGTCGTCGTCGATTCCAATGCCGGGGACCGCTACACGGTGGTGGACACCGACCAGGCCGGCGGCGCCCAACAGGCGGTCAGGCACCTCCTGGGTCTCGGACACGAGACCGTCTGGCACGTCGCCGGACCGGAGGGATCCTTCGCCAGCGAACGCCGGGCCGGTGCCTGGCGCAGCACCCTCACCGAGGGCGGCCGGCCCGTGCCCCCAGTGATACGGGGCGACTGGTCGGCCGATTCCGGCTACGAGGCCGGGCTCCAGCTCGCCGACGAACCGCGCTGCACTGCCGTGTTCGCCGCGAACGACCATATGGCCCTCGGCCTGCTCCGCGCCTTCCGGGAAAAAGGAAGATCCGTCCCCGAAGACATCAGCGTCGTGGGCTTCGACGACGTCCCCGACGCCTCCTCCTACGCTCCCCCGCTCACCACCGTCCACCAGAACTTTGCGGAACTCGGCAAGCAGTGCGTCGACAACGTCCTCCAGCAGCTCAGTACCAACACCACCGAACCCGGCATTACGCTGGTGGCCACGCAACTCGTCGCCCGCCAGAGCACCGGGCCCCCAAACCATTGATTACTCAGGACGCCTGTTCTTGCACCTTTTCGGCCACAGTTAGAAGACAGCGGCGGTCCGGTTGAAGCACACCTCAACCTGACGTCAGGCTTGTCGCGGAAGGCCTGTCAGAACAAGGTCCGGACTCTGCTTTTCTGACACAGGTTCAAGGCGCTCTTAGACTCCAAACTGACACTATCGGCCCCTCGCCCGCTCTGCCTTCGATCATGTGACAACAGCCGTCTCATAAGGCTGCACGAGCACGTCGGGACGGTGCGCCGGTTGCGAAATATTGAACCGAGACACATCACCCCGTGGCCGAGACGCCGCTATCTCGAGTTCGATGCTCCAGCGGCCGTGCCACGATGGAACTTCCGACGGCGACGGCCGGCCCGCTAGCGCTAGGCCCTTGCCCTGCTCCACATGGAGTTCGACAAACTGCCCGCTCCAGGCCAGCGCCTCGGGATCCGGACCAATATGCCGGGGATCGACGGTGTTCAACCGTGCGACGTCGGCAAACGTGTGGCCGTCGCCGTCGCGCAGGTTCCGTGCCTTGTCGACGTCGATCTCTCGGGCGAGAAGGCGGGAGTAGCCTTAGGGGCAGGAGGGCATCATGGCGGTCAGGAGTGCAGGCCTTCTGCTGTATCGGCAGAGCAGCGGGGCGGAAGTGGAAGTGTGGATCGCCCACATGGGCGGACCCTTCTGGGAGCGCAAGGACCAGCGCGCCTGGTCGATTCCCAAGGGCGAGTACCTTGAAGACGAGGATCCGCTGGTGGCGGCAAAGCGTGAGTTCGCCGAGGAAATGGGCGTCCCGGCCCCATCCGCGGACTACGTGCTGCTCGGCACCTTCCGGCAGCCCTCGGGCAAGCTCATCACCGCATTCACGGCAGAGTCCGCCTTCAAGCCAGAGAAAATCCTGAGCAACACGTTTCCGCTGGAGTGGCCCAAGGGGTCCGGAACATTCCAGGACTTCCCCGAGATCGACCGCGCCGAATGGATCGGTGAAACCGAGGCCCGCAACAAGCTGGTCAAGGGCCAGCTGCCAATCCTCGACGCGCTGCTCGAGCACCTTGGAGTACGACGCCCATGAAATCCGGGTACGTCCACCTGGCAACAGTCATCATGGAACCCAATGGCGGAGGCATGCCGGCCCCGGATATTGCCGCCCTGGGCGCGGCGGTAACGCGTGAGCTGTGCGGAAGCTGGGACCACGAGCCGCCCTGCCCGCTGGCGCCGCACCACACCCGGCCGGAAAGGGACGGGGACACGGTCACGCTGCGGATCATCTTCGCCACAGAACCGTGGAATGAGGCACTGGTCCGCAGCCGCATCGACAGCGCACTGCGCCAGGGAAGCCTCACGGGCCCGGACGGCGGCACCAGCCGGTGGGTGTTCCTCGGCGGCGGCCCCGGCGTACTCGACCCGTCCGAGGCCGAGCACGCCGGCCGCCTCGCGGGCGGTTAGCGTGCGTTACGCTGACTGCCCCAGAACCGTCCGGTAGATCCCGGTGTGGTCCAGGTCGCCGTCGCCTGCGTCCACCATGAGCTCGAAGGCGCTGCGGACGCTGGCGGACAGCGGCAGCTCCAGCCCCGCATCCTTGGCGATCTCAGCGATGAAGTTCAGGTCCTTCAACTGGTTTTTCGCGGAACCGCCGCCTTCGAAGTCACCGTCGATCCAGCGCTGCCCCTTCTGCCGGAGCACCTCCGAATTCGCCAGACCGCCGGCCAGGATGGACTGCACCTTCTGCGGATCCAGCCCGGTTGCGGTCGCCACAGCCATCGCCTCTGCCAGCGCCGTGACAGTGGCGGACACGACGATCTGGTTGCAGGCCTTGACCGTGGATCCGGCACCGGCTTCGCCGAACCAGACGACGGTGGAACTGTAGAGCCCGAAGAGCGGCAGGAGTCGCTGCACGGTTTCGCGCGGGCCGCCGGCCATGGTGCTGAGCCGGCCTTCCTCGGCCCCGATGGTTCCGCCGCTGAGCGGCGCGTCCACCACGGTCACCCCGTGCCGGCTCCTGCAGTCCTCGGCGAACCGTGCCACGGCCACCGGGGACACAGTTCCGTGAATGACCAGGACCGGTTCCGCGATGCCGGCAGCTTTCCACCCGGCCAGCAGGCCCTCCTCGCCGGGCAGCAGGTTGGCGACCTGCGGCAGGTCCGGCAGGACGGTCAGGACGACGCCGGCCGCAGCCTCCGCCGGCGTGCAGGCCACCCGTCCCCCGCCGATGGCCCTGGCTTTGTCCGCGGTGCGGTTCCAGAGTGTGAGGGGAACGCCGGCGGCCAGGATGTTGCGGGCGATCGGGGCACCCATCGGGCCGGTGCCCAGCAGGGCGACCGATGTTGGGATGCCGCTCACCGGCTCAGCTGCTGTCTTTGTCACTGTGCTCACGTGGTTAGAAGGGGATCAGGCCGGCCATGGCGGGCAGGAAGGTGCTGAACCACGGGACGGCGGCAAGCACCAGGAGCCCGATGAACACGGCGATGAGGTAGGGCCAGAAATGCTTGAGGCTCCTTTCCACGGTTTCATGGCCCGTAGCGCAGGCGACGTAGAAGCCGACCCCGGCCGGCGGCGCGAACGAACCGATGCCCATGGCGATGATCAGGACCATGGCGTACTGCACGGGGTTCACGCCGAAGTCTGTGGCGATGGGCAGCAGCAGGGGCGCGAAGATCAGCACGGCGGGCAGGCCCTCCAGCAGCTGGCCCATGATGATCAGCAGCACGATGGTGAACAGCATGAAGAGCACGGGCGAGTCGCCGAGGCCGGACATGAGGTCGTGGATCTGCTGGGACACCCCGGCGAGCGCGAGCGTCTGGGCGAGCGGCGAGGCGGCCGCGATGATGAACAGGACCATGCCCGCCGTCGTCGTTGTTTCCCGCAGGGTATCGCCCAGCAGCCGCTTGCTGCCGCGCCGGTAGGCGGCGGCGAGCACGAAGGCGTAGGCGACGGCCACCGAGGACACCTCGGTGGGGGTGGCGAAGCCGCTCAGGATGCCCACCACCATGCCTACCGGAAGCAGCAGCGTGGGGATGGCGAAGAAGGTGGCGGAGCCGCGGGCACGCCAGGTGGCCTTCGGGCTGGCCACGCCGCCCTGCTTGCGGGCCCGGAAGAAGACGAGCCCCATGACCACGAGCGCCAGGAACGCGGCGGGAACGAAGCCCGCGAGGAACAGCGTCGTGGTGGAGATGGTGGTGATGGAGCCGAGGATGAGCAGGACGATGCTCGGCGGGATGGTTTCACCCATGATGGCGGAGGCGGAGAGCACCGCGACCACCTCGCCGCGGGGGTACTTCCGTTCCTCGAGCATGCCGCGCATCGTGGTGCCCACGGCGGCGACGTCAGCAACCTTGGAACCGGAGATGCCGGAGAAGATGTACATCGTCACGACGACCACCTGGAGCAGGCCGCCCCGCAGGTGCCCAATGAGCGCGTCCACCAGCTTGGCAAGCGGCAGCGTGAGGCCGGCGGAGTTCATGACCGTTCCGGCGAGGATGAAGAACGGGATGGCCAGCAGCACGAAGCCCTTCGCGCCGGATGCCATGCCGATCGGGATGGCGCTGACCTCGGAGATGCCGCCCAGGTAGAGGTAGATGCCCGAGGCCAGGGCAAGCACGAATGCGATGGGCAGGCCAAGGAACAGCAGGGCGAACAGCGCCACGAGCACGACGCCGAGCAGCAGGTTGGGTGAGGCGTAGTAGAAGAGCGGCTGGGCGAGGAGGACCGCCGCGGCCAGGACCGCGGTGATGCCCACGGCCAGCAGGACCGCGCGGCGCGGCTGCCGCGAGAGCTTCAGGACCGCGAACCAGGCGATGAGCACCATGCCCACCGAGAAGGGCAGCGAAACCCAGAACACCGGCAGCTGCAGGATCGGGGTCTTCTCCTCGAGCTGCTGGACCAGGGTGGGGATGAAGAGCGCGAAGGCACCCGCACTCATGACGAAGACGAGGCAGTCAACGAGCGCCGCCAGGTACGGCTTCCAGCTCGCCGGCAGTCGCATCACCAGGGCCTGGACGGACATGTGGGCGCCCTTGGGGTAGGCGATGGCACCGCCTACGAAGGCGATGGTCAGCAACGCGATCTCGGAAACTTCCTGCGTCCACAGCACGGAATCCCCGGTGACAACCCGGACCATGATGTTCAGCAGGATAACCACGAGCTCGGCGAGGATCGCCGCGCCCACGATCCATTCCAAGGCCTTGTCCAGCCAGATGGCTCCGCTCCAGCGCGGTGCGACGTGCCCGTGGTGAAGGATCTCTTCCGCATCGGACGGAAGGACCTCTTCGAGATCCTTGGGGGCGAGTGTATGTTCCATGTTTTTCCAGACTGTCATCGTTGAGAGCGGGATGCTGAGTGCGGGATGTGGGGATACTGTTCGAGGGCCGGGGCCGCCGGACTGCGCTCCGGCCCTCGAAAGGGGATTACTTGGCTGCGGCGATCGCCTGGTCGAAGAATTCCTTGCCGATCAGCTTCGAGAAGTCCGGGTAGAGGCTCTTGGACACGGCCTTGAACTGCTCGAGTCCGGCGGCGGTGGGCTCGTTGGCCTTCATGCCCTTGGCGGTGAGCTCGGCCAGCTGCTTCTCCGACTGCTCTGCGTCATAACCCTCCTTGAAGGTGGCGGTCTCAGCCGACGCGTCCGTCAGGATCTTCTTCTGGTCCTCGTTCAGCGAGTCCCACTTCTTGGAGGAGAGGGCCAGGACCCAGGCATCGTTAATATGGTGGGTCAGCGAGACGTACTTCTGGACTTCGGAGAACTTGTTGGTCCACGGCACCTCGATCGGGTTTTCCTGGCCATCGATCGTTCCGGTCTGCAGGCCGGTAAAGACCTCGGAGAACGCCATGGTGGTGGGGCTCGCGCCCAGCTTGCCGAAGAAGTCCGTCCACAGCGGGTTGCCCGGCACGCGGATCTTCAGGCCCTTCAGGTCGGACGGCTGCTCGATGGGGCGTTCGGAGTTGGTGATCTGGCGGCCGGTCCGGGTAAGGAAGGACAGTGCGACGGTGTTCTTCTCCTTGAGCTTCTCCTTCAGCACGTCTCCGGGCTTGCCCGCCAGGAACGCGGCCTCTTCCTTCGTGTCATCGAAGAGGTAGGGGATGCTGATGGCGTTCATTTCGGGCACCACGGACGCGTAGACCGACGTCGAGAGGATCAGCGCGTCCAGCGAGCCGCCCTGCAGCCTGGTGACGGCGGCGTTCTGGTCCCCGCTGAAGCTCGTTCCGTTCGGGACCACCGTGACCACCACGGAGCCATTGGAGGTCTTCTTCACCTGGTCGGCGAAGTGCTGGGCCGAGACGCCCACCGAGGAGGTCAGCGGGTCCGGGATGGACAGCTGGATCTTGGCCACCGGCGAGCCGCCGCCGGGCGCCCCGGAGGCGCAGCCGGCGAGGACGGAGGCGGCGAGGGTGCATGCCAGCACTCCGGTGAGGGCGCGGGTCTTCGATTTCATGTGATGCCTTTCTTCATTGGAAGGTTTCTTGTGGATTGCTTGGTGAATCAGGAGGTCAGCGCGGCTTCGGTGACCAGTGCCTCGGTTTCGCGGCGCAGCTCGAGGGCCTGGGAGAGCGAGTCGTCCATGATGACGTCTTCCCAGCGGACGGTGGCGCCCTTGGCGACATCGGCACGCAGCTCGACGTGGTGCGCGAGGGCCACCGGCAGGGCGCCGATTTCCACGGAGTGCTTGGCTGAGACGAGCTTGCCCCAGACGGTGAAGCCGCCCTCGCCGTCGAGGAATTCGCCTGCCTTCAGGTCCTTCTTGGCGGTGGCAACCACGTCGCCGAAGAAGCCGACGGGCGAGCCGGTGGCGATTCCGCGGAGGGCCGCGTTGGCGATCGACATGTTCAGCTCGAGGCCCACGTAGTGGTACGGGCGGTACAGGGCCGCGTACTGGCCGGTGGGGTCCGGGTGCCACGGGTATTCGTTGAAGCAGCCGGAAACGTAGCCGTTCGTGGCCTTGACGACGACGAAGACGCCTTCCTGGGTGTTGTGGCTGATCCAGCTGCCGTCGCGGTTGACGCTGGACATGACGTCCACGCTGCCCTCGTGCGCCAGGGCACCGCCAACTTCGGCCGGGCGGCAGATGGTGGCGATCTCCTCCACGTCACCCGGGGTGAAGGTCAGTCCGGAGTCCGACGGCGTGAGGCCGGCGCCGTTGGCGACGGCGGCCATCTCGATGGATGCCTTGGTGCCGTCACGGAAGGAGGTGTGCATGTACGGGTTCAGCTGGCCGGAGTCGGTGAGCTCCTTGGAGAACTCCCAGTTCTCCCAGACGTTGTCCGGGTTCATCTCATGGTAGTGCTCCAGGTATTTGGCGCCCTTGCCGGCACAAACGACGTCGAAGCCGCTGGTCCGGGCCCAGTCGACCAGTTCCATGATGAGGGCGGGCTGGTCGCCGTAGGCCATGGAATAGACGACGCCGGCCTCCTCGGCGCGCTTGGCGAGGGCCGGACCGGCGAGCGCGTCGGCCTCGACCGTGACCATGATGATGTGCTTCCTGGTTTCGATGGCCCGGAGGGCGTGCTTCACGCCGACGATCGGGTTTCCGGTGGCTTCAACGATGACGTCGATGTCGACGTCGAACAGCTCGTCGGCGTTTGCCACGATGGTGGTGGAGCGGTTCTCCAGTGCGGTGGCGATGTCCGGGGCGATCTGGTTCTGGGGCCATCCGACCAGCTCGAAGGCGCCTTCAGCCCGCTTCACATTGATGTCAGCGATCGCCACAACGTGGATGCCCGGGATGTTGTTTGCCTGGGCGAGGTACATGGTCCCGTACCGGCCGGCCCCGATGAGGCCCACGCGGATGGGACGGCCCTGGTTCTCGCGGTCGCTAAGAAGCTTGTGAAGGTTCATGGGGATCTCTCTGATTGATGTCTGACCGAAGAGAGACGACCTCTCGCCGTGGGGCGGCGGAGCACCTCTTCGTCGTAGCTGCTGTGATCTGGGTTACCGACTGGAACCGGTTCCACTTTTGTACCAGTCAGTGTTAAGCTGTGTCAACAGATGTCGGCGAAGCCCGCCGGCCGCAAGGAGGAGCATTGAAGAAGGCGCCCACTATCCGCGATGTGGCGGCAGCGGCGGGAGTCTCGGTGTCCGTGGTCTCGCGGGTGCTGAACCCCGACTCCGGCCCCGTTGCGCCCGCCAAGCGCGAACAGGTCCTGAATGTCATCAGCGAACTCGGCTACCGCCCCCGGGCGGCCGCGCGCGAACTCAGCGCCGGCCACGCCCTCACCGTCGGCCTGGTGGTCACGGACCTTGCCAACCCGTTCTTCGCCCAGCTGGCGGACCGCGTGGTGTGGGAGGCGCGCAGCCACGGCGTGCAGGTGGTGGTCATGACCACCCAGGAGGACCCGCACCTTGAGGCCGAATCGCTCGATACACTGCTGGACCGTTCCGTGGGCGGCGTCATTGCCACGCCAACGGGCGGAAACGTCGAGAAATGGGACCGCCTGCGCGACCTCGGGGTCAACGTGGTCTTCGTTGACCGGGCCATTGCGGAGCTTGGCGACGTGGACGTCGTCAGCATCGAAAACTCGGACTCGGCCCGGCGCGCCACCGACCATCTCATCGCCCTCGGCCACGAACGGATCGGCCTGATCACCGGACCGGCCAGCAGCTCGACGGGCCGTTCGAGGATCGGCGGCTACCGGGCCGCCCTCGAAAACGCGTCGATCAGCCTCGATCCCATGCTGGTCCGCGACGTTCCCTTCCGCGGAGACGGCGGGGGCGACGCCGTCGGCTCCCTCCTTGCGTCCCCGGACGCCCCCACCGGGCTGATCGTCGCCAACACCGCCCAGGTGCAAAGCTCAGTCCGGCGCCTCGTCCAGATGGGCGTCCGGATCCCCGACGACCTGTCGGTGATCGTCTTTGACGACAACCCATGGACGGAACTGACGAGTCCTCCGCTCAGCGTCATCCGGCAGCCCATCGGGATGCTCGCGGTGCACTCCCTCGAACTCGTCCTCGGACGGATGCAGGGCCGGCTCCCCGCCGGCGCCAGAACCATCGAAGTCAAGGCGGATTTCGTGCCGCGCAGCAGCTGCGCCGCACCGGCCCGCCTCGTCACCAGCAAGTCCGCAACCCGCTAAGAAAAAGGAAAAACCCATGACCGTAGTTGTCACCGCCATGTTCACGCCCAAGGAAGGCGCCTTCGACGACGTCGTGGCCGCCCTCTCCCCCGCCATCGCGGAGGTGCACGACGAGCCCGGCTGCATGCTGTACGCCATCCACGAAGCCCCGAACGGCCAGATCGTCATGATCGAGAAGTGGGAAAGCGCCGAACTCCTCGATGCCCACGGCGCCGGCGAGCCGGTCAAGCGCCTGAACGCCTCCCTTGAAGGACTCCTGGCGGAACCGGTGGAGGTGACGCGGCTGGCCGCGATCCCTGCCGGCACCAGCGCGCAGGGCGCGCTCTAGTCTCCAGAACACACCTGAAGAACGACGGCGCCCCTCGCCCGTGTGGGGAGGGGCGCCGTTCGTGTGCTGTCAGGCGGGGGCCGCCGTCGAATTCCTGACCACCAGCTCCGGGTCCACGAGCTTGGTCTGCACCGGCAGTTCCGGATCCTTCATGCGGTCCAGCAGGGCCTTTGCAGCCCCGGCACCCACCTCGCCGTTCCGGCCGTCGATGGTGGTCAGGCGCAGCAGGTTCGCCGAGGCCAGCGGCGAGTTGTCGTACCCGATCAGGGAAAGATCCTCCGGGATGCGCCGCCCCCTGTCCCGCGCCGCGGCCGCCACGCCCATCGCCATCACGTCGTTGGCCGCAAAAATCGCCGTGAGCGCGGGATTCTGGTCAAGCAGCTTCAGCGCCCCCTCGTAGCCGTCCGGCTCCATCGTCAGCCCGTGGCCCTGCACTGTATGCGGCTGCAGCCCGTGTTCGCGCATCGCCGCCTCAAACCCCTGTGCCCTCAGGCGCTCGGCGCCGCCCCCGCCGGTCACATGCCCGATTTCCCTGTGCCCCAGCCCTATCAGGTGCTCCGTGGCCAGGCGTCCGCCGGCCTCGTCGTCATTGGCGACGATGTCCGCCCCCGGAACAATGACGTCGCGGTTGCCCGCCACCACCGCAGGAACGTCGACGGCGGCGAACATCTCCTCCGTGGGCTCGGTCGCAATCACGATCCCATCCACCCGCAGCGACATGAGGCCGTCCACCGGCGTCCGGTCCAGGTGGGCGTTGAACGACGGGTCGGCGACGGCCACCCGGAACCCGAGCGGCGCGAGTTCATCGTGCAGCCCGCCCAGCAGGCTGACGAACCAGAGATTCCGGTAGTCGTCCAGGACGACGCCGATGGTCCGGGACCGGTTTCCGGCCAGGGTCGCTGCCGCACGGCTAGGGCGGTAGTTCAGCCGTTCGATGGCTTCCTCGACGGCGGCACGGCGGGCGGCGGAGACGCCGGGCGCACCGCGCAGGACCAGCGAGACCAGGGATTTTGAGACCCCGGCCGCGGAGGCAACGTCGTAAATGTTCGGGCGCTTGCCCGTCTCCTGGGTCACCCTGCCATTGTCTACCATCGGCCGACTCTTTTTGGATACCAGAGCATATTGACAGGACAAACTTCCGCCCCTATCGTGTTTCTGGAGCGCTCCATTTCGCGTCACACGTCACAGCGGCTGAGTCCCGCAAAGCCCGTTTCAAAGGAGAAAACTAATGCCCCAAGATCTTGGCGTAGCCGTCATCGGGGCGGGCATGGCCGGCAAGGCTCACGCCGCCGCCTTCCGCACCGCGTCCGCCCTGTACAACCCCGTCCTGCCGCCGATCCGGCTGGTCTCCATCGGCGACGTGAACCCCGAGTTCGGCTCCCTCGCCGCGCGGCGCTTCGGCTACGAACGCAACGACACCTCGTGGCAGGCCATCGCCGAGGCCGATGACATCGACGTTGTCAGCGTTGTCATCGCCAACTCGCTGCACCGCGAAGTGGTGGAGGGCCTCCTCGCCGCCGGCAAGCACGTCCTGTGCGAAAAGCCGCTGAGCGACACCCTGGAGGACGCGCGGGCCATGGCCGACGCCGCCCGCAACGCTTCCTCGATCGCCCGGATTGGCTTCACGTTCCGCCGCACCCCGGGCATCGCCTACATCCGTGACCTCATCCGCAACGGAACGCTGGGCAGGGTGCTGCACTTCAGCGGCCGCTACTGGACCGACTACGGCTTCAGCCCCGACGCCCCCATGAGCTGGCGCTACAAGGGCGGCCCCGGCTCCGGCGCCCTGGCCGACGTCGGATCCCACCTCGCGTACGTGTCCGAGTTCCTCTGCGGCGACATCAAGTCCATCAGCGGCGGCCGCCTCACCACCGCGATCGACAAACGGCCCCTGCCTCTGGGCGCCGTCATCGGCCACGACCACGCCGCCGTCAGCGACACCTTCGAGGCCGTGGAAAACGAAGACTACGCAGCCTTCTCCGCCGAGTTCGAAAACGGCGCCGGCAGCTTCGAAGTCTCCCGCGTCGCCGCCGGCCACGCCAACAGCCTCAACTTCGAAGTCTTCTGCGAGAACGGCTCCGCGAAGTTCGACCAGCGCCGCCCCGGCGAAGTCCAGCTGTTCCTCAACGACGGCTCCGGCCACGAAAGCGGCTACCGCCAGGTCATCCTCGGCCCCGGCCACCCCTACATCGCCGGCGGCCTGGCCATGGATGCCCCCGAGGTCGGCTTCGGCCAGAACGACGCCTTCGCCTACCAGTCACGCGCGTTCCTCGAAGAGGTCGCCGGCCTCAGCGAAGCCGAATCCCTGCCGCGCTGCGCCACCTTCGACGAAGGCGTCCGCAACATGGAACTGCTCGCCGCGGTCACCGAATCAGCCCTGAACAACGGAAAGAAGATCACGCTATGAAGCTCGGCGTCTACAACGCGATCCTGCACGACCGCCCGCTGCCCGAAGCCCTGAAGGTCGTCGCCGGCCTCGGCCTGACCGGAATCGAAATCAACTCCGGCGGGTTCCTGCCCGCGGCGCACGTCCCCACCTTCGATGAGATCCTCGAAAGCGACGCCGCCCGCGATGACTACCTCGCGATCTTCGAAGGCACCGGCGTCGCCATCGCCGGGCTGAACTGCAACGGCAACCCGCTGCACCCCCACCGGGCCATCGGCGACAAGCACGCCGAAGACATCCGCCGCTCCATCCGCCTGGCACACCGCCTCGGACAGAACCGCGTGGTCACCATGTCCGGCCTGCCCGGCGGGGAACCCGGCGCCACCGTGCCCAACTGGATCGTCAACGCCTGGAACTCCGCCGCCCTGGACGTCCTGGACTACCAGTGGGGCGTGGCCGCCGAGTTCTGGAAGGAAACCGACCGGCTTGCCGCCGACCACGGTGTCAAGGTCGCCCTGGAACTGCACCCGCAGAACCTCGTCTTCAACCCCGCCGACGTCTACAAGCTCGTCGAACTGACCGGCGCCACCCACGTGGGCGTGGAACTGGACGCCTCGCACCTGTTCTGGCAGCAGATGGACCCCGTCGCCGTCGTCCGCGAACTCGGCCCGCTGGTGTTCCACGCCGCCGCCAAGGACGTCCGCGTCAACCAGGACACCGCCGCCATCTACGGCGTGCTGGACAACCGCTTCCGCCGGCTCTCCCCAGAGGAAAACCGGACCAACCTCGGCGGCGACGAATGGGCGAACGAATGGCCCAAGCCTGCCGCCTGGGACTTCGTCGCCCTCGGCAAGGGCCACGACACCGCCTACTGGACCGAATTCCTGCGCGCACTCCACGAAGTCGACCCGGACATGCTCGTCAACATCGAGCACGAAGACGTCGAACTCGGCCGCATCGAAGGCCTCGAAGTCGCCGCCAAGGTCTTGAAGGAAGCCGACGCAGCCCTGGCCGCCTCGCTCGTCAGCCCCTGACCGCCGGACCCGTAATACACGCACAGACAGGAAGCCTGCCGGCATTCAAGCCGGCAGGCTTCCGCCGTTCAGGATCGGTCCCCTGCCTGGGCGGGACGCCTCTGTGTTGGCCGGGCAGGGGGACCCGGCCGCCGCTGAGAACACCGCAATCGCCCACTTCGAACGGGGAGGCGCCCTCATCATCAACCAGCGCCTGGAGCGGGTTTTCGCCGACCTGTCAGTAACGCGTGTTCATCCCGCACAACCTGAATCCCGCGTCGATCAACTACTACGACTACACGGAAATGACCTGGTACGAGCGGCCGCTCGCGTCCGGCCAGCCCGAACTCATTGGCCCTTACATCGATTTCGGCGGTGCCGACATGAAGATCGTCACCGCGTCGCTGCCGTACACCAGACAGGCTAGCGGATTCCCTGGTCGGAGAACTTTACGACGTCTGCCGCGTTGGCCTTGTCCACGATGGTGGGCCCGGTAAGCACGGGCTGCCCGCCGCCGAGCTTGAAGCCGCCCCGCTTGACCTGCCACAGGGCGTCCACGGACTCGTAACCCTGGAGCCAGGGCTGCTGGTCCACAGTAAACAGCACGGTGCCGTCGGCGATCTTCTGGGCAAGTTCCTTGTTCAGGTCAAAGGAGGCCACCTTGGCCGGGCTGCCCGCGGTGGCCACGGACTTCAGGAGGGTCAGCGTGATGGGGGCGCCCAGGCCGATGATGACGTCGGCGTCCTTGGCTGCCTGCAGCTTGGCCGTTGCCGTCGATTCGACGGACGTCATGTCGGCGCCGTTCACGTACAGGATTTCGGTTCCGGGAACCTTGGACTTCACGCCGGCGCAACGCGCTTCCAGCCCCACATGCCCCTGGGCCTGGATCACGCAGATGGGGTGCTTGAAGTTCTCCGCCGCCAGTTTCTCGCCGACCGCCTGGCCGGCGAGCTGCTCGTTGGAGCCGAAGTGCGTGAACGCCCCGAGCTGCTTGGAGACGTCCTCACCGGCGTTCAGGCTCACGATGGGGATCCCGGCGTCGGAGGCCTTCTTGAGGGAATCCTTCAGCGCGCCGGGCGTGGCCAGGGTGACCGCGATGCCGTCCACCTTCTGGTCCACGGCCTGCTGGATCAGCTGCGCCTGCCGCCCGGCCTCTGGATCGTTCGTGTAGAGGAGCTCCACGTTGTCCTTGGCAGCAGCCTCCTCGGCGCCCTTCCGGACGGTGTCCCAGAAGGTGTCGCCCGCAGGCGCGTGCGTGACCAGGGCGATCTTCAGGCGCGGAGTCGAAACGGCCTGGCCTCCGCCGCTTCCGCTGCTTGCTTCCGGCGCCCTTCCGCCCTGGCTGGAGCATGCCGTCAAAGCCAGCATGGGGATTGCAACCGCTGCCACTGCTGCGCGGCGCCAAATAAACTTCGTCACTGGTGATCTCCTTCGATCGCGTCCAGATGATTAGGGGAACCACACCACAGGATCTTCCCGGCCGGAGAAGGGGGATGTGATCGAGCGCACTTGGAGCGCTCCACAAATTGAGAATAGGACCAGGGGTTTGTCCTGTCAATAGTCCTATTCGGCCCCTAGCGCTGGTAGACGCCCGTGAGCGTCGCCGTCCCCAACAGGTGACGGGCCATTTCGGATCCCAGCCCTGCCGGCTTCGCCCCGGCCCCTCCGGGCAGCTCCTCAACGTCCAGCGCGTATACCGTCACGATGTAGCGGTGCCGTCCGTGCCCCGGCGGTGGGGCCGCCCCCAGGTAGCCGCGGAAGCCGGCGTCGTTCTTCAGCTGCACAGCAGCGGGGGGCAGCTGCGGTCCGTCCTCGGCCCCGGCACCCTCCGCGAGGGAGGTGGTGTCCGCGGGGATGTTGAGGACGGCCCAGTGCCAGAATCCGCCGGCGCCCGGCGCGTCCGGATCGAATACGGTCACGGCGTAGCTCCGGGTCCCGTCCGGCGCCCCGCTCCAGCTCAGCTGCGGGGACTCGTCGGCGCCGCCGGCGTGCATCCTGCCGCTGCGTTGCGGCGGCGCCAGAGTTCCGCCATCCTCAAAGGACCGGCTGGTGAGACCGAACGCGGGGACGTCCGGCAGGTTTGAAAACGGGCCCGGCGATGTCATGGCTGCTCCTCAGGTGGTGGGAACTTCGGCTTCCTCTGCTGCTGATTCAACGTGGTTGAGCTCGGCCCGGGTAGGCGGATTGGCGCCGGCGCGGGACACGGTCACTGCTGCCGCGCGGGAAGCGTGCGCCAGAAGGGCGGTGAGCCCCTCGGCCGGGAGTGCCCGCAGGTCCGCGCGGTTCTGGGCGCCGTCCAGGCCTCGGTCCACCACGCCGGACAGCAGCGCGGCCATGAAGGAATCCCCTGCGCCCACCGTGTCCGCCACTTCCACGCGGGGCGCGGCAAACTCGGTCTCCCCTGCGGCGGTGATCCCCCACGGCCCGGCTGCGCCGCGCGTCACCACCACGACGGCCGGCCCCTCCGCACCGCCGAGCTTCAGCCAGCGGCGCGCGGACTCCAGCGGGTCCACGCCGGGGTAGAGCCAGGCGAGGTCCTCGTCGGAGGCCTTGACGATGTCCGAGAGGGTCACGAACTTTTCTGCCTGCCGGCGGGCGTAGTCGGCGTCAGTGATGATGCTGGGGCGGCAGTTGGGGTCGAAGCTGATGGTCGACGCCGGGTGGGCGTGTTCGACGGCGGCCAGCACCTCCGCGGCGCCGGGCGCCAGCATGGTGGCGATGGAGCCGGTGTGCAGCAGCGTGGTTCCCTGCAGCATGAACGGCAGCCGTTCCCCCAGCCCGGGGAGCTCCCAGTCGAGGTCGAACGTGTAGGTGGCGGCGCCGTCGTCGTCCACCAGGGCGGTGGCCACGCTGGTGGGCAGCCCGTCCGGGGCCTGCGGGAGCATCACGGAGCTCGCCCTCAGGTGGGCGGCCACCGACTCACCGTAGGCGTCCCGGCCGTACCGGCCGACGAACTGCACCGGGTGCCCCAGCCGGGCGAGCCCGACGGCGACGTTGAGCGGGCTGCCGCCCACATGGGCTTCGATTCCAGAGCTGCGCTGGACCACGTCAACGAGGCCTTCGCCGATAACAGTGAGCATGGTCATACTCTGCCAGAGAACGCCGCCCGGCGCTCGGGTTCCCGGCAGCGGGTCAGGCCTTCTTCCCCGGCAGCGCGAGCTTGAAGACCTTCGCCCACGAGGATCCCACCTGCTTCAGCAGGGGCCCGGTGGTGTACGGCAGGCCGTAACGCTTGCAGATTTCCTGGACCTTCGGCGCCACTTCCCCGTATCGGTTGGACGGCAGGTCCGGGAACAGGTGGTGCTCGATCTGGTGGGAGAGGTTGCCGGTCATGATGTGCATGAACTTGGAGCCGGAGATGTTGGCCGAGCCGATCATCTGGCGGACGTACCAGTCGCCGCGGGTCTCGCCCTCCACCATTTCCTCCGTGAACGTGTCCGTCCCCTCGGGGAAGTGTCCGCAGAAGATCACGGCGTGGGCCCACACGTTGCGCACCGCGTTGGCGGTGAGCGTGCCAAGGAGGGCCTGCTTGCCCGAGCCGGTGAGCATGGCCACGGCCGGGGTGGCGGCGTAGTCCTTGGTGAACTGCTTGAGGGCCTTGATGCCGAGCGCCTTGAGGTCGCGGGTCATGGCCTCCTTGCTCTTCTTGCCCTCCTTGTATTCGACCAGCTCAAGGTCGTACACGGCGATGCCCCATTCGAAAATCGGGGCGAGGATGGCGTTGTACAGCGGGTTGCCTAGGGCACGGGGGGTCCAGGGCTGGTCCTCGTCCATGCGCAGCAGGTTGTATCCGACGTCGTTGTCCTTGCCCACCACGTTGGTCCAGCGGTGGTGGAGGTCGTTGTGCGTGTGCTGCCAGGAACGGGCCGGAGTCACGAAGTCCCATTCCCACGTTGTGGAGTGGATGTCCGGATCGCGCATCCAGTCCCACTGGCCGTGCAGGATGTTGTGGCCGATCTCCATGTTTTCCAGGATCTTGGCGAGGCTGAGCAGGCTGGTGCCGGCGACCCAGGCGGCCTTGTTGCGGCTTCCCAGCAGCGCTGCCCGGCCGGTGATCTCCAACCCGCGCTGGATCTTGATCATCCGGCGGATGTAGGCGGCGTCGGAGGCCCCGCGCTTGGCGAGGACCTCGTCCTTGATGGCGTCCAGTTCGCGGCCGAGCTCTGCCACCTGCTCGTCAGTCAGGTGCGCCGCCGCGGGCGGGCGCACGGCGGGCCGGCCGGTGGCGGCCAGGGCGCCGGGGCGCGGTTTCGTGGCGGGCTTGTCGGTGGCGGCCCCGTCGGTGGATCTGGCAGTCGCGGCTGTGCGATCGGATATTGCAGTCATGCTGGTGATGCTCCTCAGATGTCGAGGTTAACGGGTCCGGCAGCTGCCGAAACGCACGTCTGGATTAGTTGGCCGGGTTCACCGTGGACTTCACCGGTGCGCAGGTCCCGGACCTGCCCTGCACGCAGGGGCAGCAGGCAGCTGTGGCAGATGCCCATGCGGCAGCCGCTGGGCATGAGGACGCCGGCGTCTTCACCGACGTCGAGAAGGGGGGTGTCGCCGTCGGCCTCCACCTCGCGGTCGGAGGCCTCAAAGGTGACCAAACCGCCGTCGTGCCCTCCGCCGCCCAGCAGGCTGGTGTTGAAGCGTTCGATGATGAGGTTGACGGGGTCCGCCGCGAAGGGGCCGGTGGCCCCGTCCGCCCGGGCCGACCTGGGGTCCTTGGGGTGGGCGGCCGCTTCGGCGGCCCACAGGGCTTCGGCGTCGTCGAGGAACCCTTCCGGGCCGCAGGCATAGGCAGCGCGGCGGCGCCAGTCGGGGCAGAGAGTGTCCAGCCCGGCGGCCGAGCCGAAGTCCACGCGACCTTGCTCCCCCGTGTACCAGTGCGTGACGCGGAAGTTGGGGAACTGGTCGGCGAGCTCGGAAAGTTCCTCGCGGAAGATGCTGTCCTCCGGCCTGCGGGCGGAGTGGATCAGGACCACGTCGGCGTCGGGGCGGTGCGGCACGAGCGTGCGGACCATGGACATCACGGGGGTGATGCCGCTGCCGGCGGTGAGCATCAGGAGCGGCCGTGGATGCTCGGGGAGCACGAAGTCGCCCTGCGGCGGGGCCAGGAACAGGACGTCCCCTGGTCGGGTGTTGCGGACCAGGACGCCGGACACGGCGCCCATGTCGCTGACGGTGATGGCAGGGTCCTCGCCGGCCGGGGCGCTGAGCGAATAGGAGCGCCAGTGCCGGACGCCGTCGAGCTCCACGCCGATACGCGCCCACTGGCCCGCTTTGTGGGCCTTCCAGCCGCGGCCGGGCCGGAAATGGATGGTGGCTGAATCCGCTGTTTCGGGGACGACTTTCGTGACCACGCCGCGCAGTTGCCGGGCCGAGAACACCGGGTCAAACAGCGCGAGGATGTCCTCCGGGGCCAGGGGAGTTGTCAGGACAGACGCTGCGCGCGCCAGCTTTCGAAGCCGGATCAAGCTGTCCACCGCATGATGGGTTCACCCATGTGTATCTCCTAGTGAAACCCGGGATCGTAATATACAAAAATACCTCAGCCCCCACCTACAAGAGTCCACCTTGCCGGCGGCGGGAGCAACCGGCGTCCACTTCACTGTGAGGTCAGACAAGGCAATATCCCTCCGTTCTGGCGTCTGCGGCATTCGCGGTTGATGATAAGCATACTTACCGCCGAGTGGATACCGCGGTAGACAAGGCACGGGTGCGCCGCGGCCCCGATCACCGGCAGCCCATCTACGATCTACCCCATGACATTGCAACGAACGGAACTCAGTGGAGTTCCCGTGTTCTGGGTCGAGGGCGCCCAGCCACTCACAGCGCAGCTGGTTTTCCGGGCCGGAGTCAGAGATGAAACCTTTATGACTACCGGCCTCACGCATCTGGCAGAGCATTTGGCAATGTCGGGCGTCCCCGACTTGCGGCGCCACAGCCACAACGCCACGGTCGGGCCGACGTTCACCTCGTTTACCTGCAGTGGCAAGGCTGAGACCGTCGCGTCATTTCTCACGGCCGTCTGTTCCTTCCTTTCAGCACCCGACCTCGGCCGGATCGACATAGAAAAGAAAATTCTGGCGGCTGAAGCTTCCTCGACAGTTCCACCAGCCACCGCAGAGCACCTGCGGCACCGCTTCGGGATGTCCTCCCTGGGGCTGACGGACGTGGCGCCGCCGTCGCTCGAGACGCTGGGGCCGGACGAGGTCCTGCAACTGCTGCAGAGCCACTTCACGGCGGGCAACGCGGCGCTGGCCCTGAGCGGGGCCCCGCCGGAGGGACTCCGGCTCGACCTTCCGGCAGGATCTCCACGGCTGCCGGACACCCCGTCCGCTTTGGCCATACCAATGCCGATGTGGTTCGAGCAGGGGTGGCCGCGCCTGGGCCTCTCGTTCGAAGTCCCCGCCGGGACGGAGGCTGCGCGGGAGGCTGCCCGCACGGTGTCACGCATCGCCTGCCGCCGCGCCCACCGCACTCTGCGGCAGGAGCACGGCTGGGTCTACGACGTCGATGTCATGCATTTCCTCGACAGCGGGGACACGGGCGTCCTGTGCTTCGAGACCGATCCGACACCGCAACACGCCGACAACGCACGGCTCGGGCTCATGGCCGTCCTGCGGGACCTTCAGCTCAACGGCCCCACCGCCGAGGAACTCGAGGCGGATGCGGAGGAATTGCAGGAGTATTTGGAGGATCCGGTATCAGCCATCGAGATGGCTGTCGCCGCCGCGGAATTACACCTGCTCGGACGGGAACCGGTCTCTCCGGCGGACAAGCTGGCCCTGGCCCACAACGTCACCGCCGAAGCCTGCCGTGCAGCCTTGGCCGGCCTCGAAGCCACTGCCATTTTCGGGATGCCGGAGGGAACCCGGCCGGACGATGATTCCATTAGGTCCGATACTGACCGCGCCGTCGAATGGCTGGGCGGCAGGGAATTCCGGCGCGGTGTACGCGGCGCCCTCTACGGGGTGCCCGGCGGCAGCAAGCTGTTCGTCGGAGACAAGGGCGTGACACTCTCCGCGGACTACACCGCCAGCATCACCTGGGATGACCTTGTGGGTGTGGCAGTGGCACCGGACGGACTGGTGACCCTGATCGGCATGGATTCCCAGCAGATCCAGGTCCGGGAGAGGTGGTTCGGCAAGGGGCAGCAGGCCGTCGATGCCATCCTGGACAAGGCCGGGCAGGGGCGGTGCTTCATTCCGTCTGAGCCCTAAAGCTCCCCGGCTGGCGCCTCTACTGGCGCCTCTAAGGGCCGGCGCCGAAGGGCCTAAAGCTGCAGCAGCTCCTGCACCAGTTCGCGGCATTTCCGGTAGGACGGGGCCTTGGGGTCGATCAACGAGAAGTGGTCGCCCGGCACCTTGACCACCTGGACCGGCGCCCCGGCTGCGCGAGCGGCCGTGGCGTAGGCCTCGGACTGGCTTACCGGCACGGTGTCGTCGTCGAGCCCGTGGACTGCGTAGACCGGAATGGTGAGCGGCACGGCGCTCATCGGGTCCGCGTACCTGTGCCGCTTGGGGTACCGTTCGGCGGAACCGCCCAGGAAGTTGCTGACGGCGCCGTTGCTGAGGTCCAGCCACTCCGCCTGCGCCAGGTTGAGCAGCCCGGACTGGCTGACCACGCCAGTCAGGTGGACGGCCTCACCATTGAGGTTCCGGTCGACCTGCCGGTCGGCGTCGGCCGCGCCGAGTCCCGCAAGCCGGTCCCGGCCGGCCGCCCAGACAGCCAGGTGTCCGCCGGCCGAATGCCCCAGCGCCACCACGCGGTTCAGGTCGAGGTCGTGCTCGCCGGCCACCTCACGCAGTTTGTCGATCCCGGCGAGGACATCCTCAAAGGTCCGCGGCCAGCCGCCGCCGTTGCCGGCCCGGCGGTACTCCAGGTTCCAGGCCACGATGCCGTGCGCCGCGAGGTCCTTCGCCAGCGGTTCACCCAGCTCGGCGCCGTACTGCGAGCGCCAGTAGCCGCCGTGGATCACCACAACGACGCCGCGCGGGGATGGCGGCCTGCCGTTGCGTGCGGCAGGTATCTCCGGCAGGAAGAGCTCGCCCCACTGGCTGGGGTGGTCACCGTAGTGGTACTTCTGCCGCTTCACTGCATCCTCCTAGGATCCACAAAACCCATGTCCCGAGCCTACATGGGCGCCGCTTCCGTGGGGCAGAAGGGGCTGCAGTGGCAGGGGTGTCACCGGCGCGCTGTCGCACCGCCTTGATAGTTTGGAACCATGGCAAGCAACTGGGATCGCCTGGACGTCACTCAGCGCGACTCCGTGCAGGAAAGCGTGGAACTCTATGAACGAGTCCGGCCTGCCCTGAAGCTAGTCACCCGGGAAGTCCTGCAGGTCCTGCGGACTATGCTCAAGGACACCGAGGTCACCCCCCTGTTCGTCACCGGCCGCACCAAATCGGTCGATTCCTTCCGGGAGAAGATCTCCCGGACCGAGGAGCCGCTGGAGCCGGGCGGACCAAGGCTCCTGAAGTTCCCGGACCCCTTCCGGACCCTCAACGACATGGTGGGCGTGCGCGTCATCACCAAGCTGCCGGCGGAGAACGCCCTCGTGGCCAACCTGATCAAGCGCCAGCGGAACCTCTTCGACTGCCGCGGGGACCGCGAAAAGGACATCGGCTCCATCGAGTCCGGAACCTACGGCTACTCCAGCCGGCACCTGATCCTGCGCACCATCCAGAACGACGTCGTGAAGAACTACCAGCAGGTGTTCAACCCCGAGGTCGCGCCCAACGGCAGCTACTTCTTCGAATGCCAGATCCGCACCGTCTTCGCGCATGCCTGGAGCGAGATCGAGCACGACATCCGGTTCAAGGCCGAGGACCCGCGCGCCTGGACACCGCACTTCGACCGCCAGTTCACCGCCACCGCCGCCATGCTGGAGACCGTGGAGAGCGCCTTCGCCGACCTCCATGAACGCTACGAGGAGGTCCGCAGCTACTGGGACGTGGACGGCGAGGGTGCGGCCCAGCTCACCCCCAACCGCATCCGCGACGTCTGGCGCACCCTGCTTCCGCACGTAGACCGTAAAGTAGATGATGACTGGGGATGGGCGGCCGAACTCCTGGCGGCCCACGGACTCAAGCAGACAGTGCAGCTTGCCGGGCTGCTCAGCGCCAACCGGATCACCGAGGTCCGCAGGGCCCTGGACCACCGCTATTCCCCCGGCCCGGACCGCCTCCTGGATGACCTCCTGCTCTGGCAGTACGGCACCAAACACATCGACCTCACCGCCGAGGCGCCCGATGCCGTTCCCCACCCGCGGCGCGACAGCCTCCTGCGGCGGCTGAAGCAGATCGAGCGCTACCGCCAGACCAAGAAATAGAGTTCCATGAAGCCCGAACAGCTCCAGTCCGTCCGGGCCACGCTCCGTTCCCCGCGGCGCCTCAAGACCGAGGCCCTCGCCGGACTGGTGGTGGCCCTTGCCCTCATTCCGGAAGCCATCGCCTTCTCCGTGATCGCCGGAGTGGATCCCCGGATCGGGCTGTTCGCCTCCTTCACCATGGCCGTCACCATCTCCTTCGTGGGCGGCCGGCCCGCCATGATCTCGGCCGCAACGGGCGCCGTCGCCCTGGTGATCGCGCCGCTGATGCGCAGCCACGGCCTGGACCACCTGATTGCCGCGGTGATCCTCGCCGGGGTGTTCCAGATCCTGCTCGCCGTCCTGGGCGTCACCCGGCTCATGCGCTTCATCCCGCGCTCAGTGATGGTGGGCTTCGTGAACGCGCTGGCCATCCTCGTGTTCATGGCACAGCTGCCGGAACTGATCGGGGTTTCCTGGCCCGTATATCCGCTGGTCGCAGCCGGCCTGCTCATCGTCGTCGGCTTCCGCCGGATTACGACGGCGGTGCCGTCACCTTTGGTGGCCATCATCCTGCTGACCGTGCTCGCCGTCGTGTCCGGGATCGATGTCCCCACCGTCCAGGACAAGGGTCAGCTGCCGGCAAGCCTCCCCACGCTGTTCATCCCGAATGTGCCCCTGACGTGGGAAACCTTCCAGACCATCGCCCCGTTCTCGCTGTCCATGGCGCTCGTGGGGCTGCTGGAATCACTGATGACGGCCAAGCTCGTGGACGACATCACCGATACCCGCTCCAACAAGACCCGCGAATCCTGGGGCCAGGGCGTGGCCAACATAGTCACCGGGTTCCTGGGCGGCATGGGCGGCTGCGCCGTGATCGGGCAGACCATGATCAACGTCAAGGGCTCCGGCGCCCGGAGCCGGGTATCCACGTTCCTCGCGGGCGCCTTCCTGCTGGTGCTGGTGGTCACCCTGGGCGACATCGTGGGCCTCATCCCCATGGCGGCGCTGGTGGCGGTGATGATCTTCGTCTCGGCCATCACCTTCGACTGGCATTCCGTTGCACCGGCAACGTTGAAGCGGATGCCCAAGTCGGAGACCGCCGTCATGCTGATCACGGTGGGCACCGTGGTGCTCACGCACAACCTGGCGATCGGCGTCGGCGTCGGGGTGCTGGCAGCGATGGCGATGTTCGCCCGCCGAGTGGCCCATTTCGCCACCGTGGAGCGGACGGAAGTGGAGCTCAACGGCCGGACGGTGGCCACCTACACGGTGGACGGCGAGCTGTTCTTCGCCTCCTCAAACGACCTGTACACGCAGTTCGACTACGCCCGCGACTCCGAGCCGGACATCGACAGCGTGGTAATCGACCTGCACGCCTCCCACCTGTGGGATGCCTCCACCATCGCCGCGCTGGACTCTGTCACGGAGAAATACCGCAGGCACGGCCGCGAGGTGGAACTGGTCGGCCTTAACTCCGCCAGCATCCAGATGCGGGAACGGCTCGCCGGCAAACTCAACGCCGCAGAGTGAGGTTCACCACACAAATCAAACCCCGAACCCATACATGACGCGGGCGAACATGTCGTGAACGACACGGTCCCGTTACCTGAATGTGACATTGGACGAAGCCTCCCGTACGGTGGAAAACGTGCCTTTTTCACCGATGAGGCACTCCCGCGCTGATTGCCTAACTCTGCCGCAGCCCGAGGAACCAACCGTAGACCCATGTCCGGCAGAGACGGGGAAACCACTTTTCGGCCTGCTTGAAGCAGGCCTTGGGGTGAAGCCGCACAGCTCCTGACCACGCTCAGGACCGCGGCCGGGTGCCTCCCATCCGAATCCGACAGCTCACCTCGCAGGCATCGGGAGAGGCTTCTTCATGTCGTTCCGCTTTATTTCTGGCCGCCGTGCTGCGGCCATCCTTGCAGCATCCGGCCTGGCTTTCACCGGCACCGTCGCGGCCAACGCCGCCAACACTCCGGCCCAGCAGGCCCAAGCTCCCTCCGGCGTCTTCGCGACGGCCGGCCAGGTCCAGGCTCCCCTGAACGCCGCCTCCAGCGTCAAGATCAACTTTGAGCGCCCCGCGGTTCAGTCCGCACCCGCTCCAGCGGTGGCAGTACCCGCCGCTGCAACGCCGGCAGCAAAGCCGGCAGTCGAGAAGGCCGCGGCCCCCGTCGCTGCCGCTCCCGCACCGAAGGTCGCCGTTAAGGCTGTGGCTCCCGCGCCGGCCGCGCCCGCACCGAAGATCACCGTCAAGGCCGCGGCCCCCGCCCCGAAGGCACCCGTCAAGGCTGCCGTCAAGGCTGCCGCAGGCGTCAACGCGGCCATGCTGGCCTCGGCCTACTCCCAGATCGGCATCACGCAGGACTGCACCGCCATGGTGGAGAAGGCCCTCGGCGCCGCCGGCATCCGTGTGGGTGACCTCGCGCCGATGCAGTTCCTGGCCCACGGCAAGGTGGTCTCCACCCCGCAGCCCGGCGACATGGTGGTCCAGTCCGGCCACGTAGCCATCTACGCCGGCGGCGGCAAGGTCATCAGCGGCGGCATGAACGGCATCAACGCCACCATGGCCCACCCGCTGTCCTGGCTCACCGCCACGGGCCCCGTCACGTTCGTGCGCGCGGCCTAGCAGACGCGCGGCTGGAAGAACTGAAAAACCGCCGTGTTCCGCTGCCTTGGGGGCGGCGGAACACGGCCACCCCCCAAGGTGCTCCCACCTTTCTACAAGGATGGCGGAACACACTGGCTATGCCTGATGAAAGACCGTAGTCTCCGGCTGCGAGTCAGGATCACCGGGTCCGGATTGTCCCCCATGCATTCCGGATCCGGTGCCTGCGTTTAAGGACAGGGCGCCTGCTCTAAGCGGGCGCCGGCTCCATTTCAGCCCCTCACTGTGCGGTTCCGCCCCTGCGATTTGGCTTCATACAAGGCAACGTCAGCGGCCGCGATCACCTCGTCGAGGTCGGCCGTCCCCGCATTGTAGGTGGAAATGCCGTAGCTGACGGTCGGCATCCGCAACAGCTCCGGAATGTGCTGCTCCGCCAGCCTCCTGCTGATTTCACCCGCGATAATTTCGGCGCTCTTGGGGCCGGCCCCGGGAAGCAGGAGGATGAACTCCTCGCCTCCGTAGCGCCCCGCGACATCCGTGGACCGGACCGATGCGCTGCACGCCTCGGCAAACGCCTGCAGCGCCAGGTCTCCGGCCGCGTGGCCGAAAGTGTCATTGACCGACTTGAAGTGGTCCAGGTCGGCGAGGATCAGCGAGCCGCCGCTGTTGGCGGTCCTGCTGCGTTCCAGCTCTCCGGCCGCCGCCTCCAGGAAGGCGCCGCGGTTAAGCAGGCCCGTGAGCCCGTCCTGGGTGGCGACCGTCCGCAGCGCCCGGGTCTGCTGCTCGGTGCTCAGCCCCGCCATGCTGAAGGAAACCACCACCAGCAGCACCATGGTGACCATGGTGGTCACCGCGGACCCGAAGTAGGTTGTGAAAACGGCACCGTTTGGCCCCTGGATCAGGAACACCACCAGGCGGCACGAGTAGAAGAAGGCCACCCCCCCGGCCGCGATGGCCATGGGGATCCGCACCCGGGAGTAGCCGGGTTCAAGCCGCCACAATTCGTGCGAAGCCAGCCCGATAAGCACGGCCATGGACGCCAGGAAAACTGCACCGCCGGCCCACGTGTTGGATCCCGGGCTGTCGACACCGGCTGCGGCGCCGGCGGTGACGGGCAGCGCCACGGACAGCCACAGGTTGTACTTCAGGTTCCGGAGGGAACGAGCCCCCGCCCAGACACTTGCCGCGCCGGACACGAGCAGGAAGTTGCCCAGCGGGTTGGCCCAGACCTGTTGCGGCGTGCCGTTGAGCAGGAAGGATGCCGAGCCGGAGAGGAACAGCAGCAGGGCGGCGCACCACCAGGCGCTGTAGGGCGAGCGGGTGCTGCGGAACGTTGAAAAGTAGAACAGCAGCGCCAGGACCAGGGCCATCGCCGCGAAGGCAACCCGCAGTGTTGCCGTGTCTAGGATCATTCCGTCCCCTTGAATGCCGATCCAGTGCAATCCAGTATCGCACCGAGGACGATCAGGGTCCCGCCGTACCACGGAGAAATTTCCGGAACGACACATTTGTCTGACATCAGTCATGGATTGGGCGCCGCGGCACTCAGGTGCCAGCATTATTGAATGCTTGAGGCAACAAAAGACCCCGTACCCGCTCCTCCGGCCACGGAGGCCGGCGCCGCACCCCTGAACCCGGCCCTCGCCGCGGAAGCCAGGATTGCGCGCGTCGCGGTGACCGTCTTCCCCCTCCTGGTGCTCGCAGCCGGCATTGCCGGGTTCCTGCTTCCCGGCGCCTTCAAACCCCTCGGCCCGGCGGTCCCGTACCTCCTGGGAATCATCATGTTCTGCATGGGCCTGACGCTGACCCCGCCGGACTTCACGGCCGTTGCCCGCAGGCCCTGGGCCGTGGTGCTGGGCATCGTGGCCCACTACGTGATCATGCCCGGCGCCGGCTGGGCGATCGCCACCCTCCTCCACCTGGAGCCCGCACTCGCCGTCGGCCTGATCCTCGTCGGCTGCGCGCCTTCCGGCACGGCCTCCAACGTGATGGCGTTCCTGGCCAAGGGCGATGTGGCCCTGTCCGTGGCGGTTGCCAGCGTATCCACCCTGATCGCCCCGGTGGTCACGCCCGTCCTGGTGCTGTTCCTGGCGGGTTCCTTCCTGACCATCGACGCGGGCGGCATGGTGCTGGACATCGTCAAGACCGTGCTGCTGCCGGTGGTCGCCGGCCTCCTGGCCCGGCTGTTCCTCAAGAACCTCGTCGCCAAGGCGCTGCCGGCGCTCCCCTGGGCGTCCGCCGTCGTTATTTCCCTGATCGTGGCGGTGGTGGTGGCGGGAAGCGCCAGCAAGATCCTGGCCGCCGGCGGCATTGTGTTCCTGGCCGTGGTGCTGCACAACGGCTTCGGCCTGGGGCTCGGCTACCTGGCAGGCAAGCTGGGCCGTCTGGACGCCAAGGCGCGCAGGGCACTCGCGTTCGAGGTCGGCATGCAGAACTCCGGCCTGGCGGCGACACTGGCCACCGCCCACTTCACGCCCCTGGCAGCCCTGCCCTCCGCCGTCTTCTCGCTCTGGCACAACATCTCGGGCGCCATTGTCGCTGCCTGGCTGGCCCGCAAGCCCCTGCACGAGCAGCAGGAACTGGCCGTCAAGCAGGAACAGCCCGCGCAGCAGGAAGCCTAGGCAGGGACGGCCTCCTCGGCGCCTGCCGGGGCGAAGACGCTAACGGGCCGCGGCAGTCCGTAGTGCTCACGCAGTGTGTTCCCCGTGTACTGCCGGCGGAACAGCCCGCGGGACCGCAGGATCGGAATGACGTGGTCCACGAAGGCGTCCAGGCCCGAGGGCAGCACGGGCGGCATGATGTTGAAGCCGTCGGCCGCGCCCTTCTCAAACCACTCCTGGATGGCATCCGCCACCTGTTCGGGTGTGCCGGAGAAAGTGCGGTGCCCGCGGCCGCCGCCCAGCCTGCCGATGAGCTGGCGGACGGTGAGCCGTTCGCGCCGGGCGAGTTCCACAATCAGCGTGTAGCGGCTCTTGGCCCCCTCGATCGCGTCCTCCGACGGGAGGTCCTCGGGCAGCTGCGCATCCAGCGGCAGCGATTCCGGCGAGACCCGCAGGACGCCGGCCAGCTGCTTCCGCGCGTGCTCAGGATGGATGAGCTCATCGAGCTGCTTTTCCAGCCGCCGCGCCTCGTGCTCGGTGGAGCCGATCACCGGGACAATGCCGGGCAGGATCTTGATGTGGTCCGGGTTCCGGCCCACGGCGGCCGTCTTCCGCTTCAGGTCGGCGTAGAAGCGCTGCGCCTCGGCCAGGGTCTGCTGCGCGGTGAACACCGCTTCGGCGTAGCGCGCGGCGAAGTCCTTGCCGTCCTCCGACGAGCCGGCCTGCACGATGACGGGGTGGCCCTGGGGTGAACGCGGCACGTCCAGGGGACCCTGGATCCGGAAGTAGCGGCCGGTGTGGTTGATGGCGTGGACCCGGGAACTGTCCGCCCAGACCCCGTCGGCCTTGTCCCCCACGGCGGCGTCATCCTCCCAGCTGTCCCAGAGCTTCCTGGCGGCGTCGAGGAATTCAGCGGCGCGCTCGTAGCGGCGCCAGTGCGCGGGCTGGTCCTCCAGGGAGAAGTTCCGCGCGGCAGCCTCGCCCGCAGTCGTCACCACGTTCCAGCCGGCCCGGCCGCCGCTGATGTGGTCCAGCGAGGCGAACCTGCGGGCCAGGTTGTAGGGGTCGTTGTAGGTGGTGGAGGCGGTGGCGATCAGGCCGATCCGCTTGGTCACGGCGGCGATGGCGCTGAGCAGGACCGTTGGTTCGAGCGTCCCGTAGGGGCGCTGGCGCACGTCGCCGTGCAGCACGGGCGAGTCTGCGAAGAAGATCGAGTCGAAGGTGCCGCGCTCGGCGGTGCGGGCCAGCTGCTGAAAGTGGGCCACCTGCGTCCCGGCGAAGCTGTCGCTCTCAGGGAGACGCCAGGACGCCTCATGGTGTCCGGTGCTCATCAGGAAGGCATTCAGGTGGAGTTGGCGTTCAGTCATGGTCTGGTTCCTTGGGTAGGGAGGGCGGGTCAGGCGGTCCGGGATCCAACGGCGGTCCGCCAGCGGGAGAAATGACGTTCGACGGCGACCAGCAGGTAGTTGACGACCAGGCCGAGCAGGGACACGGTCAGGATGCCCGCGTACATGTCCGGGATCAGGAAGCTCATCTGGGAATTGACGATCAGGTAGCCGAGCCCGGCCTTGGCGCCAACCATCTCTGCGGCGATCAGGACGAGGATGGAGGACGTGCCGGCCATCCGTATGCCCGTGAAGATGGTGGGTACGGCGGACGGCAGGATCACCTTCTGGAACAGCTGGAAGTTGGACAGCCCGAGTGAGCGGGCGGCTCGGATCAGCAGCGGGTCGACGGTCCGGACGCCGGCGATGGTGTTCAGCAGGACCGGGAAGAACGCCGCGTAGGCCACGATGCTGATCTTGGAGGTCTCCCCGATGCCCAGCAGCAGAGTGAACACCGGGAGCAGGGCCAGTGCGGCCGTGTTCCGGAAGACCTCCAGCAGCGGGTTGAGGAAGCGGTCGAGGGCGCCGTACCAGGCCACGAGCAGCCCGAGGGCCACGGCGGTGACGACGGCGATGCCAAAACCGCTCGCGGAGCGGCTCAGGCTGGCGGCGAGGTGATTCTGCAGCTGGCCGTTTGCGATGAGTGTGCCCAGCGCCTCGAGCACCACGTGCAGGGGCGGAAGGAAAACCCTCGTCGATGCCGGCGCGAGGTAGGTGGGTCCCAGTTCCCAGAGCAGGAGGAACAGGATGATGGCCCCGGCGCCCCAGACGGCTTTGCCGCCCTGCAGGGCGTACAGGCGAAGCCTGGCTGCAGGTGTCTTGCCGGATCCTGGGCGCAGCGCCGGATTGCGCTGGGCCGTTGTTTCCCCGGCGGCCGCGGGACCGGTGCGTGTTTCCGTTTCCTTGGTCAGTGTTGGCACGCTCATCAGGCTGCCTTTCCGGTGGTGATGGTCCTGGTTTCGTCCGGCGCCGTTCCGTCGGGCTGGATCTTTGCGTGCCCGGCTTCCTGGGCACGGCGCACCTCGTCATGCAGCAGCGACCAGACCTTGTGCCGGTGTTCCACGAAGGCCGGGTTGGAGCGGACGTCCTCGTCACCGGAGCGGTCCCCGAGGTCGATGTCCACGATTTCCTTCAGCCGTCCCGGCCGGGAGCTGAGCACGGCCACGCGCTGGCCGAGGTACACGGCCTCATCGATGCCGTGGGTGATGAAGATGATGGTCTTGCCCGTGGTGGCCCAGATCCGGAGCAGCTCGGTCTGGAGCTGCTCGCGCGTCTGGGCGTCCAGTGCGGCGAAGGGTTCGTCCATCAGCAGGATGTCCGGCTCGTAAGCCAGGCTGCGGGCGATGGCCACCCGCTGCTTCATGCCGCCGGACAGCTCGTGCGGGTAACGGTCTTCAAACCCGCCGAGGCCCACAAGCTCAAGGTATTCGCGTGCCTTCCCGGCCCGTTCCTTGCGGGTGTAGCGCTTCCCGTCGCTGCCCACCCCCTCCAAGCCGAAGGACACGTTCGCGGCGGCCGTGCGCCAGGGGAACAGCGCATACTGCTGGAAGACGACGGCGCGGTCCCGGCCCGGGCCCGACACTTCCCGGCCGTCCACCAGCACCTGGCCGGTGTCCGGCTTGGTGAGGCCGGCCAGGAGGTCCAGGAGGGTGGTCTTGCCGGACCCGCTGGGGCCCACCAGGGTGATGAATTCGCCCGCGGAGACATCAAGGGAGATCCCGTCCAGGGCGGTCAGGACCGCCCCTTCCGGATTGTCCTTGCTGGGCCGCACCGTGAACTTCTTGGTGATGTTTTGAAGGCTGATTTTCGGTATCGGCCCGGTTCCGGAGGTCATGGCGTGCTTCCCTTCAGCAGGTCGTTCAAGGCGTTTGGTGTCCACCATGAGAGCAGAGATGGACCACCGCCTGAAGGACACGGTCACGAGGGGAAACGAGGCGTAACCTGCCGGCCGGGGCCGCGGATAGCGGCTCGGGGACGTGCGGGGACTTCAGAGTAAACAGTGCGTAATGGGGGACGTCTTCCGGGGACACCGGATGACGCATGGCGACAGAAAAGGGCCTCGAAATCGGCTGATGTTGCGGCGGGCTACGGACCATGACGGGCTCGAACCGCCGGCACCCTGCACCGAACGCGGGCAGGGCGAAGGTCCGATTGTTACGCGGCTGCCGACACCCGGCTCCTGGAAGGCTGGTTCCTAGAAGACGGGGATCT
Organism: Arthrobacter sp. NPDC058097; assembly: GCF_042884885.1. Lineage (NCBI taxonomy): Bacteria > Bacillati > Actinomycetota > Actinomycetes > Micrococcales > Micrococcaceae > Arthrobacter > Arthrobacter sp. NPDC058097. The sequence continues at coordinate 784,138 of NZ_JBHVSZ010000001.1, forward strand.
GTTCGGCAAAGGCGCCGGCTGCGGACAGCACCTCGTTCAGCAGCTGCAGCGCGCCGCCGCCGAAGAGTGCATGTCCGCTGAGGCGCTTCCAGGAAGGGTTTTCTGCGGCCTTGGCCGCGTACTCCGCCATCCGGTCCACCAGCAGCGCGACCGCCTGTTCGGCGTGCACCGATTCAGAGATGACCACCTGTGCGATGCCGCGCCTGGTCAGTTCGGCGATGGCGTGGTCCTCCTCCTCAGAGGTGGGCAGGACACCCACGATCACGCCGTCGGCGCCGCCGGCCAGCATGAACTTCCGCCACGACTGGCCGAGCAGGATGACCGGCTGGTAGCCGTGCCGCGGAAGTATCGCGGCGGCGGCCGTGGCCAGCGCCCGGTCCGCCGGCCATTCCAGGTCCTCAACGGCGATGGCCACCAGGTCGGTCCTGCCGCGGCGCATTCCCCGCGCCGCCTGGTTGGGCACGTAGCCAAGATCGTCGACGGCGGCCAGGACGCGTTCATGCGTCGACGGGCTGATCCGGGTGGTTCCTCCGCTCCTGCCGGACAGCACGTACGACACCGTCGTCAGTGAGACCCCGGCCCGTTCGGCAACGTCCCGGATGGTGGGGCTGGACATGCTCCTCACTGTTTTCTCCTAATCACTCCGTGTGCGGATGTATTGCCTGGCCTGCGAGCTGCTCCGCGTCCCACGGCGGTTCGGCGGCCATGTCCACGCCGGTTCCGGACGCCGACCTTGGGGCGACGGTCACCTCGGCGGCAGGAACGTTCGCCTGCCTGCTGATGCCCGAGCGGACGCTCTCCACGGTTTCGTCTCCCAGCAGCGGGCCCGTGTAGCTGATGCTGAGCTGCCCGCCCTGGGCCACGGTGCTGTAGTTTCCGAGCGCGTCGGAGACGATGCCCTCCCTGTCCACCGCAGCCGACACTGCGGCGGGGTCCGCTGCAGCGACACTGAAGCGCAGGTCATGCACCAGGACCGGAAGGACGTAGAAGTTCTTCACGCCCAGTTTCCCGGTGTCCTCCTCGGTGACTGCCCGCACAATGGTGCGTCCGTCGTCCGGCGTGGCTTTTGAGGGAAGTGCCACGATGACCTCGGGAACCATCTGCTGCAGCACAGCGGGTTCCAGAACATCAGGCGAAATGTCGGACAGGACGGTGCCCCGTGCGGCAGCGGCAGCGTCCAGCCGCTTGCGGATGCCGGCGACGTCGGCGTCCAGCCCGGTGTGGACGGCAATCGCCACCCTGCGCCGGACCATCAGGCCGTCATAGCTGACGGTGGGCCGCCCGTTGCCCAGGTCCTGGCCCTCCTCGGCCTGCGCGAGGACCCGGTCCGCGGCGGCGGCGGTGCTTTCGGGCGGGGTGGGAGCCGGGTTTGCCGTGGGGCTCGCCTGGACACCGCCGGTGCAGCCGGCCAGGGAGAAGGCCAGCAGCACCGCCGGTGCGATCAGGAGCGTCCGCTTCATGTTCAGGTCCCCGCCGGGTAGGCCAGCTTGTACTTCGACGCGTAGTACCCCTCGGGCCGCGTCTCCAGCACGGGTTTGTCGGCGTTGACGGGATCGTTGTTCCGCAGGTCGCCTACGGAGAACTGGACCATCATGTCGTGGTCCTCGTGCACGAGGTTGTGGCAGTGCACCATGTACCGGCCGCCGACGTGCTTGCCGGTGTCGAACTGCATGAGGACCGTGACGGACTCGTTCTCGCCCGCATAGAAGACGTCCTTTGGTCCGCCTTCCCACGCGAAGGGCTTGCCGCCGTTGGTGTTGCGGCCGATGATCTTGCCGTCGATCAGGTGGATGTGGACCGGGTGGAACCAACCGCCGGACTCATTGACGATGGTCCACTGCTCCACCTGGTTGCGCTGCGGGTTGGCGAAGCACCGGGTGAAGTTGGATTTCTCCACGTCATCCCAGGTCTCACCGTTGATGGTCCATAGACCGCTCTGCCGCTGGACCCGGAGGATCCGCTTGGCCACGGCCATGTCAGGGGTCAGCTTCATGGTGTCCAACCCGCCCGTGGCGCGGCTCGGGGGCGGGCCCGGGTCCAGCGTCGTGGGGATGGAGCTGATGGTGCGTGAGCCTGGCTGGGCGGGAGAATCGGCCACCACCTGGAACTTCATCACCTTGCCGGTGTTGGCGAAATTCACGTTGTTCTTGTTGCTCAGGTTCAGCAGTTCCACGGACTGGCCCGGCTTGAACTTCCGGAAGTCGATTAGCACCTCGTAGCGCTCGGCTGTGCCCTGCCGCCACGACGACACCGCCTGCACCTTCGGGGTCATCCCGGCGTCGGTGCCCACCACATGGAAGGGGTCGCCGTTGGACAGGGCGAAGCGGTAGGAGCGGGTGATCGAGCCGACCAGGAACCGGAACCGGTAGATGCGCGGCTTGACCTTCATGGTGGGCCACGGCACCCCGTTGACCATGATGATGTCGCCCCACAGGCCGGCGTGGCCGTTGTCGTTGTAGCCCAGGGACCCGTCGGCGTTCAGCATCACGTCCGAGACCAGGATGGGCACGTCGAACTCGCCCTGGGGCAGCTGCGCCCGCTCAGCGGCGTTGGTGATCGAGTAGATGGAGGCAAGTCCCGAGTACACGCCCTGCGCCGTCAGCATGTGGTTGTGGTCGTGGTACCAGAGCGTCCGCGCCGCCTGCCAGTTCGGATAGTGGTAGTTCTTCACCTTGCCGGGTGCAGTCCGGTCGTTGGCGTACCCGTCGTACTGGGGCAGCGACGCCGAACCGTGCAGGTGTGTGACGGTGTTGAACGTGTTCGGGTACAGCAGGCCGGTCGCAGGCAGGCGGTTGCTGATCCTCAGTTCGCTCCGCGTGCCCTGCTGCACGCGGACGGTGGGGCCCGGGAAGATGCCGTTGTACCCCGCCAGGGTGGTGCTGAGGCCGCGCGCGATCTGGGCCCTGCCCAGTTTTTGGTTCAGCGCATACTTCGCAAACGGCGTGCCGTCGCGGTCCCGGCCAGTGGCGTAGGGAAGCAGTTCCGGCGGGCGCCGGAAGACGGTGGTAAACGGAACCGGCATGTTTGCCGGGGCGAGCGTGCTTGGCGTGGTGATCGCCGTCTCAGCATCGTCCGCCCCCCGGCGTCCGGCGACACTGCCCGGAACACCGGCGAGCGCCGGCCCCGCGTTTGATGCTGTGACGGCGACTGCGCCGCCTAACAGGCTTAGTTTCAACACGTCCCTCCGTGTTGTTGCCATGACGTCCTCCCAGCTGGTTGTGATGGCGCCGGCGTTGGCGCCGGCCAAAAGTGGAAACAGAGCCATGGTGCGCCGCGCGACTCCAGAAAACCTTGGGAAGCGCCGACGGCGACCGCCCGTCCCACCTGAATAGGTGGTCCCCCCACAGGGGTTGGCGGGGGGCCGTTTGAGGGCGGACCTGCCGGGCATTTATCCAAGGTCTGTATTTGAAGCTTGCGGTGGCTGGGGCAATCGCCCGGCCTGGCCTAAGAGGTTCTGGGGGCCATCTTGACCATCGAAGGAGTCACCATGTTTCCGAAATTCCACCGCACACGCACCAGGGGCGGACTGGCAGCCGTTGCCACCGGCGCCCTGCTGACCGCCGCTTTGTCGCCGCTGGCCGCGGGTGGGACCCGTGGATCCGTCCAACGGCTTTCCCACCTGGTTTTCCGACGGCACGGTGAAGCTGCAGCTCTGCTACATGGCAGGTGCCGGGTGCCTCTCCGAGCCGCCCGACCCCGCTGCGCCGGCGTCGTATCCGGACAACTTTCCGGAGGAGGCGTTCTGGTTCAACGCCGAGGCGACCGGCGGGAACCTGCGGCTTTATGAGGCAGCGCTGGAGGGCGCCCACACAAACGGCGTGGTGGAACCCGGCGAACAGATGGGCTTTGCCAGGCTCCGGTTCATCGTCGAAAACATCCTGCCAAACACCTCTTACACCATCACCCACCCGTACGGCGTGAACGTGTTCACCTCCGAAGCCGATCCCAAGAATGCCGCGGTCGGGCGCATCAGGGTCACCCTCGACTCGGGCGTGTGTGCGCCCAGCCCCACGGCACCCTGCAACTGGGCGGGCGTCGGCGCCGCCTTCCTGGGCGACTACAAGGCCGGCAGCACCGCCACCTTCCTCCGCCAGGTGGGTGCCGCGCCCGGAACCCTGGGCGACATCAACACCCCACGGGCGGTCACCGGCGCGCCCTCCGGCACCAACGCCGTCGTCATCACCGGTCCCAACGCCGGCGGTCCGGGGATCAACACCCTGACCGTCAGCACGTTTACTGTGCAGGGACTGGTAGCAGAAGGGTCCGACGGCGCCCCCGCCACGCCCGATCTGGCGGCAGCCAGTGACAGCGGACGTTCCGCCACGGACAACATCACCAACGTCACGGCACCCACCTTCACCGGCGCCCTGCCGGCGGGAAGCACCGCACCAGTGCAGCTGATCGTGGACGGCGCGGCAACCCCCGTAGCCACCACCCTGGCCGGCGGAAGCTACTCCGCCCGGCTGGCGCCACTTGGCCAGGGCGCCCACAAGATACAGTCCAGGACCGCAAACCCGGCCTACGTCCCGGATCCGCTGACGGGGGTTGTTCCGGCAGGCGTTCCGCAGTTCCTGACCTCCCCGACGCTGACGTTCACCGTGGACAGCGCCGCGCCGGTGGCCTCGGTCACCGCACCGTTCCCGTCAACGCCCACCCTCGACAACACGCCCACGCTGAACTTCAGCAGCGAGGCCGGAGCCAGGTTTGAATGCCAGCTGCTGCCGAGCAACGCCGATTGGGACCCCACCTGCGCGGCACCCAAAACCTGGGATGCACAGGCCAACGGGACGTACGTGTTCAACGTCCGAGCAACGGATGCAGCCGGCAACGTCAGCGCCGTAGCCGCACGAACCGTGCAGATCGGACCGGCGGACACGGTGGCTCCAACCGTCACGGGCCGGGCACCCGCCTCGGCCGCCACCGGCGTTGGTACCGGCACGAACGTCACCGCAACTTTCAGTGAGTTCGTCCAGGGCGTCTCCGGCAGCACGTTCACGCTCAAGAACGCCGCCGGGGCCACCATCCCGGCGACGGTCACCTACGACCAGGCAACCCGGCGGGCAACTCTCGACCCCGTCGCCCTGCTCACCCCGAGCACTTCCTACACCGCCACTCTGACCGGCGGCACGGCCACAATCCGCGACCTGGCTAACCGGCCGCTGGCCTCGACCAGCTGGCGGTTCACCACCAGCTCCGCTCCCGCGGTGTCCTCCCGGGCTCCTGGAGTGAACTCCACCGGGGCGCCGCGGACGGCCAACATCACGGCAACGTTCAGCAAGCCCGTCAACGGCGTGGGCACCGCCACCTTCACGCTGAAGAACGCCGCCACCGGCGCGGCGGTGGCAGCCACCGTTACCCGCAACGGGACCACCAACCAGTGGATCCTCAACCCGGCAGCCACGCTTGCTGCGAGCACCAGGTACACCGCCACCGTCACGGGCGGGCCTGCAGCAGTACGGGATGTGGCAGGCACTCCCCTGGCCAGCACGGCCTGGAGCTTCACCACCGGCACCCGCTGAGCAACTGAACTGAAGCGCCACAACTGAAACACCGGCAAAACGGCAGCGCCGTCGGCACATGTTGCGGACGGCGCTACCGCTTGCCCTTTTTCCGCGAGCCGCGGCCCCGGCCCTTGTCCGGGTTGGGGGCGTAGCGCTGGGCGACCTTCGGCTTCTTGCCGGCCGCCCCTGCACCGCTGCCGCGCCGGTCAGGCTTGGGAGCCTTCTTTTCTTTCTCCTGCCGGGCGGACGGCTGCCGTGAGCTTTGCGCCGTACGGCCGCGGACAATGCCGATGAACTCCTCGATGACCTCGTCCGTGGCATCGCTGGGCCAGGCGAGCGCGATCTGCGTTCCCGGCGCCCCCGTGAGCCGGCGGGCCACGGTGTCCTTGACGTTGAAGTGCCGCGCCACGGCCATGGGAAGTATCAGCAGGCCCGCGCCGGACGCCACCACCTGCAGGGCCATTTCCGGCCCGCCCAGCTCATCGGCGTCGAGGAAGGTTTCCTCGGCCAGGTCCTCGAGCGCAACGTCCTCGAACACGGTGATTTCGTGGCCCTTGGGCGCCACCACCACAGGCTGTTCCTCATAGAGGGGGATGACGTTCAGGCCTTCGCGCTCCACAGGGAGGCGGACAAAGCTCAGGTCCGCCGAACCGTCGCTCAGCACCGAAAGCTGCGTGCCGCCGTCGGACATGAACGACCGCAGGGGGACGTGCGGCATCCGTTCCTCCCAGCGCCGGATCCATTTCCCCGGCGTCACGCCGGCAACGTAGGCAAAGCGGAGCTCGCGCGGCGGGGACTCCGGCACGGCCGGGTCCAGGGCGGGGTCATCTTCAGCGGGCACACCTTCACAGTACTGCCACCGGCATGCACAGGGTGGCGCGCGTAGGCTCCAGGCTTGGTCGGGGGAACCGGTCCAGCCGGATACCCTTAATGCATGACCTCTGCTAACTCCCAGTCCATGAAGCCGGCCACCGTTGCCAAGAAGCTTGGCATCTACCTGCCTGCGACGCCCCAGGAGTTTCAGGATTCAACCATCACCCGCGCGGATTTCGCCGAGCTGCAGTCCAACCCGCCGGAGTGGCTGGCCGAACTCCGCCGCAACGGCCCGCACCCCCGCCCGGTCGTGGCGCAGAAGCTCAACATCTCCATCAGCGGCCTGGCCCGCGGCGGCGTTGAAGAGGCACTGACGACGGCGGAAATCACCGCGCTGCTGCAGGCTCCCCCCGCATGGCTGGTCGCCGAGCGGGCCACGCACGCCGCCGTCCGCGCCGAAGCCCAGCGGGTCAAGGACGAGGCTGCCAAAAAGGCAGCGAAGAAGGCCCGCCAGAGCTAGGGCCGGCCTGATTTCCGGCCATTCCCTTGGGGAAACCCGGAATTCTGATCCCCCCGCACTGGGGGAAGTGGGGGTTCCCACCCCTCTGCGGGGTGCACGTCCGCCGGCCGGTTAAACGCCCGGAATGCCAGCGCTGACGTGGGCAAACCACCCGCGTCCCCTCATGGGCCCCTCCACGTGGGGGGCCCAAAAAGTACGGTCAATCCGGTGCTGCCGCATGTTTCTCCGAGCCAAATCGCACAGCGTTTCCCCAAGGGGCCTTCTTGATTCTGTGATTGTGCGTGAAGGTCGCGCACCTCGGATCGATGAGGTCATCATGAAATCAGCACAAAGCGAGCCGGGAGCGCACACTTCTCACGGCGCCCGCAGGGCCGGTGTCTTTGTCACCGTCTCCGCGGTCATCTGCTCAACATCCATGTTCGCCATTCCGGCCGCCAGCGCCGCCGTCCCTACCTTCCCGGACAACATCGTCGTCTTCCCCAACCGTGACTTCGTCACGCTTGAGGGCTACCAGGACCACCTCGGGCAGACCGGCACCGTCGAGGTCAAGCGGGCCGGCAAGATCATCGGCTCCGCGGAAGGCGTGGTCGCGGCCGGCGATGTGGCCTTCGAAGTCAACCACCCCGGCGGGTACTGCTGGGGTGCAGGAACCGGCCTGAACGTTACCCCGGACATCCTCCCCGGCGACGTCGTCTCCCTCAGGTTCGGCGCCACCGCCGCCGGCGAGACCACTGTCCAGGACACCTACGTGACCGGCGATGCCACGCTCAGCGGCAGCACCCTCACCGTCAAGGGCCACATCGGCGCCGGGGTCAACCCTGCCCAGCTGGAACAGCGCATCATTGAGCCGGCACTCAAGGACACCACGGTGGCCCGGCGAGACATCCGCGCCATCCCGGGCCCGCTTACCCCGGCCCCCAAGGGCGGCTACACCTCCGGACTGGAAATCGCGGGCGACAGCTTCACCGCCACCTACAACTTCGACGACGCCGCCACCGCTGAAATCGCCGCCAATGCAGGGCTGGGCGAGCGCGCCATGGCCTGGGAGTTCGAGGACGCAGACGCCAACCGGCAGGGCCTGACCATCGCCGAGTACGGCGAGCCCGGCGGCCCCGGCATGGGCGGCTGCCCCAACGGCCCGCTGCAGTCCGGTCCCCCCGCACCTTCAGGCATCACGGCCGCCAAGGTTTCCGGTGGCATCAAGCTCAACTGGACGCCGGCCGAAGCCATCCCCGGAACCCCGGCCATCACCGGCTACCGTGCCGTTGCAGTCGCCAAGACCGTAACCGCAAACGAGCGGGTGGAAATCGGCAAGCGCATCTCCGGCCAGGCCGCCACCGGTACCACCATCACCGGCCTCGCCGCCAGCGAGGACTACGACGTGTACGTGGTGGGCGTCAGCAGCGTCGGCGAGACCTACCCCGCCGCCCAGGCCATCCCGGTGACGGACACCACGGCGCCGAGTGTATCCGCCACCCCCAACGGCGGCACCTCCCCGGTCGCCCAGCGCGTCACGCTGACCGCCAGCGAGACGGGCAGCGACATCTACTACACCACCGACGGTTCCGATCCGGTCCTCTCCGGAGGCGTCCTCGGCGCGACGGCCATCCGCTACACCGGCCCGATGGACATCCCGGCCACCACCACCCTGCGGTTTGCCGCGTTCGACCCCTCGGGCAACGTCTCCGCCATCAACCAGGCCGTCTTCACCGTCACTAACGATCCGGTTCCCGCCACACCGGCCTTCTCCGGTGCACCCGTGGTGGGCCAGGGCACGGCGACACTGACGTGGACCGCCCCGGATCCTGGCGCCCCGGGCCTGACGATCACCGGCTACACCCTCCAGGCGTACACCGCTGACGGCAAGGCATTCGGTATCCCCAAGACGGCAGCCGGCACCGCAACGTCACTCGTCTACGACGGGCTCGCGGGCGACACCGCCTACCAGTTCACCATCAAGGCCAGCAACGCCAACGGCAGCAGCCCCGAATCGGCCAAGACCACCTCCGTCACCGCACAGGGAGCCGTCGTCGCAGTCGCCGGGCCGGACCAGAACGTGGTCCGGCGCACCACGGCCACCACGGTCACCCTTGACGGCACCGGTTCGAGCACCACCGGGGCAACCTACAAGTGGGAGCAGGTCCCGGCCGGCGCCACCGACCCGGACCAGGTCACGCTCAGCGGGGCCACCACCCTCAAGCCGACGTTCAGCCTCCCGGTCTTCAGGACCCCGATGACCAACAACGCGCTCACGTTCCGGCTCACCGTAACTGTTGGCACAACGGTCCGGACCGATGAAGTCAAGGTAGTACCGGTTCCGGACCGGGTGACCATCGGCGTCTCCCAGTGGAAGACGGGCGACCTCCGGATTGACGGGACCAGCTCTGTGGTCGGCGGCACCGTTACCGTCCGCGTCGGCGGACCCACCGGCCGGGTCCTGGGCCAGGCACCCGTCACCGCGGCCGTGGCACCGGCAACGGGCGGCGTCTGGACCCTGCGGTTCCGCAACGCGGCAGCCGGCACCACCAACCCGGGCACCGTGTGGGTTGAATCCACGCTCGGCGGCACCGCCGGCCCCAAGGCGGTAACCAACAAGTAGAGCCAGCATTAACCACCGCGTCCGGTGGCCGGCGGCATCAGCCGTCAGCCACCGGACTCGTTTGTGTTCCGGGTTCTATTTGTTTCTGGTTTTATGAGGAGCTGCTGGTGGCGTCCTGCACCTCGCCCACCAGCTCCTCGATGATGTCCTCGAGGAACAGCACGCCGGTGGTGTTTCCCCGCGCGTCGAAGACCCTCGCCACATGGGCGCCGGTGCGGCGCATGGTGGCGAGCGCATCCTCGAGCTCACTGCCGCGGAAGGTCGAGGCCAGCCGGCGGATGCGTTTCTCCGGAACGGGCCGGCTGAATTTCTCCTCCGAGGTGAGATCCATGACGTCCTTCAGGTGGAGGTAACCCGAGGGGTCGCCGTCGTCGTCGGTCAGGATGTAGCGGGAGTAACCGTGCTCGGCCACCGCACGCTGGATGTCCGCCGGCGTCGACGACGCCGGCAGGAGCACCATCTCCGCGATGGGAACCTCGACGTCGGCCACGGTCTTCGCGGTGAACTCGAAGGCCGCGGTGAGGGCGCCGGTGTTGTCCGTCAGGACACCTTCCCGCGTGGACTGCTCCACGATGTTGGCCACCTCGTCCAGGGTGTAGGCGCTGGTGGCCTCATCCTTGGGCTCCACCCGGAACAGGCGGAGGATGGAGTTGGCGATGCCGTTCAGGGTCCAGATCACCGGTTTGAAGACGCGCGCCACCACGACGAGCGGCGGTGCAAGTATGAGCGCTGCGCGGGTGGGGACCGAGAAGGAGATGTTCTTGGGGACCATCTCGCCGAGGACCACGTGCAGGAAGGTCACCAGCAGCAGCGCCGCCACGAAGGCGATGATGCCGATCGCCTCACCGGACAGGGACGTCAGTCCCAGCGGGATCTCCAGCAGGTGGTGGATCGCCGGTTCGGAAACGTTCAGGATCACCAGCGAGCAGACAGTGATGCCCAGCTGGCTGGTGGCCAGCATGAGAGTGGCGTGCTCCATGGCCCACAGGGTGGTTTTCGCGGCCTTGCTGCCTGCCTCCGCCTTGGGCTCGATCTGCGACCGGCGGGCGGAGATGACGGCGAACTCGGCTCCAACGAAGAAGCCGTTGACCACAAGCAGGACGGCGAGCCAGATGATGCCCGGAAGGTACTCACTCATGGGTCAGCTCCTGTGTAAGGCTGTCGATGATCCTGTCGTGCGCGCTCTGGGGCGGGTCTTCCGTTTCCTCCGGCGTGAATTTCAGGCGCCCCACGTGGGTGCCGGCCACCCGCTCCACGCGGAGCGTGCCACCGTCGACGGCCACCTCGTCGCCGAGTTCGGGGATGCGGTCCAGCCGGTCCGCGACGAAACCCGCCACGGTGTCGTAGTCCTCGCCGTCGGGAACGGCAATGCCGGTCCGGTCCAGGAGCTCATCCGGGCGCAGCGACGCGTCGAAGGTGATGGAGCGGCCGGTCCGGACCACGCCCACGCGGGCGCGGTCGTGCTCGTCTTCCAGTTCACCCACGATTTCCTCGACCAGGTCTTCCAGGGTGACGATGCCGGCCGTTCCGCCGTGCTCGTCGGAGACGATGGCCACCTGGAGGCCCTGCTTGCGGAGCAGCACCAGGAGGGAGTCGACGCCCATGGATTCGGGGACCATGAGCGGTTCGATCATCAGGTCGGCGGCGAGAACGTTCGCGCGCTCCCCCAGGGCCACGGCGAAGGCCTGCTTGACGTGCAGCACGCCGAGCACGTCGTCCCGGTCCCGGCCGATGACGGGAAACCGCGAATAGCCGGTGGAACTGGCCAGCGCGATGATCTGCTCGGCAGTGTCATCGGTGTTTACGGCGGTCATCCGCACGCGCGGGGTCAGGACGTCGGCGGCGCTGTGCTCGGAGAAGCGCAGCGTCCGGTGCAGCAGGGCCGCGTGGTCCAGGTCGAGGACGCCTTCCAGCGCGGAGCGGCGGACCAACGAGCTCAGCTCCTCGGCGCTGCGGGCACCTGACAGCTCCTCCTTCGGCTCGATGCCGAAGGACCTGATGATGGCGTTCGCGGTGTTGTTGAACAGGAGGATGACGGGCTTGAACACCGCAGTGAAAAGGGCCTGGAACGGGACCACCACCTTGGCGGTGGCCAGCGGCAGCGCCAGCGCGAAGTTCTTGGGCACCAGCTCGCCGATCACCATCGAAAAGATGGTGGCGATGAAAATCGCGACGACGGCACCGACACTGGGCACGAGGCCCGCCGGGAACCCTGCCGCCGTCAGCGGCCCGCTCAGCAACTTGCTGATGGCCGGCTCAAAGGTGTAACCGGTCAGGAGGGTGGTGAGGGTGATGCCCAACTGCGCGCCGGAAAGGTGTGTCGAGGTGATTTTCAGGGCTTTGATGGTGGGGGCAAGGCGCTTCTCGCCCCGGGCCTGGCGTGCTTCCAGGTCATTGCGGTCAAGATTGACCAGGGCAAACTCGGATGCGACGAAGAACCCGGTGCCGACTGTCAGGATCAGGCCGATCCCGATCATGATCCATTCATTCATTGGGGGCGCCCCTCTCCCGTGCTAACCGGCTTGCCGGTCAAGTGGGTGAGGGGCCAGGGCATATGTGAAGGAGGGTCGTCCATAATGCCCTCCACTATATCGGGTGTTTATTTAGTATGTGGAGCCGATTGGGTTTCGGCCTGGATGCCCCCGGATGGGCCATCCACCGTTCACGGCAGCGGCAGCTTTGCCGTCCTGCCGCCGTCGAGCACCACGGTCTCTCCGGTCAGGAAGGCAGACCGGTCGCTGGCCAGGAAGACGGCCAGGTCGCCGACGTCGGCGGGGCGGCCCACGCGCCCCACGGGGTGCAGGCGGTCCAGCGCCTCGCGGGCACTGGCGGCGTCCGGCCGGGACTCGAGGTGCCAATCAACATCCTTGAGACCGCCGACCGCATCCTTGACGCCAAGGCGACCCGGACGCCCGTCGACACCCTGATCCGGGCCGAAGACGGGCCAACCGTCGCTGACGCCTTCCGGGTCCAGGAGGAAGTGATCCGGCGCCAGGTGGCCGCCGGTGACAGCATCGCAGGCTTCAAGCTGGGGACCATCGCCAAGGCAATGCAGGCAAAGTTCGGCGTGGATGAGCCCGACTACGGGTACTTGCTCGCCAGCCAGTTCTACCCGGAGAAACCTGCCCCGCTCCGAGGCAGAGTTCATTGAGCCGTACATCGAACTGGAGCCGGCCTTCGTCTTCAAGCGCGACGTGGGCGGTGCCAACGTGACCGTGGCCGACATCATTGCCGCCACCGAATTCGTGGTGCCCGCCCTGGAGATCATCGATTCCCGGGTCCGCGGCTGGAACATCGGCATCTTCGACACGCTGGCTGACAGCGGCTCAAGTGCCGGCGTCATCCTCGGCGGCCAGCCGCGGAGCCTCAGCGAAGTGAACCTCTCCGACACTCCAGGCGTGATCACCTTCGACGGTGAGGTCGTGGCCAAGGGCAACACCGCGGACATTTACGGCAGCCCGGTGTCCGCCCTGGTGTGGCTGTGCCGCCGGGTCGCGGAGTACGACATCACCCTGAAAGCCGGCCAGCTGATCCTTCCCGGCAGCTGCCTTGCCGCAGCCAGGATGGTCCCCGGCACCCGCATCACCGGCCGCTTTGAAGGGTGGGGAGAGGTCAGCTTCGACTACACCGCCGCCGGTTAGGGCTGCACAGACCACTAGATCGCTGGAGCGCTGCTCCAGCTCAATAGCGACGGCGGCGGGGCGCCCCCGCAAGGGCGACCCGCCGTCGTCGTAGTCCCTTAGGAGACAGCCTTGGTGAAGGGGATCCGTTCAAAGGACAGGACGCCGGATGCGCCCGGCTTGGTGGAGGTGACCTTGAGCCAGTCCTTGGCGTTGTCCGATCCGTCAACGGTGACCCTGGTCAGGTTGTTCGCGGCAGTGTCCTGGCCGTAGAAGTCCAGCCACGGGGAACCGGCCGCCAGCGGGTAGTCCCGGTTGAAAACGTGGCTGTCGCCGTTGATCAGGTAGACCGGGCCGCCGAAGGCGTTCGATTCCCGGATCAGGGTCTGGACCAGCGGTGTGAACGCGCTGTAGTTTGCCTGCGTGGGGGCGGTGACGGTTGGGTCGAACATGTCGGCCTGGGTCATGACGACGACGGCCCGGTCGTCGTTCTCGCGGGCCTTCCGGAACGTGTCGGTCAGTTCCCTGATGTCCGCCGCGGTGCGGTCCCGGACCTCTTCCGCCTGCTCGGCAGTGGGTGCGGTGTTGCCGAGCCCTGACCAGGGCAGGAGGCCGTTGTTGCTGCCGGTGATGTTCACGGCGGTAATGGCGATGCCGTGCCTGCTGAAGTTCACGTTCTCGGGGAAGCCGAGCCGGTCCTGGGAGCGGACCTTCATCGGGGTTCCCAGCGTGGTGCCCGGCTTCGGGAAGAAGGTTTCGCGGACCTGGTCCAGCCTCTCGAGGGGGTTGTAGGCGCCGTTGTTCGTCCGGTGGCAGTCGGTCCATTCGTTGTCCCCGGGCGTGTACACCAGGGGCAGCGTGAACGTGTCGAAGTTCTTCCGGATTGCGGCGAAGTACTCGTCGGTGCACTTGGAGGAGCCACTCTTGATGTCCCCGAGGTGGGCCACGAAGGAGAGTTCCTTGTGGGCGTTGATGTCCTGGATGTAGGACGGGAAAGCCTGGAACTCCGCATCGCCGTAGGGTACGTCGCCGATCACGGCAAAGCTGAAGGTGCCCTTCGGTGCGGCATCGTCGTTTGCGGCGAGTGCCGGCTGTGCCAGCACCGACCCCGCCATCAGGGCTGCGCCTACACCTGCCATGGCACGGCGTTTGATTGATCGGCGCTTGATTGATCGCACGGCTTCTCCTTGGGTCTGTCCATCTCGGGTCTGTCCATCGGTTTCCCGGGACAGGCTAGGGTCCGGAAGCGAACCGCAGCCGTCGGGCAAGTGAACAGGGCGCTGCGGGCAGTGCACCGAACGGCGCAGTCGGCGACCGTAGAATACGACCGAAGGGGCCGGCGAGCAGGAGCAGTAGTGATGGCGGAGACAACAATTGACGCAGTGATGGCCGAACTGGCCGCGCTCGAGGATCTGAGGATGCGCGAGGCGAACCAGAAGCGCGGCGACGACCACGGCGTGAACCTCTCGGCCTTGCGCGCGGTCGCGAAGCGGCTGAAGACGCAGCACGAGCTGGCCCGTGAGTTGTGGGCCACCAATGACACCGCCGCCCGCTTGCTGTCACTGCTGGTCTGCCGGCCAAAGTCCTTCGAGCTGCAGGAACTGGACACCATGCTGCGCCAGGCCCGGGCACCCAAGGTGCATGACTGGCTGGTGAACTACGTGGTGAAGAAGAGCCCGCACGCCGAAGAGTTGCGCGTCGCCTGGACTGACGATCCGGACCCGGCGGTCGCGAGCGCCGGGTGGGCCCTGACCACGGAGCGGGTCGCGAAGAAGCCCGAGGGTCTCGACATGCCGGGGCTCCTGGACACGATCGAGGCGGAAATGAAGGGCGCCCCGGACCGCCTGCAGTGGGCCATGAACCACACCCTGGCGCAGATCGGCATCGAGCACGCCGACCACCGGGCCCGGGCCATCAACATCGGTGAACGGCTGGAAGTCCTGAAGGACTACCCGACCCCGCCCAACTGCACGTCGCCCTTTGCTCCGATCTGGATCAACGAGATGGTGAGCCGGCGGGAGGGCTGAGGCGCCCATACAGGTACTGGCAGGGACTGCCACCGGCACGGCGCGCGGCCAGGCGGCAACCGGCCACTGCGGTGCAGCCCAGCGTCCAGACCATCCTCGATTCGATGAGCGGAATTCCGGCGTTTGTTCGCAACGGCCGCCTGGACATCCTTGCGATCAACGATCTGGGCCGCGCACTCTACTGCGAAGCGTTCCTCTCACCCGTCCGGCCGGTGAACCTCGCCCGGTTCCAGTTCCTGGACCCCCGCTCACGCAACCTCTACCCCGACTGGGACAAGGCCGCGGACACCGGCGGTGCCCTGCTGCACACCGAGGCCGGCCGCGACCCATACAACAAGGACCTCAGCGACATGGTGGGCGAGCTGAGCACACGCTCGGAAGAATTCCGCATCCGCTGGGCGCGGCACGACGTTCGCCTGCACAGCACCGGTTTCAAGGAGTTCCGGCATCCCGCTGTCGGGAACCTGCGCGCCCGGCCTGACCCTCACCGCTTATAGCGCGAAACCCGGAACCCCGGACGAGGACGGCCTCCGGCTGCTCGCCAGCGGGGCCGCCACCGAAGCGCACGACATCAAACCTGCAGACCGCAAGGCAATTAAGGAAAAGCATGAAACCCCCGGGAGTTTTTGTGCATATACCGGGACTTCCGCACCCCTCAACTCGCGATATCTGGACAAAAACTCTCATCCGTTGCAGCGCAGGCGCATCAAAATCACCGTTGACGGTCGATATGTACCGATATATCGTTGAGTATCGCTTCAGATGGACGTGATACTCAACGGAAGGACGATGCCACCATGAAAGGCATTCACGAACACCATAGATTTGCGGATTTCGGCCCCGGGGCGGGGCGCTTCGAGCGGGGAAGGAGCCGCCGCGGGCCGCACGGACACGGCAGGTTTGGCCCCGGCCGCGGATTCGGCCCCGGATTTGGCCCCGGCGGTTCACGCCGGGCGAACAGGGGCGATGTCCGCTCCGCGATCCTCTCGCTCCTGGCGGAAGCCCCGTCCAACGGCTACGGGATCATCAAGACCATTGCCGAGAAGTCGTCAGGTGCCTGGCGGCCCAGCCCGGGCTCCGTTTACCCGACGCTGCAGCAGCTCGTCGACGAGGAGCTCATTGCCCCGGTGGGCGACGGCCGCCGCACCGAGTTCGCGCTCACCGACCAGGGACGGGAGTACGTAACCGAGCACGCCGAGGAGCTGGACCGGGCCTGGACCACCAACGCCGAGGATTCCGGGCCCGCGTTCCACCAGAGCGTGGAGAAGCTCATGGGCGTCATCCACCAGTTCCGGTTTGCGGCAACGGAGGAACAGCGTGCCGCCGCGATGGAAAAGATCGATGAGACCCGCCGCGCCCTCTACCAGATCCTCGCCGACTAAAACCTACTTTGCGGCGATGGCCAGGAACCGGATGGGCAGGTCCAGCAGCTCCAGCGGGCCGTGCGGGCCTTCGCCGTCGAGGAGCAGGGAATCGCCGGGCTCCATCGTGTATTCGTAAGCACCATGGCCGTACACCATCCTGCCGGCCAGCATGTAGATGAACTCGGTGCCGGGGTGCTGGAACAACGGGAAGACGTCGGACGCGTCGGTAAGCGTCACCAGCGTCGGCTCCAGGGCGTCGGTCCGTCCCTTGAGGGTCCCGAGAACCCGGTACTCGTGCCCGTGCTGGGTACCGCTGCGAACCGTCAGGCTGCCCTGGCCATTCTTGGTGAAGGTGGCGTCCCGGTCCGTGTCCGCACCGCGGAACAGCGCCGTGACCGGAATTTTCAGCCCGTCCGCTAGCCGCTGCAGCGTGGTGAGCGAACAGGACGTGCTGGCGGTTTCAATCTTGGAGATCATCGCCTTGGACATGCCGGTGCGTGAGGCCAGTTCCGAGGCGGAGAGGCCGTTCGCCGTCCGGTAGTGCCGGACCTGGCCGGCAATGATCCGTTCCAGCTTGCCGGCCACGCCGTCATCGGTGTTCTCCGCGGACATGTCCCTCGCTTCGCCAGCCTGATCCGTCATCCAGCCATCATAGGTGGAGCCTGCAGCCCGGATCCGAGTGCCCTGGCCGTTCCCAGCAGTCCCGCTAAGGCATCTGCGAGCGCCGCCGCACCTGCCTCGGCGTCGGCATCCTCCACCAGTTCCTCCGGTGAGTGCGAGATCCCGGTCGGGTTCCGCACGAACAGCATGGCCGTGGGAAGGTGCCCTGAGAGCACCCCTGCGTCGTGGCCCGCGCCGGTGTCCAGCACTGGCGCCTCGGGGAGCATGGCCTGGAGCCGGTCCCGCAGGCCGGTGTCGAAATGCACGGTGCGGCTCAGGGATTCGACGCCGAACGTCACCGTGCAGTTTTCCTCCGCAGCCATCAGCTGGGCGTTCAGGTGGATGGATTCCACCAGGGCGGCGGTGACCTCGTCGCGCGGGTGCCGGACGTCGATCCACATGTCGGCGCGGGACGCGATCACGTTGGTTCCGCCGGGCACAGGCTGAAGCCTGCCCACCGTCGCCCGCGCATCCCGGTACTTCGCGGCGGTGTCCCGGATGCCCAGCATGATCTTGGCCGCGGCGATCATGGGATCCCTCCGGTCCTTCATGAGCGTCGTTCCAGCGTGGTTGCCCTGGCCGTGCACCGACAGTTTCCACCGGCCGTGGCCCAGGATCGAGGAGCCGATGGCCACTGGCTGGCCGAGGTCGGCCAGCCCCCTCCCCTGCTCGACGTGCAGTTCCACGAACAGGCCCAGCTGGCCGAGGGTCTTGTGGTCGGCGCCGATGAACCGGGGGTCCTGCCCGTTCGCCGCGGCCACGTCAGCGTATGTGTTGCCGTCCGCGTCCTTGAGATTGCGGGCCGTGTTCGGGTCCAAAGCGCCGGTGAGCAGCCGCGAGCCCAGGCAGGCGACGCCGAAGCGGGAGCCCTCCTCCTCCGGGAAGACGGCGATGGCCAGCGGCCGGCGCGGACGGAACCCGCGGTCTTTCAGGATGTCGACGGCGACGAGCGCGGACGCGACGCCCAGCGGCCCGTCGTATTCGCCGCCGCCGGGCACCGAGTCCAGGTGGCTGCCCGTGACCACAGCGTCCCGGCGGGTTCCGGTTGCGGTGTCCCACCAGGCCCAGATGATGCCGTTCGCGTCGGTGTGGACATCCAGCCCGCGCCGTTCCGCCTGCTCGGTGAACCAGCTCCGGAGCTCTGTCTCCGCGGTGGAGAAGACCGGCCGGGAGTAGCCGCCGCGGCGGGCGTCAGCACCGACGTCGGAAATGTCCCGCAGAAGTCCGGAAACGGTCCCCGGCATCACTTCGCCCCGGGGATCCAGCTGGTGCCGGCAAGCGGGACGCGGGCCATGGCCGACGCCTCGATGGTGAGGGCCACCAGGTCCTCCGGCTCGAGGTTGCGCAGGTGCGACTTTCCGCAGGCCCGGGCGATGGTCTGGGCCTCCATGGTCAGGACGCGCAAGTAGTTGGCCAGGCGGCGGCCGCCGGCGATGGGGTCGAGCCGAGACGCGAGTTCCGGGTCCTGGGTGGTGATGCCGGCGGGATCCCTGCCGTCCTGGAAATCATCATAGAAGCCCGCCGCCGATCCCATGGCCTCGTATTCGGCGGCGTACCGGGGATCGTTGTCGCCCAGCGCAATCAGCGCCGCCGTGCCGATGGCGACGGCGTCGGCACCCAGGGCCATGGCCTTGGCGACGTCGGCGCCGGTGCGGATGCCGCCGGAGACGATGAGCTGGACCTTGCGGTGCAGGCCAAGCTCCTGCAGCGCCTGGACCGCCTGCGGGATAGCCGCCAGCGTGGGGATCCCGACGTTCTCGATGAACACCTGCTGGGTCGCGGCGGTGCCGCCCTGCATGCCATCGACGACGACGACGTCGGCTCCGGCCTTCACGGCCAGGGCGGTGTCGTAGTAGGGCCGGGACGCGCCGATCTTGACGTAGATGGGCGTCTTCCAGTCGGTGATCTCGCGGAGCTCACCGATCTTGATTTCCAGGTCGTCCGGTCCGGTCCAGTCCGGGTGTCGGCTGGCGGAGCGCTGGTCGATGCCCACCGGCAGGGTGCGCATGCCGGCCACGCGCTCGGTGATCTTCTGGCCGAGCAGCATGCCGCCGCCGCCGGGTTTGGCGCCCTGGCCGAGGACCACTTCGATGGCGTCGGCCTTGCGGAGGTCGTCCGGGTTCATGCCGTAGCGCGACGGCAGGTACTGGTACACGAGGTGCTTGGACTGGCCGCGCTCCTCGGGGGTCATGCCGCCGTCGCCGGTGGTGGTGGAGGTGCCCACCTCGCTGGCGCCGCGGCCCAGGGCCTCCTTGGCGTTGGCGGACAGGGCGCCGAAGCTCATGCCGGCGATGGTCACCGGGGTTTCCAGGTGCAGCGGCCTGGAGGCGTAGCGGTCGCCAAGGACGACGTCGGTATCGCACTTTTCGCGGTAGCCCTCCAGCGGGTAGCGGGACATGGAGGCGCCCAGGAACAGCAGGTCATCGAAGTGCGGGACCTTGCGCTTGGCTCCCCAGCCGCGGATGTCGTAGACGCCGGTGGCGGCGGCGCGCTGGATGTCGGCGATGGTGGCGCGGTCGAACGTGGCGGATTCGCGAAGGCCCAGTTCTTCGACCTGCCGTGCGGGAAAGGCTGCCGGGGCGTCCTGGGTCAGGGAGGTGATGGTCATGGCGTTGTCCTTTAGTAAGACGTCGAGTTGTGCACGCTGAAGTGGTAGAGGTTCCGCGCCGAGCCGTAGCGCTTGAAGTCCGCGGGGTTGTCGGTGCGCCCGGCGGCGGCGAGCAGGCCGGCGAGCTCCTCCAGATGCTCGGCCTTCATCGGCTTTTCGATGCAGTCCGCGCCGAGGGAGGCCACGGTTCCCTTCACGTAGATGCGGGCCTCGTAGATGGAGTCGCCGAGGGCGTCCCCGGCGTCACCGCAGACCACGAGCCGGCCGGCCTGGGCCATGAAGGCGGACATGTGGCCGATGTTGCCGCCCACCACAATGTCGACGCCCTTCATGGAGATCCCGCAGCGGGCTCCGGCGTTGCCGTCGATCACCACGAGTCCGCCGTGGCCGGTGGCCGCCGCCGACTGGGAGGCATCCCCCTTTACATGGACCCTTCCGGACATGATGTTCTCGGCGAGTCCGACGCCGGCATTGCCATTGACGGTCACCTCGCCTTTTTGGTGCATCCCGGCAGCGTAATAGCCGGCATGGCCGTTGATGGTGACAGAGATCCCGGCATTGATGCCGACGGCGAGGCTGTGCTTCCCGCCAGGGTTCTCAACGGTCCAGGACTGCCCGTCGGCTGCATCGTGCAGGGCCTGGTTGAGCCCGCGGACCGGGCTGTCGGCGAGGTCCGCGAGGGTGGAAAACTCATCGGTGACCGTGGCGTAATCCTGCGTCTGGGTTTCGATCAGAGTGACCATGTGTAGACCTTTCCGGGTTCCGGTTCAAAGATGCGGGCGGTGTCGATGCCGGGCAGGGATGCCAGGGCACGGTATTCGGAGGCCATGGCCACGTAATCGGCAGTCTCGGCGATGATGGCCGGCTTGCAGGCGATGGGGTCGCGGACCACTGCCATGCTGTCGGCGGTGGTAACCACCAGCGTGTAGAAGCCATCGAAGACCTCGCCGAGATTGGTCAGGGCCTCCTCCAGGGTGTCGCCCTGCTTCAGCCGGGAGGCGATGTAGCGGGCACCGACCTCGGTGTCGTTGTCGGAGTCGAACACCACGCCGTCGCGCAGCAGGTCCCGGCGGATGGTGGCGTGGTTGGAGAACGAGCCGTTGTGCACCAGGCACAGGTCGTCGGCCACGGAGAACGGGTGGGATCCGCCGGCGGTGACGGCCGATTCCGTGGCCATCCGGGTGTGGGACAGGCCCTGGCTGCCGGACATGGCCTCCAGCCCGTGCTCGGCGGCGATCTCCATCGGATGGCCCACGCTCTTCATCACAGCCACGTGCTCGCCGCGGCCGATGATGGTGGACTCAGGAAGGGTTTCGCGCACTGCCTTGGCGAGCAGCTCGGTGTCGACGGCGGAGCTGACGAAGGTGGTGTCGCCCACCACCTTCACTGCCGTCCCGGCGGAGGCGGGCAGCAGGCTTTCCAGCGCGGCGGCGATCCCGGCCGCCGGCAGGGCCTGCTCCCTGCCCAGGAGGCTGAGCGTGGAGGTGCTGCCGGAAACGAGGCCCGGGGTGTCATAGACGGCGAGGCCGGCAGAGTCCGGTCCGCGATCCACGATCTGGCACAGCATCGAGGACAGGAGGCTGCCCATCTGGGAGTGCAGCAGGGGGTTGCGCAGCTGCAGCGCGGCGATTCCGCACATGTGTGTGTCCTTTTCTAGGTGGGGGCCGGTTTCAGATCGAGGTCAGGTAGGTCCGGATTTCCCAGTCGCTTACCTGGTTGTGCCAGGTCAGGAACTCCTCTTCCTTGGCATCTGCGTAGTACTGGCCGATCGCCTGGTCGCCGCTGAGGCTGGAGAGGACGACCGGGTCCCGGCGCAGGGCCTCGACGGCGTGGAGAAGTGTTGCCGGCAGCAGGTGGGCATCCGGGCGCGCCTCACCGGGACCGGACGGGGCTCCCGGGTCTGCCGCCCTGGTGATGCCGTCGAGCCCGGCCTCGATGGCGGTGGCGATGGCGAGGTAGGGGTTGGCCGAGCCGTCCCCGGACCGCAGCTCGATCCGCTTTTCGTCGGGAACGCGGACCATATGGGTTCGGTCGTTGCCGCCAAACGAGGCCTTGCGCGGTGACCACGTTGCCCCGGAGGAACTGGTGGTGGCGCCGGTGCGCTTGTAGGAGTTGACCGTCGGCGCGAGGAAGGCCTGCAGTGCCGGGGCATGGTCGAGGAGGCCGCCGATGAACGAATAGGCGAGCGCTGACAGCCCAAGGCCGCGGTCGCCGTCGTCCCCGGGGAAGAGGGCGTCCGCGCCTGACCACAGGGACAGGTGGAAGTGGAGCCCCGTGCCGGTGCGGTCGGTGAAGGGCTTGGGCATGAAGGTTGCGGTCATGCCGCGCTGCTCGGCGAGGATGTTCAGGATGTAGCGCAGGGAGACCACGCGGTCTGCAGTGGTCAGGGCGTCGGCGTAGTTGAAGTTCTGTTCGAACTGTCCCGCGGCGTCCTCGTGGTCGCTGGCGTAGTTGCCCCAGCCCAGGCTGTTCATGGCGGTGGAGATCGAGGTGAGGTGCTCGTACATGCGGGTGACGCCGCGGGCGTCGTAGCAGGGACGGGGTGAATCGTCGCGGGTGTCCGCGGTGCTGATGGTGCCGTCGGCGTTCTTGTTGACGAGGAAGTATTCCACCTCGGCGCCAATCTTTGCCTGCATCCCCTCCCCGGCAAGGCGGGCGAGGGTGTTCTTGAGGATGACACGCGGCGCGTAGGGCCAGGGCTTGCCGTCGACGTAGGGGTCGCAGTGGATCAGCGCGAGGCCCTCTTTGATGAACGGCACTGGGGTGAAGGATGCGAGGTCGGGAACGGCAATGAGGTCTGAGTCCTGCGGCTTCTGGCCGATCAGTCCGGCTGCATAGCCGGCGAATCCCATGGCCCCGGCCTCGAGCTCGTCGGCGGCTTCGACCGGCACCAGCTTGGCGCACGGCTTGCCGGTCATGTCCACGAAGGTGGCCAGCAGGAAGCGGACATCATGGGCCTTGGCGATGTCGGCAAGCGAGATCCGGCCGGCTTCAAGCGGAGCGGCCGGCTCCGCTGCTAGTTCAGGTGTTGCGAGGCTTGTCATCGGAACTGTCCTGTTCGGTTCGGTGTTACCTGCGGTGAAACGCTGTTGAACCACAGTAGCCAAAGTGATGTTACAAAAGTGCGCCCGGTTTGTTAAATCTGGGAGTCGCGCCAAGTCAGCGATCGCAACGCGAAGTTAACTCCGGCGAAACCCAGGAGCATTTACTGCGGTGAATCATGGTTTCACCACACTACTCAGCCCCCATTCCCTGATTGGAGTCCCATGAATTCTGGAGATGTTGCCTGGATTCTCGCCGCGAGCGGCCTGGTCTGCATGATGATCCCCGCCCTTGCCCTGTTCTACGGGGGCATGGTGGGTTCCCGCCGGATCCTGAACATGATGATGATGTGCTTCGGCGGCGTCAGCGTCGTCGCCGTCCTTTGGGCGGTGTTCGGCTACTCGATGGTCTTCGGCAATTCCCTCGGCGGGGCCGGGCTCATCGGTGACGCCACAGAATACCTCGGCCTCGGCCAGTTGCTGGCCGAGGATCCCGACGCCGCCATCCCGCCGGCCCTGTTCGCCGCCTTCCAGCTGTTCTTCGCCGGGATCACCACCGCCATCATCGCCGGAGCCGCAGCTGGCCGGATGAAGTTCGGCGCCTGGATGACCTTCGCCGCCCTGTGGGCAACGGTGGTGTACTTCCCGGTGGCCCACTGGGTTTTCGCCTTCAGCTCCGCGGACGGTTCCGTCACCGGCGGCTGGATCATCAACAACCTCAAGGCGGTCGACTTCGCCGGCGGAACGGCCGTGCATATGAACGCGGGAATCGCAGCCCTCGCCCTCGCGCTCGTCCTGGGACGCAGCGCGGGCTGGCCCAAGAGCGAACATGTCAGGCCGCACAGCCGTCCTCTGGTGCTGGTCGGAGCGGGACTGCTGTGGGCCGGCTGGTTCGGCTTCAACGCCGGCTCGGCCCTCACCGCCGGGCACTCGGCGTCGGTGGTTTTCCTGAACACCGCGGTGGCCGGCGCCGCCGGTCTGCTCGCCTGGACCCTGGTGGAACGCATCCGGCTTGGCAGCGCCAGCAGCATGGGCGCCGCGTCCGGATTGATCTCGGCCCTCGTCGCGATCACCCCCGCCTGCGGCGCCGTGAGCCCGCTCGGCGCACTGGCCATCGGACTGATCGCCGGGGTCGTCTGCTCCCTGGCCATCGAACTGAAGTTCCGTCTCGGGTTCGACGACTCGCTCGACGTCGTCGGCGTGCACCTCATCGGCGGCATCATCGGAACCCTGCTGATCGGCTTCTTCGCCACGGACGCCGCCCCCAACAAGGTCAACGGACTGTTCTACGGCGGAGGGTTCGACCTCCTCGGCATCCAGACGGTGGCAACCGTGGCCACGCTTGCCTACTCCTTTGCGGCCACCTGGGTCATCGCCAAGGTCCTCAACATCACCATGGGCCTCCGCATCGACGAGGCTGCCGAACTCCACGGAATCGACATCGCCGCCCACTCCGAGTCCGCGTACCTTATGGACGAGGAGCCGGTGGAACTGGGGTCCCCGCACAGGGTCTAAGAAACAGGCACACACATCGGGTCTGGCACTAAAAGTGCCAGGCCCTTTGTGCTTGCCGGTTATCCGGCCTGCTCCGCGTACTCAACAGCCTTCCCGCCCACCTGCACGAGGTAGGCTTCGGACTGGTTGTAGGACCAGATGGCGTCGCTCCACCCCTGGGCCGCGGTGAGGTCCCGGCCGCCGGCGCACAGATAGCCGGCGGCGCTGAGTGCGGCGTCGTCGATGTTGTGCGGATCGGCCACGCCGTCCCCGTTGGCATCCTTTCCGGCCAGTTCCCACGTGGAGGGGATGAACTGCATAGGTCCGACGGCGCGGTCCCAGCGGGCGTCACCGTCCAGCGCGCCGCCGTCGGTATCGGGAATGGCGGCGAAGCCGTCGCCATTGAGGCCGGGACCGACGATCGGGCCGCTCACCTCCCCCGAAGCCGTGAGCCTGCCGCCGCCGAGGGCGCCGTGCACGGATTCAACAAACCCGACGGCGGCCACCGTGTTCCAGCCGATCCCGCACCCCGGCGCGTCGGCATTCGCCAGGCCTGCCGCGGCAACGTATGCCCGGAGCGCCCGCGCAGGGATTCCTGTTTTCGCAGCGGTCCGGGCCAGCCAGCCCGGGTCTACGGTCCTGGTGATGTTCACGGCATGAGCGCTCCCGCTGGCCAGCGGGACGAACTTCCCCGCAATCTGGGGCGGGGCCGGTTGGGCTGCATGTGTCCCCGCGCCGGACAGGCCCGCATTGGTCGCGCCGAGTAGCCAGAACGCGCACGCCGTGATGGCGCAGAACGCGAAAAGGCTAAGAACCGCGAGGCGTTTCAGACGAAGCACGGAACAGCCTAACCCGGCGGCACATCGCCATTGCCCACCCGGCACACAGAGTCGTCACAACCCTGTTGCGCAGGTCACACGGCCCTGCTGGATAGCCACGGCGGATCGAGGAAGCGGTGCGGGAAGGGGCCTAGGGTTTCCTGGTGTTTTTGGGGCTCCGTCCCGCTTGTGCTCCCACCGGCGTATCTTGACAAAAGTTTTGAGCTCACGTTCTAATTTTTCGCAGAGCACCGACATGATCACGCGAACCGTACGCGTGAGCCGGCTTCCATCAGAGCCCGTGGGGGCGGTGCACCAGCAGCCTACAGGCCGCACATATCGGCATCCGGCCGTTGCTGCTTACGCAGACAGCCCGGAGTGCCCTGCCGCCGGTTCGCGAGCGGCCCAGAAACTCTGCACAGCTCAAAAACTTACTAACAGCCCAAGGACACCCATGCCCAGCACCACCAATACCATCGACATCCAGGTCGACGACCGCAAGATCCTCGACGAGAGGCTCGATGCCGCCGTCAAGTGCCTTCAGGAAGCGGCCATTCTCACCGGAACACACGGGATCATGGTCACCCGCAACAAGCCAGGAAGCTACACCGCCACGCTTTCCGAGAGGTCCCCTTCGGCATGACCCGCGAAATCATCCTCTAAACTTTGGGGACCTTAACCCGTCCCCGGTTACCGGGAATACCTGGCGGCGCCCACTCGTTGAGTCCTGCGAAATGTGCGTCGTCCGGCGTACAGCCGAAGGAGTAAGAACCATGGCAACTGACTACGACGCCCCTCGCGTGGCCCAAGAGGACCAGCCGGCCAACGAGTCCCTGGAGGCTATCCAGTCCCGGCAGGGCGGATCCCAGACTGCCCTGCTTGACGTGGAGGAAGCGGACACCGCCGAGGGCATTGACCTTCCCGGTGCCGACCTGTCGCACGAAGAGCTGCTGATCCAGGTTGTTCCGGTGCAGGAAGACGAGTTCACCTGCATGTCCTGCTTCCTGGTCCACCACCGCAGCCAGCTCGCGCGGGAAAAGGACGGCAAGAAGTACTGCTCGGAGTGTGAGGGCTAGCCCTGAAGGGCCGGCACTGAGAAGATAGCGCTGTGCTGGCCCGGCTCCGATCGTCCTGGACCGCCGTCGTTTCCGTCGTCGGCCTGATCCTGCTGGCTGTGACCTGGGGAGTCTCCCCCGGCCCGGCCCTGGCAACCGTCATCGCGGTGGTCCTGGTGGGCGCCGTCCTGGCGGCGGTGCATCACGCCGAAGTGGTGGCGCAGCGCGTCGGTGAGCCCTTCGGATCGCTTGTGCTGGCCGTCGCCGTGACCGTCATCGAGGTGGCCCTCATCGTCACGCTGATCGCGTCCGGCGGCGAGGGAAGCCATTCGCTGGCGCGGGACACTGTCTTCGCCGCTGTCATGATCACTGCCAACGGCATCGTGGGGATTGCCCTGCTCGTTGGCGCCCGAAGGTACGGCATTCCGCGGTTCAACCCCGAGGGAGCCGGTGCCGCCCTGGCCGTGGTCACCACGCTGGCCACCCTGACGCTGGTCCTGCCAACCTTCACGACGTCGCGGCCCGGGCCAGAGTTTTCACCCTTGCAGCTGGGCTTCGCGGCCGTTGCCTCGCTTGCCCTGTACGGCGTGTTCGTGCTGACCCAGACCGTCCGCCACCGCCACTTTTTCCTTCCCGTCGTTTCCGACGACGGCGAGGACGGCGGCCATGGACCCACCCCGACCAACCGGGCCACCTACACAAGCCTGGCGCTGCTGTGCGCGGCGCTGGTCGCCGTCGTCGGACTGGCCAAAACTGTATCCCCGGTCATCGAGGCGGGCGTCAGCCGAGCCGGGATTCCGGAGTCCTTTGTGGGCGTTGTCATCGCACTCCTGGTGCTGCTGCCGGAGGGTCTTGCCGCCACCCGGGCCGCCTCACGGAACAGGATCCAGATCAGCCTCAACCTGGCCTATGGCTCGGCAATTGCCAGCATCGGCCTCACGATTCCTGCCATCGCCGTGGCCAGCATCTGGCTGCAGGGACCGCTGACGCTGGGGCTCGGCGGCACGCAGATAGTCCTGTTCCTGCTGACCGTCATCGTGGGAACACTCACCGTTGTGCCCGGCCGAGCCACCCGGCTGCAGGGGGCCATCCACTTGGTGCTGTTCGCCGCGTTCCTGTTCCTCGCCATGTTCCCGTAGGCGGTTTCGGCACTTCGATATCATGGCTTCATGACTTCCCCCTCAGGGAGCGACGAAGACCTCCTGCTCGAGCGGCAGCTCTGCTTCGCTCTGGCTGTCGCCTCGCGCACCGTCATCGGCGCCTACCGGCCCGTGCTGCAGGAGCTGAACCTGACCCACCCGCAGTACCTGGTGATGCTGGCGCTGTGGGAGAAGAGTCCGCGTTCGGTCAAGGAAATCAGCGACGCCCTCCTCCTGGTTCCGGCCACACTATCCCCGCTGCTTAAGCGCCTCGAGGCCTTGGGATACGTGACCCGCCGCCGCGTTCCCGGCGATGAACGGTCCCTTGCAGTCGGCCTGACCCCCGAAGGTGCGGCACTGCGCGACAAGGCCATGGGCGTCCCCGGCACCATGCTGGCCAAGCTCGGCCTCACCCACGCGCAGGCGGAGGAAATCCACGTTGCCATGACGCAGCTCATCGAATCAGCCCAGGTCGACCACACGCTCACGGCTGACCCCAACGAGGACGACGAAGCCACGGCCTAGGCGGTCCCACCTCGGCGCGGCCCCCCTCAGCGCGAACGGACACTTGTTCCCCTCCCCCGGGCTCAGCATTAAAAATGTCAGACCCTCCTCCTAGTCTGGGAGTGTCCGGTGAGGGGAGATGCCGGCGGGATTTCAGAGGCCAAGGGTTTCCGGGAGGGGGTGCGGCATGGAAGTTACGGCGGTCAGCGGTGGCGGGGTGTGGGTTCCGGCGGTGGACTTCACGGACCGGGAGGATTCACTGCTGGCCGGCACCCTGAGCGTCCCGCTCCCGTCGTTCCTCACGGCCGACGAAGCGCTCGGTGTGGTGGAGTCGGCCGACCGGGTCATCGCCTGGGCAACAGCGGTGAAATTGCGCGCCCTGGCACGGGTCGAGGAAGCGATGGGCGAAGAATCACCAGCGCGGATGGAGAACCAGCCGGTCCGCTTCGGCGGGGACGAGGCCCATGCCCTGGCCGTCAGCGAGGTGTCCACCACCTGCGCCCTCTCCGAAGGCACCGCCGCGCGCTGGCTGAATGACGCCGGCGACCTCGCCACGTCCCAGTGGCAAGTCCTTGAAGCGGTCGAGGCGGGTGAGATCTCCGACGCGCACGCCCGGATCATCCTGGACCAGGCCCGCTCCCTCCCCGCCTCGCACGCCGAAAACTTCGCCGCCATCGCCCTCCAGCGGACCCGGACCCGGCACGGCCGCCGCCGCACCCCGTCCGAGTTCCGCTCCTGCCTGCGGCGGCTGCGCGAGCGTCTCCACCCCGAAAGCCTCACCACCCGCAAAGAAGCCGCCCAGCGTGAACGCGGGGTCTGGTTCACGGCCGAACCCGACGGCATGTGCACCCTCACCGCACGCCTGCCAGCAGAAACCGGGCTCGCCATCTACAACGGACTCGACCACCACGCACGCCAAGCCCACGCCACCGAACCCGGAGCCCAGCCCGAACAACACGCCACGCCGGATCACAACACGCTCCCGGAGCTGCGCGCTGACGCATTCACCTACCGATTCCTGGGCGGGCCCGCCAGGCTTTTCGGCGGGTCCGACGAGCTCCTCAGCGAAGACGGGCCTTTCAGTGGAGACGGGCCGTTCGGTGGAACTGACGGACCGGAAACCGGGACGTTCCGCGCCGAGATCGTCGTGACCATCCCGCTCCGGCACGTCCTCAGCAACGCCGAATCCGGCGAGGGTGCCGAACAGGCCGAGCTCGAAGGCTACCGGCTGATCGATGCCGCGATGGCCCGGCGCCTGGCCGCCCTCGCCCCCACCTGGCAACGGCTCTTCACCGACTGCACCACCGGCCAGGCCCTCGGCGCCGGCCGCACCGCCTACCGCCCACCCAAAGCACTCCGCCGCTACCTGAACTCCCGCGACAAAACCTGCCGGTTCCCCGGCTGCCCCCGCCCCGCCGCCGGATGCGAACCCGACTACACCTTCCACCCCGGCGAACCACCAGAACGAACACCGAAACCACCGGACCACTCCGCGGCACCCGAACCCCCGCCCTTCTAGGGAACCGGCGCCGTTGGGCTGTGTCGTCAGCGCTGAATCGCCGGGGCTGCATCCATGGCGCGGCCGTGCTATTGCGGCGGCCCGGAGTAGCTGCTTCCCTGAGTTCATGACGAACAAGGAAGAAAGCTCAGACCTGCCCCGCGATCCGCACCTGAGGGAAGATGTGGTGCCCGGCGCCGACCAGGAGACCGCCGGCAGCGAGGGGAAACGGCTGCCTCCGGGCCAGACCAACGCGGACCAGCAGGTGGCCGGGCTCGCTGCCGCCACGCATTACGGGAACGACGTGGACCCGGAGGCAGAAACCGAGGGCAACAAGCCGCTGTGAATGACGGGGCAGAAGAGTCTCCCCCACGGGCCGAGAGCCGGTCACCTTCGGCGGCTGCGATGATCGAGCCCTTCATCAGGATGCGCCGCGCCCGGCGGATGGCCAGCGGGCTGATCGCCACCCACCGCCCCGCCGGCTCCCCGGCTTTGTTCGGCTCATAATTGATCACGACGCCGGCCGGTCACCGCACATGGTGACCGGCTGGCGTCGTACTTCCCTTACTCCCCCGAGTTTTTGTCCAGATAATGGGCTCTAAACCCCCTTGAAGTCGCGAGATCTGGACAAAAACTCCTCCCGGGTTAGAGTTCGACGGCGGTCAGGGCCTGATAGTAGATAAAGCTCGCCAAC
The DNA here is from genome assembly GCF_042884885.1 of Arthrobacter sp. NPDC058097. NCBI lineage: Bacteria > Bacillati > Actinomycetota > Actinomycetes > Micrococcales > Micrococcaceae > Arthrobacter > Arthrobacter sp. NPDC058097. The sequence goes on from NZ_JBHVSZ010000001.1 coordinate 814,093, forward strand.
CAGCCTGCGTCCGTCTATCACCAGGACGCGAAGATCGCTAAGCGGGTTGAGGGATTCCCACGCTGCGGTCCATGCGTACCAGCGCGTCCCTTCGGCTAATCTCGCATGCCAGCGGGGTGAGGCAGGTTTCATAGTCCGCGATCTGCGCAATGCGGCGCTTGTGCCGGGAGTCCTGGGTGAAAGGCTCCTGCAGGAAAAGGACCGCGAGCTGGCGGCATTCCTCCGGCGTGTGCTCGCGGGCGCCGATGGCGATGACGTTCGCGTCGTTGTGCTGCCGGGCCAGGCGTGCTGTTGACTCGTTCCAAACCAAAGCGGCGCGGATGCCCCTGACTTTGTTCGCCGCGATCTGCTCGCCGTTGCCGGAGCCGCCGATGACAATTCCGAGGCTTGGCCGGTTGTCGTTGAGGTCTCGGGCGACGCCCTCGGCGGCACTGATGCAGAAACGCGGGTAGTCGTCCTGGGCGTCGTACTCTGTGGGGCCGTGGTCCACCACGTCAAACCCGAGGCTCGCCAGTTCGTGCTGCAGCGTGCGGCTCAATTCCAGGCCTGCGTGATCGGTACCTATGTGGACGCGGTAGACAGTCCCGGCTTCCGGCCCGTTGGTTGATGTGTTGCTCATATCATCGCTTTCAAGGTTCTGGTGGTTAAAAGGAGCTCGTCCGACAGTTAGAAGGTCTTGCCTGCGGAACATAGCCGCTGGGTTGCCTCGACAACGCGGGCGGCGAGGCCGGCTTCGGCGGAGGCGCCCCAGACGCGGGGGTCGTAGGTCTTCTTGTTGCCCACTTCGCCGTCGACCTTCAGCACGCCGTCGTAGTTGCGGAACATGTGGTCCGCCACCGGACGCGTGTACGCGTACTGCGTGTCCGTGTCGATGTTCATCTTGATCACACCATACGAGACGGCGTCCGCGATCTCCTGGTCCGAGGACCCCGAACCGCCATGGAACACCAGGTCGAACGGGTTGTCCTTGCCGATCTTGGCACCCACCTGGGCCTGGATGTCCTTCAGGATCTCCGGACGCAGCTTCACCCCGCCCGGCTTGTACACCCCGTGCACGTTACCGAACGTCAGCGCCGTGATGTACCGGCCGTTCTCCCCGGCACCCAGGGCATCGATCGTGGCCAGCGCGTCCTCGACCGTGGTGTAGAGCTTCTCGTTAATCTCGTGCTCCACACCGTCCTCCTCGCCGCCGACCGTGCCGATCTCGACCTCGAGGATGATCTTCGCCGCAGCAGCCCGCTCCAGCAGCTCACGGGCGATCCGCAGGTTCTCCTGCAGCGTCTCGGCCGAACCGTCCCACATGTGCGAGTTGAACAGCGGGTTCCGGCCGGCCTTGACCTCGGCCTCGGACGCGGCCAGCAGCGGCAGCACGAAACTGTCCAGCTTGTCCTTGGGGCAGTGGTCCGTGTGCAGGGCGATGTTCACGTTGTAGTTCTTCGCCACCTCACGGGCGAACGCGGCGAAGCCCAGCGACCCGGCGACCATGTCCTTCGTCGACGCGCCGGACCAGTACGCCGCACCGCCGGTGGAAACCTGCACGATGCCATCAGACTCGGCCTCTGCGAAACCGCGCAAAGCCGCATTCAAGGTCTGCGAAGAGGTCACATTGACCGCCGGGAACGCGTAGCCGCCCTTCTTGGCACGGTCGATCATGTCGGCATAAATCTCTGGGGTTGCAATGGGCATGCTATTCGACAACCTCGCCGGTGGACTCAAAGGTGGCAATCTTGCCGATGCGGCGTTCGTGGCGCTCGGCGTTGGTGAAAGGTTCGGCCAGGAAGGCCTTGATCAGTTCGGTGGCCTCTTCAACAGTGTGCTGGCGCCCGCCGACTGCGACAACGTTGGCGTTGTTGTGCTGACGGGCCAGTTTGGCCGTGTCCAGGTTCCAGGCCAGCGCTGCCCGCACGCCCTTGACCTTGTTGGCAGAGATCTGCTCCCCGTTGCCCGAGCCGCCCAGCACGATGCCCAGGGCGTCCACGCCTGCGGCCTGGTCCGCGACGACGGCAGCCGCGGCGTTGATGCAGAACGCGGGGTAGTCATCCTCGGCGTCGTAGGCGGCAGGCCCATGGTCCACCATCTCGTAGCCGCTGGCTGACAGCGCCGTGATGAGGTGGGAGCTCAGTTCCATGCCGGCGTGGTCGGTTGCGATATGAACGCGCATGAGTGGTCCTTTAGGCTTGCTGGAATATGACGTTGTTGGGGCTCGATGCCGGGCCAAAGGCGAGCTGGCCCTTTGCCCGCAGCGACTCGATGGCGTCCTCGGGTGACGGCTTGCCGTACACGGCCGATCCGGCCACGAAGACGTTGGCGCCGGCCTCGGCAGCGCGGACGATGGTTTCTTCAGTAATGCCGCCGTCCACCTGGATGGCCACATTCACCCCGGCCCCCTCGACCGCGGCACGGGCGCGTCGGATCTTGGGCAGCACGACGTCCAGGAATGCCTGGCCGCCGAAGCCCGGCTCGACCGTCATGAGCAACAGCATGTCCAGTTCGGTGAGCATGTCCAGGTACGGTTCCACCGGCGTGGCCGGGCGCAGTGCCATGCCTGCCTTGGATCCGCGGGCGCGGAGTTCGCGGGCGAGTTTGATGGGCGCGTCGGACGCCTCGACGTGGAATGTCACCGAGCTCAGGCCGGCGTCAGCGAACTGGGGTGCCCAGCGGTCGGCGTTGGAAATCATGAGGTGGGCGTCGAGCGGGACGGGGCTGACTTTTTGGATCCGTTCCACAACGGGCAGGCCGATGGTCAGGTTCGGCACGAAGTGGTTGTCCATGACATCCACGTGCACGGCGTCGGCGTTGCTGATCCGCGCCAGCTCGGCTTCGAGGTTGACGAAGTCTGCCGAGAGGATGCTGGGGTTGATGCAGCAATTCAGGGGTGAAACGGACATGGTGTCTGCCTTTCAGTGATCTGGGTAAGCGCTGCGTGGGGACCCCCAAAGGGGTCCCCACGCAGTCAGGACGGATGGCGGAAGCCGGGGCTGCAATGCGGCGGCTAGGACGCCTTCCGCGCAGTAGTGAGGGCGCTGTTGACGTCGGCCAGGAGTTCGTTCCAGCTGGCCACGAACTTGTCCAGGCCTTCGGATTCCAGCAGGGCGACGACGTTGTTGTAGGAGACGCCGAGGTGTTCGAGGGCGGTGAGGACCCTGTTGGCTTCCCCGTAGGTGCCGGTGATGGTGTCACCGGTGACTACGCCGTGGTCAAACGTGGCGTCCAGGGTCTTCTCCGGCATGGTGTTGACGATGCCGGCAGCGACGAGCTCGGTGACATAGAGGGTGTCCGGGTAGGCCGGGTCCTTCACGCCGGTGGAGGCCCACAGGGGACGCTGCGGACGCGCGCCGGCTTCAGCCAGAACTGCCCAGCGTTCCGTGGAGAAGAGCTCCTCGTAGACCTGGTAGGCGAGGCGGGCGTTGGCAACGCCCGCTTTGCCCTTGAGAGCCTTGGCTGCGTCGGTGCCGATCGCATCCAGGCGCTTGTCGATCTCGCTGTCCACGCGGGACACGAAGAACGAGGCCACGGAGTGGATCTTGGACAGGTCATGGCCGTTGTCCTTGGCCAGCTTGAGCCCGGCCTGGAAGGCGTTGATGACTGCCCGGTAGCGCTCCAGCGAGAAGATCAGGGTCACGTTGACGCTGATGCCTTCGGCCAGGACCGCGGTGATGGCTGCGAGGCCTTCGATCGTGGCGGGGATCTTGATCAGGACGTTGTCCTTGTCGACCTTCTTGAACAGGTTCTTCGCTTCGGCGATCGTGCCCTCGGTGTCCCAGGCCAGGCGGGGGTCCACCTCGATGGAGACACGGCCGTCGATGCCGTTGGTGGCGGCGGCGATCGGGGCGAAGAGGTCGCAGGCATCGGCGACGTCCGTCGTCGTGATCTCGAAGATCGTCTCCTCGACGCCGGCGCCCTGCGCGGCAAGTTCGGCGATCTTGGCGTCGTAGTCCGTGCCGGAGGTGATCGCGGCCTGGAAGATGGACGGGTTGGTGGTCACGCCGACGACGTTCTTCTGGTCGATGAGCTTCTGCAGGCTGCCGCTGTCGAGCCGCTCCCGGGAGAGGTCGTCCAGCCAGATGGACAGACCTGCTTCAGAAAGCTGTGCGGTGGGTGTTGCGTTGGTCATGGCTTGTTTCTTCCTTCAAAAGTTAGTTGGCTGCGGCGGCGAGGGAGTCCTTGGCAGCGGCCGCGACTGCTTCTGCGGTGATGCCGAATTCCCGGAACAGGCGCTTGTAGTCGGCGGAGGCTCCGTAGTGCTCGAGGCTGATGGAGCGGCCGGCGTCGCCGACGAATTCCTTCCAGCCCAGGGCAAGTCCGGCTTCGACGGAAACGCGGGCCTTGACCGATGCGGGCAGGACTGCCTCGCGGTAGGCGGCGTCCTGCTTGTTGAACCACTCGACGCACGGCATGGAGACCACGCGGGCGGCGATGCCCTCGGCCTGGAGTGCCTCGCGGGCCTGGACGGCCAGCTGGACCTCGGAGCCGGTGCCGATCAGGATGACCTGCGCGTTCACGGTCTTGCCGTCCCTGGACGCCTCGGCCAGGACGTAACCGCCCTTGGCCACACCGGCCGGGGAGGCGAAGGTGTCACCCTGGGCAGTACCCTCGCCGCGGGCGAAGGTCGGCACGTTCTGGCGGGTCAGAACGATGCCGGCCGGGTTCCCGTGGTTCTCCAGGATGGTCTTCCACGCGATGCCAACCTCGTTGGCGTCGGCCGGGCGGACGACGTCCAGGCCGACGATCGCACGCAGGGTGGCGAGCTGTTCCACCGGCTGGTGGGTGGGGCCGTCTTCGCCGAGTCCGATGGAGTCGTGCGACCACACATAGATGGACGGGACCCCCATCAGCGCGCCAAGGCGGATGGCCGGCTTCTGGTAGTCGCTGAAGATCAGGAAGGTGCCGGAGAATGCGCGGGTCTTGCCGTGGAGGCTGATGCCGTTCACGATCGAGGCTGCAGCGTGCTCGCGGATGCCGAAGTGCAGGACGCGGCCGTACGGGTTGCCCTTCCACGCTTCAGTGGAGCGCGAGGCCGGGATGAACGACGGCGATCCCTCGATGGTGGTGTTGTTCGACTCGGCGAGGTCGGCCGAGCCGCCCCAGAGTTCCGGCATGACCGGGCCGATGGCGTTCAGGACCTTGCCGGACGCGGCACGGGTGGAGACGTCCTTGCCGGCTTCGAAGACCGGCAGCGCGGCGTCGAGCCCGGCGGGAAGCTGGCGGGCCTCGACGCGCTCCAGCAGGGCAGCGGCTTCCGGGTTGGCGGACTGCCAGACGGAGAAGGACTCCTCCCATTCCTTGCGGGCAGCCGCGCCGCGGTCCACCACACGCCGAGCGTGGGCCAGCACGTCGGCGTCCACCTCGAAGGACTTGGCGGGATCGAAGCCCAGCACTTCCTTCAGGGCTGCAACTTCGTCAGCGCCGAGGGCCGAACCGTGGATCTTGCCGGTGTTCTGCTTCTTGGGGGCCGGGTAGCCGATGATGGTGCGCAGCGAGATGATGGACGGCTTGGAGGTCTCGGCCTTCGCAGCCAGGAGCGCGGAGTAGAGCTCCTGAACGTCTTCGACGTACTCGCCAGACTCGGTCCAGTCAACGCGCTGGGTGTGCCAGCCGTAGGCTTCGTAGCGCTTCAGGACGTCCTCGGTGAAGGCGATGTCGGTGTCGTCCTCGATGGAGATGTGGTTCTCGTCGTAGATGACCACAAGGTTGCCGAGTTCCTGGTGGCCGGCCAGGGAGGAGGCCTCAGAGGTCACGCCTTCCTGGATGTCGCCGTCGGACGCGATGACCCAGATGGTGTGGTCGAACGGGCTCTCGCCGGCGGGAGCATCGGCGTCGAACAGGCCCCGCTGGCGGCGCTGGGAGTATGCGAAGCCAACGGAGGAGGCGAGGCCCTGGCCCAGCGGGCCGGTGGTGATTTCCACGCCCGGGGTGTGCTTGTACTCCGGGTGGCCGGGGGTCAGTGCGTCCCACGTGCGCAGGGCTTCCAGGTCCTTCAGTTCCAGGCCGTAGCCGGAGAAGAACAGCTGGCTGTACAGCGTCAGCGAGGAGTGCCCCGGTGACAGGATGAAGCGGTCACGGCCGATCCACTCCGGGTCGCGCGGGTCGTGGCGCATCAGCTTCTGGAACAGAAGGTAGGCGGCCGGGGCCAGGCTCATTGCCGTGCCGGGGTGGCCGTTGCCCACCTTCTCGACGGCGTCGGCGGCCAAAACCCGGAGAGTGTCGACCGCACGCTGGTCCTCGGACGTCCAGTCAAGTGTGGTGGCGTTGTCTGCGATACGCGTCGCGGTTGCTGTCGGATTCACAATTAATCCCCTTTGATTCGGTCGTCGGCCTGCAGCGGCCGTACGGATGCTTTCCGGTTGACACCCATACTTCCGAAACTAATGGGTAGGAGTAACACTGTTTTCTGACGGTTTTTACTACACTTTCGGACTGGGTAGCCGGTAAACTACCCGAATGAGCGCAGTCACCGACCAGCCGACGAAGGCGTCGAATAAGCCCCTTTCAGACCTGCCGTGGCCTCTGCTGCATTCCGTGGCAGCCGTAGCCGATGCCCCGTTGCTTCAAATAGCGGAGCGGCTGCGTGATGCCTTGCTCCCCTACCTGGGAAGCAGCGCGCTGGTCATCTTCACAGAGGACTGCACGGGGCGGCCGCAGAAGAAGGCGGGTGCGGAGGAGATCATTTCCCGCGTTTCCATCGCCGAACTGGACACCCTCCGTGCCACGCTTTCGGATGAGACCCCCTGGTTCGGCGAAGCCGAGCTGGCCGGCAAGTCCCGGCCCGCTCTCGCCCTCAAACACGCCGCCAGCCAGGCCCTCCTCGTCCTCACGGATCCCCAGCCAGCCGATGCAGGGGACAACGCCGGCCTGGACCTGGTGCGGTATCTGTGGGGCCTTGCTGCCCGGCGGATCCAGGAGAAGGTGGCCGATGCTCCGCCGTCGTACCTATTGGAATCCCGGGCGGCCTCAGCCGAACGCATCCGTGTGACGGCGGAACTGACCGACCTGCACTCCACCACCCTGGAGACCCTCCTGGCGGCCCTGCGTTCTTCCTCGATGGACAATGCAGCGGCCCGCACCACCGTCACGGACCTCACCGCCAAGGCCTTGGTCCGGCTGCGCACCCTCAGCGACCGCACGACCGACCTGGTGGAAGAGCCCGTTGCCAAGGCCTTCGAACGCCTGCGCGAGGACCTGCGGCCGCTCACCGGCTACAGCGGCATCGAGGCCGAGTTCATCGAACCGCCGCTGAATGGACGGGCCCTTCCCGGCGAAGTCGCCCACGCGGCAAGGGCTGTGGTCCGCGGACTCGTGCTGGCCATGATGGAGCAACCCGAGGTCAGCAGAATCCGCACCCAGTGGGACTGCGACGGCGAAAACCTGCTGATCAACGTGCGCGACGACGGCCGCGGTGCACTCGCCGCCGACTCGCCGAGCATCACCCGCCTCGACCGCCGGGTCCAGGCGCTTACCGGACAGCTGCGTATGGACGTCATGCCAGGCTGGGGTGCAGACGTCTTCGTATCCCTACCCCTCGACCTACCCACGCGCCCGGCCGGGGATGTCGCCGGATGGAACCTTGCCGCCCGGGAACTCGAGGTGCTCCAGCACCTCGCCGCCGGAAACCGCAACCGCACCATCGCCGCGGCGATGGGCATCAGCGAGAACACGGTCAAGTTCCATGTGCGGAACCTCTTCAAGAAGCTCGACGTCGGCTCACGCACCGAGGCGATCGCGCTGGCACACAACCACGGGCTCCGGTGACGGCCTAGGAACCCGGCAGCACGCAAAACGGCGGCACCCGAAAGGGTGCCGCCGTTTTGTCGTTGGGAAAAAATTTTTGGGTGGGGAAAGGGGTAGGTCCCCGATGCTGCCCGTGGGCAGCATCGGGGACCGGTTGTTGGTGCTGGTGGTTCTGGTGGTTCTGGGTGAGGGGTTTCTGCGGGGTTAGTGTCCGTTGCCGATGGAGCAGTGTCCGTTGGTGGTGCTGCGGGTTTCGGTGGGGAGGTTGAGGGTGGGGTTTTGGTTGAAGAAGCCGTGGGGTTCGAGCATGAAGCCGATGTTCTGGCGGGGCATGACGGGCCAGTCTTCGAGGCGGACGACGTGGTGCATGCCGAAGGTGTACCAGACTACGAGGTCCTGATCGACGATGTTCCGGTCTTTTTGGGTCCAGATGTGCAGGCCGTCGTCGGCGCCGGTGGCCTGGTTGGGGTACTCGCCAGCGGCGAAGCGTTCGGTCCGGTCGTAGGCGGTGACCCAGAGGTTGTTCCTTGCGAACTGGGCTCGTTTGGAGACGTAGGACTCGTCCCCGGCGGCGAGTTGGATCCCGTTGGTGGGGATCAGCCGGTAGGCGACGGGTTCGTTGACGATGTTTTTGGAGTCGTGGTTGACGATTTTCCAGAAGCGGTGCTTGGCCTCGTCGGTTTTGCGGATCGCGGCCTGTTCCGTTTCCAGGAGCCGGTCCACGGCCATGAACGCGGTGTGGGTCGGGTTGTGCTCGGGGTATTCCATGTCGACTTCGTAGACCGCGTTGTTGGGTCCGTCGAGTTCGAAGTCCATGCGGACGTTGAACATGTGCTGGTGGATGGGGGCGTAGAGCCCGTCGTTGTTCAGTGACTGCCCGTACGGGCTCTTCTCGCCCGGGGTCTGGCCGGCGGTGGAGAGGATGCCGGTGGCCTTGACGAGGAACTCGATGGATCCGTCCAGGAACAGGTGCCAGTAGAAGGCGTATTCGTAGTTCGC